>JACPPG010000089.1 GCA_016191115.1 Planctomycetia bacterium | reverse complement strand
GATCTGGGGTACCGACCAGTATTCGGTCGGCTATCCGCCGGGGATGGGCGGCGCGGTCAACCTGGGCTTCGTCATGCTGCCGCAGTACCAGCTCTTCCTCTGTGTCGTCGGGCCCCTGATCGCCGTCGCCATGTGGTTCGTCGTCGACCGCACGCGCTGGGGCCGCGTCGTGCGCGCCGCCACCCAGGACCGCGAGATGCTGGCGGCGCTGGGCGTCAACGTGCCGATGGTCTATGCCGCGGTGTTCACCATCGGCTCGGCGCTGGCCGGCGTCGGCGGCGCGCTCGCCGCACCGCGCATCGCCCTGGTGCCGGGCATGGATGCCACCATCATCAACGAGTGCTTCATCATCGTCATCATCGGCGGGCTGGGCAACATGTGGGGCTCCTTCCTGGGCGCGCTGGCCTTCGGCTTCGTCGTCCAGTTCGGCACGGTCCTGGCGCCCAACTGGCAGGACGTCCTGCCCTACGTGCTGATGCTGGTGGTGCTGATCATCCGGCCCTGGGGTCTTCTCGGCCGGCCCGAGACGGGGCACTGACATGCCGCAACGCCGTCACCTGATCGCCTCGGCGATCATCGTCCTGCTGCTGGCGCTGGTGCCGCTGGCCGGCAGCCGCTATGCCGTCGACCTCACCACCGAGGTGATGATCTACGCCCTGTTCGCGCTCAGCCTCAACGTGCTGATCGGCTTCACCGGCAACATCTCGTTCGGCCACGCCGCCTACTTCGCGATCGGCGGCTACGCCTGCGCCATCCTCCTCACCACCTACGGCTGGCCGCTCGCCCTCGCCCTGCCGGCGGCGGTGGTGCTGGCCGGGCTGGTGGCCGCTGTGGTCGGATACTTCTGCGTGCGGCTGACGCAGATCTATTTCGCCATGCTGACGCTCGCCTTCGCCATGCTGGTATGGGGCGTCGCCTTCAAATGGAAGGAAGTGACCGGCGGCGACGACGGCTTCACCGGCATCAAGATGCCGGCGATGATCGCCCATCACGTCGGCTACTTCTACTTCACGCTGATCGTCGTGGCAGCCGGCATCGCGGCGCTGTGGGTGATCTGCCATTCGGCGTTTGGCCTGACGCTGGTGGCGATCCGCGAGAACAGCCAGCGCGCGGGCTTCATCGGCGTCGACACGCGCCACATGCGCTGGGCTGCGTTCACCGTAGCCGGCACGTTCGGCGGGCTCGCCGGCGCATTGTTCGGCATGTACCACCGCGGCATGTACATCGAGAACGCCTTCTGGACCGAATCGGCGCAGGTGCTGATCATGGTGCTGCTGGGCGGCATCTATTCCTTCATCGGGCCGATCATCGGCGCCGCCGTCCTGCATCTCTTGCAGACCTTCACCAACCAGTACACGCCCTACTGGCCGACCGTGCTGGGCCTGATCCTGCTGGTGATCGTGATGGTGCTGCCCGATGGGCTCATTGGCCTGGCAAGACGCGTGAAGGCGCGCCGAGGTCGATCATGACCGCCATGCTGCACATCGACGGCTTGTGGAAGTCGTTCGCGGGCTTCGTCGCCACGCGCGACGTCTCCTTCGAGCTTCTGGCCGGCGAGACCCACGCCATCATCGGTCCCAACGGCGCCGGCAAGACCACCTTCTTCAACCTGATCACCGGCCACTTGCGGCCGGACAAGGGTAGCGTGTCGTTCGAAGGCCGCGACCTGGTCGACCTGCCGCCGCAGAAGATCGTGCGGCTGGGCATCGCCCGCTCGTTCCAGCGCATCAACATCTATCCCCGCCTCACCGTGTTCGAGAACGTCCAGGTGGCGCTGATCGCGCATGAAGGCCAGCAGTGGAACCTCTTCCGCCCCGGCCGCTCGCTGCATCGCCAAGGCACGCAGGAGCTGCTGGAACTGGTCGGCCTCGCACCCGAGGCCCTGGAGACCGCGGGCGAGCTGAGCTACGGCAAGCAGAAGCAGCTCGAGCTCGCGATCGCCTTGGCCTCCCAGCCGCGCCTGCTGCTGCTCGACGAGCCGACCGCCGGCATGTCGCCGCAGGAGACCGGCGAGACCATCGCCTCGGTGCGCGACATCGTGAAGGCGCGCGGGCTCACCCTGCTCTTCACCGAGCACGACATGTCGGTGGTGTTCGGCATCGCCGAGCGCATCTCGGTGCTGCATCACGGCGAGATCATCGCCTCGGGCGCGCCCGACGCTGTGCGCAACGACCCGGAGGTGAAGCGTGTCTATCTCGGGGAGCACGGGCATGTCTGACCTCAAGGTCGATGGCATTCATACCGCCTATGGCCTGAGCCAGGTCCTGTTCGGCGTCTCGCTCGAGGTCCAGGCCGGCGAATGCATCGCCCTGATCGGGCGCAACGGCGTCGGCAAGACCACGACCATGCGCTCGATCATGGGCCTGACCCCGCCGCGGCAGGGCCACGTGATGTGGAAGGGCCAGGACATCGCCCGGCTCGGACCACATCGCATCTGCCGGCTGGGCATCGGCTTCGTGCCGGAGGACCGGCGCATCTTCCCCGAGCTGTCGGTGTGGGAGAACCTCGACATCGCGCGGCGCACCGGCGCCGGCGGCAGGACGACCTGGAGCGAGGAGCAGGTGTTCGCGCTGTTCCCCGACCTCGCCGAGATCCGCGACCGGCGCGGCGGCGTGCTGTCCGGCGGCCAGCAGCAGATGCTGACCATCGCCCGCACCCTGATGGGCAATCCCGAGCTTCTGCTGCTCGACGAGCCGTCGGAAGGGTTGGCGCCCCTGATCGTCGAGCTGCTGCAGCAGCGCGTCGCCGAACTCAAGGCGACCGGGCTCTCGATCGTGCTGGCCGAGCAGAACCTGCAGTTCGTGATGGCGCTGGCCGACCGCGTCTACATCCTGGAGAAGGGCGAGGTGCGCTTCACCGGCACGCCCGCCGACCTGCAGGCCGACGAGCGCATCGTGCACCAGTACCTCACCGTGTGACGGGCAAACGAAAGGCCGCCGCCCTTGCAGGCGGCGGCCCAATGGTCGGTGCTGCAGCTAGCGCAGCGGAATGTTGATGTTGAGGCTCGGGCTCGACGGGTAGGCGTCGTAGCGCTGGTACATCGGCTCGTAGTAGGTCGGCGCCGGGGCATAGATCACCGGGGCCGGCGCGACATACACCGGGGCCTGGCGCACGATGACAGGCTGCTCGACGATGAAGACCGGCGAGCCGCGAAAGCGCTTGCCATGGCCGCCTTCACCGCCCTCGGCCGAGGTCGCCACTGCGGCGGCGACGCCGATCACACCGATGAGCAGTCCAGCCTTCTTGGCTATCGACATTGCAGCCTCCTGTTTGATCGCCGGAGCAATAACGCGCACGACGCCCGCTGTGTTCCGTTCGCTTCTTCACATGTTCCGCAATCATGATGCGGTGGAACCAATTCGGTCGGTGGTGGTTTTGCTGTGACCGGCGCAAACCGGAATCATTCTCAAAGAGCAACCGACTTTACGCTGCCGCAATCCGCTGCATCCTGCGGGCATGATCATGCCGTTCGACAGCGCGCTTCCCGACATCGCCTGGCCGGCCGCCGTTTCAGGCCGCGGCATGGCCACCCTTTCGCTGCTCTTCCAGCTCGAACGCACGCAATGGTGGCCCGCCGATCGCCTGCGCGACGGACAGCAAGCGCAGCTCAAGCGCCTGCTCGCTCATGCCACTCGGCACGTGCCGTTCTACCGCCGCCGCCTCGGCAAGCTGGCCGATGCCGACGGCGAGGCGTTCTGGCAGGGCTGGCGCGAGCTGCCTTTGTTGACACGCCAGGACGTGCGGCAAGCCGGCGACGACCTCATGAGCCGTGCCCTGCCCGACGGACACGGCGAGCGCACGGAAGTCTACACGTCGGGATCGACCGGCAAGCCGATCCACGCCGTGCGCAGCGATCTCTGGCTGCTGATGTGGAGCGCCGTCACGGTGCGCGAGCATCTCTGGCACGGCCGCGACTTCTCGGGGAAGCTCGCGGCCATCCGCGAATCGACGGCCGGCAAGGCGCTCTATCCCGACGGCGAACACCTCGACAACTGGGGCTTCTCGACCGCGGACATCTTCCGGACCGCCCCGTGCGTCAGCCTCAACATCACGACGCCGGTCGACGACCAGCTGAAATGGCTTTTGCGCGAGGAACCCGACTACCTGCTGACGCATCCCACGATGCTCGACCGCCTGCTGCGGCGCAGCGCCGAGACCGGTCTGCGGCCGCGCAAGCTGCGGCAAGTGCTGACGATCTCCGAGATCCTGGCGCCCGGCCTGCGCGAGCTCTGCCGAGCCGAGTGGGGCGCGCCGGTCGTCGACACCTACAGCACGCGCGAGACGGGCTATCTCGCCCTGCAGTGTCCGCAAGCCGACCACTATCACCTGCAGTCCGAGACGGTACTGGTCGAGATCCTCGACCCTGCCGGCAGGCCATGCGCTCCCGGCGAGATCGGGCGGGTGATCGTCACACCCCTGCACAATCTCGCAATGCCGCTGCTGCGCTACGATGTCGGCGATCACGCCGAGGTCGGCGCCCCCTGCCCGTGCGGCCGCGGCCTGCCGGTGATCCGGCGCATCCTGGGCCGGCGGCAGAACATGCTGCGCGCGGCCGAGGGCGAGCGCTGGCCGCTCCTGTCGTCGGACGATATCGGCAAGCTTTTAGCGCTGGCGCCGATCCGGCAATACCAGTTCGCGCAGACCCATCTCGACCGCATCGAAGTGCGCCTGCAGGCAGAGCGGATGCTCACCGACGGGGAGAAGCGCGGCGTCGTCGGCTGGGCCCGGGCCAAATTCGGCCAGGAATTCCGCATCGACCTCGCCTTCCCGGCCGAGCTTTCGCGCACGACATCGGGTAAGTTCGAGGACTTCGTCTGCCTGCTGTGAGGAGAGGCCCATGAGCACCTTGCCGTTGCGGCTGCATCACAACGCCTATGTCTGCGCCGACCAGGAGCGGACCCGCCACTTCTACGAGGACATCGTCGGCCTGCCGCTGCTCGCCGCCTGGATCGAGGAAGCGGAGTTCCCGGAGTTCCCCGGACGGCGCACGAGCTACAGTCACGCCTTCTACGGCATCGGCGACGGCGGGGCGCTCGCCTTCTTCAACTTCGCCGATCCCGAAGCGGCCGCCGCCTACCAGGCGAACAAGCAGCCGACCTTCATCCATATCGCGCTCGCCGTCACCGACGAGGCGCAGCGCGCGATCAAGCAGCGGCTCGAGGGCGCGGACCTGAAGGTGCGCGAAGTCGACCACGGCTACTGCAAGTCGATCTATGTCCAGGACCCGGACGGGCTTTTGGTCGAGTTCACCTCCGACCCGCCCGATGCCGGCGAAATCGCCGTCCATCAGCGCACGACGGCGCATGAGACGCTGCGGCGCTGGGCGGCGGGCGACCGGAAGGTCAACAACGACATCCGGCCGCATCGCTGACGCAGGGTCAGCGGACGGCGCGGGCTTCCAGTTCCCTGACCAGCGGCTCGACCTGGCCGCCGTTGCTCTGGATGTAGAGATTGAACTCGGAGCGCTTGATCTGGGACATGCTGACGCCGGCGACCTTGAGGTCGGCGATGCGCGCGCCGCGGCCGTTGTCGTGCACTTCCCACTCGATGCGGGTGGTCGAGCCGTTGGCCTGCGTCAGGACGGCCTTGACCATCGACACACCATTGGGCCGCGCGTCGACCTTGTCGATGGTGACGTCGGAGGCCGCGAGCCTGGTCAGCCGTTCGCCGTAGGCACGCGCTTCCGCAGCCTCCAGGGCCGCCAGGAAGCGGGCCCGCAGCGCCTCGCTGGCCTCGGTCCAGTGACTGCCCAGCGCCACGCGCGCCATATAGGCCAGATCGAAATTGTTGCGCAGCACCTCGCGGACGGCGGCATCGCGGCTGGGGCCGCTCTTGGTCCGGCCGATGTCGGCCAACAGGCCCGTCACGTTTTTGACGAATTGTCCGGGGTCGGCAGCCGCCCTGGCCGGCGTGAGGGCGGGTAGCGCGAACAGCAAGGCCGCCGCAGCGGCAGCCAAAAGACCATGAAAGACTTTACGCATCGGGTCACCTGCCTTGGTCGCTCGGCGCGAGGGAACCAGCAAAGGTGACCACCCGGGAGCGAGAAATCGAAGGAGCACGCCCCGTCGAGAAGAGCGACGGGATGCGAGACAAGCGCGCCGGGCACGCGCTCATGCATTGGATACGGTCGGTGCCGCCCAGACGTCCCCGGATCAAGCACGAGGCGCTGGAAGGTGGGCTGATGGCGGGGATATCGATCCAGCACAGAGGCGGCAAAGCGACCAGGCGTCGCGGGTCAATCCCCGAGGTCGCCCCAGCTCGCCACCCGCTCGATGCGGATGGCGATGACGGGCAGCCCGGCGATCGGCATGGCGGCGAGCTGCCGGTAGCGCCCCTGCAGCAGCGCCTGCGCCCGGCCGTGCTCGGGGCCGCCGGCCAGGATCTCGGCCCGGCCGCGCAGCATCACCCAGGCGAGCCGCCGCCAGTCCTCGTCATAGTGGTCGAAGACGATGGCCGCCTGCGGGTTCTCGAAGATGTTGGCGAGCCGCTTCAGCGGCCGGTCGCTGGTCCGCTTGGGCTTGCGGTCGATGGTGATGTAGAGCGTATCGTCCAAAAGCCCGAAGCAGACCGGCACGACATGCGGCGCCGCCTCTGCATCGGCGGTCGCCAGATGGCCGATCCGGCGCGTGTCGATGAACCGCCGCTCGCGCGCCGACAGCATGCTAGGACTAAAGCACAATCCGTCCAGCTGGAACCAGCTGGACGGATTGTGCCTCCTGCAACACGCATCGCCGGTGCGCGCGAATCCGATCAGATGGAACCGCGCGCGGTTCCACCTGATCGGATTCCGCTCTAGCCCTGTTCATCGTCGTCATGTCTCAGTAGAAGAGTCCATGGATCAACAACTGGCAAGCACCCTCTATACCGCCTCGACATGGGTGCTGCCCGTGCTGCTGGCGAT
>JACPPG010000059.1 GCA_016191115.1 Planctomycetia bacterium | reverse complement strand
CTTGCCGGCGGCGCACCGGCGGGAAAGTGGGACAGGCACCGAGACGCAACGTTGGTCTGAAAGGACTTGCGCTGTTTATGCTCGGAGCCAGTCCCATTTTCCCGCCTCGCCATTTTGAAAAACAGAATGGCCCTGTCGGCGGGAGCCTCGCCCTCCCGACCTCGGCCATTTGAAGGTACGCTCTGACATGCCGAACGTCCAAAGCTCTCCCGCGGCCGACGATGACCAGACATGGGAGGCGCTTCGGCGCGAGTGGTCGTTCGCGGCGGGCGTGACGTTTTTGAATCACGGCTCCTTTGGAGCGCCGCCGCGGCCGGTGCTCGAGGCGCGGCGACAACTCCTCGATCGGCTGAACGCCGACCCGATGCACTTCTTCTTCCGCGAGATGCAGCCGATGATGGCGGCCGCCCGCGCGCGGATCGGGCAGTTCTTGAACGCCAATGCCGACGACCTCGTGTTCGTCGAAAACGCGACGGTCGGGATGAACGCCGTCGCCCGCGGCGTGCGGCTTGCCCCTGGCGACGAGGTGCTTGCGACCGATCACGAGTATGGCGCGGTGCTGCGGATTTGGCAGCGGACCTGCGATCGCGCCGGGGCCCGGCTCGTCGTCGCGCCACTCGCCTGTCCAGTGCAAAACGCGGCCGAGTGGGTGGACGCGCTATTTGCCGAGGCGTCGCCGCGGACGCGGTTGGTCGTCGTCAGCCACGTCACCTCGCCCACGGCCGTGGTGCTGCCGGTCGCGGCGATCTGTGCCCAAGCCCGCGCGCGCGGCATTCCCGTGTGCATCGACGGGCCGCACGCGCTAGTAACCGTGCCGCTTGACCTGGCGGCGCTCGATTGCGACTACTACACGGCGAGCTGCCACAAATGGCTCCTTGCCCCCGTCGGCGCCGGATTCCTCTACGTGCACCGGCGGGCGCAGGCGACCATCGAACCCCCAATTGTCAGTTGGGGAAGAACGATCGGGCAGGAGCCAAGCTGGCGGGACGAGTTCAACTGGAGCGGCACCCGTGACGTCACGCCGTGCTTGAGCGTGCCGGCCGGGATCGATTTTCTTGAAGCGGTCGGCATCGAGTCGTTCCGCCGCCGGACGCATTGGCTGGCGCGGCAAGCGCGGGACATGATCACGGCGCTCACCGGCCGCGCGCCCCTCGTGCCCGACGACCCGGCTTGGTACGGCTCGATGATCTCGCTTCCATTGCCGCCGGGCGAAGCCGCGCCCTTGCAGGATGCCCTGTGGGAGCGGTTTAAGATCGAGGTGCCGATCTTCGAGTGGCAGGGGCGCCGGCTTGTCCGCGTCAGTTGCCAGTTGTATACAGGAACGGCGGACATCGAGCGGCTCCGCGACGCGCTGGCTTCGCTGCTCGATCTGGCCGCGAAGTAGACACACCGGCGGAAGTAGTGGTCCGCGTAGAATGGAATAACCGCGATTGACGCGCCGCGTGGCCGCGGCGGCTAACTTATGAAATTCACACTACGGCGGAACCCGATGCAGCTTGCGATCACCGCGATCATGGTCGCGGTGCTAACCTGGGGCATCTACCACGCGATCGGCGCCTACCGGTACAACCACAACCCCATGCGGGCCGTGATGGTGCTGGGTTGCGTGGCGGCGTATCTGGGTATTTGGTGTTTGCTGCTGGCCGCCCGCCGGGCCCGCCTGGAGCGAGAAGCGGCGGACACCAGCGACCGATGAACGAAATGGCAGGGGGGCGGGCATCTTGCCCGCCGGCTTGCCTGATAGCGGGCTCCCCTTCCGTGGCGGGAATTGGTGCTCGCAGAGCACCCTACGGAAGCTACCCACTGTTCCAGCCGCCGGGCCATTTGCAACGTAGTAATCAATAGGCAACCGTCGTCACGCCATATCCTTCTGGCCGCGACTGAGCTAGGCCCTACGATTTACTTGCAGGATAATCACGCTGGCGGCCAGTTCCCGCCAGGCGGTTCAGCATCGCGGGGCGAGTTCGACGGCACGCTTTTCGCATCGTCTAGAGCGGCACAGCCGGACCCAATCAGCGGGCTGGTCCACGGAATCCGGAGAACGAGCGATGACGCTACTACGAGCCGCGACGCCCTCGGCCGCGCACGCTCCGCACAAGCCGGTCGATCAGCTTTCGATCGGCGAGTTCTTGATTCGCCGGTTGCAGGACTACGGCATTCGCGACGTGTTCGGCATACCCGGCGACTACGTGCTGGCGTTCTACTCGATGCTCGAGCACAGCCCGATCAACCTGGTGGGCTGCTGCCGGGAGGACAACGCCGGCTTCGCGGCCGACGCGTACGCCCGCGTCAACGGCATGGGCGCCGTGTGCGTGACGTACTGCGTGGGCGGCCTTAGCCTGGCCAACAGCATCGCCGGGGCATTTGCCGAGAAGTCGCCCGTGGTGGTCATCACGGGTTCGCCAGGAATGTCGGAGCGATTGAACAACCCGCTTTTGCACCACAAGGTGCGCGACTTCCGCACGCAGTTGGAAGTGTTCGAGAAGTTGTGCTGCGCGGCGACCGAGCTTGTCGACCCGACGATCGCCTTCCGCGAGATCGACCGCGTGCTCGAGGCCGCGGCCCGCTACAAGCGGCCCGTCTACATCGAGATCCCGCGCGACATGGTGCGCGTGGTGCCGGGCCTGCCGTACGACTTCCGCCGGGCCGAGCCCAAGAGCGACCCGCTGGCCCTGGCCGAGGCCACGAGCGAAGCGGCGCGATGGCTCAACGCTTGCCAGCGGCCCGCGATCATTGCCGGCGTCGAAATCCACCGCTTCGCGCTGCAGGACGACTTGATGCAACTGGCCGAGAGCTCGCGGATTCCGATTGCCGCCACGATCCTCTCCAAGAGCGTCATCCGCGAGACGCATCCTCTCTACGTCGGCCTGTACGAAGGCGCGATGGGACGCGAGGAAGTGACGAAGTTCGTCGAGGATAGCGACTGCCTGCTGCTTTTCGGCACGTTCCTGACCGATATCGACATGGGCATCTACACGGCCAATCTCGATCCGGCCAAGTGCATCTACGCCACCAGCGAGGATTTGCGGATTCGCCACCACCACTACCAGGACGTGCTCTTGGGCGATTTCATCCGCGAGCTGACGGCGCTGGGGCCGCGGCCGCCAGCGCGCGCGATCCCCGATCGGCCCGCCACGAACGGGGCCCAATTCGTTCTCAAGCCGGCCGAGCCCATCACGATCACCCGGCTGATCGCCCGGCTGAACGAGTCGCTCGACGCCAACACGATCGTCATTTCCGACGTGGGGGACGCACTGTTCGCCGCCACCGAGTTGACCACGCACGCCCGCACCGAGTTCATCGGCCCGGCGTACTACACGTCGATGGGATTCGCGGTGCCGGCCTCGTTGGGCACGGGCGTGGCCCGCCCCAACATGCGCACGGTCGTGCTCGTGGGTGACGGGGCGTTTCAGATGACCGGCAACGAGCTGTCGAGCATCGTCCGCCACGGCTTCGACCACATCGTGATCGTGCTCGACAACCAGGGCTACGGCACCGAGCGCTTCCTGCACCCGGGCGACTTCAACGAGATTCATCCCTGGAACTACGCGAAGCTAACGGAAGTGCTGCGGGGCGGCACAGGCTACGAAGTGCGGACCGAAGGTGAGTTCGACGACGCGCTCGATAAGGCGTGGGCCGACAACAGCGGCATGAGCCTGATCCACGTCCACCTGCCGGTGAACGACTGCAGCCCGCCGCTAGCCCGCCTGGCGGACAAACTGAGCAAGAAGGTGTGACTGATGAATTGTCTACTTCGATTCACGGGAGCCATGGAGCGGGACTCCACCATCGACGCCTGGCTGAAACAACAGCCGGCCGAGCTAGGTGAGATTGCACGAAAGTGGTTTGCGGAGTTCCGCGGCTGCGGTGACGACGTGCGAGAGTTGATGCACGATGGCTGTCCTGTCGCGTGCGTAGAGGATGTGCCGTTCGGCTATGTCAACGTCTTTAAGGCTCATGTGAACGTCGGCTTCTTCTTCGGTGCTGAGCTGAAGGACACAACGGGCTTGCTGGAGGGGAGCGGCAAACGTATGCGTCACGTAAAGCTCAAACCTGGCCGCGAGCTCGACTCATCCGCCTTGATTGCTCTGATCGATGCCGCGCACAGAGATGTGATCGCACGCTTGTAGAGCCGGTGCTTCGCGGGCGTCTGGCTCCGCGAATTGACCGTAAGGCGAAAAACGGGAGTCATCAATTACTTCACGTCCTTCGGATCAAACCAATTGAACCACGTCTGTTTCTGGTCGAAGTCAGCAACCACCAGGGTGCCGTCCTTCAGGGCACACATCGCGCCGGCCGTGCCGCGCCCGTCCTTCAATCCGATCGCGTTGCTGCCGTCCGCCATTCGCCCCAGATAACTTCGTTGGCCGGTGTTGGGATCGTAGCAGGCAATCCGCCCTCGATTTTCACCATAGCCTGCGTAGTAAATGCGACCATCCTTGCCGGTCGCCATCGCGATGCACAGATCCTTGCGCACGCCCGGCACCGTGTCATCGCCGAACGCCACGCCCAGGGATCGGATACTTCCCTGCGGGCCGTCGTCGGGGAGGTATTCAAACAACAATCCGCTCGTCCACCCGATGCCGTACAACCGTCTCTCATCGGCGCTCAGGGTCAGCGCGAAGGGGTTGTTATGCGTGCGGTCGGTCTCACTGCCGAACAGCGGGACCGCGACGCTTAACTTTTCAAGCTTGTCGGCTTGCGGCGAATAGCGCACGACGTCGCCGTTCAGTGTGAACGTGATACCGCGCCCGTCCTTGAGCGTTGCGATGGTCCGGGAAGGGTAGCCCAGGATCGCGCCCTTGTCGGTCGCTTTCTTCGTCTTGATGTCATACACGACAAACTGCCCGGTGGGGTGAAGGACGCAATAAACCTTGCCGACGCCTTCAGCCAACGCCAGGCTCATGATGCTTAAATGGGGGACGAGGATGCCGAGATCGGTCGCCCTTTTGGTCCGCGTATCGTAGGTGACGAGGTGGCCGCCGGTGTAGTCGTTCGGCGACTTCTGGAACTCGTCGAGCGTGTTCCAGTCGTAGGAATGAGTGCCGAGCCACGCGGCGCCGTTGCGGTCGAAGCAAATCTGCGAGTGGATTTTACTCTGGGGAAAGGTCTTGGCGCCGGCTTCGCCGCAAACTTCCTGCATGTCGGCAAGGACTTCTTGCTTCCTAGTCTTGAGATCCAGTGCAATGAGTTTCGCGCCGATCTTCACACCGTTGCACGTGCCAGCGTAGACGCGACCATCTGGACCCTCGCTCATGGCGGAGAACATTTCCAGACAGCGTGTCTCTTCCGGCCAGGCGATGCGCTGGACGGGAAGCAACTTGTTCTCGACCTGGGCAGTCGCCGCACTCGCGCCGAACAAAAGAGCGAGTCCTGCAAACAGATTCACGAACGCCGTAAGAAACGAGGAAACGCAGATCCGCTTCATGACAAAAATCCTTTTAGGATCGACCGAGAAGTAACTTCGGTCGCAGCCGGCCAATCATAGCCATGTTGTCCACCGATCCTGACGATCCCGCCGCTCAGGCCGCGTGTCCACCGGCGACTTGCGCGGCGGGGCTTTGGTTGTGCTTCGTCCATGGCGTCATTCTACTGCGACGCGCGACTGGCAAAAGAACCGCGGCCACTCCGGCTTCAGGAGAACTGCCAAGTCCGGGGTCTGGCTCATTTTTCGGCGCACGCGGTTTTCAATTCTTCCGAAGGACCTTCGGCCGAAAAATGTGCCTGACCCCCTCTCCCAGGACTTTGCAGTTCTCCCGCACTCCGGCGTCAGGGGAGTGGCGGCAATTCCGACAGCGCCATTCAGCAAAAGTCCCGCGGTAACAATTCGTCCCGCGCGGCGCTTTAGAAGGCAGAGGAGTTTCACCGACGATCCTTGCGCGAACGGGAGGGTGTCGAAATGCTTCGGATGTCAAAGCATTGGATGATCGTGGCCGCGATCGGGCAGGGCGTGCTGTTTTCGCTTGCCCTCACCGGCGCTGTGCGGATCGCCTGCTGGTTGGCCGGCACGACGCTCGCGGACCGCGTCGCCGGCAATCTGTTCCTGACGAGCAGCTTGTTGACGGGCGCAATCTGTGGATACCTGTGCGTCCGCTCCCTGAATCAAGCGCAACGAAAAGCCTCGTCTCCGACGCCGCTCGGCGATCGCGACTGACTGGCAGCCGGAGCCGTTTTGGTTTCGTCGCTGCTCGCTACGAAAACCCGGCGGATCGCACCAGAAACCAGCCGCCCATCGTGGTAGGATCGCGATGTGATGAGATTCATCGACGCATCCCACGCAAGCTCGATCTGGCCGCAGGCCGCCGCTAGCTCCGCTCGTCGCCAGATCCCGAAACGGCCAACGGCGAATCGCCATCGCTGGCTTGCCGGCCGCGTCCCCATCATCGCCGCGTCAAGGCCGGACGCTCGTACTGCGACCCTATTGAACGCTTGGGGACCTCGACCGGCAACGGCTGGATGTCCAACGGAACGCCAGCCTCGCTCCGCGGATTGCCGACCTGGGGCGACGCCTGACCGTTCCCCGCGAAGCGATCCGCGCCGAAGGTCTGCATGAGCGCGTGCAATTGTGGGTTGATCTCGATCTTGCCGTCCTCGCGCGGCGAACCCAGTGAGTCGAAGCTGCCCACCGTGACGATGCTGGCGTAGCGATCGTGGAACTCATAGGCCTCGTAACCCTTTTGCCGCAAGGCCATCGTCAGCCGATGGGCCTTGTCGGCCGCCTCGGCCAACTGACTGTCGACGTTCTTCGACTTTTGGGCCGCGGCGATCTGCTTCGGATCGACCAGCACCCGGCCGGTGAACGTGGCCACCTTCAGCGTGTACTTGCTCGGGCAGTTGAGCAAACTGAACTGGACGGGCTCGTTCATTTCCAGCACCAGCTTGTCGATTCCCTTGGGCACGAAGTATTCGTCCGGCACGAGCGGGTTGGTGGTGATAAAGGCGTGTCCCATCGGCCCCTTTTGCTTGCGCTGGTTACCGTCGGGCAACACGGCCTGCTGGATCAGCCGCAAGCGTCCCAGCGAGCGGCTGTCGGTTTTGCCCTCCTTGGCGCGCTTCTCCCAATCGAGGCAATCGGGATGGGCGTATTTGAGCTTGTCGAGCGTCTTCTGCGCGGCCGGCTCGTCGACGGACGGATAGTCGCCCACCAGCACCGCGATCTCGTTCAATTCGTTAACGCGATAGCGGACGCGTCGTTGCCCGCCGAACTGGTCCTTGCCCCCCGGGTCCCGGTAGTCGAAGTGCATGGCATGGGTGTACGCCGGCAGCTTGTATCGGCTCCGCAGCTCGTGTACGAGCTCGCGCGCTTGATCTTGCGCGTTCGGCCCGGAGAAGGTCGCGGCCATGATGACCCACGGCCCGTTCCGGTCCGTGAGCGGATAGTCCTGCTGCGGATCGGCCTCGATGTGGCGGAACAGATCCAGCTTGCTCCACGGAGGGGCCGAAACCGCGGAACGCGCGACCAGCAGCACCGCCAGCAAACCCCAGGCGACATAGCGACTGCGCATGGCATCTCCGCGCCGGCGCGGGCGGCAGCGACTCGATCCGGCGGCGAACGCGCAGCGGCGCGCTTGCTAGCGGATCGCGACCCTGCCGGTGCAGGCACCGGCATCGATGTTCTGAAAGGGATTTCAGCGGCCATGTGCCGCCGGTAGGGAAAGGTGGCGGAGTCTAACAAACGACGCGCGCCGCTTCCAGGTCGAAAAGGGACCGCGAGATCCGGCTGCGCACTGCGCGCGATGAGTTGGGGGACTTGCACGTCCTGCGCGGCTACGTGGCCTTTAACTCCATTGCCAGTTGTGCAGGGTCGAGATTAGACCACGGAGCCCTAGCTTGACGGGGAACTGCCCGTGGTGCGATTGAGGGAAATCGTCGCGTGCTGCGCCTTGTTCGCCGTCATGCCGCTCTCGTTGCTAGCACAAACGGCACAGCAACGCATGCCGTCCGCGGCTGGGTCGTTGCCTGCCCCGCCGCGTGCGGAAGCCCCTCGCGAGGCCTATGAAGTCGTGCCGCGACCCGCGGCGCCTCCGGTTGTGGCGGCGCCAGCTCAAGCGGCGGGCGTTTCGCTGTCGCTCGCCGAAGCGTGCGACATGGCCATGCGCTACAACCCCATTTTGTTGCGTGCCTCGGCGCGCGTCGAGTCGGCGCGGGGCACGGCATGGCAGGCCGGGATTCCTCCCAACCCGCGCTGGGACACGAACAATCCGTACATCTTCGCCGGAAATCAGAGCCAATACAGCGCGGGCTTCATGCAGGAACTCGTGACCAAGGGCAAGTTGCAGCTCGACCGCGCCGCGGCGATCCAGCAGGTGGAGCAAGCGCGCTTGGAATTCACCGAAGATTGGTTCGGGCTCTTGACCGCCGTGCGGCAGCAATTCTTCCGCGTCCTGGCGGGCGAGCGGCGCGTCGCGGCCCTGGCCGAGCTAGTGGACATCGCGACGAATTCCCAGACCGTCGCACAGCAGAAGCGGAAGGCGGGCACGGTGGCCGAGAGTGACGTGCTACTGTTGACCGTCGAGCTTCAACAAGCGCGCGTCGCTCTGGAAAATGCCCGCACGCAATTGGCCGGTGCCCAGCGCGCTCTGGCGGCGACGATCGGCGTTGCCGACCTGGTCATACGCGACGCCGTGGGCGACCTGGCGGCGAACTTGCCGGATTTCGACGAGGAATTCGTGCGCGGCTTCGTGGCCAACCAGAACGCGCAGGTTCTGGCCGCGCGGCGCGAGATCGTCAAAAACCGCATCCTTCTCCGCCGCGCTCAGGTCGAGCCGTTCCCGAACCTCAACATCGGGCCCGCGATCGCTTGGGGGCCGTCGTCGTCGAGCAGTGGCGCGCCGGGCACTCAAGCGTGGTTGAACTTCCAATTTCCCATTCCCACATGGAACCGGAACCAGGGAAATATCCGCGCGGCCGGCGCCGAGGTGCGCGAGGCGATTGCCTCGACCGGGGCGCTGCAGAACGAGTTGCTGCGACAGGTCGCCGACGTTCTGAGCCGCTATCGGGTGGCGCGCGAGCTGGCCCAGCGCATCGGCAGGGAAATTCTGCCGACGGCCGTGCGCACGCAGCGCCTGGTGCGCAGCGGTTACGACAGCGGGGAGACGGACATCTCTCCGCTTCTGCAGGCCCAGCGCACGTTGACGCAGGTGAACCTGACTTATATCGACGCGCTGGAAGACGCGTGGACGAGCGCTTCCGAGCTGGCCGGCCTCTTGCAGCTCGAACGGTTTCCGTAGGCCGGGCGTGCGGCGAATGGGGGGGGCACTGTCGTCGTCGCACCTTGCCAAGCCGACACAAGCGTTCATTCCGCGTTTCTCACCGACCTGAGAACGTTACATTTCGGTAAGGATGACATCTTTTCGCTAGGCTTGGCTTAGGACGGCCTTCGCGCGCGGCGGGGAGGTACGTAGAAACGACGAGGGGGTATCGCCTTCTTTCTCTGACGGCGGGGGTCTGCGCTTATGGGTCAGCGGTTCGGGGGGATGAAAACCGGTGTTTTGGTGATGCTGGCGGTCGCGCTGGCGACGGTCACTGCGGTGGCCGTTCCTCGGCTGACCAAACACGGCCGGCCAGCGGCACCCGGCGCGAGCGTCCGATCGGCGACTCTCGTGGCTGGCGCAGGCAACACTCTGCAATTGCCACACGATGTCGCGCAAACGTTGGGCGTAAAAACCGCGCCGGTCCAGCAGGCGCCTCCGCCAGGGCCGCTTAAGCTGGCCGGATCGCTGATATTAGATGCCAACTCGATGGTCCGGGTGCGGCCGCTCTTCCCGGGAGAGATCGTCGAGATCGGTCGTCTCGAGGATCAGGCTTCGACCCCTGATGCGCCGCGACGCACGCTCCAGTACGGCGACCGGGTTCGCAAGGGACAAGTCCTGGCCGTGATCTGGAGCAAGGAAGTAGGCGAGAAGAAGAGTGAGCTGGTCGACGCGCTCTCCAAGCTGCACACCGATCAAGAGGTTCTCGACCGTCTGCAAAACGCGGAGAAAGGCGCCATCGCCCAGCGGGCCATCGACGACGCGCGGCGGGCGTACGAGGCGGACCAGGTAGCGGTCGCGAAGGCAAAGCGGACCCTGCTTTCCTGGCGGCTGAGCGACGATGAAATCGAGGCCGCCTACGGCGAAGCAAAACGGCTGCGGCAGCGCGAGGCCAGTGTCGATGTCAAGACCGACAAGAGCTGGGCGAACACCGAAGTCCGGTCCAGCATCGACGGCATCATTCTCGAAAAGAATTTCAACACGGGCGACCGTGTCGATCCGTCCGAGGATCTGTTCAAGATCGCCGACACCAGCCGCGTTCGCGTATTGGCCCAGGTCTACGAAGAGGACCTGTCCATTCTGCGAAGCCTTCCGCCCGAGAAACGCCGCTGGAAGATCGACTTGAGGTCCGACCCGCTGGACGAGCCCATTTCCGGAGAGTTCCAGATCATCGGATCGATCATCGATCAATCCATGCACACCGCCGGCGTCATGGGAACACTGGACAATTCGTCGGGCAAATTGACGGTAGGACAATTCATTACCGCCACGATCGATCGACCGCCGCCGAAGGATACGGTGGCCGTCCCCGCCAGCGCGGTCGTCGACCATGGGGCCGAATCGCTGATCTTCGTTCAGCCCGACCCCAAGCAGCCCATCTTCACGTGTCGGAAGGTAGTTCTGATGGGGCACACGGACAATGGCCTCGTGTACCTGAGCACGCGGCCGCGCTCGTCGGGGGCCAACCTCGAGGACGAGTGCCCGAAGCCGGGTGACCTGGTCGTGACCTCCGGCGGTTTGGAATTGGCTGCCGCGCTCGAGGAACTGAAGGCGGCGGCCAACGTCGCCGTGGCGCGCGACTAGCGGCTCTTCCGAGGCCGCTTGCCGCGCGCGGAAAGCGTGGTTTCATGGTCGCAAAGCTGGTTCGCTGGGCACTCGACAGCCCCGTCGTGGTGCTGCTCTTGGCGGCCGCCCTGATTCTGGTCGGCGGGTATGCCTTCCTCCACGTCAACGTCGAGGCGTATCCCGATCCCGCGCCGGCCATCGTCGAAGTGGTCGCTCAGTTTCCCGGTGCCTCGGCCGAGCAAGTCGAGCAGCAGGTCACCATCCCGCTGGAAGTCGCCCTCGCCGGTATCCCCGGCTTGAAGTACACGCGCTCTAAGTCGATGTTCGGGCTGTCCCACCTGCGCAATCAGTTCGAGTACGGCGTGGACTACGAAAAAGCCCGGCAGCAGGTGATCAACCGGCTGCAGTCGCTCGACCTGCCGGGCGGGGTCACGCCGCAGATTTCGCCCGCCTCGCCGATCGGCGAGATCGTCCGCTATACGCTCACCAATCCCAAGGACGCGCAGGGGCATCCGATCTACACCCTTTCGGATCTCAAGGCACTGAACGACTGGACGCTGCAGCGCGAGTTCCGCCGCGTGCGGCGCGTGGCGGGCGTCGTCAGCTCCGGGGGAGAGGTCAAGCGGTACGAAATCCACCCCGATCCCGACCGCTTGAAGGAATACGGCATCTCGCTCGATCAGCTTCAGGACGCCGTGGCGCAAAGCAACGCCAACGTGGGGGGCGACTACATCCTTCACGGGCCGTCGATTCAGGTCGTGCGCGGGATCGGGCTGATCGGCGGCGGCGACGATCCCCTCCAAACCGCCATGCGGATGAAGACACCGCAGGAAGCGGCCGCTTACCTGCGGGCCGAGGAGAACCGCCGCATCCAGGAGATGCGCCGGGTCGTCATCGCCTCGACCAACAACGTGCCCATTCGCGTCGAGCACGTGGTCGACGGCGGACCGGTCCGAACCAACGACGTGCTTGGCCGTCGCGGCGTGGTCGTCGGCCACCATACGCGGCAGGGGCGGCTCGCGATTACCCGGCCGGTGCAAGACGCCGACGGCAAGGACGTTTTCGATCGCAACGGGCAACGCACGTCGGCCGACGCCGAAGACGAGATCCAGGGAATCATCTTGCTGCGCAAAGGAGAGCAGTCGATTCCGGCGCTTAAGGACGTGGCCGCCAAGATCGAGGAGCTAAACAAGCCTGGTCGGCTCCTGCCCGGCGTGAAAATCGACGTGTTCTACGATCGGGAAAGATTGATCGACGTGACCACCGAGACGGTGCGCGAGAACCTCGCGGTGGGGCTGATCCTGGTCACGATCATTCTGCTGATGTTCTTGAGCAATATCCGCAGCGCGCTGATCGTGGCGATCAACATTCCGCTGGCTTTGCTCTTCGCGTTTGGTGTGCTGTTCCTCCGCGGCAAGTCGGCCAATCTGCTGTCGATCGGAGCGGTCGACTTCGGCATTATCGTCGACTCGTCGGTGATCATGGTCGAGAACATCTATCGGCGCCTGAGCACCGGCGCCAACGCGAATCTATCCTTGAAGGACCGCATCCTGCTCGCTTCGCACGAAGTGGAGCGAAGCTTGTTCTACTCGACCATCATCATGGTCTGTGCCTTGTTGCCGCTGTTCACAATGCAGGGGCCCGAGGGCCAGATCTTCGGCCCCATGGCGGACACCTATGCCTTCGCCCTGGGCGGCGCGCTCCTGTTGGCATTGACCCTGTCGCCCGTGCTTTGCCTGATCCTCTTTCAACGGCTCAAGTCGTCGGGCGATAACTTCCTCGTGCGGTGGATCAAGTCCGGCTATCTGCGGCAGTTGAACTGGGCCCTCGAGCACCGCTATCTGGCCGTCGGGTTCTTCGCGGCGCTCGTGGGAATCACGTTGGCCGTCCTGCCGCTGCTGGGACGCGAATTCATGCCCGAGCTGGAGGAAGGGAACATGATCGTGCGTGGCACGTTCCCCGTGAACGTGTCCCTGGAAGAGGTCGTCGACAAGGCGCGCATCGCTCGGCACCTGATGATCCAATATCCCGAGATACGGCTCGTTACCTCGCAAATCGGTCGACCGGACGACGGAACCGATCCCACGGGCTACTACAACGTCGAATGCTTCGTGCCGCTCTATCGGCGGGACCAATGGCCCAAGCACGACGGCCGGCGCCGCACAAAGGCCGAGCTTATCCGCGACATGAACGACGATCTGTCGCGCAACCTGGTGGGTATCAACTGGGATTTCTCGCAGATGATTCGCGACAACGTCATGGAGTCGCTGTCCGGCGTCAAGGGGGAGAACTCCGTCAAGATCTTCGGCCCCGAACTCGACGAATTGGAACGGCTGGCCGAACAAGTCACGGGCGTCCTGTCGAGCGTCGAGGGAGTGAGCGACCCGGGGGTCTTTCACATCCGCGGTCAGTCGAATCTGGCCTTCATGCCCGACAGGGACAAATGCGCCCTGTGGAGCGTCAGCGCCGCCGACATCGGTGACGTGATTCAGACGGCCGTGGGAGGCAAGCCTTTCTCGAAGATGATCGAAGGGGAACGTTCGTTCGATATCACGCTGCGGTGGCCGGAAGGGTTGCGGAAAAACGAAGAGCAGATTCTCGATATCCCCGTCGACGTCGTGAAGAACAACGTTACGACCGGGCCCGTCGCGTCGCTGCCCTCGACGACGCTATCGGGCGCGAGCGTCGGGCTATCGACGATCGGCAGCAGCCAATCCATGCCGAGCTTGACCGGCAGCAGCTTCAACGCGACGGCGGACAATGTCAATCGCGTGCCGCGTCGGCGGCTCCGCGACCTCGTGACGCCGATCGACGCGAAGGGAAACCCCGATCCGAACGGAAAGTTCGTGCGCCCCGGCGCCTCGATGATCTCGCGCGAACAGGGAAAGCGGCTGATCGCGGTCAAGTTCGGCGTCCGCGGGCGCGACCTGGCCAGCACCGTCGCTGAAGCCCAGGCCAAGACGGCTTCGCTCCTGGAGTCCCCCTACGAGGCCGTGTGGAGCGGTGAGTTCCAGCAAATGCAGGAAGCCGAGCACCGCATGGTCCTCGTCGTGTCGCTGGCGCTCGTGCTCATCATGGTGATGTTGTACCTGGCGTTTCATTCTCTGCTCGACGCGCTCGTCATCTTTGCCAACGTCGTTGCCATGTCGCTGGGCGGCATCTGGACATTGCTCATTACGGGCTTGAACTTCAACATCTCCGCCGCCGTCGGCTTCATCTCGATTCTTGGCGTCGCGGTGATGAACGGCCTGTTGATGGTTTCCGCCTACAATCAACTACGGTTCCAAGGCGTCCCCTTGCGCGAGGCCGTGGTCAAGGGGACCGAAAAACTGATTCGACCCGTCACGATGACGGCGCTAGCGGCGATTCTGGGACTATTGCCCGCCGCCTTCTCGACGCGCATCGGCTCGCAGTCGCAGAGGCCGTTGGCGATCGTCGTGGTGGGCGGGATGCTGATGACGCTGTTCTTCGTGAACCTGGTGCCGGTTCTGTACAGCTTTTACGGCAGCCGTGAGCCCGTCGAAGGCGCCGGCCACCTGGCGGAATAAGCGGCCCGACACTGGTTTGCGCGCGAATGGCTAGCACCGCGGCCTCGGCCGTTAAAGTCAACGCGGCTTACTGCACCACGTTTGGTTTTCTCGCTCGCCGCACATCGAGGGGCGCGGACGGGCGTACATTTTGCCGGCGCGTCGAGCCGCAAGCTCCCGTGCCGTAAGTCCCGATTGTGCATGGCCGCGACTTCGCCTCGCGGCCCGGCGCCGAGCGTGGTGTCGCTGATCGTCGCGACGCCAGTTAACGGATCGCCACTCGCCCGTCAGGCCCCGTGCCCGGTTCCGGGATCAGCGGCCCTCGGTTGAAAAGCTACTGAGCGACCGCGTTCACGTCCTCTTGCTGCGAAGGGGCGGCCTTCCGCGCCAGGAGAACTGCAAAGTCCTGGGAGAGGGGGTCAGGCACATTTTTCGGCCGAAGGTCCTTCGGAAGAATTGAGAACCGCATGTGCCGAAAAATGAGCCAGACCCCGGACTTTGCAGTTCTCCTGCCTTCCGCGCCCTTGCGCTTGACGCTCCCGGTCATTCGACCTACAAACAAACATGGTGCCCGGCTTTGGCCAGACGTATCGGGCGGCGGGGTGGATCCGCGGGCCGCTGGGGGCGTGGCTGCGACCGTTTTTCGAGCACACATCTAATGCCATTCCGGCGGAGAATGTTTTCACGCGCTGTCGCCGCGCTTTGGGCGTGCGCCTTGGGATCGGCGGTGGAGGCGGCGCCCTACGTCACGCTTGGCCCTTCGGACGTGATTGCGCTCGACCAGCCGCGCGTGGCGGTCGAGGTGGTCGATCCAGCAACGCAAAAGAGCTTCGGCCCCGAGTTCGCCAACACGTTTCTTTTGGATACCGGCGCGACGGGCGTTGTGGTCGGCGCCAACGCCTATGCTGAACTCGCCGACTCCGGATACCAGACCGTCGCGCAATATGACGAGCAGGGCGTTGCCGGCACCGAAACGATGGACGTGTCCAAGGCGTACGACTTCCGCTACGCCGGATCGGACGGGATTCCCATTCTTCGCTCCAATACTCGCCTCATGTCCAATCCCAACGCCGACCTTGGCTTCGACGGCATCGTCGGCATGCCGGCCATGGTCGGGCGGACGACAACGGTCGACATGACCGTTTGGTCGGGCGGGAACTTCGATCTGCTGACGACGGACTTTACCAATAGCGCGCCGCCGGTCGTGTCTCACCAGTACCACGTGCCGCTCACGCTCGTGGATTTTCCGGCCAGCGGTCAGCAACACCCCGGCGACCCCTTGCCGACCTTCGCGCCGCTGCCGACGCTGCCGGTCATCGCCCGCAACGCCGGCCGCTACACGGGGGCCCAGTTCGTGCTCGACACGGGCGCGCAGTTGTCGATGATTTCCTCCGCCACCGCCACAAAGCTGGGCATCAATCCGGCTACCGACGCAGTCGACTCGATCGAGGTGGGGGGCATCGGCGGCACCATTTCCGTTCCCCTGGTCCTGTTGCCGTCCATCGAAGTGGTAACCAGCGAAGGGATCAATCTGGAGTGGACCGATCTCGAAGTCGGCGTGCTCGACATCGATCCCAGCATCGCCGGCATCTTCGGCATGGACTTCCTCACCAGCGGCTGGTTCGATGCGGTCTTCGGCGGCCCCGACGGGTTCATCAACAAGGTTTATTTCGATTTTCGCAACGCCGCCAACAAGGCCGGCACGATGGTCCTGGACATCAAGGCCTCGCTCGACCAAGTCGTGCGCCCGGGCGACGTGAATAACGACGGTCGCGTCGACATCTCGGACATCAACTTCGTGGCCCTCCACTGGCTGCAATCCGGGTCGCTCGGTGACGCCAATCGCGACGGTCGCGTCAACATCTCGGACATTCAGGAAATCGCGCTGGAGTGGCTGCCCGGCGGCGCTGGAGCGGCCGCGACGGTGCCAGAGCCGAGCGGATGGATCTTGGCCCTCGCGGCGGCGGCTCTCCTACCGCGGCGCCGCCGACGGCGCTAGGAGAATCGCGCCGCGCGATTCCGCTTCACGTCATTGACCACTGTCCACTGCCCGCTATTTTCACCCCGGCACGCGGTCCGGCACTAGCCAGTCGCTGACCAGCAAGCCCGCCACGATCGCCATGGCAATCTCGAACATCTCGAACGCCGTGGCAACGCCCAGGGTCTCTTTCTGCGCCAGCAGCGCTTCCAGACTGCGGTACCCGACCGATCCGGGCACCAGTAGCGCCAAGCCCGGCACGACCATCAGCTCGGCGGCCCGATGACTCCAACGGGCATACAGGTTGGCGACGACGCCGAGCGCCAATGCGGCGAGAAACGGCCCCGATTCGGGTCCGATCATGGCCGTGCCCACGCGCGATCCAACAAGCGCGATCGCCGATGCTGCGAGAATCAGCCACCAGTCGGTGGCGCTCGCCTTGAAACGAATGGTCGATCCCACGGCGACGACCAGGAGCGCGGGGATCATGGCCCAAACCGCCAGGCGCACCGGCTGAATGTCCCTCTCGAATTGAAACAGATCGGCGGTCCAATAGCCGAGGACCACGCCGAACGTGAGCGCCATAAAGGCCACGGCGACTCCGGCCAGCCGTGCCCCGCCGGCCACCAAGTGTCCGTTGGCCAGCTCTTCCAGAGAATCCACCAGCGCGATCCCCGGCAGCAAGATGATCAAGCCCGAGGCCAGCGGAATCCATCCACCGTACGCGCCCAGGAGCCAATCGGCGGTTCCCGCGATGAACGCCGCCGCGGCCGCCGCCGTCAGCTCGAATAATCGGGCCGGGTGGCGCACGCGGCGCATGCCGACGGCGATCGCGCCCACGGCCAGGCCCACGCAGGAGGCCACGGCCAGCTCAGTCCAACCGCCGCCAAAGAATACGGAAAAGGCCGCGCCACTTGTCAGATACGCCAAGACGGTCGCCACGGCGCCCCACCGGGCCGGCTCGGACATGATCTTGTCGATCCGCGCCTTGGCCGCTAGCGGCGTCATCGACCCGCGGCTGAGCCGCTCGGCGATCACGGTGAACCGTGCCAGGCGATCGAGATTCACCGCGCCTGGCTGCATCCGCAAGACGAAGGTCATGGGACCCTCGTCGCGGTGAAACGACAAGAGCTGCCCGGTCGGAAGCGCCAGTACCTGCAGCGGCACCTTGAACCGTTCGGCGATCTGAATCAACATCTGCTCGACTTTGTGGGCCGGCGCGCCGACTTCGTGCAGGCCGCGCCCCAGGGCAACCAGCAGTTGCGCGATCTCATTGAACCGTTCGTCCTGGGAGATCGCCTCGGTGATCAGGGTATCGTAGAGCGTGACCATGATGCTCGCCGTGCGTGTTCTTGATGCAGCCAATGCGCCCCGCGTCGCGAACGATGCTATGATAGACGGCCCTTAAGCGACAAGGTCGATTGGTCCGTCCTCCGCGGGAGCGCGCGATGAGCATTTTCAAACGCTTGGATCACGTTTCGATCGGCGTCGTCGACATCCACAGGGCCCTGCGGCTGTTCGTCGACGTATTGGGGGGAAAACCCCTTGCCGATCGCGGCGAGACGCCGTCCGAGGGCTTCCGCTGGGCCTCCTTCATGCTCGGCGGCAAGAAAGTCGAGCTGGTCTCGCCGCTGGTGCCGGGCGAAGGAGGCGTCGGCCGGTACATCGCCAGCCACGGCGAAGGGTTTCATCACATCTCGATCAGCGTCGAGAATCTGCCCGAGGCAATTTCGTACTTCGAATCGCACGGCATCCGCGTGCTGGCGGCCAACGACGACAACCCGCAGTGGAAACACTGCTACCTGCACCCCAAGGACACGTTTGGGGCACTCGTGCAGGTGTTCGAGGAAAACGAGAAGACGCTATCCGACGCGGGGCCGCCCGCGCAAGGAGCAGACCCGAAAAAGTAGGATGTCTGTAGTTCCAAATTCGGGGTTTCGCAGCCGAAATCGGGCCGGCGGACAAATCAGATGACAGCAGCGATAGCAAACATGGACCCTGGTTTTCACGAGTCAATTCATTTGGCGATTTCCAATGGCGTCTGGCCGTCCTCGTCGCGGGCCGAGAGGTCGGCTCCGCGTTCAACGAGCAACGCCAGCGCCTTCGGACCGGTGTTCCTCTCGGCTGAGAAGTGGGCGGCCGTCCGACCGCTGGAACTGCGTGCGTTGACATCTGCGCCGTGCGCAATCAACCACGCCACGGCCCGGTGGTCCGCTTGATGAGCAAATGCTTGTAGCGGTGTGCGGCCGGCGCCAACTCCGCCATCGACCGACAGGCCCCAGGCCAGGAGGGGGAAAAAGGGGACATTCTGCTTTTTTTTTGGGGGGGGGGGGGGGCTGGGAAAAGTAGAATGTCCCCTTTTATTGCCTTTTATTGATGGACCGGCATGGCCCTGGAACGGTCCAGCATGGCCGTGGCGCTCCGCACGTCGCCCACCGAGTCGCGTTGGCAGTTTCAAGCCGCATTCGTTGGCCGCGATTGCGCGGCGGTCCCCCCGATCAGCGTCGCCACGTTGGCCAGGATCCGCGGCGTCCACAGCCCGCCGGGCGACGCCAGGTACTTCGGCTCCCACCGCGGGGCGAACTTTTCCTTGTAGTGCCTTAGTCCCTGGAAGTTGTAGAAGTGCTCGCCGTGGCGGAAGACCAGCGTTCCCAGCCGGTGCCACAGGGGTGCGAGCGGTCCGGCATCCAGGCCCGACAGCGGCGCCATCCCCAGGTTGAATCGCCCAAAGCCTTGGGCGCGCCCCCACAGCATGGTCTCGATGAACAAAAAGTCCATGACGCCCGATGGCCCGCCGTGCCGGTAACGCATGAGGTCGCCTGATAGCTCGTGTTTCGCGCCGCTGGGCCACAGATTCGAGAAGGCCACGATCCGTCCCTCGACGCGCACAAGCGCGATCGGGCAGCGGCGCAGATAGTCGGCCGAAAAGTAACCCAGCGAGAAGCACTTCTCGCGGGCGTCGCGCGTCCGAAGCCATTCGTCCGAAATCTCGCGCAGCTCCGGCAACAGCGCGTCGATCGTCCCGGCCGGCGCCACCTCGAACGCGCAGCCCGCCTGGACGGCGTGATGGTGGGCCTGGCGTAGGGACCGGCGGTTGCTCCCCTCAAGACTGAAATCCGCCAGCGGCACATGGGCTTCCTCACCCAGTTTGAGCGGCATCAGTCCCAGGTCCAGGTACAAGGGCAAACTCTCGGCGGCGACCTGGTAAAAAACCGGCCAACCTGCGTGCCGGTCGCACAGCTCCCGGAAGCGCCACGCCAATTCCTTGGCTTCACTCTCGGGCCCGACGGGATCGCCCATCGTCACCCAGCTCGACCCCTCCACGGCGAACATGACAAACGCCGTACGATCAGCGTTGAACAGAAGCGACTTGTCGCCGACCAGCGCCAGGTGAGCCGAGGCCCGCGGCGACTGCGCGACAATCCGCGCCGCCGCGTCCAAGTCGGCAGCGTCCGGAAGGCCGGTCTCGGGGCCCACGGGCCGCAACAAGCGCCACAAGCCCACCATCAGAAGCACGGCGGCGGCGCCCACCGTTGCGCGCAAGAATCGCGGCGCGTCCTCCGCGAGCGCGAACTGCCACCACAGCGCGCCCGAATACTCGACGTGCTTGTGCGAAAACGCTCCCAGCCAAACGGCCGCGACGAGCACGAGCACGATCGACGTGAGCCAGCCGGAGGTCAGCGTCTCGCCGGCCAGCGACGCCCGCCGGTCGAAATACTGCCGACAGGGGAGTAGCGAGACGAGCATCAAAAGCAGGATCGCGGCCTCCTCAACGTCGAAGGCCCGCAACAGCGAAAGCACGATCCCCCCCGCCAACAGCGCGACCGTGAAATGGTACGCGGCGTCCAGGCGCTGCTGCAGGCCGCGCGCCAAAAGCAGGAGCGCCATGCCGGTGACGCTGGCCAGGAAGTGCGACAGCTCGACCGCCGGCAGCGGCACGGCAGTCGCCAGGTAGTGCCATCGCCCGACGTGTCGCGGTAGCGCGCCGGTGACCACCAACATCGCCCCGCCGGCGAAGGTGGTCAGGGCCAGCACGCGCGGGACGATCGCCGGCACCCAGCGGCCGAACATGCCGGCGAAGCGCGTGACGATCGCTCGTTGCTGAAAGCCCTCGTGCGCCGCCAGCAAGACTGCCGCGACGCCCAGCGGCATCAGGTAGTAAATCAGCCGGTAGAGGATGATCGATCCCAACAGCGCCGCGCGATCCTCCGGCGCCAGCATTACCAGCAGCACGGCTTCGACCACACCCAGTCCGCCCGGCACGTGGCTGAGGATGCCCGCCACTTGCGCCATCAACCAGATTCCCAAGAAGGTTGCATACGGTGTGGAAATCTCCGCGGGCAGCACAGCGTACAAGACGCCGCCGGCGGCCATCAAGTCGGCCGTGGCGATGGCCACTTGCATCAGCGTGAAGCGGACGGAAGGGAGCGCGATCTCGAAGCCGCGCCATACGATCGGCCGATGCCATACGAAGCTTGCCGCCAGGTACACGACGACCGCTGCCAGGAGCGCGATCCCGATCGGAAAGACCGTGGTTGCCGGGATGTAGTTGAATAGCGGCGAATTGAGGATGAGTTCGGGCAGCGGCAGCGGATCGAGGACGAACAGCGACCCGGCCAGCGTGCAAAAACCCAGCACGAAAGTCAACGTACAGATGGCGACGATTTTCACGATCTCGACCGGCGACAGGCCGAACGTCGAGTACAGTCGGTAGCGCATGGTCGTGCCGCCCAGTAGCGCGCCGAAGTTGTAGCTGCACACGTAGCTGACGAACGAGGCGAGCGCCACCTGCACGTAGGGGAGCGATCGTTCGATGAAATGCACGGCCAGCCAGTCGTAGCCGGTCAAGAGCGTGAAGCTGGTCGCGGTCAGCGCCACGGCCGCGGCGACTTGCAGCCAACCGATCCGCGCCAGGCTGTTTTCGATGTCGCGCAGGTGATAGGCGTGCAGCTCGCGGTGCAGCACATAGATGGCCGCCGCGAACACACACAAGACCAGAAGCGGCCCCACCAGGCCCAAGAGCCGGCTCTTCCAATGCCATGACCCCGCTGCGCCCCGCCGGCCGCCGGAAGTCATGGGCGCGCTCCGCAATGAAAAACGACCTTGGCCGTCTCATCCTTGGGAACACGGTAGCAGGCCTTCGGTCTTTCCATCATGCGATCCGCGCGAAACTCCCCAGGAGAACTGCGAAGTCCGGGGTCTGGCTCATTTTTCGGCACATGCGGTTCTCAATTCTTCCGAAGGACCTTCGGCCGAAAAATGTGCCTGACCCCCTCTCCCAGGACTTTGCAGTTCTCCTGCGAAACTCTCGCAATTCCTTGATTCCCGCTCGAGGCCACGAAGTTCTTGATTACGGTGCCGCGTCGATTGCCGCTGAGCGCGCCCATCAGCACGCCCTTAGCGCACTTGCGGGTGCGCGGCGGACGCGACCGCCACTAGCATCGGGCACACCGCCAAGGCCCCATAGACGATTCCCATCTGTCCTGGGCCGTACGTCAGCCACACCGCTTCGGTTTGCCCGGCGAATCCTCCGCGAAACAGCCCGATGGCAAGAATCATGTCACTGGCAAAGAATAGCGCGGCCCCAGTCGCCATCAGCAAGAAGGTGCGGCTCTGCGCCGCAAGCCCCGTGGCCAGCCCGGCCGTGGTCGCCAGCAACAGCGAATAGGGTAGCGCAGGCCACACCAGGAGGCGCGTCTTTTCCTGAGGGCTCAGGTAAACGATCGCGTACCAGCCGACTGTCGCCACCGCTAGCCACGCCGCCAGCCAACCGTAGCGGACGCGGGCGTTGCGCAGATTCAAGCCGACCGCCGCCACCAGACACGCCGCGATATAGGCAATGTGTCCCAATCCGAACGAGCCAATGCCGCCCAGCGCCGGATCAGGTAGCGGCACGATCCGATCGAGCAGCCCGGCATTAAAGAAATCGCCGAGCGTGCCGAGCGTCATCCCGATGGCGATCAGGCACATGAACCGCGCAGCGCCTGATCCGCGCCAATGAAGAGCGCCGACCCCAGCCGCGGTCACCAGCGTCACCGACGAGGCCATCCGAAGTAGCGTGGCGCTCGTCGCCGCGTGACCGCTGGACGCGACGTGCCCCATGACCATCGCCGCCGTCAAAAGCGCCGCCCAGGTGACCCACAGCCCGCGGAGCACGCCGGACGGCGGAAGGACGCGAACCGGTACGCTCGTGCCAGGCACGCCGCCCACGCTATGGGTTGTTTGCGTCGATCGCGGCATGGCCACTCCAGACGTAGGTCAAGCACCCTGTGCCTGACATCCGCGTCTTTAGAGACGATACGAGTCAGGCACAGGGCGCCTGACCTACGGTTTACTGGTTCGTTTGCGGACGGACGGCTAGGGGAAAGATACACTAGGCCCGAGGCCGGCGCAAAGCTCACCGCGGAGGCCTCCGACGTGCAGCCTGTAGTCGCTGGCCTCAAGCCTCGATTCCCCTACCTTTCCTCGAGCCAGAGCATGAAACCGGGCATCGGGTTTGTGGATGGCTTGTAGCTGCCGTCCGGTTGTTTTTCACAGGCGCGCCGCTGCAAGAGGACGATCGGCCCAGCAGGATCGACTGCGACAGCGCCCGAGCCACCTAGCACGCGGCCGTCCGTCGCAGGGACCGTTGACATCCATTGCAGGTCGTCGCGAGGGATCGTGAGCGTAGCGCCGCCCATCTGATCTTTGCTGTCACCGCGCTTCGACGACACCGAAAGCCGCCAGTCGCCGTCGTCGGCCTCGCTGAGCTTGGCCGTGATCAACACTTCGCCATCGGAGTCCCAATACGGTTCATTTGAGATGCCCGTAATCCCATGCGTCGGGGCGCTGTCCAGAGGAATGGAGCCCTGGGCGAGCCGCCACTGGTACTTGTGGCCCTTGGGAACGAACATGCGCCACTTCCACGTGCGCGGATCGTCCACTTCCAAGGCGATAACGTGCACTTTGGTACGATCGCTGACGGAAAGGTATCCCGCCTCATTCCGTAGCTTGTTCAGCTCTCGTTCAGCGGTTCGCAGCCGCCACGTGTTGACGCCAGCGCCAACTACCAGCGCAATGCCGATAAAGAACAAAAGCAAAGTCTTCAAAGTGAACCGGAACCGGCCCCGCGGCTCCACGCCCGTGCGCGATTCGGCATTCATAGGCCAGTTCCCTGATCCCCACCCCCCATCCCTTTCCGCTACTTCTCCGCCAGCAGCTTATCCACCGACGCCATCACGTCGGCGGCCAGATGCGGCGAATAGCCGACGTGCAGGTCGCGGACCACGCCCGCCTGGTCGATGATCACGAGCGTCGGGAAACCGGTTACACCGTATTTCTCCGGCAGGTTCTGCTTCTCGTCGCGAGCGTGCAGCGTCGGGTAGTTGAGCTTCAGCTTGTCGATCACGAATCGAGCGTCTTCATCCTTCTGGTCGGTGTTCATGCCGAACACTTCCACCGGCTGGCCCTGGTAGTGGGCGGCGACCTCCTTCACTTGCGGCATCGCGCGGATGCACCATCCGCAGCCGCGATACCAGAAATCGAGCACCACCACCTTGCCCCGGCAGCCCTCAATCGACCGCGTACTGCCGTCCAAATCGGTGGTTTCCCAGGCCGTCGAGGGTTTTCCCAGCACCGCGGCGTAACGCTCGGCGTCGTCCTTGGTGTACTTCACCATCTGTTCGTGCTGCTCGAGCTTCTTGTCGAGCTGCTCCCGAATCACCGGGCTTTGCACGTCCTTGCGCAGAGATTCGAGCTTTGTCTTCGCCTGGCCCAACAGGTCGTCAGTCCGCCCCGTCTCCTTGGCAGCCCGCTCCAGAAGCTCGTCGTACTCCTGCTTGGCCGGGAAGAAGCGATCGATGTCCGCGGTGACTTGCCTGCACACCGCCAGATCGCATTCGTCGACGCCAGCGAGCTTCGTGGTGCCCGTTCCGTGGCCGTTGAAGCCATAGCCCTGCGTGCTCTCGCTTTCGATGCCGTCCACCAGCCCGCGCTTGACGTCAAATGCGAACTTCATCTTCGTGCTGCTGACGTAGACTTCGTCCTCAGGGCTATGGCGCTCGTCGACGATGACCACATGGCCCGTTTCATTGGCATTCGCGGCAGCGAGCGAGTACACGTGCCGCTCGCCGGTGACCGTGTCGGCGCTCTCCCACGTTGACTTGGCGTCGGGGGGCAACTGCGGCAGCGCGCCCCGGACGCTGGCCATGAATCCCAGTGTCGGGTTGTCTGTCACCCGCCCGTCGGGCGTGATGTCGCAGTAAGCGACGGTCAGACGCTCGGGCGAAAATTGCGGCTTGTCGTTCTCTTTGGGCGTCTGCGCGAACGAGGATCCTTGCAGGACCAAGAGGCGCCACCCGCCGCCGGGATTCTCGCCGATCACCAATAGCTTGGTGGACTTCTTGTAGTGCAACTCGCCGTTCTCGTACTTGAAGTTACTCGTGCCGGCGTACGACAGCTCCTGCCCGACCTTGAACTGATAACGCGGCGTCAGGCTGCCATCGGGAGGCGCCGGCTTGTCAGCGGCGGTGGCCGAAGGCGAAACGGCGAGACTCGCCAACGAAACCGCAATTGCCCCGAAGAATGTCCGGACCATACGTGCCTCCTTCGTTCGAGTGTGCAGGGGTCTTCGTCTTTCGTTCAGGTCTTCCGCTGCCTGACATCGGCGGTCTTTTGTGGGTAAAAGTCAGGCGCGACGCGCCTGACCTAGTACTAGCCAACGGCGACATCGCGGCAAGTTTCCCGCACATGCCGTGCAGCACATGGCAACCCCTCCAGGGCGCCGCAATGCGGCCGGCTACTGTAACCCGGCATTTCCCATTCGGTTCAGTCTGGAACCACCAAACTCTCAGCGGTCTTTTTCGCCACCTACCGGCAGCGTGATCTCGTGCTCGTTGTTGTCGGCCACCAGCGGCACGACGGCTTTAGTGGCCTGGTGCTTCTGGTGATAGAAGGTGTACGTCACCGCGTCGGCCGGCGCCCAGCGCCATTCGAAGACGCCGTTTTCGTCAGCCTGGTTGGGAATCTGCGTGCCGAGCACGATGGCGTGCTCGTAGTTGTAGAGCGCCTTGCCGCCGTGCCACTCGGCGATCCCCACGCTGACGCCGGAGAGCGGCTGGCCGGCACGATCGACGAACCGAATGCGCATCGTCTTCCCGCGCTTCAATTGAAAATGAACGTGCGAGTGCCCTTCCGCCAGGTCGATCTTCTGCTGCTCCGGCGCCCAGCCCGTCGCTATGACCGTCACGTCGACCGGCCCGGCCGACAAGGGCGGAAAGCGATAGCGCCCGTTCTCGTCGGTGCGCGTTTCCTGGCTGCGCGAGGTGGAAGCAGGGATATCCCCCCACACGACGACGGCGCCGGGCACCTTCTTCAAGTCTTCGTCCACCACGAACCCGGATAAGACGATGCCGCGCGGCATGACGATTGTCGCGGTTCCGTCGAGGAACGACTGCTTGGAAACGTTTTGGTTGGTTTGCAACTTCCCCCACACGGAATCGCACACGTAATCGGGATGAGTCAGGCGCACGCGGAAATCCAGATCGGCCGCGTCCGGCGCGTTGTCGAGCGACCAGTGCCCGCTGGCGTCCGTGATCCGCGCGTCGGCATCGGTTGCCAGCCAGGAGTTTGGGTAGGGGCGGTTCCTCGCCTCCGCCCCCGCAGGATGAGAGAGCACGACCTCGACCTTTGCCCCCTCGATCGGCTCGCCGTCTTCGTTCTTGATGGTGCCGCCGATCCGCTTCCCTTTGGTAAGCCGGAAGGTGTACTCCTCGGGAATCGCGCCATCGGCGGGCTGCTGATCGGGCCACCACTGGGCGAACAGGCCGACGTGCGCGGGGACGTTAACCCATAGCCTCAAGATGCGGACCTGCCGCGGCAATTCGACCTCGATCCTTCCGTCGGCATCGCACGTGTAATCCCGGTTCCCCTTAGCCGGATCCCTGGCCCAAATGGCCGCATGAATCTTGGCCCCCGGCATGGGCTTCTCGTCCGGCCCAAGCACAAGGATGCGCATGGTGCGCGGCGCGGGGTCGCCGGCGCGGGCATTGTCAAGCAAACACGCCCCTGCAAGGACGAACGTCAAAGCCGGCGCGAGCCAGGGCCGCGGCAACATCGCGAAGCCCCAGGGTTCAAGGCGATCGGGGCGCATGAGCGCAGTCTACTCGCCGGCCTACGCGTCGACTACACCGTTGCGCGTTGCGCGAAAACCCGGCGGATTGCACCAGAAACCGGCCGCCCGTCTCGGTAGGATCGCGATGTGATGAGATCTATCGTTGCAGCACATGCCACGGCTGGTTGCCAGATGGCTTGCGCCACAAGCGGCGGAGATACTCCGCTCGATCGAGAGAGCGTGCCGCACAACGGCTCGGCGGGTGCAACGACGGGCATGGCCCCGGCGGAGTACTTCCGTTGCCGTGGCGCCCCGCGGCTTCGCAAAGACGCGGTGCTCGCGGAGCACCCTACGGTGCCTACTGCCCCCTCTGCTACCGCCTACTATCCCTTTGTGCCCGCCAAGAACGCCTCCTGCGAACCGTTCAACTATTCAAATACTCAAGAAACCCTTCGCCATGGGCAAGGCCGTTCACAGATTCAAGCTTGCCAGCGGCGCACCGGCGGGAAAGTGGGACAGGCACCGAGACGCAGCGTTGGTATGAAAGGGCTTGCGCTGTTTGTGCTCGGAGCCAGTCCCATTTTCCCGTCTCGCCATTTTGAAAAACAGAATGGCCCTGATAGGAGAACTGCAAAGTCCTGAGAGAGGGGGTCAGGCAGTCAGGCACATTTTTCGGGCAGGCGTCCTTCGGAAGAATTGAGAATCGTTTGCGCCGAAAAATGAGCCAGACCCCCCGACTTTGCAGTTCTCCTGTCGCCGTGGGTGCGTTGCTTAAACGGAAACCCTTTGCGGCGCGGGGATTAGATTGTGCTTCGAAAAGCCGGATGACGCGGTTGGCGACTGGCCGATTCCTTCCTATGATTGAGAGGCTGGTGCTCGCAGAGCACCCTACGAACCTGACCACCGACCACTGGACCACCATGGCCAAGCAAGGCCCTCGCAAGAAACTCCCCAAGGAACTGGCCGTCATCAATGCCGACAATTGCACCGGCTGCGAGGCCTGTCTCGAGGTCTGCCCGGTGGACTGCATCGTCAAGGTGCAGCAGCATCCCGGCATGCCCAACTTGCAAAGCTGGTGCGAGATCGACGTCGAGCGGTGCGTGGGCTGCGAGGTGTGCGTGCGAATCGCCCGCAAGAAGAGCGACCCCTACGACCTGACGGTCTGCCCATGGGACGCGATCGAGATGGTCCCGACCGAGCAGGTGGCGCAGGTGGTGGCGCAGATCGGCGGCCCGCCCGAGTACATCCGCGAGAACTGGGACCGGCTGGTCGGCACGGCCCAGCACCTGGCCGAGCTGAAGGCGGCGGCAGGCTAGAGTCCGCCAATGATGAATGATGAATGCGATCGTTCAGCGGTAGTGCCGAAGCGGGCAGGTCCCCCCATTCATCGTTCATCATTCATCATTCCGCATTTCTTCTCCACCTCCCGCATGTACTCGATGCTCTCCCGCGCCAGGCGCTCTACGCCCGGGCTGTAGTCGAACACCTCGACCGAGACCCAACCGCGATAGTCGATCTCGGCCAGCGTGCGGAAGATCGGCACGAAATCCAATGCGCCGAAGCCGGGCCCCTGCCGGTTGGGATCGTTGGCGTGGAAGTGGACGAGCATGGCCGCGTGCCGGCGGATGCTGTCGGGGATCGGCGTTGGCTCGCTCGACATGGCCTTACAGTCCAGGTGCAGCCGGCAGTTGGGCGAGCCGATCGTCTCGACCAGCCGCGCCCCGGCGTCGGCCGTGAGCAGGAAGTTCCCCTCGGCCGGCCCCAAGGGCTCCACCGCCAGCGTCACGTCCAAATCCTCGAGCACCGGCATGGCCGCTTGAAACACGAGGGCCGCGTAGGCCATCCCTTGCTCGTGGCTCGTGCCGTCCACCAGGTTCCGCTGCTGCGGCGAGCCGAACACCAGGATCGATCCGCCCAGGTCGCGGCAGCAGCGGGCAAGGTCCTCGACGTAGCCAGCCGTCTTCCGCCGTACGGCCGCGTCGGGGCTGGTGAGGTAGTAGCCCGTCGTCTTGGCCAACAGCCAATGCAGGCCGACGACCTCCAGGTCTGCCGCTTCGGCCAGCCGGCGCACCTCGTCGCGGCGAGCAGCGGAGATGTCCTTGACGTCGGCGGCGATCGTGAACGGGGCGATCTCGATGCCCGTGTAGCCGCACTCGCGCGCGAAGCCGAAGGCTCGGTCCAGCGGCCAATCCAGGAATGTCTCGTTGCAGATGGCGAATTTCATCGCGTTGGCACACAATCGCCCAGCGTCAAAGGAAACGGTTCCCAATCCGGCACGCGAATGTTACGATTCGGGTGATCTCGCGTGCCGCCCCGGCATGAGCGTAACCAGGAGATTTCCCTCACACAAGGAGGTGCGCGACATGGCGCTGGCGCTGGGCAAGGTTCATCAAGGCGACTGCCTGAAGCGGCTCGCCAAAATCGACGCCGGAGGCGTTCATCTCGCCTTTGCCGATCCTCCGTTCAACATCGGCTACGAGTACGACGTCTACGAGGATCGCCGCAAGCACGACGAGTATCTCGCCTGGAGCCGCCAATGGATGGAGGCGGTGTGCCGCGTGCTGCGGCCCGACGGCACGTTCTGGCTGGCGATCGGCGACGAGTACGCCGCCGAGCTGAAGCTGATCGCCCAGAACGAACTGGGCCTCGCCTGCCGAAGCTGGGTCGTCTGGTACTACACGTTCGGCGTCAATTGCACGCGCAAGTTCAGCCGCTCGCACGCGCACCTGTTCCACTTCGTGAAGGACCCAGAGCAATTCACGTTCAACGCCGATGATCCGGCGGTGCGCGTCCCCTCGGCCCGGCAGTTGGTTTACGCGGACAGTCGTGCCAACCCGCGCGGGCGACTCCCCGACGACACCTGGATCCTGCGTCCGCAGGACGTGCCCGACGGCTTCGCCGCCGATAGCGACACGTGGTACTTCCCGCGCGTGGCCGGCACATTCAAGGAGCGGGCCGGGTTCCACGGCTGTCAGATGCCGGAGCAGTTATTGGGTCGCATCATCCGCGCCTGCTCGAACGAAGGGGACATCGTGCTCGACCCATTCGCCGGCAGCGGCACGACGTTGGCCGTGGCCAAAAAGCTCGGCCGGCGGTGGATCGGGATCGAGCTCTCGCCCGACTACGCCCGCAAGGTCGAAGCGCGGCTGGCGGAGGTCGAGGTGGGGCAGCCGCTCGACGGCGCGGCCGATCCGCTTCGCAGCGTCCCGGCGACGCCGGTTGTCGAGGCCAATGGCGATGCGACGCATGCTGGCAACGGCGCCTCCCGCCGCGCCAGGACGAGCAAACGCCGAAGCGCCCCGGCAGCGAAATCGGCCCCGCTTTTTGAGTAGACCGGTGCCACCGCGGCCACGCTGTGGCGCCGGCCGTGCGGCAAAAACCCGCGGTGTAGCCTGCACGCTCGGCACAACCGTTGCCCCTGGCGGTCGCCACGGGCAAGCTATATTACCCCGAGGCGCGTCCGCGACCGCCCTCTCTCCCTCCAACGTCTCGAGGTGCATATCATGCGATACCGCCGACGATTGTTCCTGGTTGCCGTCTTGGCTGCCTGTGGTTGGTTCACCGCGCAAGTCGCTTCGCCGCTTCCCGCCCAACAAAAGTCGGGCACCCCGGCTGCGTCCAAAGACCAAAACGGCACGTTGAACGTCCGCTACGCCAACGCGTATCTCAAGCTCGTGGAAGCCGAGCTGCGCAAGCTCCAGGACACCAATCGCAAGCTGCCCGGCACGATTCGTCCCAGCGTGATCGAGGCGATGGAGGCGGCCGTGGGCGAGGCCCGCGACCGGCTGAATGCGGCCCAGAAACAGCAAAGCGACATGGAAGGTGGCCTCTACCTCCTGGCTGCTCAATCCGAGCTGAAGGCGGCCCAGGAATCGCTCGGCAAAGCGGAAGCCGCCAACCGCGAGGTGCCCGACACCGTCGGACGGTTCGAGGTCGCGCGGCTGCAAGCGGCGCTCGAGCTGGCGCAAGTGAAGCTCGAAAAAGCGCGGATTCTCGACGCCGACTCTCCCCTGGCCCAAGTGCAATGGGAAATCGAGCAACTGCGCGAGCAAGTCCAGGATTTGCGGCTGATTGTGGCGCTGCTGCGCGACCGGAATTAGGGCGTCGCGTGAAAGGGAGGGCGAGGCTACGGCCGAGCCAGCTCTCGACGCCGCGGCTCGGCGGGAGCCTCGCCCTCCCGGTGACGACGCTATGGCGCAGGCGCCTACGCCGGCTTCGCGAAATTGGCCGTGAACGAATACCACCGGCCCAGCACCTCGCTCTGTCGAAAGCCGGCCCCCTCGGCCAGCCGCCGCACGGTCGATCGCGACTGGAAGTGCGGATCGCCCGCGATCTCGGTGATCGATAGCCGGCCGCCCGGCCGTAGCACGCGAAAGCACTCGGCGAGTGCCGCAGCGCGATCGGGAATCTCGCCGAGCACGGCGGCCAGGTAGACCACGTCAAAGCTCGAGGTCGCAAGCTCCATCCGCTCGGCGTTGCCGAGCACGGCCGTGAGATTCGCTGCGCCGGCCGTGCGGCGGAGCAGGCGATCGATCATCCCTTGCTGCACGTCGAGCCCGACGACCTGGCCGGCGGGGCCCACTCGCGCGGCGGCGGGGATCAGCAGTCGGCCCGGGCCTGGCCCAACCTCGAGGACGCGCTGGCCCGGCCGCAGGCCGATGCGATCCAACGTCCGCTCTGTGGCGGTCCACCAGGCGACGAATCGGCCTTCAAGAGTCCAGGCGAGCCAACTGGGGCATGGGTGCGAGCCGCGGCGGCTCGCGTACCGCCAGTAGACATTGACGAGCGCAAAAGCCACGAGCAAGGCAACAACGACCCAGACGATGATCATCATGCTCGTCTCTCGTCGGTCTGTTTGGAGTTCCTTGACGGTTAGTTTTCGGTCTCGCCGCCGGCTGCCAGTTACGGGCGTCGTCGACCGGCATTAGAATCGCGGCCGGACAGACTGTCCCGGACATTTAATCCTAACCGGCGGAAGACGCGGCATGAACGTGATTTGCCTGCTCGTCGATCGGCTGCACGTCGGCTACCTGGGCTGCTACGGCAATTCGTGGGTCGAGACGCCCCATTTTGACCGGCTCGCGGCCGAGGGCTTTCTGTTCGACCAGGCCCTCATCGAATCGCCGGACCTGGTTGAACAATATGCCTCGTACATGACAGGGCAGCACCTGTTCGAGCGTCTGGCCGGGACCGCGCCGCGAGACACGCTCGTCGCGCGATTGGCCGCGGCCGGCATTGCCACGACGCTCATCACCGACGATCCGCGGGTGGCCGCCATGCCCTGGGCGGCCGACGCCGACGACGTGATCGACGTGCCGTGCGAAGCCGCGCGACGGGCGGCCGAGAGTATCGGTCAGACGCAACTGGCCCGTTTCTTTGCCGTCGCGGGGGGTTGGCTGGAATCGGTGGAGGAGCCGTTCTGCCTGTGGTTGCACACGCGCAGTCTTGGCCTTGCGTGGGATGCGCCGCTCGACCTGCGGCGCCGCTATGCGGATGAAGATGAGCCACGACCCCCCGACACCACGGCGGTTCCCTGCCGATTGCTTCCGGAGAACTACGATCCGGACGATCTCTTGGGCATCTGCCAGTCGTACGCTGGGCAGGTCACGCTGTTGGACGCGTGCCTGGGCGCGCTATGGGAAGAGATCGAGCAACTTCCCACTGCCGAGCAGACGCTGCTAGTGGTCATGTCGGGGCGCGGCTTTCCGCTGGGCGAGCACCGCCGCATCGGCCCGGTCGACGATGCGATCTATGCCGAGACCGCGCACGTCCCGTGGATCATGCGCCTTCCCGATCGCCAGGCGGCCAGCGCACGCGGTTCGTCGCTGGTGCAGCCCTGCGACTTCGCACCAACGATTGTCGACTGGTTGGGCCTGTCTGCGGCGGATGAGCGGGGCTTTGGCCGCAGCGTCCTGCCCCTTGTGCGCGGCGACGCGGAAACGCTGCGCGACCGGGCGCTAGTGGCCGCCCCCAGCGGTGAGCGCGCCATCCGCACGCCCGCCTGGTACATGCTTGTCGAGGGCAGCCGTGGTGAGAGCGGAGCGAAGCCGATGGGCAATGACTTCGCCGGCCGCGCGGAGCTTTTCGCCAAGCCCGACGACCGGTGGGAGGTGAACGACGTGGCGAATCGTTGCCCGACGGTCGTCGAACTGTTGCGCGATGCACTCGTGCAAGCATCGCAATCACCGGCCGCCGTGGCCGACGCGGGGCTGCCGGACGTGCTCGTGTCGGGGTTGGAGTGAGGCCGCGTGCTAGCGACTGTGGCAAGCTCGCTTTGGCCGCCCGCCAGGCACGTTAATGCAATGTGAGGAATGGCGTTGCGAGCAAGGGGGACTCCCGGCGCCAGCATGGGGACCCTCCGGGGATGAACCCCGAAGGCGCGCAACGGCTTATTGGCGGCTCGCTGGGAAGCGTGGCGGCCCAGTCCGATCGAGGGCCTGGCGCCCCTCGAGATGGCATAGGTCCGCGGCGGCGCGAGAACTATAATCGGTCTCCTTTTTGGGCGTCATTTCTCTTTGCCGCCCTTTTACTTACATCGCACGTCGCGGCCGCCGAGCCAGGCCCACAGTGTTCCACTGGCGCATGCGCTTCCAGTTGAACGTCGTGGGCCGTGGCGCCGGTACGCCATGGGCTCGCGTGGTGCGCGAAGCGATTGCAACAACCAGTTTCGTCGAGCCAACGATGATCGGACAGGGACGTCCGACAGCGCCCGTACGTTCGCGGCAGCGTCTTGCGCCTCAGGTGGCGCTAGTCGTTCTCGTGGCGACGATTGTCGCTGCGCTGGCGGCGGCGGCGCGGGCGGGCGACGAGGGTGTCCCCACGATGCGGCTGCGAATGGAATGGGGGGGCGGCGGCGAGCAGCAGTGGCAAGGAACCGTTCGGCTGGCCGACGGGAACCTCTCTGATCCGCTGCCGCTGGGGATCGAGGCCGACGAGCCGGGATCGATGTGGATCGGCGTCGACGGCGCGCTGGCCATCCGGCCGCGCAGCGCTCGCTCGTACGACGGCGTGGATTTCACCGTGACGGCGCCGCTCGGTGCATCGTTTAACGTCACGCTCGCTGGCGGTGGCGCGGAGCCGGGGCTGGACGTGCAAGTGCCGCTTTCGCGCGTCGCCAACGACGTGTACGCATCGCCCCTCGACAACGCCGGCAATCGCCTGCTCATTCGCCGTATGCCGGGGGACCGGTTGCGGGTCAAACTCGATCACGACTCGGTCATCTATTCCCCTGCCGAGGTCGCTCAGATCGAGGTGCTGCCGAACCTGGCGTCCACCGGGTCGCCGACGCGCGTGCGGTTGGTGGTCCAATTGTTCGCCGCGCGATCGACGCGCGACCCACTGTGGTCCAACGAGCGCGAGCTCGGCCTCACAGCCGACGGGCAGGCGGCCGAACCAGTGCGCCTGGACGTAAAGCTGCCCGAGGCCGAGGGCGTCTACGATCTGCGGATCACCGTGCACCGCCGTGCCTTGCCCAATCGCCTCGGATGGAAGCAAGCGATCGAGGAACGAAAGGTCCAGTTGGTCGTGCTCGACAGCCGGCCGGTCGTGGCGGCGGGCGCGGCGCCCTTGCCGGTCGTCGCGGAAACCCTCTTCGAGCTCGATCCGGCCAATCCGCGCTGGTGGGAGCGGCTGGCCAATGCACCACTCATCCCCGGATTGCGTCGCGGACCGCTGGGCAACGGCGACGCGGCTCCTTGGCACCATGCGCTGGCGGAGTTGATCCAACTGGGTCCCGGCGGGCGCGAGCCCAACGTCAGTTGGGAAGCGTTCCCCTTGCCCGTGGCCAGGCCGGGCCAGCCGCACGTGGTCGAAGTCGAGTACCCCAGCGACGTGCCGCAGACGATGGGCATCAGCATCGTCGAGCCGAACACTGCCGGCGTCGTCGCGCCGATCGGGTTGGACTCGGGCGTCTATCTGCCCGATGACGTGGCGGGAGGCACACCGCAACTGGCCAAGCACCGCTTGATCTTCTGGCCGCGCACCAAGGCACCCCTGCTTTTGATCACCAACCAGCGCGACGGATCGCGCGCCGTGTTCGGCAAGGTGCGCGTCATTGGCCCCAAGCCTTCGCCTGCGCCGGGGCTGAGCCGAGACACGGGGCGACCCGTGTACTTGCCCGCGGCCTTCGGCGCCGAGGCGCCGGCGGGTAATCGCTTGCTGGCGGGTTACTACGACCGACCGCTGTTTCCCGAAAACTTCTCGGCCAGCGAGGCCTTCGACGATTGGAGCGGGCGGGGCCTGGACGACTGGGTGACGTTCTACGAGGGCGCCACGCGTCTGGTCGAGTATCTCAAGCACGTCGGCTATAGCGGGCTCGTGATGACGGTGCTGGCCGACGGCAGCACGATCTATCCCAGCCGGCTGCTGGAGCCGACGCCGCGGTACGACAACGGAGTGCTGTTCGCAACCGGTCAGGATCCCATTCGAAAGGACGTCCTGGAGCTGTTGTTCCGGCTGTTCGATCGGGCCGGGCTGCAACTGGTTCCCGCCCTGCAATTCTCGGCGCCGCTACCGGAGTTGGAGGCGCTACGGCGGCGCGGCGGACCGCAAAGCGCAGGGATCGAGCTGGTCAGCGCGGCCGGCAAACCGTGGCTGGCAGAGCATCCGCCGCGCAAGGGGCTTGCGCCGTACTACAATCCCCTCTCGGTTCACGTGCAGGACGCCATGTTGGCCGTCGCCGGTGAGCTATGCCACCGCTACGGGCGGCAACATGACTCGTTCGCCGGATTGGCGCTCCATCTTTCCGCCGACGGTTATGCGCAACTGCCCGGTGCCGATGGGGGCTATGACCAAGAGACCATCGACCGGTTCGTTCGGGAGCGCTCCCTGGCGGCGCTTGCGCGCCAGGATTACGCGACGCGCGTCAAAATGATCGCTACGGAGTACCAGCAGGCGTGGCTCGATTGGCGATGCCAGGAGATGAATCGTCTGCACAACCGGATGCAGATCGAGGTAGCGCGCGTCAAGGGCGGCGCCAAGCTCTACCTGGCCGGAGCACGGCTCTTCGACCGGCCCGAGATCGAGCAGGCCTTGCGGCCGGCGCTTGCCAGGCCGGACAACGTCGAGACCGTGCTGCGCACGCTGGGGATCGATCCCAAGCTCTATCAGACGTCCGACGACGTGGTGCTGTTGCGGCCGCAATGGATCGCGCCTGGTCATTCGCTCGCCGCGCATGCCGCGGCGCTGGAGCTTAATCAGTCGCCGGAGTTGGACCGCGACATGCACGCCGCGCGATCGGCCGGCGCGCTGTTCTTTCACGAGCCGCAGCAGATGCGCGTGCCGTCGTTCGACGCGCAAAGTCCATTCAAGGGGACCCATACTCTCTTGGTGAGCCAGCCGTCGCCGTCGGCCGCGCTCAACCGGCGGCGGTTCGTGCATGCCCTGGCCACGCTCGACGCGGCCGCGATGATCGATGGCGGCTGGCTGTTGCCGTTGGGCGAGGAGGATGCGCTCGCGGACCTGGTCGCCGCCTATCGCGAGTTGCCCGCCGCGCCGTTCGAAACGGTTCCGGGCGCGAGCCAGCCCGTGACCGTTCGCCGGCACTCCGGTCCCGACGGCACGCACGTGTACTTCGTCAACGACTCGCCGTGGAACGCGCGCGTCACGGTCGAGCTGACGGCCCCACCCGGCTGCGCGCTCGTGCGGTTCGGCAAATCGCGGCGCCTGCCAGCCGTGGCGGCCACGGGGCAACCGCAGCAGTGGGTCGTCGATCTGGAACCGTTTGGCCTGTTGGCAGGGCGGTTCGGGGCAGCCGAGGTGCACTTCGCCCAGCCGCAAGTGACTTTCCAGCAAAACGTGGAAAACGATCTCTATTTACGAATTCGCGATTTGGGAGAACGCGTGGCCGCGCTGGCGCAGCCGGCCACGCTCGCGACGCTCGCCAATCCCAGCTTCGAGCAGCCGCCGGACGCCAACGACCCGCTACCTGGCTGGACCTTCCGCGAACAAGACGGCGCCCACCTCGACCTCGATTCAGAACACAAGCACACAGGCGCGCAGAGTGTTCATCTCACCAGCACGCTGGCCGCCGCGTCGCTCGTGAGCGCACCGGTGACTTCGCTGCGGACCGGGCGGCTGCTGATGCTGGTTCGGTTGCGCGTCGCCGACGGCAAGCGGCAACCGCCATTGCGATTGGCCACTAGCGGCCGCTGGCGAGGACAGGACTATTACCGCTATGCGCAGGTCGGCGCCGGGGCGTCGACCACCCCCATCGGCACCGAGTGGACGCAGTACTTGTTCACGGTGCAGGACTTGCCGACCGACGACTTCACGGACCTCCGCGTGCGCTTCGACCTGACCGGACCCGGCGACGTATGGATCGACGACGTCGAGGTGCGCGAGTTCGGCGACGACGACATCAGCGAGCTGAAGAAGCTCGTCACGGTCGCCGTGTACACGCTGGAAAGCCGGCAGTACGGCGACTGCCTGCGACTGTTGGAAGGATACTGGCCACGATTCCTGGTCGAGAACGTGCATCTCACACAAGGGCCGGCGACAGCGCGTCCTACTTACGTTCCGCGCAAGACAGAAGCCGCCAAGCCCATCGAGCCCGAGCCCAAGACCGGCCTGTGGGATCGCTTTCGTCGGACCATGCCGTCGTTCTTGCGGTGAAATGACGAATGTCTAACTTCGTGCTTCTTTAGATATTTGAATGCAGACATTCGACATTCCACCCGCTCCCTCACCCCGGTGGCCACTTCATCGGCCGGCCGCCGAGCAGGTGAAAGTGCAGATGATCGACCGACTGGCCGGCATCGGGGCCGCAGTTGACCACGACCCGGTACCCGCCGGAAAGCCCCAGGTCCTGGGCCAGCTTGCAGGCCACGAGCAGCATGTGCCCGGCAAGAACCTCATCGTCGTCGGTCAAGTCGGCGAGCGCGGCGATCTCGCGTTTGGGAATGATCAGGACGTGCGTCGGGGCCTGCGGCGCGACGTCGCGAAACGCCAGGCAGTGATCGTCCTGGTAGACGACCGTGGCCGGAATCTCACCGTCGATGATTCGCTTGAAGATCGTTTTCTCGGCCATAGCTATGTAATGTCGCGATTTCTCGCCGGTTGCCACTGCTGCCTTGCCCCGCGGGTGAAGCCGTGAACATCTATCGCACCGCTGGCTTGTCCGGGCGAGCCAGTAGTGGCGCCCGAGCCACCCGTCTACGCCTTCCGCGGCCGGGCCCCCTCAACCTGGTCCAGCGGAATGCCAGCATCCACGAGCAAAATGGGTATCTGATCCACGATCGGATAGAGGATCGCGCGATCCTCGCGCAGCAGGGCGGCCTCGAGGACCTGGGTGACAGCTTCCCCGCCCTTGTTTTTTACGCGTCCAGCGGCGATAGCACGGTTAACGTCCCGCAAAAGCGCATCGCTGGCTAGTGCGAGCCGCGTGCGGTTCTCGGGACACACCAGGATTGCTAGCAGCTCTTCGCTGATCACAGCGGCAACCTCGGAGCGGGCGACGGCGGGCCAGCCCAAGTCAGGCCGACTAACGGTGTTATAGGGAAGATGCCGATAAAGGAACAGGGCTACCCGCGAACGAGCGCGCCCGTGGGAGCGGCGGCCAGACCCTGTACGTTCCATTTGCTAGGGGACGCGGGGGGCTCCGGCACGCCGCTGCCGAGGTGACATGCCGGGAGCACGATTGATGGAACGCTCTACTCGATGGACGCTGGTCCTTCTGGCGCTGGCTCTTGCGCCGCGCGTCGCCCGGTCCCAGGACGTCAAGTACACCGAAAGCCCGGACGGCGTCACATACCGCGAGACCACGTCGACGATCACCAAGCAGATCCCCCAGACGGTGATGCAGAATACGGAGCACACCGTTCTGCGCGGCCAATGGCGGGCCGACACCCAGGACGTGGTACGCACGTACCAGATTCCGATCACGGAATACCGCTGGGAAACGTACTGGCAAAACAGGTACAACCCGTTCGTGCAGCCGACACTGGCGTACCACCTGGTGCCGCGGACGCGCTGGGAAGCGCGCACCGAAGTCGCCAAGGTTCCGGTCACGCGTTACGAGACCGTGCCCGACAAGGTGACCGTGCCGGTGCCGGTCACGACATGGCACACGGTTCAGGACCATCAATACAGCAAGGTGGCGGTGGGCAAGCGGCCGCCGGGCGCGGCGAGCATGGCGCAAGCTCCCGGCAGCGCGCAATTCGGCAGCACCGGGCGGCAGGACAGCCTGCCATCGCCAAGCAGCGACACCGCCTGGAAGGCGTCGAACTCCGGTTCGACCACGGCGCTCAGCCGGTAGCGATTCGCCAACTCGCCTTCGGCGGACCGCGCGGAGCAGTGGAAAAAGGGGCGCGGGTGACGGAAATTACCCGCTCTACTATTCTACGGCGGCAACCACCGGCTCTGCCTTCGCGCGCGATCGCGAGCGGCGCGCGGCCTTCACCGTGCTCCATTCCTTGGTGAGTGTCTCGAACACTTCCGGCGATTCGTAGCGGACGATGTTCTTGCCTTCCGGCATGGGCCCGATCAGACCGCGGAACACCGGCAGCCCGCGCAGTCCCAGGTCGGTGCTGCAATCGTCGATGCCGACCTGCGTGTGCAGCTTTTTGAGCGACTCTTCCTTGGTGTAGTCTTTGATGCGGATCGTTCCGTCGGCCGCTCGTGTCACAACGCGGATCAGTTCCTTGGACATGAGGAGTTGGTCACCCGTGTCTGGTTGGTGGGAGGTCGCCGCCGGCGACTTATAGGATGGGTCGCCGCGTCGGACGAGGATGTCGGGACTAGACGAGATATCGGCGGACGCCCGCGGCCAGTAGGCAGCAAACCACCGGGGCTGCCGCCGCAGCGAATTCCCCAAGAACCGGCACAATGGGCGTGCCAGGGATGCCCGCTACCAACCGCGGCCGCTCACCGCCGCCGGCGCCCAGACGGTAGCAATGGTAACGCTTTCCATGCCGGCGTTCCGGCACCGATCCGGTCTTGCGCGCCACAGGCGCGCCTGCGCCGTCCACACGCTTTTGTGGCTACGCCCGGACCGAGTCGCACAACCGTCACGGCCAAAAAGCGACGCACGGCCACCCGATACGGTGCGACCGGCATGCCGTTTGGGGTGACCGGTTTACACCACTTATCTGCGATGGCACGGGCAATGATCCGGTCACCCGCCTTAGGAACGCGCTATTCGCCCGGCGCTGTGCGCAATCGTTGTACCGATATCCCGACAGCCCCCCAGGGCCATTCACAGATTCAAGCTTGCCGGCGGCGCACCGGCGGGAAAGTGGGACAGGCACCGAGACGCAACGTTGATCTGAAAGGACTTGCGCTGTTTATGCTCGGAGCCAGTCCCATTTTCCCGCCTCGCCATTTTGAACAACAGAATGGCCCTGACGCGATGCCGCGATTCGTCGACAACGACGATTGCTCCCGGTAGCAAGTCGGCGCGGGCCTGAGGCAAGACCGTTTCCAGTCGAGCGATGACGGACTCGCTACGGGTGTTTCGTAGACGGAACAGGACGACGCTCACAGTGCTTCCGTGGCTTGCGGCGACGATTTCACCGAAATCGAGATCGAAGGTCAAAACGACGCGTCGCTCTTGAGTCGCGCGGCGGAATATCTCGCCGTTTGGAAGACGTTGCAAACCGCGATCGCGCAGATGGACCACATCGTGATTTTGCGACCGCAGCCACTGCGTGACGCGAGTTGAAACGCCCATGTCGGCGAGAAACTGCATGCCGGCCCTCAAGCGGGATGCATCTCGTCCGTGGTCAGCCAAGCGGCATAGCCGAGCGACTGCTCGATGTCTTCGCGCTCAAGATCAGGGTAGTCCGCCAAGACTTCTTCCCACGTCGCTCCATTGGCGATTTGACGCACGATGACGGAGACTGGAATGCGCATTCCGCGAATGCAAGCACGCCCTCCTAGGATCTGCGGGGCAAAGGTAATTCGGTCGAACATGGGCGTGAACTCCTGGCAACCGGTATCCTTTTCTACACCCTGGTTTGCCGGATAGGGCTTCCGAATCCTCGCCCTCACAACTCCAGCGGGAAATCGCTCAATAGCTCCACGCCCGTCTCGGTCACCCGGTAGTCGTTCTCGATGCGGATGCCGGCGCGCAGCTCCGGGCCGTATAGCCCTGGCTCGGCCGTGAACACGTCCCCCAGCTCGAACGTGTCGTCCCAGTGCGGGTTCAGGTGCGGCGCCTCGTGCGGGAACAGGCCAATGCCGTGCCCCAGGTGGTGGTTGAAGGCCGCCGGCCGATACTCGTCCAGGTGCGTCTGGACCTCTTCAAAGAGCGCGCGGCAGCTTGCGCCCGGCTTCGCGCGCCGCTCGACGATCGAGAACACCTCGACGATCTTCTGCCATGCGCGAAGCTGCACGTCGGTCGCGCGGCCGTCGCAGGCGATCGTGCGGCAGTTGTCGGCGAAGTAGCCGCGGAAGGCAGGGCCCAGGTCGAGCACGAACAATTCGCCGGCCACAGCCCGCCGGTCGCGCGGCGGCCCGCCGGGCGAGCCGCATTGGTAATCGTTGCCGGTGCCGGTCAGCATTTCGCCGAACTCGCGCACGGCCGCCGCCTGCAACTGGTTGAATACTTCGATCTCGGTAATGCCGGGCTCGATGATCTCGCGGGCCCGGGCGTACATGGCGCCGGTTCCGGCAATGGCTTTTTTCAGCCGGGCGAGCTCGTCCGGGTCCTTGCGGCGGCGGAGATAGTACACGTCCGGCTCGATGTCGATCGTTTCGGCGTTCAATCGCGCGGCCAGGTGCGGCGAATGGCAGGAGAACTCGACGCCGACGCGACGCGGCTTGGGCCGGCCCTCGAGCGCCGCCATGAGTGTCTCGACGCACGATTGCCGCTGGTCGTTGCGCAAGGTGCAGTGCCGGTGCGACGAGTAGACGGCGACTTCATCGGCCGCCACCGGCTCGCTCACTTTGCGCGGGGAGATGAGCGTCAGGTGCCCGTCGATGCCCAAGGCCGCGGCCGGCTCGAACGTCCAGGCGAACCGCGGGCCGGCGAGCCACTGGACGTGCTCGATTTTGGCCACGATCGCCAGGTCGAGGCCCTTATGGCGCATCACCTCCAAAAGCCGCCGCTGCCGGCCGCGGCAGTGTTCCACGCTGGTGTCGTAGTTGGTCATTCGATCTGGTTCCTTGGTCATCCTTAGGGCGAAGCAATGGCATCGCCGTAGCGCTGGATGCGCGACGGTTGCCGCTTTGTTGCCCTGATGGCCATCAGTTGCTTGAAGAGCTGGTCCGCGTATCCTTCGAGTCGCTTGATCTCCGCTTCTTTGACGATGACCGAGGGGGATGTTCCCGCCTCATCGCCGATGGTCTGTTGCAACTTCACAAGAGACTCTCGCTCCGACAGGATCTGGTCTTGCGTCTCGCGGTACATCATGTCCACCTCCCTTTCCGTCCTGTCACGGCGGCGGAATTCCTCTTCAACGACCACCTTGAAGTAGGCGTCGACGACGGCGTTGACGACTTTCACCGCCTTGTCCGGGTCCCGGTCGCGGAGCGTGATGCGAATGATGTCGCTGTCTTGGGGATTGTCGACGCGCAAGTTGGCCTCCAGCCAGCCAAGACCGTTGCCGAGCCCCAGCGACATGATCGTCTGGTCACGCAAGGCGCGGATGAGTATGGCCTTGCTCCGCAGTGTTTCCATCTGCGTACGGCGAAACGCCCGATTCTGTTCGGCGCTTGCGCCGCCCGACTCTCCGGCCCATGCGGCCATCGCATCGGGCGCCGCTTCCTTAACCAGGATATAGGCCGTCGCGTCGGTCGTGCTCCACTCGAGCCATATGGCGATGCCGATGGCAATCGCCGTCACGGCCACCAAGAGCGTCGCCAGACCGAACGTCGGCCGGCGCTTGACCGGCTCGTGGCTGTCGCCGCTTTGGCTCATCACTCCTCCCCTTGCGCGACGCCAACTGTCGGGTGCCGTGCCCAGGCTCGCCGTGGGCATGCTGACTCACACATCGCATGGCCACGTCGGAGTACCTCCGTGGTCATGGCACGCCGTGCCGGTGGTCGCAGAGCACCCTACTTCACCGGCACGAGGCGCACCTCGCGGAAATCCCCCAGGGCTTCTTTGATCTTGCCCTCCGACTTCAGCTCGATCTTCGCGTCGCCGGCCGGCAGCTCGATCGTGCCGAATTTGGCCTTCTGGTGTTTTTCCCAGGATCCGGTCGTGGGGATCTTGCCCTTGAGTTGCTTCGATCCGGCCGCGAGCACGAACGTGTTGCCGGCCGACTCGTCGGCACATGACCATTCGAACCACACTTCGTACGCGCCCGCTTTGGCGCCGGCGATCTTCCACACGGCGTGGTCGTCGGCACTGTTCCACCAGCCCAAAGCGCGATCCTTCGGCATGTATTCGAGCGAGCGGCCATACACCTCGCACTTGCTGGCGGGCAGGATGAACGATCCGTCGGCGGCGGCGTGAATCGTCTCCGGCTTGTTCTCCGGAAACTTCTTGGGCTCATCCGCGCCAGCGGCGACCGTGACACACGCGGCGGCCAACACGGCCGACAAACAAGTTCGCAGGATCATGCCCATTGGTACGATTTCCTGGCGGTGATTGTTGTGGTGGGTGGCTGGGGCAAAGCGCAGCGTGCCCCAGATCCCGCACAGACTGAGGGCACGCTGCGCTTTGCCCCAGCCACTCGACGATTTGTTCCAGGATCCCCAGGGACTGCCATCCCTGGGCTTGGCAAGCATGGTGCATGGGACCACGACGCATAGCACGCGCATGGCGTCAGCACGACTGCCCGGAGCGCCACTATATCAACTCGGCGATCGGCTTGCGCTCTTCCAGAATGTGGCGAGGCCGGCCCGCCAGATCGGCGAACGTCTGCTCCGGGTCGATGCCCAGGTGCCGGTAGACCATCGCCAGGATATTTTCGGGGCAGTAGGGGGCCTCGACGGGCACTTCCCCCTTGGAGTTCGAGGCGCCGATGATGCCGGTCTTCAGCCCACCGCCGGCCAACAGCACGCTCATCACCGAGCCCCAGTGGTCGCGTCCGGCGTTGCGATTGACGCGCGGCGTGCGGCCGAATTCGCCCATCGCCACCACCAAAACATCCCCGTCGACGCCGCGATCGAACAAGTCGCGCACGAGCGCGGCCATGCCACGATCGTAGTCGGGGCCCTTCTGCTCCATGCGCTTGGCGATCTGGGTATGATCGTCCCACCCGGCAACGCGGACCGTGACGCAGGTGACGCCCGACTCGACCAGCCGCCGGGCCAATAAGAGCGACTGCCCGATCTCATTGCGGCCGTAGCGGTCGCGGGTTTTGTCCTTTTCGCGCCCGATGTCGAAGGCCGCTTGGGCCCGCGGGCCGGTCACCATTTCCAGGGCCTGGCGGGTGAAATCGTCGATGGCCTCGGCCGAACCCTCCAGGTCGCTCATCCGCCGCTGCGTATCGAGCGCCGTCAAGAGCGTACGACGATCGGTAAGCCGCTCGGAACTGAGCCCCTGGGAGAGCGCCAAGTTGCGGACCGTGAAGTTCGGCTTGCCAGGGCTGCTGACCGTCTCGAACGGATTGTAGGCCGTTCCCAGGTACGCGGCGCCGCCGTTGCGCATGATGCGCGGAATGGCGACGTAGGCCGGCACGCCCTCGACGCCTGCCCCGCGCAGCCGCGCGGCGACCGAGCCGAAGCTCGGCATCTCGTTCAGGCCGCCCTTTTGTCCGCGCTTCAAATAGCCGGTCTGGGTCAGGTGGCTCGAAGGGTCGTGACTATTCGACGGGTGGTGCACCGAGCGGACGATGGCGAGCTTGTCGGCGATCTTTGCCTGCTTGCGCATGAACTGGCTGAAATACACGCCCGGCACATTGGTCTTCACGAAGTCGAGCGGTCCGCGGAATTCGCGCGGCGCGCCGGGCTTCGGGTCGTAGCTCTCCAAGTGCGTCGGCCCGCCAGCCAGTTCGACAAAGATGACTGACTTGTGGCGCCGCGCCCGGGCCGAGTCGTCGGCCGCCTGCGCGCGAAGCTTGAGCACGTCGGCGAGCGTGAGGCCGGCGACGCTAACCGCGCCCGCCTTCAAGAAATTTCGCCGCCCGATACCGTCACAATACCGGGCCGATTCGCCAAGCAGGGTGAACATGCTCACGCTCCGAGGAGGGCAGGGATCGGGTGGGAAAGCCTACGCGGCCGACCGCATTTTAGCCGATCGGCCGGGTGAAAGTCCATTCTGCCAGGGGAAGCCGCAGGGCCGTTCACAGATTCAAGCTTGCCGGCGGCGCACCGGCGGGAAAGTGGGACAGGCACCGAGACGCAGCGTTGGTATGAAAGGGCTTGCGCGTTTGTGCTCGGAGCCAGTCCCATTTTCCCGCCTCGCCATTTTAGAATGGCCCTGGGGGAAGCCGCTTGGATGGATTCTGCCCCAGCCGGCAGGCCGAATCCGCCTACCCCTCGCCCCCTTCGTCCCGCAAAAGGGCCTCTTGCAGCAGGTCCTCTTCTTTGCGGGTGTGCTCGTCCAGCCGGGCCAGCAGGTCGCCGATCTCGACGCAGACCGTTTCCAACCCGGTCGCGTCGTCGGCCGCCAGCCCCTCGAGCCGTGGAGCGAGCTGGAAAAAGGCCTCGCGGAACAACGCGTGCTCCCGCTTCAGGGAGTCGATCTTCTCGCTCATGTTGGGGCACGACTCGAGAGCCGCCGCCATGTAACCGTCGCATTCCTCTAGCGCCATCAGGTGGTCGAGATGTCGCTTGAGTGACGCCGTGACAAAGCGCAACGTCGCCAGCTTGCGGCTGTTGTCCTTGCCGTGCAGCTTCCAGGCGATTGTCGTGCGGGTCGCTTGCGTGATGTGCGAGAGTATCCGCTGCTCGAGGAGCGTTTGCTGGGCGATATCGCGCGGGTCCATGGTCGCCTCCCTTGCCGGCCAACTCAATTATAGCAAATGCCGCCATCCGCCAGATATTCGGACGTCTGTGTCCTTCTGTCGGGCCGCGATTCGCCCTACGCGTCCGCGGCGACCTTGCGCCATGGCAAGCCACTGCTGGTCGCATGACGGCCAGCAGGGCCGGGCCGCTGGCGACCTTGTTGTATAATTCAAAGCCACCTTGCCATGACCAGGTCCAAAAACACTCCCGACCCCTTGCCCAAGCGTTCCGGCGGCAAGCGCGCGGCGCGTGCGAAATCGCGCAACGGGCCTCCGGCGTCGAAAGACGCATCGACGGCTGGCGCTGCCACGGCCACCGCCACGTCCTCCGGCGCGGCCCAGCCGGCGACCGGCTTCGCCTACGCCGCCGCCAAGGTCCGTGATTTCCCGCAGAAGCCCGGCGTGTACTTGATGAAGGACGCGGCCGGCGTCGTGATCTACGTGGGCAAGGCGGTCAACCTGCGTTCCCGCGCCGGCAGCTACTTTCTCAAGGCGGCCGCCGACGAGATGCGCACGGCCGATCTCGTGCGCGAGATCGCCGACATCGACTATTTGGAGGCCGACAGCGAGGTCGACGCCCTGCTCATCGAATCGCGGCTGATCAAGGACGTGCAGCCGAAATACAACCGCGACCTGAAGGACGACAAGACGTTCCCGTACCTGGAAATCTTCACCCGCGAGGACTTCCCTCGCGTCGAGTTCACGCGCGAGCCCAAGGACCGCGGGACCAAGCTTTATGGACCGTTCGCCAGCGCCGGCAGCCTCCGCGGCGCGATCCAGGTGCTGCAGAAGATTTTCAAGTTCCGCACGTGCAGCCTGGACATCGACGAAGGGGACGAGAAGTGGCGCTGGTTCCGGCCCTGCCTGTTGCACAGCATCCAGCAGTGCACGGCGCCGTGCAACATGCGCATCTCGAAGGAGGAGTATCGCCGCGGCATTGCCCGGCTGCGGATGTTCCTCGAGGGCAAGAAGGCCCGGCTATTGAAAGAGATGCGGGCCGAGATGGAGGCGGCGTCCGCCGAGCGGAAGTTCGAAAAAGCGGCGCGGCTCCGCGATGAGATCCATGCCTTGGAGACGCTCGATCGCCGCGGCGAACTGGACACGCACGTCCAGCCGGAGGTCTTTTACATCGATCCCAAGAAGGGACTGGCGGGCCTAAAGAAGGTGCTCATGCTCGAACGCGCGCCGCGGACGATCGAAGGAGTCGACATCGCGCATCTCGGCGGCGGTGAGACGGTCGCCAGCCTGGTGCAGTTCATCGACGGGCTGCCCTTCAAGCCGGGCTACAAGCGATACAAGATCCGCCGCGTGGCCGGCATCGATGATTTTGCGAGCATCCACGAGGTCGTGGCCCGGCGCTTCAAACGACTGGAGGACGAAGGGCAAGTGTTTCCCGATTTGCTGTTGATCGACGGCGGCCGCGGCCAGTTGAACGCCGGGCTGGCGGCCTTCCGCGAGCTGGGCATCGCGCCGCCGGTCGTCATCTCTCTCGCCAAACGCGAGGAAGAAATCTACGCGAGCGGCCAGGACGAGCCATTGCGATTGAGCCGGCATGCCTACGCGCTACGCCTGCTACAATACGTCCGCGACGAAGCGCACCGCTTCGCACAACATTACCACCACATCCTCCGCCGACGCTCGACGCTAGGCGAATAGCAGCTCCGGCCGCGCCGGACCTCGCGGGAAACCTCCACCGCAATAGACGTCCGCACGGTCTTTTGCATGAAGTGCTCTTGGCAAGCGCGCCGCATTGCCATTTGCCGCCAAAGACCCCGGGGACAAACCCCGGGGCTCGCTTGGTCTTCTCTTCACGGCCGGCTGCAAGCCGCCTAGTGCCGGCTTGTCTTCACTGCCTACCGCCTACTGCCTACTGGATACTAACAAGGGAGTGGCCAAAAACAACTCTTGAACGAACTACACACTTCGCTATGATCAGGACATGATGATTACACAACGTCACACGTCGGCTAACGAAGAGAAGACGGCGCAAGCGTGCGTCGCGCTGCGTGAAATGTTAGCGGACGCGCTGCGGCGCGGGTTCTTTGGCACGGCCGCCGTCGAGGTCGCCATTCAGGATGGCACGATCCAGCACGTGCGGCGGCGGATGGAGCAACTCGAAAGGTAACGCAAAATGATGGACAGCGGTCAGTGAGCAGCGAAACACGAACAGAATCCACTGACAACTGTCCACCGTTCACTGACCACTAACTATCCGGTATCCAGCAGGGCCCACGTTCGCACCACCGTGTGCGAGCCCGGGTATCCAAAGGAGCCCACCCTCCGAACCTCCGATGGTTCGCGGATGGGCTCTTTTTTTTGGCGCACACGTCGGAGGAGCTTCTCGTATGGCCGAGCCGCTTGTCGAGTTTATCGATTCCCGAGCGCTGTCGCTGCGGGTCGACCGCGAAGCGGGCGTGATCCGCGGCGTGAAGGTGTTGGGGCTCGAATCGCAAAACGGCCGCAGCTACCTGGCCGAGGCGCTCGCCGCGGCAGTGGGCCTGTACGAAGGGGCGAAGGTCAACGTCAATCATCCCAAGTCACTGCCGGGCGCCCCTCGCGACTACCAGGACCGTATCGGCTCGATCCGCAACGCGGCGGTGCGAACGGGCGAGGGCCTCTTTGCCGACCTGCACTTCAATCCGCGGCATGCGCTGGCCGGGCAGCTCGCCTGGGACGCCGAACATGCCCCGGAAAACGTGGGCTTTTCCCACAACGTGCTGGCCAAAACCGCGCGACGAGGCGAGCGCGTCGTCGTGGAAGCGATCACCAAGGTGCAAAGCGTCGACCTGGTTGCCGATCCGGCGACGACACGCGACCTCTTCGAGGCGGCCGTCGCGGCGGGCTCGACATCGCAAGTCGATGCCGAGCGCCGCGAGCGGATTCTCGAGTCGCTGACGGCGGCGGAGCTGGAACGCCGCCGGCCCGACCTGGTCGAGGCGCTGTGCGAGGGTCTTGCGCGCGACAATGCCCGGCTCCGCGGTGAGCTGGACGCGGTCCGCATCGCCGAGGCCATGGCTGGAAAGCGCGCCACGGCCGAGCGACTGCTGGCTGAGTTCAGGCTCCCCAGCCCAAGCGCGGCGGACGACTGGGCCAGGCGCATCGTGAGCGACGAGTTTTTCGAGTCGCTCCTGACGGCGGCCGACGAACCGGCGATGCGGCGGCTAGTGGAAGAGCGGGCACGGCTGGTGACGGCAGCCGCCGGGCTGCCGGCACGGCGTTCGTCGGCGGTGCGTCCGCTCTCGCGCGACCAGTTTCTAGTCGAGGACTATGGGGCAGAAGAGCTCGACGCGGCGGCGTTTGCGCGGGCCATTTCTTAGCCGACCGCTAAGTAACAGTTTACAACTTTCCTTGGGAGATAGAAGCGATGGCCGACGTGATGCGTTGGAGATACGGAGAGACGTCGCCGGTGGTGATTCCGGTCGATGCGACGACCGTGATCGAGATCGGCGACCTGGTGTACCTGGCGACCGACGACGTTCGGCCGGCGTCGATGCAGGCCGATCAAGGAACGGAAGCGGCGAACCAGGAGGCGTTCCACGACATCTTCGCCGGCGTCGCCATGCAGCGATCGCGCAACGGCGACACGACGCCCGTGCGGGTAGCGACCGCGGGCGTGTTCGAGTTCGATTGCCTTAGCGCCACCTTCGAGGTGGGCGCACTACTGGGCGTCGACGAGGCGGCTAGCGGCACGACCCTCGAAAACCAGGTGGCGGCCGCCGTGGCCACGCCCAATCTGGCCATCGGGCGTTGCGCCAAACGACTCAATCCGGCCGGCACGCGGGTGCTGGTCGAAATCGTCGGCACGGTCTCGCACGGCGGTCCGCAAGCCATGGCGTAGGCCGCGGCCCGCGGGGTGACAACTTTTTCACAAACCTTCACACCAGGCCAGACACTTTTCGTTCAGGAGATAACGACGTGGGAATCAAGTATCGCGAATTGAGACGGCGCTACGAACTCGAAGGACCGCGCAAGGCGGTCGCCCATTTGGCCGAGGCGCTCCGCGAGCGCCATCTCCGGGCCGACGATTTCAGTCTCCGCGACCTGGCCGAGGCTTTGATCCCAGATGGCCGCGAGTGGGTCCGCACGCTCGACCCGCGCTCAAGCGACGGCGTGCCCTTGTTGGAGGCGGGCGACGGCATCGACGTCACCGCGTTTCTCAATATCTCCGGCCAGGTGATTTACTCGAAGATCATGGAGGCCTACACGCAAGAGGCCTTCGTCGTCTCGAAATTGGTGGAGACGATCCCCACGCGGCTCGACGGCGAAAAGATTCCCGGCATCACCCGCGTGGCCGACCAGATCGACGAAGTGGCGCCCGGCATGCCGTTCCCCAGCCTCGGCTTCGGCGAGGACTACATCGAGACTCCCTCGACGACCAAGCGGGGCTTCATCGTGCCCGTGACCAAGGAGGCGATCTTCTTCGATCGCACGTACCTGGTGCTGTCGCGGGCGGCGGAGGTGGGCGAGATTCTCGGCCTGAACAAGGAAAAGCGGCTGGTCGACCTGGCGATCGGCACCACGAACAACTACCGCTGGCGCGGCACGGCGTACAACACGTATCAGTCGTCGACACCGTGGATCAACGTCAAGACGGCCAACGAACTGGTGGACTGGACCGACGTGGACGGGTCCGAGCAGTTGTTCGCCGACATCCTCGACCCGAACACGGGCGAGCCGGTGCTGGTCAACGCCAACACGGTGCTCGTGATGCCGGCGTATCGTCACGCGGCGCAGCGCATCTTCAGCGCCACCGAGCTGCGCTACACGGCCAGCGGCGCGCCCACGATGACCATCGCCGCCAATCCGCTGTCGACCTACCAGATCGCCGAGAGCCGGCTGGCGTATCGGCGAATCGTGGCGTCCGGCATCGCGGCGGCCGAGGCCAAGAAGTGGTGGTTCCTGGGCGACTTCCGCAAGGCCTTCGCTTACATGGAGAACTGGCCGATCACCGTCACGCAGTCGCCCCAAAACAGCGAGGCCGACTTCAACAGCGACATCGTCGTCCGCTTCAAGGCCAGCGAACGCGGCGCGGCGGCGGTCATCAACCCGCGCTACGTTGTCAAAAGCACCGGCTGAGTCGTGGCACTCGGGTCCGTTCGGTTTCACGCGACAAGTTCCTTTTACCAAGGGCGAGCGATAGAACATGACGCGCATCGGCGACGAAACCGTCAATTCGTTCAGTCACGGCCGCAAAAGCAGCATCGGCACCACGGCCGTCGCGCTCACAAGCACCGCCGTCGCGGTCACCAAGGGCGTGCAGCTTCGCGCCGCCGACGCCAACGCGGGCGTCGTCTATGTCGGCACAAGCAGCGTGACGACCGACACCAGCGACCAGACGGACGGCTTTCCGCTGGCCGCGGGGGAGACGCTCTTCGTGCCGATCGACGACGCTCGCAAGATCTACCTGCGCGGGACGGCGTCGGGACAAAAGGTGTTCTGGTTGGCGATCTGATGAGGCCCGGATGCGGCCCCACATGCTTGAGCGCGCGGAGGAATACTAAAACATGCCCAGTGACCTGGAACAGTTGCAGGCGATCCGGTCGCAGACGCTGGCGATCATCGCCGACCTGACGGCCGCGCCCAAGCCGAGCTACGTGATCGACGGGCAGGCGGTCTCGTGGAGCGACTACCTGGCGCAATTGCGGCAAACCGTTGCCTGGTGCGACGAGCGATTGGCCGCGAGCGAACCGTTTGAGAGTCGATCGAGAGCAATTAGCGATTAGCAATCAGCAATTAGCCGGAGCTGGCGCCCGCTGCCCTTGTTCCTCCGGCTAATTGCTAATCGCTAATTGCTAATCGCTTTGAAGTGTTTCCCATGCCTGTTTCGTTCAATCCTGCCGCCGACCTGAGCTCGTTCGACGGGCTGGAGACGGTCATGCTGGCGCAGCCATCGGGCGGAGCGGGCGTGCAGGTGGCCGAAGCTCTCCGGCGGCACGTGCAAACGCGCGAGGCCGAGGCGAGCGACGGACGGTACACGACCAATGACCTGGACTGGCACTTGCCGGCCGCGGCGCTAGCGGAAGAGCCCGCGGTCGGCACTGTGATCACCGATGGGGAGGGCATTCGCTGGATCGTGCTCGCCGTCGAGCGAGACACCCTGGGCACGCGCTTTCGGTGCCGCAGCCGCAACCTGGCGATCCATGGCGGGCTTGATCGGTTGGTCAAGTTGCAACTCGCCACCTGGATCAAAGGCGCAAGCGGCGCAGCCATGGCGCGGTGGCAGGACGTGCGAAACGATCTGGCGGCGCGGATCCAGCCGGAGCAAGCCGTTACCGCGGTCGAGCACGACCGGCGGCTGACCCGCGTTACGCATCGCATCTTTCTGGCCGAAGAGGTTGTGGTTGACCACAACCACCGCTTCGTGGCCGAAACCGAAGCCTATCACGTATTGGGCTACGAGAGACCAGAGCGCATCGATGCCTTGTTTGTCGTGCTGGCCGAACGCGGCGCGCTGATGGACGCCGTGTGAAAATGAACTTCCCCGTGGCATTGGCTAGTCGTTAGTTGCTTCCATGAGCCTTGAACAAGCCATTCACGAGCGGTGGGCCTCCGATTTCGTGCTGACCGCGGGGCTGCCGGTCGAGCGGGTATTCACAGGCAATGCCTGTGGCGATCCGCCGCTCCCGTACGCGGTGCTGGAACGGCGCGAAAATCAAGTGCTCGCCCGCACCAGCAGCGGCACGTCGATCGATCGTGCCGTGCTGCGCATCACGGTATGGACGGCCGACCTGGGCCAGGGACAGCAAATCCTGCGGGCCGTCGCCGGGCGGTTCGATCGCGCTGAGTTTGATCTGGCGGCCGGCCGTGTGTTGAACATGGAACGACTCGCCGAAAGCCAATCGCAGCAAGACGACGGCGCGTGGCGGCTGGAGATGGACTACGCGGTCATCCACCGCCGCAACGCCAGAGCGACCAGCAAACCCTAGCCCCCAATCCCTAACCCCCAACCCCTACTCATGTCTGACACGCTTTCCGCCGAGATCGACGCTTCGCTCGTGTGGCTGTTCCAAGACTCGCTTGGTCTGACGACCATTGCCGACGCGTCGCGACTCGAATACTCCGCTTCGCTGGCCGACGGCACCGGCAACGACCAGGCCGACAAGCTTTGGCACGACTTGAGAAGCGTCGCGGCCAGCGGGCAGGACGATCTGGTGCTGTCGAACCTGCCGCAGACGATCTTTGGCAGTGCCGTGTCGATCGCCTTGGCGAAGGTCAAGGCGCTATTGATCGTCAACGCCGCCACGACCGTGGGCGAGGACCTGATCGTCGGCGCCGCGGCCAGCAATCCGTGGGGCGCCCCCTTCGGCGCGACCGGCCACCAGGTGCGCGTGCCGGCCGACGCGTGTCTGCTGTTGGTGAACAAGAAGTCGGGCTGGACCGTCGCCGCCGGCGCGAGCGACAAGCTGCGCGTGGCAAACGTCGGCACCGGGGCGATCAGCTACAAGATCGCCGTGGTCGGAGTGCAAGCGTAAGGAAATGATGAATGCGGAATGATGAATGGGACTTTCCGGGCGCACTCATTCATCATTCATCATTCCGCATTCATCATTTCCTAGTCCCCAACCCCTAACCCCTAATCCCTACACAATGTCCACAATCAGCGGCAAGGACGGCAAGGTGCTCATCGGCGCGACGGCGCTCGCCGAGATCACCGATTGGACCTTCCGCGCCACGAGCAACAACCAGGCCTACGCCAGCAGCTCGACCGGCGGCTACCGCAAGCGCGTCCCCGGCGTGAAGGACGGCTCCGGCACCATCGGTTTCAAACTCGATCCGGCCGATCCGATCACTGACGACCTCGACGAAGGCGCGGCCGTGACGCTGCTTTTGTATCTCGACGCCACTCACTTCTACACGGTGCCGGCGGTGATCGACGCGATCCACCTGGCCGTCGACATCACCAGCGGCGACGTGCTGGGCGGAACGGCCATGTTCTCGGCCAGCGGCGCGTGGACGAAACCTAACTACGCTTGATGGAGGCTCGTCCTTGGAATCCTTGCCCACCTTGGCCGCCTCGCCGATCTCGATCGTGCTGTCGGGGCGAAGTTACCTGATGACGCCATTGTCGCTGCGCGACTACGGCGAGATCGAGCTGGCGATTCTCGATCGGGCGAAGCCCGACCACCGCGTTTCACCCGAGGAAATGGCAAATTGGATGAGCAGCTCGGTAGGCCTGGCGTACGTCCTGTGGCTGGTGCTGCGAACGCATCAGCCGGAAATGACGCTTTCCGGCTGCCGCGCATTGCTGGCGTCCGAGACGGACTGGGGGCGGATCGAACGCGAGCTCGATCGCGCGAGCGGGCTGCCGGTGGGAAACTGCCGCGGCCAGACGCGGCGAAACCCGCGGACGCTCGTGTCGCGGGCGGCATGAACCGCGTCGGCTGGCGCGACGCGTTTCGCCGGCTGAGTCTGGCCTACGGATGGTCCCCGGACCAGATCGCCAGCCTGACGCCCGCCCAATTGTGGTCGTACATCGACCCATCGGGCCCGCTGGCGGGATGGAAGATGATGAGCCCGGCCGCGGCCCGGGCGTACCGAAACCAGAAACGCATGGAAAGACAAGACTCGATCGGCGGCCATGCAAGGAGCCAGTGACGTGTCGAAGCACCCAAGGACGAACAGCCCGCGGAGCGATCTGGTGCGGCGCCGCGCCGAAAAACTTGCGGCGCTCGGCGATCTGTTGGCCAGCAGCGCTTTGGCGCCGTGGCCGTCCGTTGACGTCACCAATGAACGCCAGAGCGGCGCCGCGGACGCGCGGATAGCGCCTTGGATGGCTGACACGTCGGCCGAAGTGGCGCCGCAGGAGACCCCCGGCGATCCGGCCATGGAGCCAACGACCGCCGACGCCTGGCAGCGCCGCCAGACCGAGATTCTTTCGCGCATCGACGAGAACCTGCGCCGTCTGCGGCTACACCAAGAGTCGCCGCGCGACGTCACAGCCGTGTTCAGCGAGCCGGTCTTTTGACCGCGCTCCAATAAGCCCGAACTCGCTCGCGGGGATTGATCGCAAACCGGCCATGAGCGTTGCATTTGAGGAACTCGAAGGCTCGCCGCGGATCCGCGTCAACGAGCAGGGGACGACGGCCGTCCGCGTCTTTCGCGTGGCCTGGACCGACTGGCAAGACCTTGCCCACGAGCTGATCGGCACCTTTCGCGTCGTGGGGCTGGCCACGCAGTTTGTCCCGCCCATCACGTTCCCGGGCTTGCCGAACCTGATCGTCTCGGACCTCACGGTCGAGCCGTTCGATCCCGGCAATCCCGACGGGTCGGCGGGCGTGACGCTTGGCGCCCGCACGAACGCCTATCCGGCCGGCGGCGCGAAACTGACGGCGACGTATCGCACGATGCTCGACGAGCGGACCCCGTCGCGCAAGGATCTGCCCAAGGTGCCCGACGGCACCTTCCTCACTTACTCGGCCGATCTGGGATCGGAGCGCTTGGCGGTGCCCGGCCGGGCATGGCGGTGGTCGGCGATGAGCTCCGAGCGCGTGCCCGACGACGTGAATCCGGGCGTGCTGGTGCCCAGTGGCGTGTTCACGCTTCGCTGGCAACGCGTGCCGGCGCCGCCGTGGACGAAGATTCGCGAGCTGCGGGGCAAGGTGAACAACGCCGCCTTCGTGTCGGCGACGGCGGAAACGGTGCTCTTCCTGGGGGCGCGCGTCTCACGGCGGTTTCAGTTCGTCGACGACGGCGGGTTCTGGAACCTGGATTACACGTTCGCCGAAAACACGAAGACCTTGGCGGACGGCCTGACCAAGGTCGGTTGGAATTACTTCTTCCGCGAGACAGCGATAGCGGGCCAGCATTGGCTGGCGATCCAGGACGCCGACGGCAATCCACCGTACGCGGCGGGTGATTTCCTGCAACTCTTTCAGTTCGAGTAAGCGATGTCGGGCACAATCCCATCGGTGCGTCCCGGCGAAGCGATCTCGGCCGCCCGGTTCAACGAGGTTGTCGCGGCGCTGAACGAAGTCAGCCGCATCAGCGGGTCATATCCGATCGAAATCCAGCGCGACGCGGCGGGCGTGCGGATCGCCCTGGCGCACGACTTCAAGGCATGGCTATTTCGCATCCAAGAAGTGCCCGACCCGATCCCGCGCACGAGCGACGGCGTGGCGCATTACCAGGCGACGCGACTTCGCCTGGACGGATCGGACGAATATGCTCCGCAGGATCCCCAGGACGTGCGGCTCTACGATCCGCTGGCCCAGGCCGCAGCCGGCAAGGATCTGGCACAGGGAACGTGGGTGCTCGCCGCGTTCAATGCCGACACGGGGCGATGGGAGATCGTCCGCGATCCGTCGGCCGCGTCGCTGGTTGTCCGCTTCCGATTGACGACCACGCTCGCGCTGGGCGGCAGCGCTTCGGCTGTCATTCGGACGTGGAACGGCACAGCATATACAGATGGCGTCGCGATCACCGTACAGGACTTCAGCGGCCCAGGCCGGTGGAGCGGAGTGAACGGCGCCGAGGGCGTCGCCGCCAAGCTGCCGGACAAATCCGCTTACGAGATCCTGTGGGTCGAGCATTCCAGCGTTTTTGTCAAAGCGACGCTCACATCAAGCATGTCCGGCGGACGCGCCGCCGCGACGATCGACGATGCCTGGCAAGGCGCCGGCGCCGAGCCCTCGGGCACCGACGTCTACGACGCGCTGGGCTACTACGGCGACGCCGTCGCGGGGGATCGGTTCATTTGCGCGTTCGACGATCGCGCGGCCCAGCGGAAGTACCGCATCATCGAGGGTCCTCGCGCGGCGGCGCAGGTCAAGTGGGCCTACCTGACGACCGATCACTTGCTGGCCTCGCAGGCGCTTTCGGCCAATCACAAGGCGTCGGCCCAACAGTGCGACGATTCGACGGGCACCAATCCACACGGCGCCGTCTTCGATCTTTTTCTTCCCAGCTATAGCGAGGCGACGGAGCCCAATGCACAACAGGGGAGCGTGATCCCCTACGTCGACGATCCGGCTACCGGCCGCCACGTCGCGGTCGGAGGCGGGTACCTCGACGATGCCCGCGGCACGATCAAGAACTGGTCAAGCGCCAACCCGGTGCCGCACGGCTGGAACATCTGCGACGGCACCAACGGCACCGTCGATCTGCGCGACAAGTTCGTCGTCGGCGTTGGCACGGACACCGATTTCGACGGTCAAGGCCACGGCACGAACGAGGGCGCCGTCGGCGGTGCGAAGGCCCACAACCATCCCCCACTCGCGCATCGCCGGTTGGGCAGTGCCAACCTGATCACCGAGGAAGTCGAACTCAAGATTCGCGCCAACACGTTGCAGACGAGCTACACGGGGCCGGGCGAAGTGCAGATTTACTTCCCTGGCTACACCGGCTTCGCCACCGGCGAGACGGGCTATTGGCGGGTCGAGATCACGGGGCCGTTTGGAGTTGGAACGGTCGAGGGGTATACCGACCCAGCCACATTGAGCGACCGGATTTTGATCTACGATCCGGCCAACCCACTCAATCCGCCAGTAATAAATGGCGATGCGCCAGTAACAACCGAGCATCCCAATCACTATCACGAAACTTACGGCTACGCCTGCGGTCCGGGGGTAGCTAATGGGGTTACGGTTGCTGTCGACCCAAGCGGAACGGGCACCTCCTACACCGGGACAATGGTCCTTACGCTGATCGACAATAGCACCGTAGCGCATGCTTGCACCGTTCCGCAGGATCAGTATGGCACCTACCAACACGTGGTATACGACAAATGGATTGACGACCTCGACCACTCAAAGGGCCGCGGTCACTTTCACCGTTTTTCGGTCAACTTCGACCAGAGCGGTTTCCGAGGCATCGAGGCCCCGCCTGGACACAAGCACGACGTCGCGGTCGTGTTTGCCGTGCCGCCGATGGTGTTGGGCGAGCTGCCTCCCGGTCATCGCCACCAGATTGTGTCCGCCACGATCGAGGACAACCTATGGATCGAGGACCGCACGCACACCCAAGAGGATCGCAACAAGCATTACCACGAGCTGAAGATCGACGACCACACGATCAGCTCCAAGAATCACATTCCGCCGTACTATGCGTTGATGTTCATCCAGCGAGTCAACTGATGGCCGCCAACGAACACTACCGCGATGGAGTCCGTATCGTCGTCGACGCCCTGTTGGCGATCGTCGAAGCGAACAGCCATGTCGAGCTTGTGATCGCTGAACCGGGAATGATCTACGGAGGCATGAAGCTGCGCGCAGCGGCGCCAATCGACGACCGGCGCGCTGTCCGTGGCGAATTGCTGATCGACCTCCTTCAAATCAGCCGAAGCGACGATTGCGACAGCCGCCTGGCCGACGAATTGCGAAAGGCGCTGGCGATCGCCGCACAGGCCCAACAAATTCGGAACGCAACCCAACGTGAACAGGAGCCCACTCCATGCCAGCCGCAGTAGCCAACGCGACCGCCGGTTTTTTCCTGACCGTCCACGAGACGCCGGCCAGCCCGCCCACGGGCGGATCGGCGCTGATCGAAACGCGAGACTTCAATAAAGTTCTCGACCTGCTGGCGGCCGGAACGCCGCCCGTCACGAGATTCGTGAACTACCCGCAGGCCACGCTGTCGAGCGGCACGCTGGACATCGATCTGACCGCCGCGCAAGGGAGCGACGGCGCCGTCGATTGCACCGGCAAGAAGCTGGTGGCGTGGGTGATCGACGCCACGAATTGCGCGAACCAGGTGGCCGTAGCAGCCGGCCCGAGCAACGGCTTCGCCATGAACGGCGTCACGGTCGAAGCGGGCGCCGCGGCGATCCTCCTTCCCAAGGCGGCCGGCGCCGCTGTCGGCGGCAGCAACAAGATCATCCGCCTCACCGGCACCGGCGCGCAAGTCCCGAAATTCGCCGCGCTATTTGGTTAGACTAGTGGCCCTCGACACCCTGGAGCCTGATCCATGCGACACAGACCACTTGCAGGAACGCTTTCGAGCGGCCCGGCGCTGGTGCGCGGCCGCTCAATCGTTCCTCTCCGCTATCGCAGCCGAATGCGGCTGTTCGTCGACCCGGCGCGGACAGGCTGCCTGACGCTCGTGCCCGCATGTCGCTTCGCGCGCAGTAGCAGCCAATGGCTGGAAACGAGCGGCAACGCCACGGGGGACGCGCTCGACTTCGCGACGGGCAAAAAATGGTCCGTCGAGTTTTGGCGGAACCCCGATAGCCTCGGGTTGGATCGAACCTACGTCTGCAAGTATAAGTACGACACGCAGCGCGGATGGCGGATCGGCACGGGCGGCTCGACCGGCCAGGAGCATGAAATCGCGATCGGCCTGCACGACGGATCCTCGTTCACGTTCAACACCACGACGGGCGCGTCGAAAAACTGGTCGCAGTGCGTCGTGGTTTTCGATCTCACGCAGGGCACGGCCGCCAACCGCGTGAAGGTCTACCTCGATGGCGGCACGACGCCGGTCGCCTGGTCCGGCACGCCGAACTTTCAAAGCGCGGTGGCTAGTAGCGCGGCCGCCGTCACCCTGGGCACGTGGGGCACGACGGGTTCGGCTTTCAATAGCCAGTACTACGACGGAACGCTGCGCGCCGTGCGAATCTGGAATCGCGCATTGGCGAGCGGCGAAGTGTCGGACCTCTTCAGCGAGTCCACTTTTGGAATCCGTCCGGCCCTCTTCGGCGAAATCGACGGCAGTCTGCAAAGCGGCTGCGTCGCCGCCTGGGACCTGGACGAAGAAAGCGGCAGCCGCGCCGATTCAAGCGGCCAGGGTTGGACGCTGGTGGAGAAAAGCGGGCCCATCGCGCAGGCGCAACTTTGCACGCAACTGGTCGAGCGCGCGGCGGGGCTGGTTTTCGACGCGCCCCTTTACTACTACGCTCCGTGGCGGTTCGCCAGCTCGCCGATCAATGGCCGGCCTGCCCTGTACTTTGGCGGCACGCACTGGATGAATTGCAACGTTGCCCTGGGCACGGCCGACAGTAGCGGCGATATTCTGGCCATCGTACGCCCCACCGACCTCTCCGGCATCAGTTTCGACTACAGTTTCATGGCGATCGAAAAAGACGCGGCCAGCGCCAACGAAACGTACTTCTTCCCCATGTTCTTCCGCAATGGCGCGGGCGACACGATGAAGGTCAACATCCGCATGCGCACCGACCTGGCCAGCGCCTTCAACGGCCGCGTCACCGGTTCGACGGTCACGAGCGCCGGTAGCACGTACGTCTGCAACGTCCGCGGCCTGGGCGCCGGCGGCACGGCAAGTTGGGAAATGCGCGTCAACGGCAACCAGGAGACGGTAACCGACGACGGCCCGGCGGTGCGCAACAAGTACACCAAGGACCTCGACGCTCCGGATCACCTCACGCTGGGCGGACTTAACTACGAGGGCACGATTACCGAGGCCCCTTATTGGATCCAAGACCGTTTCAAGGGCTACATAGCCGGGATATTGCTCTACGGATCAGCCGGCACCGGTGGCGCGCTGAGCGCGGCCGAGAACCTGAACGTCGAGAACTGGGCGCGCAACCTCGCGGGCGTGTGAGGAAAGGAAACGATTAGGATCGGCGACTAGCCAGTTGCTAACGCCACAGCGCACGTTCTGAAGCTGGGAAGGCTTGAATTGACGTAAGTTCTTGTGTGTCGGTCGCCCGACGGCCAAAAATCGCCATCGCGCGCAGTAGTGCTAATTGCTGCTGCTCGTTGCTTCAAACGAATGTCAAATTTACAAGCGATGGCGCGGGGACAGCATGGGATCGGCCGGGCATCGTGTCCGGCATGGTTGTTGCGATTCGCCGGCACCAGCCGCCGCCCACTTCCCGACGCTAGCGGCGTGCGCTCAGGCGGTAACTCGAACCCGCTCGCACAGCAATTCCAAGATGCTGGCGACGAGGTCGGCTTGTTCGGTTTCCAGCAAGAGGGCCAGCTTGTCATGGAGATCTCGTTTACGGTTGATGGCCTCCGCGACGCGCGCCGCGCCCTCGGCAGTCAGGCCGCCGCCGGTCCCCACCTGACTGTACAACTCGGCGAAGTCGGCGTCGCTGAAGCTGGCGAACAAGTCAGGCCGCTCGACAATACATCGATCGACGGCGGTGTTGGTGTGCCGATCGAACGTGCCCCGCGGCGATGCGCCCGGGCTGCGAAACAATTCATCGGTCGCCACGCCCAGGCCAGCCGCCAGTCGGTGCAAGGTGCGGGCGTGCGGCCGCGCGCCGCGGCCGGCAAGCAGACCTTTGATCGTCCGGTCGTCCAATCCACTGCGGCGCGCGACCGCATCGACCGTCAGGTCGAATTGAGCCATCAGACGGCGCAGATTGTGTGCGAAGAGGGACATGGCGGCGGCAGAAATGGGGCACCAGCTTCTTGAAGAATTAAGGGCCTTTTCTGTTGACGGAATATATACAAATGTATAGTATTGCCCGGAGCGGTCAAGACCCGCCGCGAAGGCTACGCCGGGGACCACGCACATGAAGGATGTGGGCGGATGACGACAGGGCACGAGGGAGCGGAGTATTTCCGCGTTTGGATTGCCGATTGCCCGGCCTGGGAACCGCGCTCGTGGCGCGATCTGCCGCGGCAGGCTCTGGCCGTCGAGGTGGCGGAGCCGGCGTGCCTCAGCGCCGACGACGCCTTGGCATACGTCCAGGGGCACAATACTGCCGCGCTGGCGCACAAGGACCGCCGCTGGGCCGTCGCCATTCCGGTCGTGATCGTCTACGAAGGGGAGCCCGCCGAGGGGGATGTCATCTTCCCGCGGCAAATCGGCGAGCTATTGCAATAAGTTGTGGATGGGGAATTTTCAGGCGGCGGTTTCTTGGGGTTTGATTCCGTCGATGAATTGAGCTCCGGCGATCACGTCTGCTAGTAGCTGTGAACCGTTCAACAGCCGCCATCTTTTGGAGGCG
>JACPPG010000035.1 GCA_016191115.1 Planctomycetia bacterium | reverse complement strand
GGCGGTCAGCCGCGGTCCCAAATCCGGCAACGTAGCGACAGACATGCGTTCGGCATCCATGCCACTGATCAATGCCCATCGTCATAAAACACCAGCCCAATTTCACCAAGATCAACTTCACACGGCTAAAGAGTTACCAATTTCGAAGTTACGGGTCTTAAGGAAGTCGCGAGGACACGAGTGACAGCCATGGACGATGAAAGACGCCGCGCCGACGACCTGCGCATGCGCCTGGCAGGTGAGCAAACGCTGTTGGCTTGGGTCCGGACGGGCGTAGCCCTGATGGGGCTCGGGTTCGTGGTGGCCCGCTTCGGTCTGTTCCTGCGCGAGATCGCCGTCGCCGAGCATTTGCTGCAGGCGCCGCGGTCGGGCTTCTCGCTGTGGATCGGGACGGGGCTGATCCTGCTGGGCGTGGTCGTCAGCATGATGGCCGCGTGGGAGCACGCGCTCTTGCTGCGGCGCATGGATGAAGGTGCCGCCTACCGCCCGCCGCGCCGGTCGCTGGCTATCATCGTGGCTGTCGTTCTCGCGCTCATTGGCATTGCCATGGCAGGCTACATGCTTTTCATCGGCGGCGGAGAATAGCTATGACCGTGAAGAAAGATGCGCGATCGTCGCGGCGATGCGATCTGCCGCGTTAGCTTGCAGCACGGCCGCTAGCGCCATTGAACATGGCGTTCGACTTCCGCCGCACGACTAGCGCCTGGTCCAGATCGTCGATCAGATCCTCGATCGCTTCCACGCCCACGCTCAATCGCACGAGCCCGTCGTCGATGCCGATTTTGGCTCGCTGCGCCGCGGGGATCGAGGCGTGCGTCATCAATCCGGGGTGCTCCACCAGGCTTTCCACGCCACCGAGGCTTTCGGCCAACGTGAACACGCTGCACCGCTCGAGGAAACGGCGCGCCGCGGACTCTCCGCCCGACAGCACTACGGAGACCATGCCACCGAACGCTTTCATCTGCCGCCGCGCCAACGCGTGCTGCGGGTGGCTCGCCAGGCCGGGATAGTAGACGCGCGACACCTCCGCCCGCGCGGCCAGCCACTCGGCAATGGCGAGCGCGTTCTCGCAGTGTCGTTCCATGCGCAAGGCCAGGGTCTTCACGCCCCGCAGTGCGAGGAAGCTGTCGAATGGGCCGCTGATGGCCCCTAGCGCGTTTTGCAAAAAGCCCAGCCGATCGCGCAGCTCGGCGTTCTCGCCGACAACGGCGATCCCACCGATCATGTCGGAGTGGCCGTTGATGTATTTCGTCACCGAATGGACGACGATGTCGAAACCGCAGTCCAGCGGCTGCTGCACAAAGGGGGTGGCGAACGTATTGTCGGCCACGGCCGCCAGCCCGCGCCGCTTCGCGGTCGCGGCGATCGCCTCCAGGTCCGCCAGCTTCAACAGCGGATTGCTCGGGGTCTCGATCCATACCATGCGGGTGTTGGGCCGGATGGCCGCTTCGAGCGACGCAAGCTTCGTCGGGTCGACGTACGTGAAGTCCAGATTAGCGCTGCGCCGGCGGACGCGCTCGAACAAGCGATACGTGCCGCCGTACAAATCATCGCACACAACGACGTGCGAGCCGTGCTGCAACAGATCGAGCACGGTCGCAATGGCCGCCAGGCCGGAGGCGAACGCAAAACCGGCCGTGCCGTTCTCCAGGTCAGCCACGCAACGCTCGAAGGCGAACCGCGTCGGATTGTGCGAGCGGCCGTAGTCGTATCCCTTGTGTACGCCCGGCGATTGCTGCGCATACGTGCTGGTGGCATAGATGGGCGTCATGACCGCGCCGGTCGTCGGGTCGGGCGATTGGCCGGCATGGATCGCGCGCGTCGCAAAGGCATGTCGGCGCTTCGGCGGATCCACGTGCAGCACAAGCCCCGTTTGCGTCGAATCTCGCAGTCCGTTGCACCCCGCCTGAAGCATGTCCATATCGCGACTCCCTACGCGGCTTTGTTTTGACGACGCAAGTGGTTGAGCACGTCGACGCGCGTGATCAATCCGTGAAATCCCTCTTCGTCCAATACGATGACGACTTTCCCGGCGTCGAAGATCGCCAGCAACTCTTCGACCGGCGCGTGACGCGAGACCGTTTCCAGGCGCGTAGTCATCACCTTGCGCACCGCGCGGCCGAAGGCGCGCGGATCGCCGGCAGCGGCCAAAAGCAAATCCGATTCATCAAGGATGCCCACGACGCGGGCGTTCTCCAGCACCGGCAACTGCGACACGTCGTACAGTCGCATCCGGGAGTAGGCAATGTTCAAAGGCTCGTCAGGACCGATGCTCACCACGCCGCCGTCGGCGAAGCGGCGGACGATCACGTCGCGCAGGTCGCCGAAGGCCGGGCCGCGTCGCAGCCCCTGGTCGGCCATCCAATAGTCGTTGAACATCTTGGACAGATACTTGTTGCCCGAGTCGCACACGAACGTGACGACGCGCTGGGGCGTCGTCTGCTCGCGACAATACCGCAGCGCGGCGGCCACGAGCGTCCCCGACGAGGAGCCGGCCAGCACCCCTTCCAGCCGCAGCAAGTCGCGGGCGGTGACCAGGCTCTCGGCATCCGGAATCGTGTAGGCGCAGCGAACGCGTGACAGATCGACAAGCGGCGGAATGAAATCCTCGCCGATCCCTTCCACGAGCCAGGAGCCGGCTTCGCCGACTTTGCCCGTCTGGATGTACTCGGCCAACACCGACCCCTGTGGATCGGCCAGCACGATCTCGACGTGCGGCGCGACGCGGGCAAAGTACCGGCTTATGCCGGTGATCGTTCCGCCCGAGCCGACGCCACACACCACGGCGTCCAAGCGGTTGTCGGTTTGCTCCCAAATCTCGGGCGCGGTGGTCGTCTCGTGCGCGTGCGGATTGGCCGGGTTGCTGAACTGGTTCAGGTAGAAGGCGCATGGCGTCTCGCGGGTGATCTTCTCGGCCAGGTCCTGATAGTACTGCGGGTGGCCTCGGCCGACGTCGCTGCGCGTCATGACGACCGTGGCGCCCAGCGCCTTGAGGTGGAACACCTTCTCCTGGCTCATCTTGTCGGGGATGACGAGGATGAGGCGGTACCCCTTCTGCGCAGCCACAAGCGCCAGCCCCAGTCCCGTGTTTCCGGCCGTCGCTTCCACGAGCGTGGAGCCGGGGCCCACATGACCAGCGCGTTCGGCGGCTTCAATCATCGATCGCCCGATGCGATCCTTGATCGATCCGCCGGGATTCTGCGACTCGAGCTTGACGAGCAACTCGCAGCAGCCGGTGTCGAGTGAGGAGATTCTCAGAAGGGGCGTGTTGCCGATCAGGCTCAACAGTTGTTGGGTGCGCTTTGCGGCCATGGGAGTGCGAAATTCTGGGGAGAACGGTGATCGAGGCGTATGGGCGGGGCGCGGAGGTGGCGCGCGGCAGGAGGGGGCTGTAAGCCGTATCGGACGGCACGCGGAAGTCGGATTAAGCAATTCAACCGTCAGAATCGGACAGATAGGAAAACTGCGTTGGGCGCAGCGCTTTAAGCCAGGTTGAATGCGCGATTAGCGTTAAACGGCGCTTCGATTCCCACCGTGTGACGCTAGCAGATAGGTCAGCTAGGCGATGCGCTTTGTGATGATACAACTGATTGGTGCAAAAGGACTTGCAACTTTGGAGGCGATCGCTAGATTGGGTGGATAGTTCGCTGACCCGAGTGCGGGAGGCCTGGGATCCAAGGACGCTTGCCGACCGGAAACTTCCTGGAGGTAGGCCATAACTCACAGCCGACGCTGACGATCGCTGCGACTTTTCCAGCTTGCACGGCAGTGCTTGAGTCGCGGCCAGCTTGGCAACAAGGAGGACGGAATCGATGTCCAGCATGATGATGATGGATCGCGGCATGATGAACCCGATGGGGACGATGGGCTCGTCCATGCCCGCCCCCAGTATGTCCATGCCCAGCATGGGCGCGTGCATGGTGCCGCGTTGCACGATGAAGATGGAAAAGTGCTCGGGCGGCATGAAAATCCACTGCAAGTGCGACGACGAGATGTCGTGCGCCATGTTGCAGAACATGGTCCGCATGATGTGCGAGGGCATGTGCAGTTGCTGCGCGATGATGAACGGCATGGTCATGTGCCAGTGCAACATGGCCATGTGCACCTGCAAGTGCGACATGACCAAGGACGGCTGCACGATCACGTGCACCAGCGGCGACAAGGCCTGCTGCGAGATGGTTCAGGCCTGCTGCGATTGCATGACGAAGTGCATGGAAGCCGGCTGCTCGTGCTGCGTGTGCTTCAACAACATGCCCTGCTGCTGCGGCAAGTGCTAACGCACGACGCTGGGCCCTACGATTGACCGGTGCAAGGCCGCCCGGGATGCGATGCGCATCGGGCGGCCTTTCTATGCGCCGAGCCGGTTGACCCGCGCTCGGGTCGCTCTTATGTTCGGGCTATTGCCCCGGTTGCATCTCGTTGCCCACCTCCGCGCGCTAGTTGGCCGATGCTCAGTATATTCGCCCTGACCAGCATGGTTTTCACGCTGTTGGCGACGAGCGCCGTGGCCGCGCCGGATGCGGGCGGGCTTTTTGCCCCGCCGGGGCGGGCCCGCGTCGTTGTACCCGGCGGCTACACGCAGCAGGCCCCCTCCAATACGGTCCGACCGATCCAGATGGCGATCGAGGACGGGCTCGAGTGGCTCGAAGTCGAGGTGCGGCGCACCAAAGATGGCCGCCATATCGTCTTTGATGCCGCTCAACTGGATGGCGCCTCGCCGGGCGGCCGGCTGCTGACCAGCTACACCCTCGCCGAATTGCAGGCCGTCGACTTGGGGGTTGGCTTTGCGCCGAGATTCGCCGGGGAGCGGATCATGACGTTGCCCGAATGCCTGTCCGCCGTCAAGGACAAGATCGGCCTGATCGTGGCTTGCCGGGACGTCGACCCACAAAGATTCGTTCGTGAGCTCGGCGAAGCGTCGCTCGGAGATCGCGTGTTGGTCGCGGGCGAGCCGAAAGTGCTCGCGAGCGTCCGCCAACGTGCGGCCGGCGGGCTGGCGACGCTCGAATCCTGGTCGCCCGAGGCGCCGGTCAAGTTCTGGAAAGAGGACGCCAAGCCGGCCGCGGTGAACGTGGCCGCCGTTCAAGCGACGGCCGACGTCTGTCGCGATTTCCACACCCTGGGCGTGGCCGTGGTTGCCGACGCGTGCGGACCGCGCGATGGACCTGAGAGATGGGACAGCCTGATCGCCGCCGGCGCCGACATGGTGCGCACGGAAGTGCCGGAGGAGTTCGTCGTTCACGCGATCGCCAAGCGCGTGAAGCGCCCGCACGTGCAATACGCGGCACACCGCGGCGCTTCGCGCTATGCGCCGGAGAATACTCTGCAATCCCTGGCAAAGGCGGCCCGACTGCACGCCGACTACGTCGAGATCGATGTCCGCACCACCAAGGACGGCGGCTTCTTTCTCTTGCACGACGGCAATCTCGACCGCACTACGACCGGCCGCGGAGCGATTCGACAGGCCACCTCGCAAGCGGTTCTCAAGCTTGACGCCGGGCGTTGGTTCGGCCAGCCGTTCGCCCACGCAAATGTTCCGGAATTAACGGAATACCTGTCAAAGTTCCCGCCTTCGATGGGTCTCTATTTCGACGCCAAGGACATCACGCCCGAAGCACTCGCCGAGGCCGTTTCGCGGCATGGCCTGGTGGAGCGGACGGTCGTCTATCAGAGCCCGGCCTATCTCGAAAAGCTGAAAGCCATCAATCCGCGCATCCGCCACTTGCCGCCCGCGGGCTCGACCGCGGCCGTGGACACGCTCGCCGAGCGGCTTGCGCCGTATGCAGTCGACACACCGTGGCGGGCCCTCTCCAAGGATTACATCGACCATTGTCACGCCCGCTCGATTCGCGTTTTCTCCGACGCCCCCAGCGGCATCGGCGTCGACGCCTATCGCCAGGCGATTGACTGGGGCATCGACCTGATTCAGACCGACCATCCGCTCAAGCTGTGGCGAGCGATTGAAGCCAGCGACGGCGCGGCTGGATCCCACGGCGAGTGATCGATAGGCGGCGCCGAACGTCTCCACGGAATCAAAGCATGCCTGACCCACGACCGCGACTCTTGGTGATCGGCGCGGGGGGCTTCGTCGGCTCGTGGGTAGCGCGGTTGGCACGCGATGAGTTCGACGTGGTCGAGGGCGCGCGGCGGCCGAGGGCCGTTGGTTCTGCCGCAGAATCAACGATCGCCTCACCGGCGCGTGTTGCCATCGACATCACGCAGTCCGCCAGCGTGCGGGCCGCGTTCGACGAAGCGCGGCCGGAGTTTGTCGTCCTGACGGCGGCGATCGCCGACATCGATCGCTGCGAACGCGAGCCAGACCTGGCCAACGAAGTCAACCACGAGGGTCCGGTCCACGTCGCGCGCGAGTGCCGCGAGTGCGGCGCACGGCTCGTGTTCACGTCCAGCGACGCCGTGTTCGACGGCACGAAGCATGCCTACCGCGAGGACGATCCGCCGACGCCGATCAACCACTACGGCCGCACGAAGGCCCGCGCCGAAGCGTCGATTCAAGAAATCCTGCCCGCCTCCGCCGCGGTCGTGCGTCCCTCGCAGGTGCTGGGCTTCGCACCGGTCGCCGGCACGAATTCATACCTGAACAAGCTGGCCGAGACGCTGCGAGCGGGCCGAACCGTCCAGGGCGCCACGTTCGAATTCCGCAACCCGATTGACGCGGCGACGTTGGGCCGGGTCCTCCTGGACGTGGTGCGGTCCAAGGAGGCGTCGGGCGTGTTTCATGCCGGTGCATCGGATAAGATGTCTCGCTACGAAATGGCGCGGGCGCTGGCGAAGGCGCTTGGCGTCTCGCCGGACCTGGTGCTCCCCCAACACGAACCGGCGCCGGACCGCCGGGCGCCGCGCGGGCCGGACGATTTTCTAGTCTGCGAGCGGCTGCCGCGATTGTGCGGGTTCGCGGTGCCCACGTGCGCGCAGGTGATCGAGCGAGCGGTGCATGGAACTGCCTAAGGCCATCCACGAGCTGGAATACAACCACGGCAGCGAGTACGGCGCGGAAGAAGCCGCTGCGCTTGCCGAAGTGCTGGCCGCCGGCGCCCCGAGTTGCGGGGCGAAGGTTAAGCGGTTCGAGGAGGCCTTCGCCGCTTATTGCGGCACGCGTTACGGCCTCGCCGTCAGCTCGGCCACCGCCGGGCTCGAGCTGGCAATGATCGCCGTCGGCGTGGGTCCGGGCGACGAAGTCATCACCACGCCCCTAAGCTGGATCTCGACGGCCAACGCCATCGCGTCCCGCGGCGCTAAGGTCGTCTTTGCCGACGTCGATCCGCGGACGCTGAATATCGACCCGGCGTCGGTCGCGGCGAAACTCTCGCCGCGGACCAAGGCCATCCTGCCGGTGCACCTGTACGGTCAGTGCTGCGATATGGACGCGCTCGTGGGGCTGGCCCGCCCGCGCGGCATCCGCATCGTCGAAGATTGCGCGCATGTGCCCGGCGGCTTGTACAAGGGGCGCAAAGCGGGTGCGCTCGGCGACATCGGCGTCTTCAGCTTCCACCAGCAGAAGAACATGGTCACGCTGGGCGAAGGAGGCATGCTCACCACGAGCGACCCGGCGCTCCACGAACGGCTTCTCTCCTTCCGCTCGCTCTGCTGCCAGTCGTACGACCCGAAGGGCAAGTATCTGGCCATCGACGAAAACGCGCGGCCAATGGGCAAGCGCTATTGGCTACTGGACTTTGCCGACGTGGGCTACAACTTCCGCATGATCGACGCACAAGCGGCCGTAGGCCTCGTGCAACTGGCCAGGCTCGATCGATTCAACGACCGGCGCCGCGCGATTGCCGATGAGTACACAAAGCGTCTCTCCGGCATTCGCGGACTCTCGGTGCCGTATGTCTCGCCCGACGTACATCACGTGTTCCACATCTATTGCATTCTGCTCGATGCGGATTTCCCGCTCACCAAGGATGATTTCATGTGGGAGCTGTACACGAGCTACCGGATCAAAGTCTGGTCCCACTACATGCCGATCCACTTGACGACGGCCTATCGACAGCTTGGCCACAGCGAAGGGGAATGCCCGCGGGCCGAAGCGCTCTATCACCAATACGTGAGCCTGCCGATCCATCCGCGGCTGTCGCGCGAGGCGATCGACTATCTGACGGCGAGCATCCGGGCCTTGGCATGAACGATTTTTTGGCGACGGTCCGTGCCCTCGTTGCCCGCGCCGAACTGTTCTCGCCCGCCGCGCCGGTGTGCGTCGCCCGCGCCCCCGGCCGGCTTGATCTGATGGGCGGCAACGACGACTACACCGGCGGGATGGTGTTCGAGGCCACGATTCGCGAGGCCACCTGGGCGGCCGTGCAAACGCGGGACGACGGGCGCATCGTGCTCGTCAATCCGCAAATGCGCGCGCACGGCTGGCAAGAGCGCGTCGAGTGCTCGCTGGACGACCTGGCCAGCGAGGCCGGCGTTCGCGCGCTAGTGAATCGCTCCCCTGCGATACGCTGGACGGCGTACGTGCTGGGCCTCTTCTACTATTTGCGCAGCCGGGCGCCTGATCATGTCCGCCGCGGCGCGACCGTGTACATCGAGTCGGACGTGCCTTTGAATAAGGGCGTCAGTAGCTCGGCCGCGATCGAGGTGGCGGCGATGAAGGCCACGGCGAGCGCCTATCGTTTGCCGATAGCCGGGGTCGATCTGGCCGAGGCCTGTCAGTGGGCGGAAAACGTGATTGCCGAAAGCGCGTGCGGCATCATGGACCAGATTGCCGTCGTGCTGGGCGATGAAGGGCACGTGCTGCCGCTCGTGTGCCAGCCGTGCCAGCCGCAGCCGCTCGTCAGATTGCCGGCGGGGCTCGCCTGCCGGGCCGTCGATTCCGGCGTCTCGCACGCCGTGACCGGCATCGAGTACGAGGCAGCCCGCGCCGCCGCCTTCATGGGTTACAAGTTGATCTGTGATTGGGAAGGGCTGGCCGTGCGGCCGGATGAAGACTCGCGGATTCCGCGGTTCACCGACGAAAGGTTCAGCGGCTACCTGGCCAATCTCTCGCCGTCGCTCTTTCGCGCCCGTTACGAAACGCGGCTCCCGGAGCGGATGACCGGCGCGGAGTATCTGCGAATCGCGGGCGTCCACGTTGACCCGTTCACCAAGGCCCGGCCCGAGGTGACCTATGCCGTCCGCGCCTGCACGCGCTATGCGGTGGAAGAGAACCAGCGGGTGCGGCTGTTTGCCGAGCTGGCGCGCCGCGCAAACGAGACCAACTTGCCATCGGCCGCGGCGCTCATGGGCGAATTGATGTACCAGTCGCATCACGGGTACACCGAGACCGGCCTGGGCAACGAGGCCACCGATCTGTTGGTCCAACTGGCCCGCGACGAAGGTCCGGCGCACGGCATCTTCGGGGCCAAAGTGACCGGCGGGGGCGCCGGTGGCACGGTGGCGGTCCTGGGGTTGGCCGAGAGCGAGGCGGCGTTTGGGCGGATTGTCGAGCGCTACGCGACGGCGCGCGGCGCGGCGCCGTACGTCTTTCGCGGCAGCTCGCCGGGCGCCGACCGCTTCGGCGTGGTTGAAGTGCGGCCTTGTTGAACTCAGTCCGTATAGGATCGGCAAACGATGGGGGGTCGCGTGCCACTGCTCGCTCGTCAAGCAGTGTTGAATCGGATATCCGCCCCGCACTGCTTCTGATCGAAGCAGTGGCACGCACGTGAATGCGCGATTTGTAGTGCGAGTCACCTTTCCATGGCTGACGATGGACCAACGCCGCCTGTGGACCGCCGTGCCAGGGGGTTCTGGTTCCTCTTGCTCTTGGCGCTGGCGAGCCTCATGTGGTCGGCGCAGGGAACGGCCGTGAAGTTTCTTGAGCCGCACCTGGGCCCGATCGCGATTACCTTCTTGCCGTTCTATGTGGCGACCGCGATCCTCCTGCCGCTTTTACTGCTATTGCGGCGTCGCGATCCGGCCGCCGGCTGGCCGACGCTCGGTCAGTGGCGGCAGTTCGCCATCGCCGGCATCGCCGGACAGGTGCTTGCGCAACTGGGAATGACGTGGGGCATCGTCAAATCGCAGGCCTCGAACGGCGCCGTCTTGAACCTGATGATCCCGGTGATAAGCGCCGTCCTGGCGTCGCTCTTGTTGGGCGAGCGACTGTCGCGATTGCGCGTTCTCTGCCTGGGGATTGGGCTCGTAGGAGTGCTCCTGATGTCGGTCAAGGACCTGCGGCAAAGCCAGCTCTTCGAGCAGAGCTATCTGGTCGGCAACCTGCTGATCCTGGTGGGCTGCTTTGGCTCGTCGTTCTACAACGTGTACTGTAAGGGCCTCCTGGCCCGTTTCCACGAGGTCGAGATCCTGATCTACAGCTATGTCACGGCCTCCGCGGCGACTGTGCCTCTTTTGGTCTGGGCCGAGCCGCTGGATTTGAGCGCGTTCGCCTATTTCGACTGGCGCGCCTGGGTGGCGTTTGCTTTCCTGGCGGTGTTCATGTACACGGTGTCGATGCTGTTGTTTTTCTACGTCCTGGAGCATATTCCGGTCACCGTGGCGTCCGCGTCACTGTACCTGGTGCCGCTCTTTGGCGTGCTCTTGGCCGCAGCGCTATTGGGCGAGCGAATGGGCACAACAGCGGTCATCGGAGGCGCGATCGTGCTCGTGTCGACCGTGCTCGTCATGCGGTACGACAGCGCGGTCTGACAGAAAGTAGGCAGAGGGCAGTAGGCAGTTAACGGCTGAAAGCGTCGGCTCTAGTGGCAGACGCCCCGGCGGCGGGTGGCATCGCGGAACTCGTTGTCCACCAAAGTGGACGATCCGAATTAACGTAACTGCCTACGGCCCTCTGCCTACGCCCTACTTCTTCCTACCTCACCAGCCAGACCTTCGAGTAGACGCCGTAGCTGGTTTGGCCGCCGTTCGTATTGGGGATGCCCCCCTCCGAGATGACCGCCGCCGGCTGGATCATGACGCGCTTGCTGCTCATCTTGCCGGTGAGGACGACCTCCGTGATCCGCACGCCGACGAACTGGACGATCGTGTACTGCGAATTGTTGCCGTTGCCGGCGACGGCGCTGAAGATGGGAAGGACGCGCGGCTTGCCGATGATCGAACTCAAATCGTCCTTTACCGCGGCGCTGATCCCGGTGTCGCCGTTGAGCTTCAGTTCACCATTGGCATCCAGGGCCAGCGGCTTGCCCAATTTGACCAGGTCGTCGGCGCTGATGCCGTTGCGAATCTGCCGCTCGATATCGGCGGTGCTGTTGTTGCTGCCGCCGATGTCCACCGTGCCACGGTTACCGGGCGAACCTGTTCCTTGCGGATAGAGATTGACCTCCGGCGCTCCGTCCGACCCGTGCGAAACGTTTCCGGTCGATGGATCAACGGCCCATTGGTCCTGGCCCTGGCCCTGACCCTGCATCATGCCGTCCCACGTCTGCTTGTCCAAGGCGAACGGCAGCATGCCCAGGTTCGTGCCGTCGGCCGGCGCGCGAAAGCCGGCGAAGTTGTTAAGGATGGCGGCCGTGGCCTGGGCCGTCACGCCCTGACTTTGGTCGCCCAGCACGCGGCCGAAGAACATCGGCACTTCACCGTTTTCCGCCGCGGACCGACGGACGGTGACCTGTACGGAGTTGTACTGGTTCTGGTTGGCGAATGTCATTTGCTGGCTGGGATCGGACGGATTCTGCAGATAGCCGACCACCACGTCGCCGCTCGTGGAATTCGACGCGTTCTGGTTGACGCCCGGGGAAGACGAGCAAACGAAGTTGAGCGAAGCGTATTGCGCGGCGAATTGCCGTGCTTTGGCAATCTCATCCGACAGATCCATGTTGGGGCCTGGTTGGTCGTCGATCAGCTCCCAGGTCGCCGCGATGGCCGCCGAGTCGGCCGAGCGCTGAAGCTCGGTCCGGGCGTTGACCAGGTAGCCTAGGTCCATGGCAAAGGCGACCATTCCCAACAGGACGATCATCAATATCGCGGCGAGCACGACGACGGCGCCGCGGCGATTGTGCGTTGCCTTCTTCAGAGTCATGGCAAGTTCACTTTTTTAAAGGTCGTGACGCCGGCCACACTCTGCCCCCCTAGCAGCCGTCGGGAAATGTTTGCACTTGTTCTAGCGATCCATATCCTCCCGCCCGCGTCTGTTCGGCGGGGCGGCTATCTCAGTCGCGTGCGCGTGAAGCGTCTCTATCTCTGGTACACCACGCGGTCGGCGACTTGCTCGACCGACTTCTGGTTGTTGGTATACGTGCGGACCTTCCTGAGGATGATCTTGTTGACCCGGGCATTGCCGAAGTCAATGCCCGCATTCGCCGTGCTGACATTGGGGTCATAGGAATTCAAGTTCGTCAGGCTGCTTTGGGCCGAGACGGTTAGCTGCCCATTGGCAGGGAACTTTCCCCAAGTGGCCGACGACCCTTTGTCGATCTCAGCGGTCAACACGCCCTGATTGCCCAGGGTCAAACGCTGCGTCCATTGGATTTTTTCACTGCTGTTGTTCAGCGAAGTCGTGTTCGAAGCCGTGCTGACGCTCAGCAGTGAGCCGCCGTTCCATAGTTGCAATTGCATGCCGCCGCCGACGGGGTCCGGAGACGTCCGCTCGTTGAGGGTGAAAACGACGTAGCCGGCGCTCGTGTCGCCCACCGGGGACATGAGAAACGTCAGTTGCGGCGAACTGAGCGACGTGCCCGGCACGTCGATGTCCACCTCCCAATCTTCTTCCACCTTGGTGATGTCTTGAGCGGCCGCGGGGATCGCGACAAAAAGCGAAGCCAGTGCGGCAAAGCCGAGCAGTGTGCGGATGAGGCGGTCCATGGTTAGCCTTTCAGAAGTGCGTATTGTCCCTAGTGAACGTGGAACGTCGGAGAGAAGAAACAAGAGATGGCCGCGGGTCCATCCGGCCGTCCGGTCGCCCAGAACGGGGACGCGGACTTTCCGTCTATGCCAACGCTATGTCGAATGCGGCGGTTGTCAAAGATTACGAACCCATAAACGGCGCGTCGGGTGGTCTTCGGTCACGCGATCACAACGAGAAGACATTCTTTGCCGACGCAGCGTCCCCCGCGTGGCGACAGGATGCGTTTTGCGGAATCGGTGCGTGCACGCGCTGACCGCCAATGCGGGGACCAGTCTGACGGGTATGATACCCACGTGGGGGAGGTACCTGCCGGGTCACCGGTTCGCCCAGGGCCGTTCACAGATTTAAGCTGGACGGCAGCGCACCGGCGGGAAAGTGGGACAAACACCGAGACGCAACGTTCGTCTGAAAGGACTTGCGCTGTTTATGCTCGGAGCCAGTCCCATTTTCCCGCCTGGCCATTTTGAAAAACAGAATGACCCTGCCGGTTCGCCCCGTCGGCTCGATCCCGATCGGACACCAACGCCGACCGCTAGCGGCTGGACACGAAGCACACCAGCGACCGGTCCAGGAGCGTCAGCCTGGCGTTGGGCCGCAGCTCCGGCCCGTCCAGATTCGGAAAAATGTCGGCCGGCGCGTCGGCGGCGGTGTTGATAAACAAGCTCCAGCGCAAATGCCGAGCCAGCTCCGGCACCGTGAACTCGCGCGGCAGCGGGCCGGCGTGGCACATCAGCAGGATGTGCCGCGGCGGGTCCTCGGCGTTCTGCGAAGGCGGCGCCGCCAACAGGCACGTCAGGCTCAAGTCGCCGTTGTCCCAATTGACCGCGCCCCCGTCGGCGCTGAACCAACTGACGTCGGGCAACATGCCCGGTGCCAAGGGCTCTCCCTTGAGGAAGCTCGACCGCCGCACGGCCGGGTGGCGCTTGCGGAAGGCGATGAGGGCCTTGGTGAACCGCTCGAGGTCGACGTGCTTTTCGACCAGCTCCCAATCGAACCAACTGATGTCGTTGTTTTGACAATAGGCGTTGTTGTTCCCTTGCTGGGTGCGGCGGCACTCGTCGCCAAACAGCAGCATCGGCACGCCCTGGCTGAGAAACAACGTCGAGAGGAAGTTGCGGATTTGCCGGCCGCGAATCTTGGTGACGGCGCGGCGGTTGGTCGGTCCTTCCACGCCGTAGTTGTCGCCGTGGTTGAGGTTCTCGCCGTCGCGGTTTTGCTCGCCGTTGGCTTCGTTGTGCTTGTGTGCGTACGTTACCAGGTCGTTGAGCGTGAAGCCGTCGTGCGAGGTGATGAAATTGATGCTGTGATAGGGCCGCCGGCCGCTGTGCTGGTACAGGTCGCTCGACCCAGCCAGCCGCGTGGCCAGCGCACCGAGTGTCCCGGGTTCGCCGCGCCAAAAGCGCCGCGCGTCGTCGCGGTAACGGCCGTTCCACTCGGCCCACCGCAGGTTGGCGAACGAGCCGACCTGGTAGGCCCCGGCCGCGTCCCAGGCCTCGGCGATAATCTTCGTGTCGGCCAACAGCGGGTCCTCGGCGATCGTTTCCACCAGCGGTGGGTTGGGCAACAGCTCGCCGTTGCGGTCGCGGCTCAAGATCGACGCCAGGTCGAAGCGGAACCCGTCGACGTGATAGTTCAACACCCAGTGACGCAGGCAAAGGAAGATCAGCTCGCGGACGATGGGGTGATTGCCGTTGACGGTGTTGCCGCAGCCGGAATAGTTGCGGTAACGGCTGCCGCCGTTGTCGAGCATGTAGTAGACGCGGTTCTCCAGTCCCTTGAAACTGAGCGTGGGGCCCAACTCGTTGCCCTCGGCGGTGTGGTTGAAGACCACGTCCAGAATCACTTCGATGCCCGCGCTGTGCAGGGCCCGCACCATCTCCTTGAATTCGGCAACCTGGGCGCCGGGCTCGGTTCCGACGGCGTAGCCGCGATGCGGGGAGAAGAAGGCCAAGGGGTCGTAGCCCCAGTAGTTGGGCCGTTCGTCGGTGCCCCCGAAGCAGTTGTTGATGGGGAACTCATGGACCGGCATCAGCTCGACCGCCGTGACGCCCAGCGACTTGAGGTACGGAATCTTCTCGATCACGCCCAGGTAGGTGCCTGGGTGCGCGGCGCCGCTGGTGCGGGAGCGGGTAAAACCGCCGACGTGCATCTCGTAAATCACGGTCTCGGCGAGGTTCCGCCGCAAGTGCCGGTCCCCCTGCCAGTCGAACGTGTCGTCGACCACCACGCACTTGGGCGGGCGGACCACGCCGTCGGCCGCGGGGAGGAAATTGCCCACCAACGCCCGGGCGTACGGATCGATCAGCCGCGCGCGGCCGTTGAAGCGGTGGCCGCGCTGCGGCTCGTACGGTCCGTCGGCCTGGAAATGATAAAGCTGGCCCGGCCCGATGCCCGGCACGAACACGCTCCACATGTCGCCCCAACGGTCGCTCTCCGGATCGTAGCGAACGATTTCGGTGGGTTCGGCATCCGCGACGTTGTCGTAGAGCAACAGCCGCACGGCCGTCGCGGAGCGGCTGAAGACGACGAACTGGACGCCACCGTCGAGCGGGATGGCCCCGTACGGTAGCGGGTGAGAGAATTGCAGGGCCGGGTGCGAAAGTGGCATGAAGAAGACTCAGGGGAGCGAGGGGCGTCGACGCCAACTTCGTGGTGCGCGATCACGTTGCTGAAACATACCACGCGTTACGGCGTCGTAACGACGCGAAACGTCGCGTGGCAGGCGTCGCAACTCTTCCCCATCTTGCCAAGCGCCGCTTCGGCCGCCGTCTTGTCCTTGGCGTGAATCTGAGCGTTGAGTTCTCCGGCCGCGTCCCGCATCTGACCGCACAACTCGTACCATTTGTCAACTTGCGCCGGGTCCTTCACCTCGTGCGTGTCGAACGTGACGGCCTGCGCGATCACGGCCAATATCGCGGCGTCGCGCGCGTTGTCGTCGGCACGCTCCTCGAAGCGCCGCATGTTGCGCCGCAGCCGATTGTTGACGAACGTCACCTGCTTCATCAGTTGCCCGAGCGAAGCGACTTTCTCCCACTTGGGCGTTTGAGCCGATCCGCCTCCGGCCTTCGTGAGCTCCTCGAACGCCTTCTTCGCCGATGGATAATCCTTGGCATCGGCCAACTGCCGGGCAGCACGCGAAAGGGGTAGCGCGGCCTCTTTCATCGGGTGGTTCTCGTCGTGCATGGCCAGGACCAGCCCGACGACCGCCAGCGTATGGGCGTCCTTGGCGATCTGCCGCGACTTGTCCGCATAAGTCGCCTCATCCACCAAACCGTCGCGAAAGCCGGCCACATACAGGTCGACCTGCTTGATCAGGTCGGCTGCGGGCGCCACCTTCGACAGCGGCGGCGCGGCCGGCGGGTCGCCGGCCCAGGCCATCGCTACAACCATGGGAAGGATCGTCGCCACCATCGCGTACAATCGGGGAACTCGTTTCAAGGAATCCTCCTGGAGGCAGCCCGCAGCAGTCGGAAAAAATCGCACGCGGCTCAAGTGTAACGCCAGCGAGCATCGCTCGCACCTGCGCGTTGGATCCGGGTGGCCGAGGGTTTGCGCCGTCCTTGCGCCCAGTTTGACAATCCATTCCGTGACTCCCTAGAATCGACCGTTTTCCTAGTCCCAACGCTTGATTAAGTTTAGTGGCCAAGACGACTTACAAAGACGCGGGGCTGGACTTGGACCTGTATGCCACGGCCATGGCCCGACTGCCGGCTATCGCCGGGCGGACCTACTCGCCACGCGTGATTCCACTGCCGGGCGGGTTCGCCGGGCTGTTCCAGTTGGACTTCAAAAGCCCGCTCTTCGCCCGCCGCTATGAAGACCCCGTGCTGGTTTCCTGCACGGACGGGGTGGGCACGAAGCTCAAGGTGGCGGCCATGGCCGGCGTGCACAACACGGTCGGCATCGACCTGGTGGCCATGAGCGTCAACGACGCCCTGTGCTGCGGGGCGGAGCCGCTGTTTTTCCTCGACTATGTGGCGATGCCGCGTGACGACCCCGATCTACTGACCGCGATCGTCGGCGGGATCGCCGCCGGCTGCCAGGAAAGCGACTGCGCGCTGTTGGGGGGCGAGACGGCCGTCATGCCCGATCTTTACGCCTCGGGCGACTATGATTTGGCCGGCTTCTGCGTGGGCGTGGTCGAGCGTCGCCGGTTGATCGACGGTCAGGCCATCAGCGACGGCGACGTCCTGCTTGGCCTCGCCTCGAGCGGTCTGCACTCCAACGGCTTCAGCCTCGTGCGCAAAGTCGTGTTCGAGCGTGCCGGCCTGGCGGTCGACGACTACATCGACGAGCTGTCGGCCACCGTCGGACAAGCGCTCCTTGCGCCCACGCGCATCTATGTGCAGCCGGTGCGCAAAATCCTCGCGCACTACACGGTCAAGGGAGTTGTCCACGGCATCGCGCACATTACCGGCGGGGGATTGCTGGAGAACGTGTCGCGGATTCTGCCCGAAGGCGCGCGGGCGGTCATCGATCGCGGTAGTTGGTTGGTGCCGCCGGTCTTTCCTTGGCTCGCGCGGCTCGGCGAAATCGACGACGAGGAGATGGCCCGCGTGTTCAATATGGGCATCGGCCTGGTGCTGGTCGTCAGCCCGTTCTACGCCGACAGCATCGCGCAACAGTTGCGCGACCAGCGAGTCGAGAACTGGGTGATCGGCCGCGTGACGGCGGGCGAACGCGGGGCCGTTTGGGCGTGATGCGCGTAGCGCGGCAGTTGTTGAGTCGCGATCGCTCGACGCGTTCTTGCCGAACGTAAACGATTCGCTACCAACATGCCTTCAAAAAAGCATTCATGGCGCGCGATGCCTCTTCCTCTGATACTTGTCCCGCGTAGTTTTGGGCAACCGCCAGCGAGCCATTCGAGTTCGCTGAGGCAAACAACTCGTGCAGAGTCGCGGTCGCGGTTTGGAACCATCGGGATGGGAATGCGTTTTTCTCACGCATCCGACTCAACGCGCCGCACATCTCTGGCCAGATGTCGTGCGTGAGCATAGCCACGTCGTAAATGTGACAGGCGTCACTGGCTTGCTTGCTTCGTCCGCGATGATCGCGGATGAGCGCCTTTTGAAGGATGAAACAGGCGGAGTTCGGTACGCGGAAGTACCTGTCCGCAGGCAAATGCAGGTCGGGGATTTGCACTGCGTCAACCGTCATAGGCTCGGTGAGCACTACACCCAGATACGGATCGGTCTGCGCATGCAGGCCTGGCTGCACCTCCACGACGCCCTGGTTCGTGCCCTTTCGACTATGCTTCGCGCCGTCGCGCGGCGCAAGGAACTCAACGCAAAATGGCGACCGTGTTTGGCCCGACGGCGGCGCGGGTACGTATCGGGTGACGGGCAATTGACTGGAGCCCGACAGCCTCACTTCAAAGCCCGCTTTTTGCATCCGGTCGTGGAGGCTCTCTCCACGGCAAGCTAGCCTCCGCGGTAAAGCCCAATCCAGATCGAACGTGGCGAGTGGCTGAATCCTTGGCGTACCTTGCCAGATGCGCCGGTAGATCACGGGCACCAATCCCCCGCACAGCACGGCTTCTTCCGCGTAGGGCCCCAACCCAACGATGCATTTCGCCAGATCGTCGAAGATGGCCTGCAGCTCTTCGGGCAATGCACTACTCATACGGTGACTTGCCACTGGAGCACGTCGGAAAGCATGTATTGCGCCTGCTCCACACCGCGTGGCACCTGCCCGGACACACGAAGAGTCGCTTCGAGGATATCAACGACCGGCAGCCCGTGTGAAATGACGCACCCTCTCAATATTGACTTAGGATGTGGCATTTTAAGGAGAAAACAAGCCGCGTCCTGCGGCGCGCATCTATGCAGTTCCCAGGCTTGCATGGCCGTGTCAAGGTTGCCGCAGACGTAGATCTCCTTGCGAGGAACTGGCGCATGAAGGACTCCGAGAAGCTTGCAGGCCTCAAAACCGGTCACCGCAAATTGCGTGGGGCAACTCTGTCGGACCAAGATCCTTGTCAAGTTCGGCGCGGCACCGAAAAGCCACCGGACGGGAATGGTTTCGGCTTGGAACGCAAGCTCATGATTCAACCATGTTCGGATCAATTCTTCACGCCGCACTACGACTATCCCACTGTCGGTTTCCCGTAGATATCCCGCTCTACTGAAAGTCCTTAGGAATGAATAGGCCTTCTCAGTCGAAACGCTCGCAACCGCGCGCAGGTCCTTTGCCGTCATCACGGCCTGCCTTGGTCCACCCCAGAGGTTGCTGGGCACTCCTTGCATGAGCAGTATCTTGAGCATCCACCGATTGAGATCGCTGAAGAGCGACCCTCGCGCTGGGGGCAACGCAGAACGGTTTGCTATTCGCTGCCTCCGCGTTTTCGAGAGATGCAAGCCAGGAACGTCAAGCCGGAAGGACCCCGAGGAATCAAATAGACACCAACCCACGGATGGCGCATGTTCGCTCATGTACTCCGTCGCAAAGGCTAGTGCCTTCGGGCCCAACTTCGGCAACTCGATCATGACTACCGGTATCGCCGCGATTTTGTCGGCCACCGGCAGAATTTGTAGCGACGCGGTAGCCAATCGTCCTTCGAGATCGGCGATCCTGACCGATTGCGTCGCCTTGGCTTTGATTGCCAGGCATCGATCGCCGACATGGAGAAGCAAGTCGGGCCTATGCCTGCGATTGGCGGCTTGTGGGCTCGTGGTCGATTTTGCGCGGGGGAACACGTCTCGCAAGATGGCGAGCGCCCTTTCCACGCTCACTTTTTCGTCTAGCATGACCGCATTCCAGTCGGCTCTGGAATTCTAATGCTCAAGGTAATTCTATTGTTCACCAGAAATCGCGAAGTGCAAGCAGTTATGCCAGAAAGCCCGAGCTACGATCCCCCTAAAGCCATTGCTAGAAAAAGGTTGCAAACCGAACATGGCGACCGCGGCCAAGCGCGCGATGCCCTTAAGAGCCACTCGTGTAGGGCCCTACTGCGGCCGCAGTGCGGTCATCTGTAACTTCGCGGCGTCCTTCGACGGCCCGGCTTCGCCCAGTTTCTTGAGGAGAATGCCCTTGGTGTAGCCGTTGCTGAGCACGATCGGCTCGTTCGGCCTGCCGGCGGGAAAGATGGCCAGCACCGGCACGGATTGTCCGCCGCTGAGCGTTTGCAACAAAGCCGCCTCGGCGGGCGGGTAGCGCGTCATATCCACCAAGAGCGGAACGACGCCATTGGTGTCGACGACGCCCTTCACGTCGGCTGTGTCCAGGACGAACTTCTTAAGTGCCTGGCACGTCGCGCACCAGTCGGCCGTGAAATCCAGCATCACCGTCTTTTCGGCCTTGGTGAGTTCCTGCAGGCGCGCCATCGAGAAGGGCTGCCACGGCAGGTGATCCTTGTCGTCCGCGCCCGCCATGGTCGGCGCCGCGTCTCGTCCGGCGAAGCTCTTTTCGCGCACCCGCTTCTCGATGATCTTGTCCACGGCCATGTCGAAACGCCCCGCCATGATCGGTCCGAGCCATTGGAATGCAAAAAGTCCGACAATCGCGGCCAACGCGGCGCCACCGGCCCATGCCCGCGCCTTGACCTGGAAATCAGCGAACAACGGCGCCCGGCCGATCCACCAGCAGGCGGCCCACAACCCCATCAACAGCGCCACGGTCGGCACCAGGGCCGTCCATTGGATAAAGGTCATCAGGTACACCACTGTGCCCAGCAATACGAAGCCCATCGCCTGCTTGAAGGTGTCCATCCAGGCACCCGGTTTGGGCAGGAAGCGGATCAGGCGTGGGAAGGCCCCGATCAGCAAATAGGGGGAAGCCATCCCCAGCCCGATGCAGGCGAACATCGCGTACACGACCGGCGCCGGCTCACCAAACGCGAAGGCCAGCGCCGTGCCGAGAAACGGTCCACTGCACGGCGTGGCTAATACCGTGGTGATCGCTCCCTTCGCGAACGCGCCGGCGAATCCTTCTTTCGCCGCCAGGTCGTTCGCCTTTCCACTGCCGACAAAACCCGGGATCGGTATCTCCCACACGCCAAGGAAGCTGAGGGCCATGACAAACACGATCGCCGCCAGCGTGATATTGAACGAGTCGTACGCGAATTGCTGCCCCCAACCAAACTGCTCGTTGCGCAGCAACCGATAGGCGACCGGGAGCGTGGCGAGCACCATGAACACGGCCAGCATCCCCAGCGAGTACCAAAGATTCAGCGAGAAAATATGCCTGCGGCTGTGCCCGCTCTGTTCGACGAACGAAAGGATCTTCAGGCCGATAACGGGCAGCACACACGGCATCAGGTTGAGAATCAAGCCGCCCAGGAATCCAAACGCCGCCATGACCACAAGGGATTGATCGCGGGAGGCAGCCGCGGCCGGCCGGATCCGCGACAAATCCAACTCCGCGGCGCCGCTCTGCGCTCGATCACCGCCGGCTGCCGCGTCGGCCGCTTGCTTGTAGCTGGCAGCCGGCGTGAATTCGAGCGGAAGCTGCCCGGCGACGCTGTCGCGCTCGACCGGCACGTCCACACGGAAGCGCACGGCCTGTGGCCGGTCGCAACCCGCGTCCTGGCACGTGTGATAACCCATCAGGCCCACGAGTGGGTACTTGCCCGGTTTGGCGTCGCGAGGGATCGCCAGCTCGATCGTCCACGTGACGGTTTGGTCGTAGAATTTTTCTGTCTCGCCCGGCGTGAGCTGCGATTCTTTTTCGACGACTTTGCCGTCGGTCTTGGGGGCCGACGCTTGCCAGCCCGACGTTTGCGTAAGGACGATCAGCGTGGGCTTGGATATCTTGTTGGGGTCCTTGGCGGCCAGTGGATAGATGTGCCAGCCCGGGTCAGGATCGGCCGCGAGGACCAGCCGCAGCGTTTCGCCCGGCGCGGCGACCTTCGGCTCGACGTAGCCGCGGATCGTGGCATGCGCGGTGCTGCTCTTGAAGGTGCCCAGCGGGGCCGAAGATTTTGCGGCGCCGGCCCCATCGACCAGCCGCGCGGCAAAGGCCACGGTGGCCGGCGGCAGACAGCGCCCCTGATCGCACGCCTGATAGGTGATCTTGCCCGGAATCGTCAGCTTCCCGAGATCCGTATCGGCGGCCAGCTCGAGCGGGGCCGTCCAGGTGACCCGTCCCTCATGCGTTTCGACCAGGAGATTGTTGAAGGCCGGCTCCAACTGGGCCTCGGGCGGCGTAAGTGGCTTGAGGTCGCCGCTCACCGTATAGCCGTCGCCCGCTTCAACGGTGATCTTGGTCGGGATGGGTCCGCCCTTTTTCTGCGTGAGCGAATAGATGTGCCAGCCCTCGGCCACATCGGCCGTGATCAGCAGCCGGGCTGGCTCGCCCCCCTTGGCCTTGACGAGCTCAGCCTTAACGGCGACAGGCGCCTCGGCCTTCACAGCGCCGCCTTGGCCGGTTTTTTCCAGGGCCGGAAAGTCAAACTGCGCGTGGACCGTGGAACCCCCCGCGCAGACCAGCGCCAGAAGCACAAATGGCCGTAACCAGCTCGCGGGCATCGCGTTTGTCATCCGGTGTTCCTCAAGCTCCCTGGGGCGGACACCGCAGTATTTTAGGGCCGCTTGACGTGGGAGGTCAATTTCACCTAAACCGCTGTCCAGACGCCGCTTTGGCTACGCATGCGCATCTCACAGATTCAAGCTTGCCGGCGGCGCACCGGCGGGAAAGTGGGACAGGCACCGAGACGAAACGTTGGTCTGAAAGGGCTTGCGCTGTTTATGCTCGGAGCCAGTCCCATTTTCCCGCCTCGCCATTTTGAAAAACAGAACGGCCCTGGGTGAAAGCCGCCGAGGGTAGCGAAGAAGAGGCTTGCGATCCACCGTAGTAATTGGGATTCCTTCGATTCGAGCGAGGTCAACCACATGAAACGACGTGAATTCATCGGGCAATCGCTAGCAGGCGGGCTGGTGGGGACCGCTGGTTCCCAAAATTCCAGTGGCGTCGGCCAAACACAGAAATCGCCCGCCTTTGAGGAGGACGTCAGAGTCACGGTGGAGCCGGCCGCCGCCGGCAAGCCGCACCGCGGAAAAGTGCTGGCCAGCATCGCGCCCCACTCCGACGATCATTCGATCGCCGCAGGGGGCACGATCGCCAAACTGATCGACGAAGGGTACACCGGCTACCTCATCCGCACCAGCAACGACGAGATGGACTCCTACGACCTGACGCTCGGCGAGACCGTGCTGGCGAACGAAACCGAAAACCGTGAGATGGCCCGCATCCTGGGCTGCAAGCAGGTCTTTGACCTCAACTATCGCAACCATTTCATGGACGACGTGTCGCGCGTCGAGTTGCGGGCCCGGCTCATTTTCTTGATTCGTCTGCTCAAGATCGACACGATCGTCAGCTACGACCCGTGGGGCCACTACGAGGAGAACCCCGATCACTACGTGACGGCCCAGTGCGTCGAGGCGGCGTGCTGGATGGCGGCCGGGCATCTCGATTTCCCCGAGCACTTCGCGGCCGGACTCAAGCCGCACGCCGTGAGCGAGAAATACTACTACGCCCGCGGCCCGCAGCAGGTGAACCGCGTGGTCGACATCAGCTCGACGATCGACAAGAAGATGGCGGCCATCCAGGCCAACAAAACGATGGTCGGCAACATGGTCCGCCGGCTTCGGGACGAGCTTGCGGCGCAAGGAAAGAAGCTGCCGGCCCTGGAGACCGACGCACCGGCGGCGATCAAGAACTTCGCCGACCTGCGGTTCCGCGAAGCGGCCGCGCGGCGCGGCAAGCCCCACGGCCTGGAATTCGCCGAGCAGTTCCACTACATCGGGCCAGACATGACGCTGGCGGCCTACATCGAGAAAAACGCGGTGGCACGATAGGGCGGCGCGCATTCGTGCCACTGTTTGCTGTCAGGCAAGCTGTGCGTTGGTCGCTCGGCGGCGCGCACGGCTTCTGCGAAGCCGTGGCACACTGACCATCGCCGTGGCACACTGACCATCGCGTGACACCGGCTATCGCATCGGCGCAAGCGGCCGCTCGATTTTTCGCAGGTCTCCGGCGGTGTACGTGCGGGCGACCGGCTTGCCGCGCACTCGCAGCGAGTAGCGCACCGCTCGTTTGCGATTGTCGTAACGCATCTCGCGGATCGTGGCGATCATCGCCCGGTTTCGGCCCCGGTGCGAGCAGACCTCGACCTGGTCGCCGACGTTGAATCCGTCGCCGCGGACAAGCTGTCGCAGCGCCGGCCTGACGCGGATGCGGTACGGGCCGTATCCGAGGACCAGGTACGACCCTTCGCGTCCTTCGGATCGAAACATGCGGCTGCTGGGAATCAGCCGTCTCGCGAGCTTCACATCATCGGGATGCACCCACGCGTTCCCGTTCTGTGGCCACCACGGATAGATGCGGTAATCAGAGGTGACGCTCATCGGTGCCTCGCCGCGCGAAGACGTGGCCGAGCTATGTCGCGCGCTGTCTCAGGGCCCCTGGCCGCATTGTAGCAAGGCGCGCCGCTGGGAGCACCGGTAAGGGATTAGGGGTCAGGTCAGGGCCATTCTGTTTTTCAAAAAGGGCGAGGCGGGAAAATGGGACTGGCTCCGAGCACAAACAGCGCAAGCCCTTTCATACCAAGGCTGCGTCTCGGTGCCTGTCCCACTTTCCCGCCGCTGCGCCGCCGGCAAGCTTGCATCTGTGAACGGCCCTGGATTAGGGGTTGGGGTTAGGGACTAGGGTCTTGTGATCCGGCCTGAGTCCCACAATCTCAAATCTCAAATCCGAAACTTCCCTAATCCCAAATCCCCTAGCGCAGCGCCGCCGCGATCCGTTCGCGCGTTACCGGCGCGATCACGCCCCGCTCGCAGATGATCGCCCGAATCAGCCGGGCCGGCGTCACGTCGAAGGCCGGGTTGTAGACCTTTACGCCCTCGGGCGCCGTCTGCCGGCCGAAGCCGTGGGTGATCTCGCGCTTGTCGCGCTGCTCGATCGGAATCTGGCTGCCGCCCGCCAGCGACAGGTCGAACGTGCTGGTGGGCGCGGCCACGTAGAACGGGATGTCGTGGGCCGCGGCCAGGACGGCAACGCCGTAGGTGCCGATCTTGTTGGCCGTGTCGCCGTTGGCGGCGATCCGATCGGCGCCGGTCACGACCGCCTGCACGCGCCCTTCCCGCATGACCTGGGCGGCCATCGAATCGCAGATGAGCGTCACGTCGATGCCGCGCTGCTGCAGCTCCCAGGCCGTGAGTCGCGCACCTTGCAGGAGCGGGCGCGTCTCGTCGGCGTAGACGCGCAGGCGCTTGCCCGATTCCTGGGCGGAGAAGAATACGGCCAGCGCGGTCCCGTAGTCGCTGGTGGCCAGTCCGCCGGCGTTGCAATGCGTGAGCACGCCCTGGCCGTCGGCCAGAAGCTCCGCACCATAGCGGCCGATGGCGCGGCACATCGCGCGGTCTTCCTCGTGAATGGCCCGGGCTTCGGCCAACAATCGCGCGACGATTTCCCGCGGCGACGTGGCCCCACGAGCTGCCAGGGCCACGCCATGCGTCCGGTCGAGCGCCCAAAACAGGTTCACCGCCGTCGGACGGCTCTCCGCCAGGCGCGCACGCGCGGAATCGAGCGCGGCGAAGAAGCCGGCTTCGTCACGATCGTTAGCGGCCTGCGCGCCAATGACCAGACCATACGCCGCGGCGATGCCGATGGCCGGCGCGCCGCGGACCCGCAGCGAGCGGATCGCCTCGAAGACGGTCTCGAGGTCGCGGCAGTCGATCTCGCGGACCTCGACCGGCAACAGCGTCTGGTCGATCAGCCGCAAATGGCCGCCGACGTCGCCGACCCAGTGGAGCGTTGGTAGAGTGCTGATCGTGGCTTCTGACATATTATCGCCGCCTTATGGCAGCATCTGGTGAATACCCCGCCACAGCAAGCCGGTATCGAATCCGATGCCTAGCACGCGGAAGCCTTGCTCTTCGCGCCGCGCGAGGTCTTCGGCGTTCCTGGTCACCACGCCGCAGTGTTTGCCGCGGGCACGGATCTTATCCTTGAGCGCGAGGATCGCCTCAGCGACGCCTGGCCCCTCCCACATGCCGCGGTAGCCGGCCGTCGAGGAATAGTCGGCCGGCCCGAATTGGAACACCTCGACGCCGGGAACCTCGAGCATCTCATCGATGTGCGTCGCGGCCGCGACCGTCTCGATGATCGGGATGACGAGGATCCGATCGTTGGCCTCGGCCACGTATTCCGCCATCCGTTGGCCCCAAACCGTGGCGCGTTCGGCGCCAATGCCGCGCACGCCTTGCGGCGGATAGTGCGCGAATCGCACGGCCTGCCGGAGCTGATCGGCCGATTCGATCCACGGGATGACGACGCCGTCCGCTCCGATGTCGAGCGCCCGCTTCACGAGCGCCAGATTGAGCTCCGCGATCCGCACCAGGGTGACCGTATCGCTACGTGCCGCCGCCCGCAGATGCTGGACGATATCTCCCCAATCGAGATGGCCGTGCTCGGCGTCGATGACGACCCAGTCCAGCCCGCTGGCCACGGCGATCTCGGTGACCGAGGCCGATTCAAGCGAAACCCACAGTCCGTAGAGCGGTTGGTCGCGGGCGAGCCGCGCGCGAAACTTCTCGAGCGCCTTCCAGTTCATCGCGCGCCCAGGCTGGTGAGTGACTGACTTTGCGACAGATCGCTGAATCGTGCCATCGCCGCGCGTTAGTTTACATCGTGGCCGCCTGGGACGCTACTTTGCCGCCCCCTCTGTCAGGGCCATTCTGTTTTTCAAAATGACGAGGCGGGAAAATGGGACTGGCTCCGAGCATAAACAGCGCAAGTCCCTTTAGACGAACGTTGCGTCTCGGTGCCTGTCCCACTTTCCCGCCGGTGCGCCGCCGGCAAGCTTGAATCTGTGAACGGCCCTGCCCCCTCTGTGGCGCCATCGGACTCACCCGTGCATGCCGGCATGCGGCTGGGACGGCTCGTACGTCTTGATGTCGTCGAAGCGCCGCACGATCTCCTCGCAGATGTTTCAGCCCGTCTCAATCAAATGGGCCAGGCGCCGGCCGAAGTAGTCGAGTCGCGCCTGGACGGCTGCGGCATCATCGAACGAGCGCTGATCTCGGTAAATCCACTCGATCCAATTCATTCCACCCAGCAGAACGCCGCTGACGTCGAAGGCAGCGACGAGCACGGTCGTGGCTTCCGTGAGCGGCCGCGCTCGTTCGTACGCGGCAAGTCCTTCCTTCCACAGGCCGCGATCATCCTCGGCCATGCTCCCCAGCAACCGGGCGACGTCGGCGGCCGCGCTTTCCGGCCGCAGTGCGCCGAAGTCGATCAGGCCCGTCACTTCCCCGCCGACAAAAAGCACATTCCCACGCCACACGTCGCGGAGGCAAGGCGCGAGCGTCACCGGTAGCCGCGCGGCTTGCTCGAGCATGACCTGCACCCGCGGCGCCGCGATGGGGAACAGATCGAGCAATCTCTGCGCCGCGGCGTCGTGCGGCCCCGGCGCGTGCTCCACCGCGTGCCGCAGACGGTCGTGCCCCGCGGACCGCAGCGCTCGAAGTTGCGCTAGCCGTTCGCCAATCGTCGGCGACGAGCTGCGTGCGATCTCCGCCAGTGGAAATGACGAGGCAGCCTCGTGAAACTCGGCCAAAGCGATCATGGCCGCGCGGAGCCGCGGGATCGGCGGCGATTTGCTGACGTCCGGTTCGCCTGGCAGCCACGGCGACAGCTCCCACAAATGACCGCCATAACGCACGTAGCCCGCGTGACGCAAGGTCTCCAGCGGCACCGGGACCTTGTGGAAGCCCTCCTGGTCGACGTGCCACAGCACCGCCTGGATGAATTCCAGTCGCTCTGGCAAAGGGTGATCCCGCGGCCAGCGCCGCAGGCACAATCTTCCGCGCGGAGAAGCGAGGCGCCAGAAACGCGCGCCACTGAAACCGCCCGCCGCGCCCAGAAACTCAACCTCGCTCGGTTGGCAGTCGGCCGAATAGGACTGCAACACGGCTTGATAAGCGAGGGCGTCGGTCATGAGCGGCGAACGATCGACGAGGACGACTAGGTGATGGCGCTTGCGCCAGGCCACATGACCGACATCTTCTCGCGCGCGAGCTTGCGGCGAATCCACCAGTGCTCGTCGTACGGCTCGTCGAAGATCGGATGGGGCTTTCCGAAGCCTGGCAGGGCGTCGAAGTCGCCGGCGGCGATCGCGGCACGGATCTTGTCCTCGGCGACAATTTCGATGGCGCGGTCGGTCAACATGGCGGATGGTGGTTTCTATGTCCTTGCGCGATCGCCAGCCATTCTGGGGCCTTCCGCCGGCGACCTAGCCGGTGGTGAAGCTTGCAGTCCATTGTACCCCCGACCGGGTCGAAAATCGAAAATCGCTCATCATCTTTCGGCGCCTTTGTGCGTGTGTTACTAATAGTCTCGGGACAGGGGAGATCAGGATGGCCGCCGACCTTGCCGCTTTCACCGTGAGGCGGAGAAGGGCCGCCAAACTTGCACTTCGTCCGAGTCGGACATGAACCGACCGCATGCTGTCCTGTCGGCCGCCGCGGAATCGCGCGAGCCACCCGCCAGCCGCGGCGCGCTTGAGCCCGTGCCGCTCGACATCTTCTGGGAGCAGCAGCGCGGGAGAATCGCGGTCGGCTTGATCGCGCTCGCGGCGCTTCTGATGCTGTGGTGGGGATGGGGCAAATGGTGCGATCCGATCGTCGACTTCGGGCGCGAGCTGTACGTTCCCTGGCAATTGAGTGAAGGGAAGGTTCTATACCGCGATATCGCGCACCTCAACGGTCCGCTGTCGCAATACGTGAACTCGCTTTGGTTTCGCCTGTTCGGGGCGAGTCTCCGCACGCTGGCGCTTGCGAACGCGGCCGTCGCCGGTGTCCTGCTGATCCTTCTGTACGCGTTGTTGTCACGAATCGGCAGCCGCGCTTCGGCCTTCCTGGGTTGCATGACGTTCGTGTTCGCGTTCGGCTTCTGCCAGATTACGAGTATGGCGAACTACAACTTCATTTGTCCCTATTCCCACGAGCTGACGCATGGCATCGTGCTTTCCCTGGCGGCGATCTTCATGGTCGGGCGCTTCGCGGATTCATGCCGGCGGGCCGACGCGGCGCTGGCCGGGTTGTGCGTGGGCCTCGTGTTTCTCACTAAGCCGGAAGTCTTTCTGGCTGCTTTCGTCGCTTCGTCCGCCGGGCTTGTGCTCGCTCTGTCGGCAAATCGTCCGTCGCGGACGCGCTTGCTCCGAGCGATCGGCGTCTATTTCGGCGCGATGATCGTGCCCGCGTTATTGTCGTTTGCCTTGTCCCTGCTGGCGATGCCTGTGCGCGATGCTGGGTTGGCCGCGGCCGGTGCCGTGCGTTTCTTGTTCCGATCGGACGTGAGCTCACTGCCGTTCTATCGCAATTCGATGGGGATCGACCATCCTGGCCATCAATTGTGGCGGATGGCAATCGTGCTCTTGATCTACGGCGCCGTATTCGTTCCCCCGGTGGTGCTGGGATTGCTGTGGAGACCGCCGAAGAGTTGGGAGGCCAAGGTAACAATGATCATTTTTGCCGCAGTGGCGACTGTGCTGTTTTGGGTCCGCCGTTTCATGCCCTATGGCGAGATCGCGCTGCCGCTGCCGGCGATTTTGACGGCCGCTCTTGGCGTTATCGCGGTCGGCTGGTGGCGTCGCAAAGGCTCGGCTGACCGCGCGAGGCTGGTCCTCTCGGGGACACTCGTTCTTTTCTCGCTCTTGCTGCTATTAAAGATCGTGCTCAACACGCGGCTGTACCAGTACGGGTTCGCGCTGGCCATGCCGGCCGCGCTGGTTGCCATCGTGATCGTGTGGGACTGGCTGCCCGCGGCCATCGAGCAGTTGGGGGGCCGCGGCATCATGCTCCGCGCCGTGACTGCGGCCGTGCTACTTTTTTTCGCGGAAACTCAGTTGCACATCACCGCCGCGGTCTACGCGCGGAGGACGCATCGCGTCGGCTCGGGCGGCGATACGATGTGGTGCGATGAAAGTGGCCCGGAGGTGAAACGGGCCCTCTTTCTCATTTCCCGTCACGTTCCCGCCGACGCGACACTTGTGGTACTGCCTGAGGGAGCCATGTTGAACTATCTCTCACGGCGTGAGAATCCGACGCCGTACGTTTCGCTGATGCCGCCGGAGGTGATGCTGTTTGGCGAAGACGCGATGATGGCCGCGTTTCAAGAGCGCCCGCCCGACTTTATCTTGTGGACCGATGAAGAGACGGTGGACTATGGCTTCGCGCGGTTCGGCCGCGGCTACGGTGAGCGGCTCGCCGGTTGGCTGAATGACAGCTACCCGATTGTCGAGTTTCCTCCGGGCAACACCAGCGCAAGCCCGTTGCGGATCGCACTATTGAAGCGTGGCGACCCATCATTGGCGGGCGCGCGCGGGGCACGTGACTAGGATCTCGTGCGACGCAATCATGCCGGTTTGGGCGGATGCGCGGCCGCGGGGATTTGACTGGCGATGCCGCCGAGCTAAGCTTCCTCTAGGCCGCGCGCCGAACCGAGCGGCCGGAGGCAATCCCCACTATGCTCGCGAAAGTCCGGCAGTTTCTCCGCGACGACGAGGGGCCCACGGCCGTCGAATACGCCGTGATGCTGGCCCTCATCGTCGTCTTGTGCTGGAACACGGTGTGGGCCGTGGGCGTGCGGTCCAGCTTCACGTTCCTGACCATCTCCAGCCGGGCCGGATCATAGCGGCTTGCAAGCCGCACGTTCTTAGCGGGCGAGCTGCCCCCTTTTGCCGGCGAGCCGAGGAGGTCCATCCCAGGGCCGTTCACAGATTCAAGCTGGACGGCGGCGCACCGGCGGGAAAGTGGGACAGGCACCGAGACGCAGCGTTCGTCTAAAAGGGCTTGCGCTGTTTATGCTCGGAGCCAGTCCCATTTTCCCGCCTCGCCATTTTGAAAAACAGAATGGCCCTGGAGGTCTATCCCGGCGGTCTTGACCCGCGGACTTTCACGCCAGACGAATACGGGAACGCGATTTTTCTTGCCTCTCCGCCGCGCCGCGATTAGGCTGACGCCAAAGCCGCACGCTTCGATACGGCCCGTTGTTCCCTGATGCCACGGGGCGTCCGCAGGCCCGTTGTGCGGTTTCAGGGAAGCACGCTAGTGAGCGTCATCGAGGGGCCGGTTCGCCGCGCTTCCGCCAAGCGGCGGAAAGCGCTATCTTGGTCCCCTCTCGCTCGTGTTTCTAAAGGGTGATGCTTCAGTGTGGCGAGCGCACGGGTATACCTTCAATTCCAAACAAACCGCACAAACCCCGATCCGTTTGGGAAGTATCGAGTGAGCCTATGGAAAAATGTGAACAGCGACGCCTCCTAAGTCTCCTTGCGTTCGCTACGGCCGCGTGCTGCCTAGCGGCCGTCGTATTTCCTCCACCGCACGCCGCGGCCGTGACGCTTAATCCCGGCGACATTGTCATCACGGCGCAACTCGGCGAGGACAATTATGGCGTGGTTCGCATTGATCCCCTCACGGGAGATCGCACGATCATATCCGACGACACGCACGGCGCTGGCGATGCCTTCTCGATCGTAAGCGGCGTTGCGCTCACCGCCGATGGCGCGTTGCTTGTTGCGGAGTATATCTTTGGCCAACTCTTTCGGGTCGATCCGGCAACCGGCAATCGAACGGTCCTGTCCGGCGGGGGGCACGGCACCGGACCTTCGTTTGAATTCGTCGCGGGAGTGCATGAAGTGGATGAGCGCATTTTGGTGTCCGGCGCGCCTGACGGCTTCATTCTGAACGTCGATGAAGCAACGGGCAACCGATCCTACGTGTCATCGTTCAACGTAGGGTCGGGTCCGCAGCCGAATTCCCCGGGCGGGTTCGCCACCATCGGCGATAGCGCGTTCCTCGCTTCCAATCTCGGAGTGATTAAGATTGATTTGGCCACGGGTGATCGCGCGGTCCTGCCCGGAACTGGGATGGTCGCCCCGATGCACATCACCGTCGGCGGTGGGGGCTTCTTGCTTGCATCGACCCCCGGCGCCGTCACTTTCCCCGGCGAAGCGGCAATCAATCGTATCGACCCGATGACGGGCGAATGGACCACTCTGTCGAGCGCCGCTGTCGGCGCCGGCCCAGCACCCTCTCGTAGCGCGAGGGGAATTACGGTCGACAACGCGGGAGCGATCTTCTGGAACCAAGGCAGTGCCGTCCTCCAGGTCGATCCCGTCACGGGTGATCGTACCATTCTGTCCAACGCGACTCATGGCAACGGCCCCACCTTCACAAACGCGGCCGGCATCTTAGTGGTGCCCAACGTGCCAGAGCCGTCGACGATTATGCTCGCCGCGCTGGGCGCCTCCGGCCTTCTAGCGATGCGTGTCCGCCGCCGAAGTTGCCAGTCGCCCACGCGCCGCCAGGTTTGAAATCGCCGTCATTCCATGATCCACGATCAAATCACCGCTGACGCGCGGACCGTGGCGCACCTGGCCGACTGCTTCCAGGAGCTGAAGCAGGCAGCCCTTGAGCTCAAGCAGAACGTGCCAGCCGGCCAGCGGGGCTGCGGCACCTTTTGGTGTCGTATACGCAGGCCCGTGCCGCTCTGTCGGAGCTGGTCTCTTCGTTTCGCCACGATACCGAGCTCCCGGCGCCGCTACGGCCGGCAGCTTTTCTGGTGGCGTATGCAGCGACGCTATTGTTCGTTGATGCGGCACGCTTCCTGCGCGAAACGTTTGGCCACAACGCCGTGGTCCGGCACAAGCTCAACGAGCCCGAGCCCCGCTTGGCATCCCGGAGGGCACATACGACACGGTGCAACGGTCGCTCACCAGCCACGATATCAGCGCGGCACTTACGCGGGGACTGGCGCACGAGGGGAAGCCGCACGATTTCGACTTCGACTTCACGCGCTCGGATCGGCTCGTGTGCATGGAGGTCGTGTACCGGTCGTACGAGGGCACGGGCGGGATCCGTTTGTTTGTTCGCCAATGTCTCTCAGACGCCACAACCTTTCCGTGTGACGAGGGACGAACGGGTCAACCTTAGGATTCAATCCCCCAATTCGCGCCTCAGCCGCAAGAGGACCCGCGACTTCGCCACGCGGACGGCGCCGGGCCTCATGTCGAGGTCGGCGGCCACGTCGCCCGCTGTGCGTCCGTCGACGACGACGCCCCAGAACGCCTGCCAGGTCCGCTCGTGGAACTCGCCGCGGATTGTCGATAGCGCCTTCCGCAGCAGCTCGTCCAAGAGGACATCGTCGGTCCCCTCCTCGGGCTCGCCGACCGCGGCGGGATCGGCAATCTGCTGCAAGTTCATGGCCGCCTCGGTCCCGCCGGCGGCGGCGGGCTCCCCGGCGCGGCGGCGGAAATAGTCCCGCGCCTTGTTGTGGGCGATCGTGGACAACCAGCCGCGGAAGGTGTCGGTGGGCCGCTCCTTGCGGAATCGATCGAGATGGCCCGCCACCGACGAGAAGACATCTTGCAACACGTCGGCTATGTCCTGCTCGGCGACGCCCCACCGCCGGCACCACGACGCCACCAAGGGCGCATACAGCCGCACCATCCGTTCCCAGGCGGTCGGGTCGGCCCGCCGGGCGTCGGCCAGCAGGCTGCGCGACGTGGAGCCGCCGGCGCCTGCTCGGCCCTCGGGGCTCTCATCGCCGCTCATCCAGAGCCGCCTTTCGTCGTCGCTGGGCGACCACCGTTGCCGTGACGCTGATCGCCAGCAGCAGTGCCGCCGTTGACCCCATCAGCAAAAATGCGCTCCGCAAGCCCGCTTGCGTGTTGGCGATCTCGTGCTCGAGGGGCCGCACGATCTTCAGCACCCCCACCACGTCTCCTTCCTTCCAATCTTTTTTGGGGCTAACGCTGTCGGGATGATTGTGGCAGGCGAGGCAGCTTTTCTCCATGTGCCGAGCCGTGTAATAAAGGAGCTTGCGGCGGCCGTCGTCGTTCGCGAAATGCGCGTACTCAACGGGCGGCTTGTCATCCGGCTTCGCCTCCGCTTCCAGCCATTCGAGCGCCGCCACGTCGATCTCGCCCTGCGGCCCGCCGTCCTTGCGCGTCGGCCACGGATAGCGGCTGTAAACGCGGACCTCCATGCCCGGGCTGCGGCGGCTGATCCGTTCGCCCAAGTCGATGGCGAAGGTGGCCGGCAGCGGCAGCGAGGGATGCACGTGCTTGTAGTTTTCCGTGATGGCGATATTCGTGGTCTTCGGGTCGATGTCCGATATCTCGTCGCTGTAGTATCGCCACACCTCGTCGAGCATGTTCGTCTCCAGGCGGGCGCTTTCCAGGGCCGTTTGCCGGACGAAGAACTCCGAGAGACTCGACAGATACCACAGCCCGGCGATCGAGCCGACCACCACGGCCGCCAGCACGCTGACGGCCAGCGGATAGCGGCGGCACCAACGCAACGTCCGCTCGATTGTGCCCATCGGGCGGGCGAGGATGGGCCGGCGCTCGAGAAAACGTCGTAAATCCTCCGCCAGATCGCGCGCGTTCTGATAGCGTCGCGCCGGCGCCTTGCCCATCGCTTTCAAGCAAATCACTTCCAGGTCCCGCGGCACCTGGGGATTCACGGCCCGCGGCGGGCGCGGGTCGTCCTCGACTACTTGCAACAGGAGCAACCGCCGGTTGCCGTGGAACGGCCGCTCACCAGTCAACATTTCATAGAGCACCACGCCCAGACTGTAGATGTCGCTGCGGGCGTCAACCTGGTGCGACGTCCCGGCGGCCTGCTCGGGGGACATGTAGGCGGGCGTTCCCAACACGCGGCCGTCGGACGTCATGGTCAGCTCGCCGGCCTCGCGCTTGGCCAGGCCGAAATCCATCAGGTGAGCCCGCCCGTGTCGATCAAGAATGATGTTCGACGGCTTCACGTCGCGATGAACGACTCCTTGCTCGTGCGCGTACTGCAAGGCTCCGGCCAGTTCGCTGGCGATCGTCGCTGCCTGCGCGGGCGGAAGCACTCCTCGCTTCAACTGTTCTTCCAGCGTGACCCCCTCGACATACTCACACACCAGGAAACAGACGTTGTCTTCCGTCTGGCCCGTCTCGTACAGGGAGACGATTGACGGATGCTTGAGGTGGGCGGCGCTGCGGGCTTCCCGCAGGAATCGCTCCGCTTCTTCTCGAGATGCCAGGCTGCCGGCACGTTGCACCTTGAGCGCGACCAAGCGCTCGAGCCGCGGGTCCCATGCCTTGAACACATAGCCGAACGAGCCCACGCCCAGCTCCGAGCGCAGCTCGAACCGGTCAAGCCGCACGACGCCCGTAAGCAGACGGCTTGCCAGATCGCGTCCCGCGTCGGCGGCGATCCGGCCGCCCGTGCGACCTCTCCCCGCGATGATTTCGCCGATCGCTTGACTCCACACTTCCGCGCCGTTCTCCTCGACGGGCGTCCCGGCTCGAAGCCGGGAGAGTTGGTCGACGAGCGGGTCCTTCGAGCCGTCGAGCCTTTCCAGTTGTTCCTGGCAGCCCGGGCAGCCCTCGACGTGCCGCGCGACGGCCTCGAACCGCGCAGGCTCCCCCCGTCCGAGAGCGAACTCGCGGAGTTGTTCGGAGTCAGGGCACAATCGTTCAAGCTTGCCGGCGGCGCACCGGCGGGAAAGTGGGACAGGCACCGAGACGCAACGTTGGTCTGAAAGGACTTGCGCTGTTTATGCTCGGAGCCAGTCCCATTTTCCCGCCTCGCCATTTTGAAAAACAGAATGGCCCTGTTTGGGGCTGTAGCCGCGCCGCCGCCAGCGCGCTATCTTGTCTATATTAACCGGTCTGCGTTACAGCCCAACAAGCGCCAAAATCGGGAGGGCGAGGCTCCCGCCGAGCCATCGCTCCGCGGCTCGGCGGGAGCCTCGCCCTCCCGACGAGAGTGTAACGCCCTCCCGTTCTAGAAATAGTTCGGTTTTTGATCGGCTCGGCTGATCGAACGCACTGCACCGCCCTCTTTGCCCCTATCGAATTGGGAGGATTTGCCATGACCCCCACGAACCGTCGCGGGTTCCTGTCGGATGTCGGCCGCGGCATGCTGGCGGCCGGACTGGGCGCCTCATTGGCCAATGACCTGGGGTTCTCGACGGCCTTTGCGGCCGAAGCGTCTGGATCGATCCCGCTGGGCGAATACGCGGCCCTGGTCGAGTTGATGCGGAGCACGCCTGCCGAGAAGCTGCAACCCCAGCTTGCCAAGATGGTGCTGAAGGGGGAGACCGATCTACGGAAGCTCACGGCCGCGGGCGCCTTGGCCAACGCCGTGACGTTCGGGGGGTGTGACTACGTCGGCTTCCACACGGCCATGGCCATGCTTCCCGCGTTGGACATGAGCCGTTTGCTGGCTGGTGGCCGGCAACCGCTGCCGGTGCTGAAGGTCCTGTACCGCAACGCGCAGCAGATCCAGAACGTCGGGGGCGCCTCGAAGACCACTTTGGAGGCGCTGCACGCCGCCGATCACGCCAGTGATGGGGACCTCGGCGTCCAGATCCGCGACGCCTGCCGCAAGGTGGACGTTGACCGCGGCGAGAAACTGCTGGCCACCGTCGGCGATTCGCCGCTGGATGCCTTCAACGCCCTGCAGCCGGCCATCCAGGATGACCTCAACGTCCATCGCTTCGTGTTCGCCCATCGCACGTACGGGCTGGTGGGCCTGTTGGGCAAGGAGTATTCGTACTCGCTATTGCGCCAGTGCGTGCGGCTGTGCGCCGATCACGAGCGGATGCGCATCGAGCACAAGCAGGCGGAATCGCCAATTCGCGCGATACTGCCGAAGCTGCTCGATCAATTCAAGCTGGCCGGAAAGTCGCTCGGCAAGCGCGATCCAGGAGACGCTGCCGTCGACGAGCTGGCCCGCACGATCTACGAAGGCCCGCGCGAGCGGGCCGCCGAGGCGGTTGCCGCCGCGCTCGCGGACGGGATCGATCCCGAGGTCATCGGCGAGGCGATCTCGCTGGCGTCCAATTCGTACGTGCTGCGACAGGGCACGGACAATTGGCGCACTCACGGCGACTCGGCCGGCGTCCACTCGTCCGACGCGACCAACGCCTGGCGCAATATGGCCCGCGTCGCCGAGCCACGGTACGCGGTGTCGGGGCTGATCGTCGCGGCCTACCACGCGGGCATCCAATCCGCGCCGTTCAAGACGCCCGCTTATCCGACCGACGAGCACCGGGCGCTGGTCAAGGCGCAGGACGGGGCGGGGCTCTTGGCGGAGGCCGAAGACGCCATCCGCCAGAACGACCAGGGCCGGTCCGCCGCCGCCATCGCGATCTACGGCGAGCACGGCTACCCGGTCGATGCGGTGCTGGAATTGATGCTGAAGTACGCGGTCAGCGAGGATGGCCGTTTGCACGGCGAGAAGTACTTCCACACCGTCCGCGAGGAGTACCGTACGATCCGCCCGGCATTCCGCTGGCGGCAAGTCGTAGGGCTGGCCCGCGTGACGGCGAGCGCCTACGGCTACAACCGCGACGATCAGCACGGCTTCCGCGCCGCCGGCTACGAAGACGCCTGCAAGCTGCTGGGCGTGAACGCGTGAGGCACGCCCGGCGCCGCGGCATAACGTTGCAGCAACTCGATACTAGCCCGAAGCGCCAGCGAGGGATCTGGGGCAATCGTTCCCTCGCTGGCGCTTCGGGCTAGTGTGCTGGGACCCCTAAACGGTGCTGCCTCGCGCGATGCGACCAAAACGGTTGCATCCGCCGTTGCCCGGTGCTACTCTCTGGTGCAGCCGTGGCTTCGGACGAGTCAGAGCCGGTCGGGTTACTGATCCTGCCCGAAGCTCGTCGCGTTCAGGTTTCCCGCGCGGCCCCATCTCTCTTCGCGGTCGGCTAATGACGGTAGATCGCTGAGCAGGCCACTTGTCGGGCAAGCTCTGGCGATATCCATCTCGCGCCGCACTGGGCATCCACCGTCCGCTTGGGCCGCTTTTGCTTGCGCGTCGTCGCGGTTCGCTGTGCTCCACACCGCGCTTGAAGGCACGGACACGGTCCGTCCGCCTCGCATTGCCCCGTTTCATCCAGGAGAACAAACCATGATTTCGTCACCGCTTCGCTGGGGGCTCGTCGCATCGCTCGCACTGGTCTTTTTCGCCGGCACGGTTTGCGGTGCCGTCGACGTCAAGCAGGGGTGGGACCTTTTGCAGACGGAAACAGGCACAGCGTTTGGAGGCGTCGCGTTCCAAGGCGTGCCGCTGGGCACGTTTACGTTCGGCGCGCTGGGCACGTTTCCGGTTGGCTTCGCCGACACCATCGAGCGGCGAAACGACGATGCCGTTGTCGCAGCCACGCCGGGCTCCTTCGCCATTTCGACGGAGCTGGTTGCGCTGCAACTGGTGAGCAGCGTGCCGAGCGATTTCGGCCTGGGAGTCGGCTTTTACTACATGACGCTGCAATCCGTGCGTGGCGGTCCGGTGAGCACCGGAAGGATGACGATCAGTTTTGCCGACGCAGCCGGCGGCACGTTCAATTCCTTCTTCGACGTCTTCTTCGACATCCGCCTGGGTGCGTTGAACGGTCCCATTGCCCTTTCCGACCAGCTCAGAATCACCAATCAGGGGACGGCGTGGAACCGGATTCCGCCGCCGGGCGCCGTGGTGATCGACGGCGTGAACCACTTTCTCGACGGCGCCGACGCGGCCAGCGACTTCTGGCCGATTGGAACGTTCGTCGAGGTATTTCCGACCGGCGCTACGCACGCGGTCCGTGTCGCAACGCCCGAGCCGAGCACGCTGGTGCTGCTTGCTTTCGGCGCCGTGGGATTCGCGGCGGCGGCCACAGCTCGCCGCGCCCGCAGCCAGCCCTTGGTCTAAGGACGTGAACCTGGCTTGTGGGTTCGCACCAGGCGACAGATGCGGGGCTACAGGCCGTCGTCGAGCGTCTCGTGCAACGCCCGCGCGTCGTCGAGAGCGCCGAGGGCATTGTGCTGGCGAATCAAGTGATCGAGACGCCTCCGCGCCTCGGCCGTGGCCTGCTCGGTTTCTCGAATAAGGGCCTCGAGGGTCGTCGACAAACGCGTCCGCTGCGCGGCGGATGACTTCTTGGCCAACACGGCAATCTGCCCACCCGACATGCTTCTAAGCGTGTCGAGCAGATCGTCGGTCGTGCAGGGCCATTCTGTTTTTCCAAATGGCGAGGCGGGAAAATGGGACTGGCTCCGAGCATAAACAGCGCAAGTCCTTTCAGACCAACGTTGCGTCTCGGTGCCTGTCCCACTTTCCCGCCGGTGCGCCGCCGGCAAGCTTGAATCTGTGAACGGCCCTGTGGAAACGGCGGTCCCTCAGTTCGTGAAACAACTCAGGTTCGGCTGTCGCCCACTGCGCGGCCAGGGTGACACAAACAGAGTTGCTCAAAAGGAACCGTGCAAGATCACGCGATCTGCCTTTGGCCCCCCGAAATCAACGAAGAGGGGGGCCCCACGACCAGAAAGACCATTTCTGACCGGTTTTTTTGTGTCAGATCACCCTTGCCCGCTGGGTAACTTAGAGGCTGCGGCTGTATCGCAATGCGCCGCGACCAGGTTTAACTCAGGGTGATTGGCGAGATTCGCACGTGAACGATAGGCGGCTACCGGCGAGATTTCCTGGCCGTACCGGCGCAGGCGGGGACGCGCGGCATTGGCAGGCCGCGCACGCCGGCCAGACGCCCAAGCCGCTGCCGAGGCTCCCCGACGACAAGGATGCGCCGGTGTCAGCGTCCAGCACAGCAGGAGGGCAACCTGGCCGCCGGGAGCAGTTTACGTCGATTTGTCACCCCATCGAGCGGCGCTTGTACACGTTCATCCTGGCGCTGGTCCCGAACCGGGTCGAGGCCGACGAGGTGCTGCAGGAGACGCTCCTGGTGCTGTGGGAGAAGTTCGAGCACTTCGCGCCTGGCACCAGCTTCCTGGCCTGGGCCTATGCGGTCGCCCGCTTGGAAGTGCTGAAGCACCGCGAGCGGCAGGCGCGCCACCGGCGGCTGTTGAGCCTCGAGGCGATCGACGCCGTGGCGGCCGAAGTGCAGGCCACCGGCGATCTTTTGGAGCTCCGCCACGCCGCCCTGGCTGAGTGTCTGAACAAGCTTACGGATCGCCAGCGGCGGATCGTGGACGACCGCTATCGGGCGGGGGTGAGCATCGAATCGCTTGCCGAACGGCTGGGTCGGACGCGCGACGCGGTGTACCAGATCCTCAGCCGTATTCGGCGCAGCCTGCTTCAGTGCATTGATCGGACGTTGGCGTCCGGGAGTCGGTCATGAGTCAGAGAGAGCCGTTTGATCCCCTTGTCCTGTTTGATGCCTTGCTCGAAGGTCGGCTTACGCCCGACGAGGCCGAGCAATTGGATGCCCTGCTGATCGAGGATCAACAGGTCCGCCGCCGGTACGTGGAGTACGTGCAACTACACGCCAGCCTGACGTGGCGCGACGGCGCGCCCGTGGCGGGCTCCGGCGGCGAGCCGGACGCCGCGCCGGTGCAAGCGCCGGTCTCACCGGCTCCGTTGGTCGCGCCGCCGCAGGATGGACCGTTGCCGCCGTCGACTGGCGGATTCGCCTTCCCGCCGGGGGGCGGCTTCCTGCAAAGCATGCCTTGGGTTGTGTTCGCGGTTTGTGTCTTTGGCGTGGGTGCGGCTCTAGGACTTTATCTAAAGAATAGTCCCGACGTCGACCCGGCGGCGCCCGCCGTTGCGAAGCACGATCGACAAAACCTGGCGCCGGCTGTCGCGCCCGCCGACGTAGCGGCCGCCAAAGAGCTGTCCCTGGTGAGCGCGGAACTGGCGCTTCCGCAAACGGCGTCTTTCGCCACGCTGGTTAAGGTCTCCGGTTGCAAATGGGGCGCCTGCACTTTGCCCACGCAAACCGGCTCGCGGCTGGCGACCGGCCTGTTGCGGTTGGATAGCGGCAAGGCGCAGATCACGTTCGACAACGGCGCACGGCTCTATCTGCAGGGCCCCGCTGTGTTCTATTTGCACGGTCCCAGCCGCACGCACCTGCAAAGCGGCAAGCTCGTGGCCCACGTGCCCGAGCGGGCCATCGGCTTCACGATCGAGACGCAAAAGGCCGAGATCGTCGATTTGGGCACCGAGTTCGGCGTCGACGTCGGTCCGTCGGGCGACACCGAAGTTCAGGTGCTGGACGGAGAGATCGAAATTGGCGCCGCGCCTGAGCCGGCGGAACCGCGGACGCGGCTGTTGGCTTCCGACCGCTCGCCCGACGTCTTGGCGGGCCCGCGTCAGCGGCTGCTGATGGGGCACGCCCGCCGCCTGCAGACGCCGCCAGGCGACTGGCGGGAAGTAGAGTTCGCGCCCGAGCAATACCGGGGCCTGATGCCCGTCGTCCCGCTGACGGCATCGTCCGAGTGGCATCGGCTGCTGGCCGACAATTTTGACGACAATGTCCTCGATCCCGACAAGTGGAGGGTGGTCACGGCGGGCATCCCCAAGGGCAATCCCCAGGTCCGCGAGGTCGAGGGGCGGATCGTGATGGTGGACCGTGGCCATCTGGTGACGATCAACCAGTTCGATCCGGCGGCGCTCGGCGGGCTGCGGATTACCGGGCAATGGACGTTCTTGACGCCGGACGACATGTTCGAGGTCGTGCTGCGCTCTGACGCGGTGCCGGGGGGCGAGTACGGCGACACGCAAAACGGCGTCCACTTCGCCGCGCGGATGGAACGAGGCACGTCGCACATTGGCATCTTCGGACTCGGTTACTGCGCCGACGTGGAACCGCGCTACGGCGACATCCTCATCAATCCGGGCGACGTGTTCAATTTCGAGATTTTCGACGTGCCGGGCGGCATGTCATTGCGGCTTTGGGAAGCCAGCGGCAGCGGCGCGAGCGCCCACGTACACACCGTTCCGGCGCGGAGCGCGGCGGCCAACTTCATCGCGTTTCACAACCGCAACAAGCTGAAGAACACGAACATCGCTTACCTGGACAACGTGTCGATCGAGCAGGCGGACGGCTCGGTTCGCATGAACAAGGAAGGGATTCTCGAGACCGGCGACGACGCCGAGAAATAGTTCGCGGTCTAAAGGGGACGGCTCTGCTTCGTAACTACTGACGCCCAAGGAGAACGCTACATGAGAGTGACTTCACGCATCGTCGTGCTAACGGCCGCCGCACTGCTGACGGCCGCGGGCACGAGTCGGGCCGGCAACATCTTGTTCCTGGCGGGGACGCTCCCGCTTTCCGCCGCGGATCAAAACATTGTCAATCGAATGACCACGCTGGGGTACACCGTGACAGCGATGGACGACAACGTGGCGGTGCCCGCCGACATGGTGGGCAAGCAGTTGCTGGTGGTGTCGAGTACCGTCGGATCCGGCTCCGTCAGGAACCAGTGGAATTCGACCGGACCTGTGACAACCGGCGGTGATGGGGCGCTATTGCGCAACCTCGCATACCCGGTCCTGGACTTCGAAAACGGCCTGAGTGACGAGATCGGTTTTGTGATCGCCACCCAAGGCGGACAAGGCGTGGTCGTTAATGCCGGATCGTCGTATCCGGCGGCGGGCAACGATATCAACATCGTGGCCCCGGCCCACCCATTGGCCGCCGGCCTGGCGGGCGGGTTCCAGCCGGTCTACACGGTCAACGGCAGCGCGGAGACGACGTTCGGCAGCACGAGCTTCGGGACCTTCGGCAACCGGATCACGCCCGACGCCGACATCATCGCCATGATGACGGCCACCGCGACCTTCGGCCTGCCCACCGATGCCTCGAACGTCGGCATCATCGCCCTGGAGCAAGGCGACACGCTGGGCAATGCGGCCGTCGATCCGGATTACGCCGTGATCTCGCCGTGCCGTCGCGTCGGCTTTTTGCTGGAGGACACCAACTTCGGCAATTTGAACGCCAATGGGCTCTCGTTGTTTGATGCGGCCGTGAACTATGCCGCGGCTACTGCGTGCGTGCCCGAGCCTGGCACGCTGGTGCTGGCCGGATTGGGGCTCGTAGGCCTGGTGGCGTACCGCCGCCGCGTGCGTGGTTAAGAGTTCGTCAACAAGGGGGGGCCTGACAGCGCGTATCCCTCGTCGATCGCAAGGGGCGGGGCCGGAGCGACCCTCCGGTCTCGCCGCCTTGGCTCGGCGGTCCGGACGCGGCGCGCAGGGGGACACGGCGCGGGCCGGGGCAACGTTCCGAAGCAATTCTTGGGGGGCGTTGGGAATCGTCGTGAGGGGCGCAACTAAAGGAGTCTCTTTGTGATCATTGAGTCACGCATCAGCCGTTTTCTCGCACTGCCAGTGATCGCGGCCGTTCTGTTGCCGATCAATTCCGCGTCGGCCGTGCCGTACGCGTTTTACTTTCATGCCACGTGGGGCCAGGTGAGCACCGCGCCGGTGGCCGGCGACGCGCTGGGAAGAACCAAAGACCAAATCTGGAACGCCGCCCTGGGCACGCCCGTCGAGGGCGTGTTCATCTACGACGCCGGGCAGGCCGTCGACGTCACCGGCACGGCCGTGACGCCGTCGTTCGTGCCGGCCGAACGCGACTACTTCTTCCCCAGCCCCAATTCCGACAACGCCCAGACGCCGGTGCCGATCCCGCAAGGTATCAACGGCTATAGCTACGTGAAGAGCAACGGCAAGGAGTTTCGCATCCAGGCCTCGTTGCCGCAGGGCACCAACGAGCCGACCCGCATGACGGTGGTCAACAACGCCTTTCAGCCGTTTGGCGATCCGCAGTTTCTGCCCCCACCGTACGACCAGACATCGGATTATTGGGACAGCATCACGTTCCGCAGCCGGGTCAATCTCGATCCGAAGAACGGGCCGTTCGTCCGCCAACTCGACCTGACCTTCATCGACGCTTTCAGCGGCGGCTCGGCCGACGGCTCGAAGGCCTTCACGCTGCCGGGCAGTGCGACCGACGGCTCGAACTCGACTGTGCCGCCGTCGATCGCCACGGCCGACCTGCCGCTGCAGACCGGCTCTTCCGGTTGGGGCGCGGGAGGAGACGGCCACACGGCCGGGCTCGACACGCTGCGCCGCATCGCCTTCGGCGACACCGACGGCAACGGCACCGTGACCGCCTCGGACATCAACGCCCTGGTCGCCAACTACCTGAAGCCGGCCGGCACCTACCAGATCAACGGCTCGTTCGTCGACGCGTACACCGTTCCCGCGGACTGGCTGGGGGCCGCCATCTGGACGCACGGCGACTACAACTCCGACGGCGTCGTGAACCTGCAGGACTACAAAATCTTCCTCAACCCAGGCCTGATCAGCCCCGGCGCGCCGCGGAACTGGATCGAAGGGGACACGAACTTCGACCACATCGTCGACGTGTCGGACATCCAGCAGGTCGCGGCCCATTACCTCGCAACCAACACGCCGCTGGGCGACGCCAACGCCGACGGCATCGTCGACGTTTCGGACATCCAGGCGATCGCCGCCCACTACCTGCAAAGCGGGCCCGGCGCCGGATCGGGCGTGGCCGTGCCCGAGCCGGCAAGCGTCGGCATTTTGGTCATGGGGATCGCGAGCGCCATGGCTTTGGGTCTACTGCGCCGCCGCCGTGCGATGTGACAAACAGTTCGGTAAGGAGTACCCGAGATCGACGGACCAGCACCACCAGCCGAAGCCTCTCGGTGGGAACGCGAATACTCACCGAGAGGCTGGCTGCGTGCGGGCGAGTCAGCCCGCGAGGCGCGTGCCGGCCGGCGAGCCGCCGGGTTTACCCCGGCGGTCTTCGACGAGACGGCAGGACAACAAGGATTTAATGGCCAGAGGCGGAGAAGTCATGCCTGATATCGTGCAGCTTGCCAGTGCGATTACGATCCTAACCCCCAATGCCCAACCCCTACCCCCCTTCTTCCGACGCTCCCGTTGTCGCGGCGCCGGCAGGATAGCCCTGCGGCGGCTTCCTGCCGGCCGCCGCGGTTTCACGCTGGTGGAGCTGTTGGTGGTGATCGCCATTATCGGCATTCTGATCGGCCTCTTGTTGCCGGCGGTGCAGGCGGCGCGCGAGGCGGCGCGGCGGAGCCAGTGCAAGAACAACATGAAACAGATGGCCCTGGGGTTCCTAAACGCCGAGAGCACGTTCGGCTTCTTTCCGTCCGGCGGCTGGGGAATCGCGTGGACCGCCGACCCGACGCGCGGGCTTGGCAAGGGACAGCCGGGGAGCTGGGCCTTCAACGTCTTGCCCTTCGTCGAGCAGTCGGCGCTATTCCAGCGTGGACAGAGTGCGAGCGGCGACGACAAGAAAAGAGCGATCATTGAACTTGTGATGACACCGATCCCGATGTTTCATTGTCCCACGCGGCGCGAGGCGCGACTTTATCCCCACTACTCGGTGTACAACAACGAATTCATCTCCAAATGCGCGGACGGAGACGATCCACTAACCAAGCTGTGCTGGCCACCGCAATCCGCCAAGATCGACTATGCGGCCAACGCGGGCGACCTCGACAACAACCTTTTTGGCGTCAATGGTCCAATCACCCTTGGGCAGGGAGACGGCATGAACTGGGGGCAAAAGTGGCCCGGCCCGGTGCTGAACTCTACGGGGATCTGCTTCGTACGCAGCGAGATTCGCTTCGCGGACATCCCCGATGGCACGACGAACACCATAATGCTCGGCGAAAAATTCCTCCGCAGCAATTCTTACGAATTGGGCGCGGCGGTCGGTGAAGACCAGAACACGTACTCCGGTTTTCAATCGGATGCATACCGCGCGACGGACGCCGTGCCGAAGCAGGATTACGTCGTCGTTGACCCCAATCCGACGAACGTCGAGCATACGGACCGTTGGTTTGGGAGTGCGCATGGCAGCGGCCTGAACGTCGCCATGTGCGATGGCTCAGTTCCGTCGATCAGCTATCAGATTGACAAAGACGTCTTTAAGTCCCTCGGCAATCGCAAGGATGGCCTGCCCACTGCCAACCCGTTCTGAGCCCAGTTCGCGTGGGATTTCGCGCCGAGGAACGAAGCAGGGTTTGCCGCCCACCGGAAAAAAAACGATGAGAAACATCCCGCTAGTCGTGCTCATTCTGGCGCTGGGCCTGGCCGTCAGTTGCTATCGTTCGAAAAGCGACGACCCCGCTCTGGCCAAGATCCGCGATCTGTACGGCGGCTACGAAATCACGGTCGTACACCTGGAGCGGACGCGGGTTACCGACGCCGATCTCGCCGCCTTGAAGGGGCTTGCCAATCTCGAGCGGTTGGAGTTGGGCTTTACCCGCGTAACCGGAACAGGCGTCGCCTCGCTGGCCGCGCTGCCCCGCCTCGCGGCGTTGCAACTTAACAACTCTCGCGCCACAGACGCCGGTATGGAGGCCGTCGCAAAACTCTCCCATCTTAAGGAACTGAACCTCAACACCACACAAGTCGAGGATGAGGGACTGGCAGCCCTGGCGGGCCTCGGCGAGCTGCGCGTCCTGGACATCGGGCGCAACCGCATCACCGACGCCGGACTGGCCCATCTCGCCGGCCTAGCGCAGCTCGAAAAGCTCGCGCTCGCGCACACCGCTGTGACCGACGCAGGGCTTGCGCACCTGGAAAAGCTGGCCGGCCTTCGCGACCTGATCGTCAATGGCACGGGCGTCACGCAGGCGGGCGCCGACGCGCTCCGGCATGCGCTACCCCACCTGAAAGTGCATTTCGACGCCGAGGAGCCCGCCACCCTGTGAGAGCCTCACTGGTTTCCGCTCCCCGGTGTACGCAGGAGAACTGCAAACTCCGGGGTCTGGCTCATTTTTCGGCGCAAACGGTTTTCAATTCTTCCCAAGACGTTCCCCGAAAAATGTGCCTGACCCCCTCTCCCAGGACTTGGCAGTTGTCCTGCCGGTGTACGGCCGCGCTGGTGCTCGTCGTCGTGGCGGTCGGTCTTGCCCACGCGCAGGTCAAAGTCGGCGCGATGGGCGACAGCATCACAGACGAGTGGAGCAATCTCGATCCCACCGGCGGGACGTTCGGCTATTCCACGACCGGCATCCGCAACTGGGTCGAGTTTGCCGAGGGAACCGGCAAGCTCGATTTCGGCACGTACACCGCCTTCACGCTGGTCAGCGGCACCGCCGAGGTCCGCCGCGCCGGCGTCGATCGCAGCAGCTTCAGTTGGAACTTTGCCCGCGGCGGGGCCTCGACCGAGGCCAACGGCTTGGGCGCCTTCAACACGTTCTTCTCCAGCAGCTACACGCAGAACCCGCCCGTGCCGCCCGGCGCGCCGACGAACTTCCGCACGATGGCCCAGGCCGGCACCGTGCAATACGGCGCGCTCATCCTGGGCGGGAACGATCTTCTGGCCGGCATCAATGTTTTCACCTACTTCCGCGACGCGCCTTCGACCGATCCCGGCAACGCCGCCCGGCTGGACGCCATGCGCGACAACTTGCGAACGGGCCTTTTGACCGCCACCAACAACGGCGCCGCGCCGGTGAAGATGGTGCTCGGCGACTTGTTCGACGTGGGCGCGGCCTTGGCCTCGGCCGGCGCCTCGTTCACGCCGACCCAGCGGGCCAACATTCGCGACAACGTCATCGCCTGGAACGCCCGGGTCGACGCGCTCGCCCAGACGCTCTTTCCGACGCCGATGCCGGTGGTGAGCTTGTTCGATTGGTGGGAACAGGCGGCGGCCGGCAACACCATCGTCCACGGCATTCCGATCCAGGCCCACGCCGCCCCCACCAGCGCCATCAACCCCGACAAGTCGGTCAACCTGACGGGCTGGAACGACCTGACGCTTCCCGACGGCGTTCATCCGGCGCCGATCGGCGCGGCGCTATTGGCCGATCGGTTCATCGACGCCATCCGCACCGGATATGGCGAGACGGGCGTGACGCCGTATACGTCGAAGCAAATGGTCACGCTCACCGGCTTGGACCCGCAGCAGGCGCCGATTGCCAATGCCGGGGCGGCTTACGCGATTACGGCGCACAACGCGGTAGTGCTCAATGGATCGGCATCGACGGACCCAAACGTGGGCGACCAGCCCTTGTTGCAGTATTCCTGGGACATCAACGGCGACGGCGTCTTCGGCGACGCCACCGGCGTGCAACCGCTCGTTTCCTGGACGCAACTGCACAACCTGGGGATCGGCGTCACGAGCACCTATCGCGTGGCGGTCCGCGTGGACGACACCTTCGGCGGCGTCACTACATCGCTGAGAGTGGATCTGACTGTCGCGGCCCTGCCGGGCGATTTGAACCTGGACGCCGACGTGGATATCTCCGACGTGCAGATGGTCGCGGCCCACTGGCTCTCGACCGACGCGGTGGCCGACGCCAACGGCGACGGTGTGGTGGATATTTCTGACGTCCAGACAATCGCCGCCAACTGGACGGCCGGAGGTGGCGCGGGCAGCGGCGCCGCAATCCCGGTGCCCGAGCCGCCGGCAGGGATCCTCGCGCTAGCGGCTAGCCTGGCGTGGATGGTGCCGCGAGGCGGCAGGCGGCGCTGAGAACGTTAAGGCGCGCTGATGCTTACTCGTCCGCCTCGCCCCACACTTTGGGGCTCTTAAAGCCGCGTGGCTTGGCGTGGGACTTTGGGGGAACGGCCTGCGCGGCGTAGAAGTCGTAGCGGGCCCGCAGTTGTGCTGCCAGCCGCGGTTTTTCGGCGGCGCGATCCTGCTTCTCGCCGGGGTCCGCGGCAAGGTCGAATAGCGCGACCCGCTCGCTGCCGGCGTCCTTCCGCGAGTCGGCGCCCCCTTCGTCTCCATCGGCGTTCGGAACATGGCCGTTGATGACCAGCTTCCAATCCGCCACGCGGATGGCGCCCTGTCGGGGCGTGCTGTTGAGCAGGATTTCATCGTGAGGCGGTCCGCCACTGCCGGTAAGGACGGGCCACAAATCGCGACCGTCGATCGGCAGTTTTTGCTCTGGCGACGCGCCGGCCAGACCCAAGAGCGTGGGGTACCAGTCCACCATGTGCAAGGGCGCGGTCACCGCGCCCGGCTTGATCCGACCCTCCCATGTCGCGAAGGCGCAGACACGGACTCCCCCTTCGTACAGCGTTCCCTTGCCGGCCCGCAAGGGACCGTTGCTCGTTCGGGTGCCGGGCGAGGGACCGCCGTTGTCGCTCGAAAAGACAAACAACGTTTGGTCGCTCATGCCGGCTTCATCGATGGCCGCCTTGATCTGCCCGACCGCCTCATCCATGGCCGCCACCATGCCGGCGTAGGTCCGCCGTTCTTGCGCGATGGCTTTGTACGCTTCCTCGTAGCTCGGGGGCACTTGAAGCGGGGAGTGGACGGCATTGAACGGCACGTACAGGAAGAGCGGGCGGGCCTTGTCGCGCTCGCGAATCACCCGCATGGCCTCCTTCGCCAAGAGATGCGTCGCGTACCCCTCGTCGCGACATTCGTGGTCGTCCCGGTGCCAGTCGAATCCGCCGTCGCGAATGTGGGTGAAGTAGTCGAGCGCGCCGTTGTAGTGGCCGTACTGGTGGGCGAAGCCGCGCCGCGTCGGCAGATATTCCGGGCGGAAATGGCCCAGGTGCCACTTGCCGACGATCGCCGTCTCGTAGCCCGCCTCGGCCAATGCCTGCGGCAGAGTCCGCTCTTCGAGCGGTAGACCGTATTGAGCCCATGGCCGGACGACGCTCACTTGCAGACCGTGCCGGAACGGATAGCGTCCCGTCATAAGCGCGGCCCGCGTCGGCGAGCAGACCGGCTGCACGTAGAACTGGTCGAGCCGGGCGCCGGCCAGGGCAAGGCGGTCGAGGTTGGGCGTCTTGATGTCGCTCCCCCGCCAGCCGACGTCGTGCGAGCCCAGGTCGTCGGCCAACAGGAAGACGACGTTGGGTCTGGGCGCGGCGGCCGCCTGCGCTTGCGGCACGTCCGGCACAAGTATTGAGATGGCCAGCAGCAGGCACCTGATGATGGCCGCCGTCGCTCGTTGCCGGGATTTCATACCAGATCACCTCGAATGGCGTAGAGCCGTTCCAAAGGCACATCGATTGTAGTTACAATTCGGGTGGGGTACGACGCTCTCAAGGGTTTCTTCAGGAGAACTGCAAAGTCCGGGGTGTGGCTCATTTTTCGGCGCACGCGGTTTTCAATTCTTCCGAAGGACCTTCGGCCGAAAAATGTGCCTGACCCCCTCTCCAAGGACTTCGCAGTTCTCCTGAGGGTTTCTTGGCGTGCCAACCTGCGAGGAAGGACCTTGACTGAAAAGACGACGATGCACCCCCCTGCCGAAACTCTGCATGACAACAAAGACGTGTTTCTCAAGTCCGAGTTTGGACTATGGTCCGATCGGGAAGGATTTGAGCCCGGCGAGCAGTTCCTTATCGAGAACTACCTGAGGCCGGACCTCAAGACGCTCGAAGCCGGCTGCGGCGGCGGCCGGCTGCTGTTGGCCATGCAGGCGCGCGGCTACACCGATCTGCACGGTTTTGACTATCTCCCCCAGTTCGTCGAGGCGGCATCGCGGCGCGACACCGCAGGCCGGATTTCATTTCGCGTCCAGGACGCCCGGTCGTTGGACTACGGGGACGACAGCTTCGATCAACTCATGTACTTGCAGCAGGTGTTGTGCTTTCTCCCCGAAGAGGCAGACCGACAGCGGGCCGCTCGCGAGGCGTACCGGGTTCTTCGCCCAGGCGGAGTCTTGATTGTCACGCTCTTAGGCTTGCGCGGCCGAACGCGGTCTCTCGCGTTCAAGGCGTTGCTCGCTTACCAGTACTTGTTGCGGAAGCTGACGTTCCGACGGCTGAGTCTTCAGTATCAGCCGTGGTTGCGGCTGCAAAACGCTCCGAACTGGAGCGCGCTTTGGGACCGCGGACCGTACGTCTACTGGTTCCGCGAACCGGAAGCGGTGGAGCTGTTTACCAACGCCGGGTTCGAGCTGGCGGCCATCGGGTCGGAGGCGCAGGTCTGCGAAGGCCGACTCGCCGAATCCTTCGATGCGTTCGCCCGGTTGCCGCATTCTGGCCGCCTGTACATCGTGTGCCGCAAGCCGATCGACGGTGCGGCTTGAAGAAGTCTTTGGGGGCCGAAAGAATCGCACGGGGCTTCGATCGGCCCGCAATCGCGCCCGCGAAACGGCGTGGCCTCTTAAGGTCCGGGTGGCCAATTTTCCCCCGCTGCAAATCATGCTAGCAATGCTATGCTAGCTGAGGGCACGAGGGACCGAATCCGTGGGAAGGAGCCGCGCGAAAGTCTCCTTTAACTGCATACGGGTTGCGATCGATGGCACGTTATAGCTGGAAGGGCGTCCTCAGGCTCAGTCTGGTCACCGTTCCTGTCCAGGCCTTCAACGTCCGCGAGAGTGGCCGTGGTAAGATCACGCTGAACCAGTTGCACGACAAGGATCACAGCCGCATTCGTTACGTCAAGGTCTGCCCCGTGCACGGCGAGGTGAGCAACGAGGAAATCGTCTCCGGCTACGAGTACGCCAAGGACCAGTACGTCGTCATCGAGCCGGGCGAGCTGGACGCCATGCGGACCGAGGCCGAAAAAGCCGTCAACCTCGACACTTTCGTCTCGCCCGAAGCGATCGACGATTTGTATCTGGACGGTCGCAGCTACTACCTGGTCCCGGACGGCATCGCCGGCATCAAGCCGTACGGCGTGCTGAACGAGGCGATGAAACGGCAGAACAAATATGCGATAGGCCAAGGCGTCATGTTCAGCCGCGAGCAGCTCGTTCTGATCCGGCCGCATGGCGAGTTCTTGGCGATGTGCATGCTGAGCTACGCCGACGAAATGCGGCAACCCGAGCAGCTCGAAGTTGGCGACGCCAAGGTCACGGCCGAGGAATTGAAGTTGGCCGAGACGCTCATCAAGGCTTCGACCGCCAAGAAGTTCGATTTTTCCAAGTACGAGGACACCTACACGCACAAGCTGCGGGCGCTGATCGAGGCCAAGGTCGCCGGGCACGAGCTCGTCGCCCCGCCGGCCGAGGAGCAGCCGGCCATCGTCAATCTGATGGACGCCTTGAAGAAGAGCGTGGCCCGCGCCAGCGGCGAGCCCGCGCGTGCCGCCAAGCCGCCCAAGAAACTGGCGGCCAGCCAACGGCCCAAGACGGCGGCCAAAACCCGGAAGTCGTCATAAGCACTTAGCGACAACAAGGATGGGACGGATGGGACGGATCTTGATCGGCAGGACTCGCCGGCCGCGCCCGGGCGATCCTCTGGCCGCGGAGGCCTGGTTCGAGCGCGGGTGCGAGCACGAGGACGCCGGGCGTCTGCACGAGGCGCAGGCGGCCTACCGCCGCGCACTGGTCAATGGGCGGACCACGGCGAGCGTCTGCTTCAACCTGGCGAACGTGCTCTATCGGCTGCGGCGCAAGGCCGAGGCCATTGACCTGTTGCGCGAGGCAGTGCGCAGCGAGCCGTCTTTCCATGAGGCGTGGAACAACCTGGGCGTCGTGCTCGCCGATCTTGGCCAGCTTGACGACGCAAGCTGGGCATTCAAGCGAGCCAACAGTCTGGCGCCATGGTTCGCGGATGCCATTTACAACCTGGCCGATTGCCTTCAGGACCAAGGTTTGTCGGACGAGGCCCAGCCCTGGTGGCGCCAGTATGCGCGGCTCGACGCGGCTAGTGCCTGGGGCAAATATGCCCGCTCATGTATCGCGCGCGATTGAGGCGTGCCGGCCGATCCGCGCCGCACACGGCCGACGTGGCCGGTGGGTATCGGTCGCATCACGACGATCAAATCGTGAGGCGGCGGTTGAGCCGCCGAGAGTCAGGCGCGTCTCGGCGGCTCATTCTCTAATGCCTCAGGCCGATTCCGTCCGGCCCGCGAGATTAGCAACGACCGCCACCAGTTCCGTCGATTCGACCGGCTTCGCGAGATGGACCTGGTAGCCTGCCTGCGTCGAGCGCTCCCGGTCCACGGCCCTGGCAAAGGCCGTCAATGCCACCGCGGGAACATCGGCGAGTGCGCTTTCGGGCAGGGCCCGAAGTCGCCGGATCAGCTCGTAGCCGTCCGCATCGGGCATGCCGATGTCGCTGATGAGGACGTCCGGCTGCAAGATCGCGATCCGCTCGAGCGCCTCGGCGGCCGAGCCCGCGGTCTCGACCGTGGCATGGCGCTCCTCGAGGACCCGCTTCACAAGCTGCGAGGCGTCGGGCTCGTCGTCGACCACGAGGACTTTGACGCCATCAAGCCGCGGCGCCAGCGGCAATCCGTCGAGCGCCGAAGGCGCGACCGCGGTCGCATGGTGCTTGTGGTCCATGCGATGCCAGTGCACGGCAAGGAGGGGGAATCGGACGGTAAACGTGGCCCCTTGTCCCTCCCCGGCACTCGTGGCTGAGACCGTGCCTCCCTGCAGCTCTACCAGGTGCCGCACGATCGATAACCCGAGACCCAAACCGCCGTGCCTGCGGGTGGTCGAAGCGTCGGATTGGCGAAATCGGTCAAATACGTACGGCAAAAACTCCGGCTTTATTCCCTCGCCCGTGTCGGCGACGACGATTTCGACCGCCGAGCCGTCACGCTTGAGGGCGATCCGCACGCGGCCGTCCTTGGGCGTGAACTTGACGGCGTTGGAGAGAAGATTCCAGACGATCTGTTGAAGGCGGGCGGGGTCGCCCAGGACGGGGCCCGTCTGTGTGTCGATCACCTTCTGGATGCGGATCTGCTTCGCATCGGCCGCCGGCCGCAACGTCTCGAGCGCCGCCTGGACGACCAACGGCAGGTCGACTTCCTGCACGTCGAGGTGCAATTTACCGGAAAGGATTTGGTTCATGTCCAATAGATCGTCGATCAGTTGTGCCTGGACGCGCGCATTCCGCTCGATGGTTGCCATGGCGTCGGCCAGCTCGTCTTCCTTCATCTCGCTCATGCGAATGAAGGAGGCCCATCCCAGGATGGCGTTGAGCGGCGTGCGCAGCTCATGAGAGAGCGTCGCCAGGAATTCGTCCTTCAGCCGTCCCGCGTGCTCGGCATCGCTGCGGGCGGCGCGCTCACGGGCGAGCAGGGCCTGCAACTCCTCAGCCGCTCGTTTCCGTTCGTGAATGTCCGTCGCGTACAGCGAGAGACCGCCGGGCGATGGGTACAACCGATAATCAAACCAACGGCCGAGGCGTTGCGCAAAATACTCGAAGCGATCCGGGTGGCCTGTCTCCATGGCCCGCCGCGCGCGCCGCTCGAATTCCGTTCCGACGAGATGCGGAAACTGCTCCCACAGAATCCGGCCAAGGAACTCGTCGCGCCGCAGCCCATAGACCTTCATCGCCGAGTCATTCACGTAGACATAGCGCCATTGACGATCAAAAGTGGCGAAGGCGTCGGTGATCGTATCGAGGACCTGGGCGACCTGTGAATCCGCCCGTGCCCGGGCCGCTAATGAGGCATCCGCCTCCTTGCGCGTCTGGGCGAAGCGATCGGCCAGCCAAACGATAATCAAGTTGACGCCGACGAAGCTGGCCACCAGCACGATGTCGCCGGTGCGCAGTGCGCCTGGCGACCAGTCGCGAGACAAGCCCATGGCCACGAGCGCCGCTAGCGCCGTGGCCAACACCCCGCCCCGTCTCCCGCCATACAAGGCGGCCACCAAAACGGCGGGAAAGAATGTCAGGAAAGGGACCTCGTCTCCCACGAGCTCGTTCAAGACCAGGCGTGCCGCGGCAGCCAAGGATACGGCTATCACGGCGATCGCAATGCTCGTCAAGCGGACTCGCACGCTATTGACCACAGTGTTCACAAATGAGTGAGGGAACGGCGGCATGCCCCATTCCATGTGGCCTCCATTATAGCCGTTCTCGCGAACCCCCCGCACCACGGGAAAACCGCTCAACGGTGGGGGTGCTGCTCGCGACTCTGGGTGTCTTCCGGGGGGCAGCGACGGCGAACCCCGAAAGCTGAAGGTCCGCGGAGTCGCCCCGCTGCAAAGCGCACCATTGCACGTTCCCACACAAAGCCTTGGATAGTTCGCGCGCTTCTCGATTTGCGGTGCGCGGAACTCACATGTTGTGGAAGCAACGCCCAGCACACAGCATCCTCATAGAACGAAACAGAATTAGTTGCAGTTGCCCCTAAATACACCCTCTTCGTTTCAAACATTTTTCTTTACAACGCCGCGAATACCATCAATACTTAACGTCGGCCGATCAATCGCTGCTCTTGGCAGCGCGACCCGGCGCGGACTGGGCTGGTCCGTTGGGTCACGGTCAGCGGTACCTGCGTGCAATCTGTGTTGCTCTCCCGTCTTGGGCGGGCGTGCGCTTTGCGCCGCGCTCGAGACGTCGCCTCGACGGCGACGATTGTCGTTTCTCGCCGGTCAGCGCGCGAGTGTGCATCTCTGCGCCCTGGCCGTACCACCTCTGCTCCGTTGACGCTTGCGCGCGAGTCCCGGCGACCGTCCGCGCCCGGCCGCGCGCCCACAGCAGCGCCGCCGCCGCTTTTGTCGACGTGGCCGGCGCCGCCGCCCTGACTCGCTCGATGAGCCAGTTTTGTCCGCGCGTGTTTACGGGGGTGTGTACACGTTCCGCAACGTTGAGGGAACCACGATGAGAACGAAGCAAAAGCATGTGAAGTTATCGATCGAAGAGCTCGAGAGTCGAACATTGTTGGCGACCGACCTGACGGCCGCCCTGACGTCGGTGCTTGCCACCAGGAGCATCGATGGCAGCGGAAACAACCTCTTGCACCCCACCTGGGGCAGTGCCGGCACCGACTTGTTGCGCACCGCGCCGGCCGCTTATGCCGACGGACTTTCCGCGCCGGCCGGCGCCAATCGGCCCAGCGCCCGGGAGATCAGCAACGTGATCGCCGATCAGGGAGACGCGGACATCATCAACGACCGGAACCTGTCGGCGATGATCTACGTCTGGGGGCAGTTCATCGATCACGATCTCGACTTGACGACGGGCGCCAGCCCCGCCCAGCCCTTCAACGTGGCCGTGCCCACCGGCGATCCCCAGTTCGACCCCAACGGGATCGGCACGCAGACGATCAAGCTGAACCGCTCCAAGTTCGATCCGGCGACGGGCACGACCAATGCCCGCCAGCAGGTCAACACGATCACGTCCTGGATGGACGGCTCGATGGTCTACGGCTCGGACACCGCCACGGCGAAGGCCCTGCGGACGCTCCAGGGCGGCAAGCTGAAAACCAGCGCCGGCGACATGCTGCCGTACAACAATACGGACTATCTGCCCGGTGGAGCCCTACCGATGGCTAACGATTCGCGCATCGTGCCGGACAGCCAACTGTTCGCGGCCGGCGACGTCCGCGCCAACGAGAACATCGAGCTCACGGCCATGCAAACGCTGTTCGTCCGCGAGCACAACTACTGGGCCGGCAAAATCGCCGCCGGCGATCCCACGCTCAACGACGAGCAGGTCTACCAGAAGGCCCGCGCCATCGTGATCGCCGAAATCCAGTCGATCACCTACAACCAGTGGCTGCCGGCCCTGCTCGGACAAGGCGCGCTGGACCGTTATGCCGGCTACAACGCGAAGGTCAATCCGGGCATCGCCAACGAGTTCTCCGCGGCGGCGTTCCGGGTTGGGCACACGATGCTGGGAAACGACGTCGAGTTCCTGGACAACCAGGGAAACGAAGTCGCCGATGGGATTCCGTTGAGCCAGGCGTTCTTCAATCCGCCGGAGCTCACCGCCAACGGCATCGACCCGGTGCTCAAATACCTGGCGTCGGACCCAGCTTCGGAGATCGACAACACCATCGTCAACAGCGTCCGCAACTTCCTGTTTGGACCTCCGGGCGCCGGCGGCCTGGACCTGGCCAGCCTGAACATTCAGCGCGGCCGCGACCATGGATTGGCCGACTATAACTCGGTACGACAGGCCTACGGGTTGGCGAAGGTGACCGATTTTTCCCAGATCACTTCCGATCCCGAGGTGCAAGCACAGCTCAAGCAACTGTACGGCAGCGTCAACAACATCGATCTGTGGGTCGGCGCGCTGGCGGAAGATCACGTGCGCGGCGCAAGCGTCGGTCCGACGTTGAAGGCGATTATCTCCGACCAGTTCGAGCGGTTGCGCGACGGCGACCGCTACTGGTACGAGAGGACCTTCTCCGGGACGACGCTGGACAAGCTCGAGCACACGACGCTTACGGACATCATCCGCCGCAACACCGACCTGACCAACCTGCAGTCGAACGCCTTCTTCTTCTCGGCCGCCGTGACCGGCAACGTGTACGCCGATCTCGATCGGGACGGACGGATCGACCGCGGCGAACCGGGGCTGGCGGGGCGAACGGTCCAACTCATCGACGCCGACGAGGGCGATGTCATTGCCACGGACAAGACCGACTCGCACGGGAACTACCGTTTCGACGTGCAAGACGGACTGCGGACCGGCCAATACCAGGTGGCCGTGGTCATGGCCGACGGCAGCACGCAGCCTAGTCGCACGTTCGCCATCACGCGCGGCGGCTTGCTGTTCACCGGCGTGAACATCGGCGTTATGCGCAGCGTGCGGACAAACGCGACACAGTTGACTTCGACCAGCGCGCCAACCGCGGCAGCCGATCAGGTCGACTCGCAATCGGTTGCCAATGCGCTACTGCTGGCGATGCGAACCGATAACACCAGCGACGCGACACTTGGAAACAACACGACCACATCCAGTGGCCGTGGCATGAACCTCAACCTGGCGGCGCTGGAGAATTTTTTCCGCAGCGCGTAACGAAGCTAACGATTCGATCGAAGATGGTGCTGGAATGAAGTCGTCGCGGTCCGCGGCGCGGCGCGCGCCGCGCGGCCGCGGCGGCTCACCGGGGGCCTAGTCCTAGTGCGCCGCGCCCGCGGCCCGCTCGGCTTCGTCGGCCGCGATAAAGCCGTCGCCATCGGCGTCGAGCTTGCGAAATTGCTCGGTAGTGCCCAAAAACTCACCGGGCCCGACATCGCCGTCCCCGTTAGTGTCCATTCGCTGGAACCAGATCGGACCGCTGCGCGGGAGCGTGCGTGTCTGCCGGGCCGCCCGTGGCATGTTCGGTTGATCGGCGCTCCGCCGCTCCCGCACCAGTTGCACCGTCATGCAGTCGGGTATTTCCTCGGGGCTGACCTGGCCATCGCCGTCGGCGTCGAACGATTCGAGGCGCGCGGCGGCGCCGGCGATTTCCCGCGAGCCCAGGCGCCCATCGCCGTTCGCGTCGAGCGCCGCAAACAGGGCGTCCGCGAGCCGGCCCACGTCGACGTGAATCAAAGCGAGCGCCGCGGCCCGCTCGTTTTCGAGAAAGTCGGCCAGTTCGTTGGGATAGAGCTTCCCGTCGCCGTCGGTATCCAGTCCGTCGAGTACGCCGCCGGCCTGGCCCGTGAGTCGAAACTCGTCCCGGTCAAGATAGCCGTTGGCGTCCTTGTCGAACTGCTTGAATTGGTTGGCCGCCATCGCGGTTGCATCTTCCATCGTCGCGGCCCGGTCCGCTACAGAGAACTCCACGATCAGACCCGGCACGTCCAGGCACACCAGGTCATTCCCGGTCCGTAGCGCGGCGGGCGGGCCAATCCCCCGCAGACCCTCCGAAGGAACCGAAAGCGCGGGCGAGCCTGGCGAGCCACTCGCATCGCGGCCCAACGACGCCTGCAGCGTCACATTCGCCTCGCAGTCCGCTAGCGCCATTAGTTCCTTCGCCGAAAGCGAACCATTGTCGTTAGCGTCAAGCCCGGCGAGCAGGTTGGTCAACCACGGCCGTCCATCGGCCGGTTGCCGGACGTCTCCAGGGTAAAGCTCCTTGACGATCGACTCCAGGGCGTTCCACGCCGTGTCGCGCGCAAGCGCGTGCGCCACGGCCACGTGCAGCGTTCGGCGCCGCTCCTGCTCGGGCGGGGCCGTGGAAATCACGTCCAATTCACCAGCCACGATCACGTCGTCATCCAGCGCGTCGCGACTTCGCAGCCGGTCGGCGGCCGCTGCAAGCTCCTCGGCCGACAGACGCTGGTCGTGATTCTCGTCGAGCAGTTGCCACGTCGCCGCATTGGCAATGTTGGCATCCCGATAGGGATCGTCGGCATGGATGACAAGCGCACCGCCGCCCCCGGAATCGCGCGCGAGAAAACGCCGCATCTCGTCGCGGTCCACGCGATCGTCGCGGTTGCGGTCGTAGCGCAGCACCGCCCGACGCCGGTCCTCGTCCGTCTTGATCGTGACGTTGCCGAACTGCCCATAGCGAAACCGCGGGCTGGCGACTACCTTGCGCCACGCGGCCGTGCCCTCGCCGTCGGGCTGTGCCGCCTGCATGGCCTTGTCGACCAACCGTTCCAGAGCGCGCGTGTGCGGCCGGCCGTCGATCGAAAGCGTCGCCTCGCAAACAAGCGGGCCGCGTGGCGTAAAGACCACGAAGCGCTCGCGCGGCGCAGGCTCCGGCGGCGCCGCCTCCTCTTCCTCGGGCTTTGACGCCGTGTCGCGAGCCTCCGGGTTTATCCCGGAGGTCTCGGAACTTGCGCTATCGGTAGCGCTATCTGGACCGGGTGAATTTGCACCACCCTGCGCATCCACGGCCGCGGTCGATGGCGCGGCGGCATGAGCGGACTCACCCGGTGCCGCGCCTCGCTGGTCAGCCGATCTCCCGCATCCCGACGCGAATGTCAACGCGCACATCAGGGCCAGGGGCAACAGCGCGTCGGGTGCCATGCCCACGCCCGCGTGGGGATGCGCGCTGCCGCGCCCCGACCCGCTCGACAGACTACGCCAGGACTTCACGGATCGGCACTCCCTCGGCGACGCGGATCGGGCGACCCTGTTCGGAGACGTTCTTCTGGTCGGGATCGACGCCCAGCGCGCGCGAGAGCGTGGCCAGCACGTCGCCGATCGCGACCTTGCCATCCTCGACCGTCGTGCCGTCCTCACTCGTGCGGCCGTGCGCCTGGCCGCCGCGGACCCCGCCACCGGCCAGCACGGTCGTCCAGGCGCCCGGAAAGTGGTCGCGCCCACCCATCGCGTTGATGACCGGTGTGCGTCCGAACTCGCCCATCCAGATGATGGTCGTGGTATCCAGGAGTCCGCGCTCCTTGAGTTCCTCGATGAGCGTCCCCCAGCCCGCGTCCAGCTCCGCCGAAAGCGCTTTGACGGTGGCGAAATTGCTTTGATGCGTGTCCCAGTTGCCGGTCGGCCGGGTGAAGTCGCCCAGGCTGACCTCCACAAAAGGCACGCCGTGCTCGATTAACCGCCGCGCCATCAGGCAACCCTGGCCGAACACGCCGCGGCCGTATGCGTCGCGGACCGTGGCCGGCTCGGACGACAGGTCGAAGGCCGCGGCGGCCGGGCTGCGCATCATCCGCAGCGCCCGGTTGTAAACCGTCTGGTGGGCGATGGGGGTCCCGGTCCGATGCGAGCGGAGGAAATCCCCCTCAAAGCCTTCCCACAGCCCCACGCGCGAGGCAACCCGCTGCGTGGCGTCGCCGGCCGGCAGCAGATTGTCGATCCGCAAATCGGCGTACTCGCCTGCCGATGCCGATCCGTCGCCCCCGGTGGTGCCGTAGTCGCGCTTGGCATCGACCGCCGCGGCGGCGAATTTTGGCCCGAGGAAGCCCGGCCCGTAGGCCATCTGGTTAAAGGCCTGGTAAGGGGCGATGCTGATGTAGTTGGGAAGCTCGGCTTCCTCGTTGCCCAACTCCTTGGCGAGCGCCGCGCCGATGGCGGGATAGCTCACGGGCCCGCCCGGCTGATGGCCGGTGCGGACCAGGTACGTGCCACGGCCGTGGTCGCCTTCCTTGGTGCTGAGGCCCCGAAGGATCGCCAGCCGGTCGCCGTGCGCGGCGAGCTTGGGGAGGTGCTCGCTGATCCGCAGGCCGGGTGCGCTCGTCTCGATCTCGTGGAATTCGCCACCGTTGGCGTGCCCCGGCTTCAAATCAAAGGTGTCCAATTGGCTCGGCCCGCCGTTCATCCACAAAAGGATGCACTGCCGGCGGCGCTTGCTATCCGTGGCTAGCGCCCGGGCGAGCGACGGCAGCCAGCCGCAGGCGCTATAGCCGGCGACAGCCGCGGCGGCCGAACGGAAAAACCGGCGACGGTGCAAGGGCTCGCGCAACATGTTCAACAACATTGGTGACATCGACGTTCCTCGTCCAAAATCGCTGCGCTATTCAATAAGCAATCAGTGCCCCGCTTGCACGGAAGGCTCGAAAGACGCGGGGCGGCGCGAATCCCATCTCCTCGCGAAACAGTGCCAGCGTCTTTTCCAGCACGGGGCGCGATTCGTCGAAATGCCCGAACTTCGTCCGGCCGTCCAGCCCAAAGCCGTGCAAAAGGATGACGGGCGGGCCAGTCCCCTCGTCGTGATAGGCGATCCTCACGCGATCGAACGACGCGAAGCTATTCATCCGCTCTCCCTCAACGGTTCCTGCGGTCCGTTTGACAAAGCCGTCAGTGGTTCAGCGAGAACTCCGCGCTATTCACGAGCGCCCACAGGATGTCGGCCAGCGCCTCCCGTGCTGCATCGGCCGACTCGCCCTGCGCCAGATGCGCAACACAGCGGGCCATCTCTTCCGCGCTGGGCCGCCGTGACACGGTGGCCAGAAAAACGATCTCGATCCGCTCCGGGGGAGAGAAGACGGGCGCCTCAAGCGCGGCCAGCAAGCCGCTGGCCGCAGCGCCCGTCGAGGCCGCGACCTCCGGCCCGTTCACCAGCAACAGGACCTGGGCGACGCCTGCGTCGTAGTCCAGTCGTGAGCGCGCCTGCGACTGCATCTTGGCGACGAACGCTTGTCGGCCGACGTCGAACGAACCGGACCGTCGATCTTCGCTCTTCGCCGATCCCAGCAGTCCCGCGCGCACCAGGCAGTCATAAAGCTGCTCGGCCGAAAGTGCCTTGACCGGCATCCGCGCAAATAGCTCCGGCCTAGGGCTATCGTCATCGGTCACTTGGCTGGTGAGCTGGTATGCCTTGGTCAATGTCAGTGTCCGCAGCAGATGGCGCAGGTCGTAGTCCGTGTCGGCAAAGTAAGCGGCCAGCTCATCGAACAGTTGCGGATGGCTGGGCCGGTTGTGGTCGCCCAAGTCGTCGACTGGCTCAACCAGCCCGCGGCCGAACAATAGCGCCCACACGCGGTTCACCGCCGCCCGGTGCACGAACGGGTTATCGCGCGAGACCATCCAGATGCCAAGCTGCATCCGCCGCGTGCCCGTCTCCCGCGTGTCGGATTCGTCGCCGCGCGGGTATTTCGGAAGCACCACGTTCTGCGTGTTGGGGAGCATCACTTCGCCGGTCGGGCGATCCACCAGCCGCATCGTGCGCCCCGGCTCGTTGGCGTTGGGCCGGGCCAGCCGCGCGAAAAACGCCGCGTAACCCCAAAAGTCGCGCTGCGTCCAGCGGTCGAACGGATGGTCGTGGCACTGGGCACACTCGATCTGGATGCCGAGGAACACCCGCGCCGTGTTGGCGGCCAGCTCTTCGGGCTTGAGATCGAAGGCCGTGTAGAACAGCCCCGGCCCGTCCTGCGCCGCGCCGGTCGCGACCATCAAGTCGGCGACCATCTGGTCGTACCGCGCGTTCTTGGCGAACTGCGCCCGCAGCCAGTTCTGCAAACCGGCCATGCCGTCGACGCCGTCCACCGCGCTGCCGCGGGGCACCAGCATGTTGCGCCAGGTGGTGGCCAGGTGCTCGACGCGCAGGTGCGAGCCGAGCAAGCGATCGATCAGCTTTCGTCGTTTCGTCGTGTCGGCATCGTCAAGAAACGAACGGGCCTCGGCCACCGTCGGGATCACGCCCACCAGATCGAGATACACGCGGCGCATGAATTCCGCATCGTCGGCGGCCGGAGCAGGCTCGACTCCTTCAGCAGCCCAGGACGCGGCCAAGCACTCGTCGATCCGCTCGGCCATGCGCACGGCGTCGCGGGTCGCTCCCGCGCCCGCGGGATTCGGCGATTGCGCGCGCCCCGGCTGCGGCCGCTGTAGGCACAGCCCGAGAACGACCAGAACGCCTGCGCTTAGCGGTAGTCCGATCCGCATCATTGCTCACCCCGCGACACGTCCGAGCACCACCGCGCCTACTCGTCGAACTCCTGCACGGTGCTTTCCTTGCGGTAGATGGGCAGGTGCCGGTAATACACTTCGAGGGTCATGGTGGCCATCGACGTGGTATAGAGCCGGCCTCCCTGCTCCGACGCATGGTCGCCCCCCAAGTACCAGCTCCCCTTTTCGTGCCCTTTGCGCGACTGAGCGTTCACCAGGAAGTCGCGCATCTTGTTGTTCCACTTGGTCCATTGCTCCCCTTCGAAATGATGCAGGACCTGCGTGGCGTAGTAGTTGTAGTACATGTTGGTCGTCGAGGGGCCGGCCGCGCTCAAGAACTGCACGCCCCGCTCGAGCGCCGGCTCGTCGTGCTTCCAGCCCAGGTGCATGCGGCACAAAAGCCCGATGGCGGTTGTCGCGGCGCCCCGGCCCGGATCGGTGTAGCCGTAGGCCGCGCCGCTGTCCATTTGCACCGTGTTCAGAAAGTTCGAGATCCCCTTGATCGTCTGCGGCGGAACGCGCAGATAGGCCATGTGGGCACTCTTCAAGGCCATCAACTGCCAGCCGACGACCGAGGTGTCGCCCGGCTGCCGCGGCGCGTACCGCCAGCCGCCGCCGATGGGGTCTTGCGCATAGACGATGAAATCGACCGCCTGCTGGGCCGGCACCGCCAGGGCCTGATCGCGCGTCATGCCGTACGCCTCGCACAGCGCGATCGAGGCCAGCCCGTGGCCGTACATCGTGCCCGACTCGTACGACATGTCTCCGCCGTTGGGTCCGACCTTCATGCGATTGATGAGGAAGTACAGTCCGGCCTGCACGTTTCGCTTGTATTTGCCGTCGAGGTGGGTCTGGCCGGCGCCCAGGAATGGCAACAGGGCCATGGCCGTGGCGGCGATTTCAGCGTGTTCCATGCGTCCCGGATTGCCGCACCGCCCCTGGCAGGCGCCGGCGCGATGGTCGAAGCTCCAGCCACCGTCGGAACGCTGATGCGCCGCGATCCATGCGAGCGCCAGGCCAACGGCATTCTCGCTCCCCTCCGAGCCGCCGCGGGCCTGCACCAGCAATTTTTTCGCGGCGTCCCCGCGCCCGTCGAAGCCGGCGCCGCCGATGACGCCGCCGCCGCCGTCGACGTGCTTCAATAGATCGCTGACGGGCACGCCCTCGAGTCCGATCGCACTGCCGACGTCGACCGCCGTGCCTGCCGGGGCGGGCATGTCGTTGAGAGAAGTGATCTCGCGGCCGTTCGCCTCATCCGAAAGGCTCAACGCCTCGACCATGCCTTCCGGCTGATCGAACTCGGCGCCGCCGTCGCCCAGCTCGGGCGTCATCTCGTCGAGGTCCGCGTTGGCGCTCAAGCTGTCGGCGCCGGTGGCGATCAGATCGGTGAACTTCTCGCGGATCGCAGGCCGCTGGACCACCAGGGCCAGCATGAGCAAGAGCGACATGTGGATGAGCAGGCTGCCCAGCCAGCTTGGCACCAGCTTGAGCCAGTTGAGCGCGGCGAAGGGGGCCAGATCCTCCCCCTCAGGCCGTTCCGGCGATGGTGCCTTTGCGGAAGCGGCCGTGGCTGTTTGGGCGGATGCGGACGGCGAACGAGCGGCGCCCTTGGCCGGCTCAGGCGCGGCCGTGGCCACGGAGCCATTGGCGGCGGTAGCCGACGGCGGGGGCGCAGCCTGATGCGTCGCGACGCCAGGGCCCTCGTTGGCCGCTCGTGGGTCGGCCATGTTCCGTCCGCTCCGTAGTTTGTCCGGCGCGCGAATGCAGGCGCGGAGGTGCGAGACAATGCGGGTCGCATGCCGGGCTCCGAATGGGCCCAGAGCGACCCTATCGCCTCAACTTATTACGTTACACGATATCGGGTTATATGCAAGAAAGCGGGGGTAGTGGGCAGGGTCATTCTGTTTTTCAAAATGGCGAGGCGGGAAAATGGGACTGGCTCCGAGCATAAACAGCGCAAGCCCTTTCATACCAACGTTGCGTCTCGGTGCCTGTCCCACGTTCCCGCCGGTGCGCCGCCGGCAAGCTTGAATCTGTGAACGGCCCTGAGAACAGCTTCGAGGGGCTGGCGGATTTGGGGCTCGAACGGGTAGAATCATCGGTTTTGCCGGGCGGGCATCTGCCAGCCTGCGCATGTTGGCTGCGCGATATTGATGGAGGCCCCTCAATCCCATGGGCAAAAGCAAGAAAAAAGTCGAAATTGTGTTTCTCGCCTGCGAAGAAACCGGCGACCTGAACTACACGATTCGGCGCAAGATGGGGGGCGAGAAGTTGAAGCTGATGAAGTTCAGCCCCCGGCTGCGCAAGCATACGCTGCACGTTGAGAAGAAGAAGCGCTAGCGGGCCGCTTCGCCAAGGAGGCCTCAACTCCTCTTCAAGCCCCAGGGGTTGCCACCCCTGGGCTTCGCAGGCGGATGGATGACGTGGAGATGTCGCGGGGGTAGCACGCGGTGAGGAATACCGCCTCGCTTGAAATGGGTGTCAGGACGATATGCCCAAGCTATGGCGCATTAGCCCGCACGATCCGGAGCGCATCGCCGCGCTCGAGCGCGCGGCCCGACTGCCGACTGTCGTGGCGCGGCTCTTGGTCTGCCGCGGGCTGACTGACCCGGTTGCCGCGCGAGATTTTCTCGATCCCAAACTCTCCACGCTCCGCAACCCTGAGGAGCTGCCCGGTGCCGCGGGCGCGGCCGAACGCATCCTCCGCGCGGTGCGCGATGGCGAGCGGATCACGGTTTACGGCGACTACGACGTCGACGGCATCACCGCCACGAGCCTCCTTTGGCAGTGCCTGAAGCTGTTGGGCGCGAACGTCGGCTACTACGTGCCCCATCGGTTGGAAGAGGGATACGGCCTGAATCGCGAGGCGCTGACCACGCTCGCCAACCAGGGGACCCGGCTGGTGGTCACCGTGGATTGCGGGATTGGCAGCATCGCCGAGGCGGAAGTGGCGGCCGAGCTGGGGCTGGCGCTGGTGGTCACCGATCATCACGCGACCACTGGGACGCTCCCGCAAGCCGAGGCGATCGTCCATCCCCGGCTGCCAGGCCATGCGTATCCCTTCGCGGGCCTGAGCGGGGCGGGCGTAGCGTTCAAGCTGGCCTGGCTGGTGGCCAAACAGGCCAGCGGCGGCGAGCGCGTCAGCGACCGCATGCGATCTTTTCTGCTCACGGCATTGGGGCTGGCCGCGCTGGGCACCGTGGCCGACGTCGTGCCGCTCGTGGACGAGAACCGCGTGCTGGTGCAGCACGGCCTGGTGTCGCTCAAGGAGCGGCCCGTGCTGGGGCTGGCAGCCTTGATGCGCCGCGCCGAGCTCCACCAGAAGCCGCGGCTCGATTGCGAGGACGTCGCCTTTGCCCTCGCGCCCCGGCTGAACGCAGCCGGGCGACTGGGACAGGCGCAGTTGGCCGTCGAGCTCTTGTGCACGACCGCACAGGACCGCGCCGAGATGCTGGCCGAGTACATCGATCAACTCAACGGCAGCCGGCAAAGCCTCGAGCGCAGCATGCTGTTGTCGGCCGGGGCGCTGGCCCAGGCGCAGTTCGATTCCGGTCAGGACGCCGCCCTGGTGTTGGCCGAACGCGGCTGGCATCCCGGCGTCATCGGCATTGTCGCCGGCCGGCTGGTCGACCGATATCACCGCCCGGTCATCATGATCGCGCTGGACGAATTGGGGGCGAAACCCGGCACGGGCTCCTGCCGCAGCATCCCGTGCTTCGATATCTGCCAGGCACTCACGGTCTGCTCGCACCATCTGATCCAGCACGGCGGCCACGCCGCGGCGGCCGGGCTGAAAATCGACGAGCAGCGGATCGACGCCTTCCGCCTCGATTTTTGCGAATATGCCGGCCAGGCCATCAGCGAGGAGCAGCGGGTGGCGGAGCTGTCGATCGACGCCGAGGTGTTTCTGTCGGAGCTGACGCTGTCGACCGTCCAGCAGATCGAGCGCTTGGCCCCCTTCGGCCAGCACAACCCACGGCCGCTGTTGTGCGCGACCAACGTCACCCTGAGCGAACCGCCCAAGCGGATCGGCGGCGGCGAGCGGCATCTGTCTCTGAAGCTTGCCCAGCACCACACGAGCCTGCGGGCCGTGGCCTTCGGGGGCGGGGAGTGGGCCGACGAGATGGCCGGCTGCGGCGCTCCGCTTTCGATCGCTTTTCGCCCGGTCATCAATGAATTCCGCGGCCGCAAGAGCGTAGAATTGCACGTGGCCGACTGGCGCGCGGCGCAGCCGGCCGGCAGTCGGCCACAGCGTGTGACAAGCGAGCCTACGGAACCCCGATGAATGACGAAGGTCTAAAATCAAATGTCTAAAGAAATCCGAAGCCCGAAATCCGAATGAAGAAGCGGGCGAATGTTTCCGGACATTCGTCATTCGGTCATTCGTGCTTCGGATTTCTGTAACTCTTTAGCCGTGTGAAGTTGATCTTGGTGAAATTGGGCTGGTGTTTTATGACGATGGGCATTGATCAGTGGCATGGATGCCGAACGCATGTCTGTCGCTACGTTGCCGGATTTGGGACCGCGGCTGACCGCC
>JACPPG010000057.1 GCA_016191115.1 Planctomycetia bacterium | reverse complement strand
TTCAAGCTTGCCGGCGGCGCACCGGCGGGAAAGTGGGACAGGCACCGAGACGCAGCGTTGGTATGAAAGGGCTTGCGCTGTTTGTGCTCGGAGCCAGTCCCATTTTCCCGCCTCGCCATTTTGAAAAACAGAATGGCCCTGCGAGGTTTGGTCCTTCGGTAGACATTCGGATTTCGACATTCGTCATTCCTCTCACTATGCTGGTGTCGCTCAAGCAAGCCGATTTCGCCAGCACCCAGCCGCCCCCTCATGCCCCCACGCGCAGCCGGTCAGCAGGCCATTCTCTTCATCTGGTTCACGGTGCTGATCGATACGATCGGGTTTGGCATCGTGCTGCCGGTGTTGCCGGAATTGATCATGGAGCTCACCGGCGTTGAGGTGAGCGAGGCCGCCACGTACGGCGGGTTCCTCGCCACCACGTTCGCCGTCGCCCAATTCGTGTTCGGTCCGGTGATCGGCAACTTGAGCGATCGCTTCGGCCGCCGGCCTGTGCTCTTGGCCGCACTTCTGGCGTTTGGGCTCGACTACATCCTGATGGGCGTGGCCCCGAACCTGACGTGGTTGTTCATCGGGCGATTGATCGCAGGCATCACCGGCGCGGCCGTCACGCCGGCCAACGCTTTCGTGGCCGATGTCAGCCCGCCCGACAAGCGGGCCCAAAATTTCGGACTGATGGGCGCGGCTTTCGGCCTGGGGTTTATCCTTGGGCCGGCGGTGGGTGGGTTGTTGGGACATTTTGGGACGCGGGCGCCGTTTTTCGCCGCGGCCGCCTGCGCACTACTGAACGTGGCGTACGGCTGGTTCGTGCTGCCTGAGAGCTTGCCCCCGGAGTCGCGGCGGCCGTTCTCGTGGCGGCGGGCGAGCCTGCTGGGTACGTGGAGCCACTTGAGCCGCTACCCGGTCGTGGCCGGCTTGATCGGAGTATTGTTCCTGTGGCAGTTGGCGCACCAGTCGCTGCCGAACATCTGGGCCTATTTCACCGAGTACCGCTTCGGCTGGTCCGAGGCCGCGGTGGGCTGGTCGCTGGCCTACGCCGGGCTGACGATGATGGCCGTGCAGGCCGGGCTGACGCGGGTGCTCGTGCCGCGCTTCGGCGAGCGGCGGGCCACGTTCTGGGGACTGGTGATCGGCGCGCTCGGGTTCCTTGGCTACGCCTGGTCCACGCACGGATGGATGATGTATCTGTGGATCACCATCGCCGCGCCCTCAGGCGTGGTGTTCCCGTCGATCCGGGGGATTATGTCGCAGCAGATCCCGGCCGACGCCCAGGGCGAGCTGCAAGGAGGCATCGCCAGCCTGTACAGCCTGACGTCGATCATCGGGCCGGTGATGATGACGCAACTGTTCAGCCGCTTCACGGCCGAGACGGCGCCGGTGCAATTCGCCGGCGCGGCATTTTTGTTCGCCGCCGTGCTGACCACGGCCAGCATCGCGCTCTTCTTGCGTACCGGGCGCAGCGCGGCGCAGGGGTTGGGGATCGGGGATTAGGGGTTGGGGGCGGGAGAATCCGTCCGCGGATTGCGCAGATTTCGCAGATGAAGGATGGCTGCGTGAACGAAAGTCCAACCAGTCGAGTAGGAGAGGGGCAACACATTGCTGCCCCTCTCCTACTCGACTGCTTTCGTGATGATGAGGTTCGCTTCGTGTCCTTCGTGCCTTAGTGGTTCACCTGTTCCTGTCTTCACATCTGCGTCATCTGCGAAATCTGCGGATAATATCTCCGCCGGGCCGCTTCAGCGGAACGATTCACTATACACTTCCACCAACAGCCACACGCCCAGGGGCGACCAGCCGAGCGCCAGCCAGAATCCGTAGCGGTCGGTCCACGGCGAGGCACGCCAGAACATCCGGCGGCCGACCTGGCCGGACACGAGCATGGCCACGAAGAACCAAAGGCCCATCAGGGGCAGCACCCAGCCAATGCACGTGGCGGGTAGACCGTAAGCCTCTCCGGCCGCTGGCGGGTGCGCTATGCGAACGGCCGCCGCCGCGGGCAGAATCGAAACAGCCCCCAGTCCGGCCGCGAGCGCGAAGAACCCTCCCGCGCCCAGGGGCCGCGCGCGGCGGGGGCGGATGCAAAACAGCGGTGCCGGTAGCGCCAGACCGACGAGCGCCGCGTTGGCCAGGTAGCGCCACCATTCGCTATTGATCGGCGTCGCGCTGTCGTAAACCGGGCCAAAGAGCGCGAGTCCAGTGGCCACGCCCGCGGTCAATAATAGCAGCCGTCCAATCGAGAGGGTATCGCGCGGCTCTGCGTGGTTAGCGTCTTGTGTCATGCGGCGAGCGCCCAGGGCGCCGGTGGCAACGCGTGCGACGGCACTGGCTGACTTAAGTTTAGGCGGGTCGCCAGGAGAATGCCATTCGCGGCAATCCGCCGACAGCCGATGTGGTCTCACTGCCGGCGCTCATGTCCGCGACAGATCGCTTGCCAGCCGCTCGCCGAGTTTCCGCCGGTCCACCTTGCCTGTCGCGCCCAGCGGCAGCTCCGGCAGGATGATGAACCGTTCCGGCACTTTATAGGCCGCGATCCGGGCCGCGACGAATTCGCGCAGCTCGGCCTCGCTGGGCTTTGCCGCGGCATCGTGTCGAAACGCGACATAGGCCATCACGCGCTGGCCCAGCCGCTTGTCCGGCAGTCCGACGACGCCGCTCATGTGCACGGCCGCGTGCTGGTCGATGGCCTCCTCGACTTCCAGTGGCGAAATGTTCGAGCCGCCACGGATTATGATCTGCTTCTTGCGGCCGACGAACCACAGGTATCCTTCGCCGTCCAGCCGGCCCAGGTCGCCGCTCGCCAGCCAGCCGTCGTGCATCGTGGCGGCCGTGTGCAGCGTATCGTTCCAGTAGCCGACCATGTTGGCCGGGCTGCGGATGAGGATTTCGCCCGTCTCGTCGGTCAACAGGTCGCTGCCATGTTCGTCGACGATCTTCACCTCGGTGTCGACAACCGGCTTGCCGGCCGACCCGAGCCGTTTTTCACCGAAGGGCGGATTGACGGCGTACGTGACGGTCTCGGTCATGCCGCACAATTCACTCAGGTCCCAGCCGACGATCGCGCGGAAACGGCGATGCGTGTCGAGCGGCACCACGTCGCCTCCGCAGAAGAAGCTCCGCAGACTCGACAGGTCAGCCTTGTGCCCTTCGAGATACTCGACCAAATCCTCCAAGTCCGAGGGCAGCATCTGGCACCGCGTCACCCTGTGCGCAGCGATCGCTTGGACGACCTCGTCGGGCGTCGGCGCGTCGAGCATCACGGCCGTTCCGCCGGCAAGGATGTTGGGGAACAACAGGCCGTATGTCGCCGCGCAATGACTGGCCGACGTGCTGATCAACGGCACGTCGTCGGCCGTGTACTGCATGGAAGCCGCCTGGATCTGCGCGCACCGCCACAACGTCTGTTGCGAATGCACCACGCCCTTGGGCCGGGCGGTGGTGCCGGACGTGTACATGATGGTGGCCAACTGGCGGTGATCGAAAGACGGCTTGGGCGGCGCCCCGCGGTCGTCGTCCAGTAGCGACGCGAACGGGTGGAAGCGGTCGTCGTCGGCCTTTCCGCCTACCAGATAGACCCGCGCGACGCCGATCTCGCCAAACGGTATATCCGTGACATCGCCCGTGCGATCGGCGTGAACGACGAGCGTGGTCGAGCCGGAGTGCGATAGCGCGTACTGGGCCTCGGGCTGCCGGTATCGGTGGTTGAGCGGCACGGCGATCGCGCCCAACTTGAAGCATGCCAGGTAAGAGAACAAGAGCTCCGGGCAATTGGGCATGAAGAGCGCGACGCGGTCGTCCGCGCGGACCCCGGCCGCCGCCATCGACGCGGCCACCCGATCGGTCGCATCGTCCAGTTCAGCGTAGGTCCAGCGCTGCTCGCCAAATACTAGCGCGGTCTTGTGGGGCGCCCGCACCCGCGTCTGGCGAAGCAACTCGCCTGTAAGCATGGGCCGAGTCCTGTTGGAAGGCGGTGAAGCAACTTACTGGCTGCCCGCACGGCCGACAGTGTGACAGAACGACGCCGGGCTGGGGAGAGGCGCCTGGGGCAACCCGCGTCAACGTCCGCCCGCGAAGCGTGACCGACGGCCGCGGCCTACCAGCAGGGCCATTCACAGATTCAAGCTTGCCGGCGGCCCACCGGCGGGAAAGTGGGACAGGCACCGAGACGCAACGTTGGTCTGAAAGGGTGCCGGTAAGGTTTGACCTGGGCGACATCCGCGGCCGCCGCGCCAGTCCGAAATCGCCGACCACTGGCTCGTACGGAAACGGGCCCTGCTGCCCACCCGGGCGCAGCAGGATGTTGCTTGGCTTCAAATCCCGGTGCACAATGCCCCTGGCATGGGCAAAGTGAACCGCCTCGGCGACGTCGTGGACAATCTGGACCGCCACGCGATACGGCACGTGCGTCTGGCCGGCGAGCCATTCGCCGAGCGTCGGACCATCGACTAGCTCAAGCGCGATGTACGAAACCGAGTCGATCCAGCCCGAATCGTAGACTTTGACGATGCCGCGATGGTTCAAGGCGGCGGCCGCCTTGGGCTCTTCGATAAAGCGGCGGCTGGCCACGGCATCGAACATGACATGCGGCCAGGCGAGCTTGAGCGCGACCGGGCGTTCCAGCTCGGTGTCGAAGGCCCGCAGCACGACGCCGTAGGCCCCTTGCCCCAAAACGTTCTCCGGCCGAAACCGACCGATGGCGTGAGGGATTTCCTCTCGTTCGTCGCCGCGTTTGGCGACGTTGTCCGATGGCCTTGGCTTGGCCTTTGCTGCGCGCCGCTCGGCGCCGCCAGGAATAGACCGGATCGTCATGCGGCCGGCGCGGCGAGCGCGGCAGGGTAGCCGCGCCGCTTACGCCCCGCCGGACAGCGCCACGCCCCATTTTTGCGCCAGGTACTGCTCGACCGCGCGGTTGTCGGACGTCGATAGGTTGGGACCAAAGACCAGCACCTCGCCGATTTGCACGCGGCCGAAGTCCTCCCGGCCGTCGCTCCGCTCGAGCGCGCCCAGCGTGGCGTAGTTCAGTCCCGGGATCGTGTTGTACCAGGAGCCCTCGATCTGCGGCTGTGGCGAGGTCGTGGTGAAGGTCTGGTCCACGCCATTGACCCGCATGTGATAGCCGGTGCCGGGGCCGTCGGCCCAGATATTGACGATGTAGGTGCCGCCCGGCTGGATGATGGTATCGCCGCGGACGTCGTCGTTCTGGTTGTCGAATCGCCAGCGGATGCGGAAGCGGGGGGCGCCGTCGTGCGAGAATTGCCCCGTGGCCGAATCGATGGGATACGCCTGGAAGAACAAATAGCGCGTCGCGTTGTTCTCGTCGGACGTGCTGAAGATGGTGTTGAACTGGCTGAAATTCGTGTCCTCGGGAAATTTCACGACCAGAAACACGTTGCCCGTCCCATCGCTGGCGAAACCGGGAATGGGCGAGCGGAGCAGGTTGCTCTGGCCGTTGAAGGCGACGGCCGGCTTGCCGTCGATGGCGTTGGCGAGGTAGTCCGGCCGACCAGGATATCCCTGCGAGAGTTGCACTTGGCCCGCGCTTTGATCGGTCCAAGAGGCGACCGTCTCGCGCCGGCCCACGCCCGTTGTGTCCAGCAGGTTGTGGCCGGCGACGGCGTCGGCGCGGGTCTGCCCGGCCAGCTCGTCCAGATCCCACCAGGCCGCGAGGCCGACTTTATGCGCCGCGGTTAGCTGGGCGAACCGTTGGTCGTCTCCCTGGTTATAAAGCTGCTGCAATTCGGCGGGCGACAAGGCGCGCGACCACAGGCCGACTTCGTCGAGCGCGCCGTCGAAGAAACGGCTGCTGGCGCCCCCCTGCTTGCCCACGTACAGATCGGCCGCGCTCGGGCGAAGCTGTGCAGGGATGGCGTTCGGGCTGGCAACTGGCGGCGGCGGGACTTGCAGCCATTGCGTGGCGATCATCTGCAAGTCCGAAACGTCGACGATGCCGTCCAGGTTGATGTCACCCCACCCCGGATGCAGCCAATTCGACGTGATCGCGTTGATGTCCGAGACGTCGATGAAGTTGTCCTCGTTCACGTCCGCCGACAGAAAGGAGTCGATGGGGTCGGAATACTTGACCACCTCCCGCACGCCGTTGACGTAGATTCTCAGGCGGCCTGGATTCGACGCCTGGGTCCCGTCGTAGACGACGACCACGTGGTACCAGGTGTCGGGCACCAGATTGGCGCCAACCGTGGTGGCATAAGTTACCGAGCCGTCAGCCGTGTCGGAGCCGACGGCGACGCGCAGCTCATCGCGCTCGGCGGTTGTCGGGCCAGTGCTAACGGACCACGAGCCGGTCGCCGGATCGTCCCACTTGGCCAAGAGCGTGCGGTTTTCGCCCAGCGTCGTCTGGTTCACGTAGAAGGCGATGGTCATTTGCGAGCCGAAGCGGAGATCGGCGGCATCCGGCGTCGAGAGAAACCGGCCATTGGCGGCCGTGAACATGGCCGCCGCGCGGCGGTCGATCGACGCCGCGTCCGTCGAATCCAGCCAGAACCGCACGTTCCCGGCAACCTGAGAGGGAAGTCCGGCGCCGCTGCCGCTCGTGTTCCATTGGGCCGCGAGCAAATTCAAGTCGCTGACGTCGACCAGGCCGTCGCCGTTGATGTCGCCCGCGCCCGCGCCGCGGCCCCAATTCTCGCTCAGGATCGCCCGGTCGAGCGCGTCGACGGCGCCGTCGCGGTTAAGGTCGGCCGTCGCGAAGCCGCTCGCGGCCGATTGGCCGGACAAGAGCTCGCGCGGCTCGAGCGGCTCAAACGTCAGGCGGCGCTGCGCGGGCCGGCGGAGCAGGCTCGACGGAGACAGAATACCGCGGCGTGCGCGATGTGACATACGGTTGGCCGGCTCGATCGTTCGAGCCCTTTCGACGCGTGCGGCGTTACTTGCCCGGCTCCGTCGCGGTGACAATCTTCACGTTGGTGGACAAGTAATACGGCAGCACGTCGGTTTCGAACATCGCCTCGCCGAACATCGCTGCATAGCCCGCCTGCGGAACGTCGAGCTGATAGAAATAGTCGCCGTCGACGAGCTCGGCCGGGTGGCTGTCCCACTTTGACTCGCGGAAATCGCGCGACTCCGCGGTGGCAATCCAGGCCGACACTTTGGACGGCTTCGTGTCCGACTTGACGCGCATCGTCAGCCGCCCGTCGTCGTTCACCATGGTCCAGGAGAGCTTCGCCAGCCGCATCTGCCCGGCCGCCTGCCGGTGCAAGGCGGCGATCGTGCCGGTGATCCGCGCCAGGTCGCTCAATCCGTGCCCGTTGTTGGGAACGTACAGGATGTGCTTCTCGCCGACCAGGTCGTGCCAGTAGAGGTTCAAGGCATCGAGCGGCCAATAGCGGTCGTTCGTGCCCAAGAGGATGACCTTGGGTTGCGTGAGCAGCTTGCGATAGGCGTAAGGGTCGATGATCGCCCGCAGCAGACGCCCGTCTTCCGAGTCGTCGTGCGCCTGGATTCCCCGATTGGTATAGTCGGCGATCTCCTCGGAGAACTTTCCGAAGGTGGCCACCTGGTGCTTCATTTGCAGGCCCATGTTGAGCATGTCGATGACCATCGGCGCGAAAGCATTGACGCGCGGGTCGACCGACGCGGTAAGCCAGGTGGTCCAGCCGCGTTTCGAGGCGCCGGTGAGCGTGAAGTTCTTGATGTTGATGGCCCACTCCGCCTTGGCGAACTCTTGGACCGCGTCCATGCCGCGGACGGCGCTTTTGACCATCGGCAGCAAGAGCGGCCACGTCGCGTCGCGCGTCTTGAAGAACTGGTCGAACGTGTAGGAGATGGCCGCGTCCTCGACCAGGCCGTCGAAGATCGGCTGCTGCGGCACCTGCTTGAGCACCGCCACCGGCGATTTGACCCGTGCGGCCACTTGCGCGAGGATCGAGGCCTCGGGCGTGAGCTTACCCTCTTGGCCGGCGGCGGGCGGCTTGGCCAGGTCGTCGTTCCAGGCGCCGCCGTCGATCAACAGGATGCCTTGCTCCGGATCGCGCAGCTCGCCGGGCCGGATAATGAACAACTGGTGCCTCCACACCGTTCCTTTCCACGTCTGCGAGGTAAGAATCAGCTCGACCCAGTTGGCGGCGCCGATCTTCCCTTCTTGGCGCTTGACCCACTTGTAGCTTTCGTCCGGCTGGCTGACGTAGCTCTTCAAGGGGCCCGGCAAATCCTCGGCCAAGACGACGGCGCGCGAGGCGTGAACCAATAGCGCCAGGCAAACGGCCAGTTTCACCAGAGTTTTCACAGGTCGGGGTCCTCGATCGGCCAAAATGGCGAGGCGGGAAAATGGGACTGGCTCCGAGCATAAACAGCGCAAGTCCTTTCAGACCAACGTTGCGTCTCGGTGCCTGTCCCACTTTCCCGCCGGTGCGCCGCCGGCAAGCTTGAATCTGTGAACGGCCCTGCTAACCGGCGGCACGCTAGCGTACCATTTCGGACTACGCAGTGGGGTGCGAAAAAACGACCTCAACTGATGGCTGTGAAGCCCCAGGAGGAGCGGCAGCCCCTGGGCCAGCGGCCAGCCCCGTCGGCAAGTGCCGCGCCGGCGCGCTATTATTTCAGCCCTGGAGGGATACCAATGTCTGTCGACTCCATCGGGGACCTGATCGGATTGCAGCGAGTGGGTCGGGCCGTGGGGCTGACCCTGCAAACGATGAAACGGCAAATCCGGCCCGGGATGACCACGGCCGAGCTGGACGAGATCGGCCGACGGTCGCTGGCCGGCTTTGGCGCGCGGTCGGCCCCACGGCTCGCGTATGACTTTCCCGGCTCGACGTGCATCAGCATCAACGACGAAGCGGCCCACGGAATCCCTGGGAACCGCCCGATTCGCAAAGGCGATCTGGTCAATATCGACGTCTCCGCGGAACTGGACGGCTATTACGCCGATACCGGGGCCTCGGTCGCGATGCCGCCGACGTCGACCCGTGCCCGGCGACTTTGCGCGGCCGCGTACCGGGCGCTTGGTCGTGTATTAGCCACGATAAGGGCCGGCATGCCGATGAACGTCATCGGCAAGATCGTCGAAGCCGAGGCGCGTCGTAGCGGCTTTACCGTCGTCAGGAACCTGTGTGGCCACGGCGTCGGTCGCGCCATCCACGAGGAGCCCAGCAGTGTCGCCGGCTACTACAACGCGCGCGATCGCCGACTGCTGACCGAGGGACTTGTGTTGGCGATCGAGCCGTTTTTGTCGACCGGCGCGAATCACGTTGTCGACAGCGCCGACGGCTGGACCTTGAAAACGCCCGACGGCAGCCTCACGGCGCAGTACGAGCACACGCTGGTGATCACCCGCGACCGAGCCATCGTCGTCACGGCGGTGTGACGTGCGGCAAGAACGCGATCGCTCGCTTGCGGCGCTTCGACGGGCGAACTATGCTGCGCCGGCGTTCGGCGAAATCCCCACGGCGTGCCATCCCTGGGCTTCGCAAGCGTATGGATTGCTCAACCAAGATCAAGAAATCGATCCGGAGCCACCCCAGCATGTCCCGTGAAGATTCCGCCCTCTCGCGCCGCCATTTTCTGGCGGCCACTGGCGCCGCGACGGCCGCGGTCGCCTGGACTGCGAAGAGCTACGCCCGCGTCATCGGCGCCAACGACCGCATCCGCATCGGTTTCATCGGCGTGGGCGGAATGGGTAGCGCCCATCTCGCGGCGATCAACGAGTTGAAAGACCCGGACAATGTCGAGGCCGTGGCCGTGGCCGATTGCTGGCTTACGCGCGCCCAGAAGGGGGCCGAAACGGTCTCCGCGCCGCACGCCGTGCAGGACTACCGCAAGCTCCTGGACATGAGGGATATCGATTACGTCACCATCGCCACGCCCGAACATTGGCACAGCCATATGACGATCGACGCCATGGACGCCGGCAAGGCCGTCTATTGCGAAAAGCCAATGACCCATTCGATCCCCGAAGCGCAAGAAGTTATCAAGAAGCAGAAGGCCACCGGGCTGGCGCTGCAGGTCGGCGTCCAGGCCATGAGCGACGACAGTTACTCGTCGGCGGCCCAGGCGATCGAGGAGGGCGTCATCGGCCAGGTTGTCCAGGCGCAGATCGAGTACGTGCGCCGCTATGGCAAACAAGGCCCCTGGCGAAGGGACGATCTGGCGGATGACACGCCCAAGCCGCCCGATTTGGATTGGGACGCCTGGCTTGGCAGCGCGGCGAAGATCCCCTGGAACCCGCACCACTATTTTGAATGGCGGAACTACGCGGCCTACTCCGGAGGCATCTGCACCGATTTGTTCATCCATCGCATCACGCGGATCATGAAGGCTTGCAAGCTCACTTACCCGCGCCGCGTGGTCGGTATGGGTGGCATCTGGCAGTGGCCCGACGGCCGCGACCTGCCGGACAACTTCGAGATGATCTGCGAGTACCCGCGCGGCATGACCGTGTACGTGCTGGGCACGATGAGCAACCGGGTGGGCGTCGACCATCTGATCCGCGGCTACCGCGGTACGCTGTATTTCACGCCGAGCGGCTGGGTCGCCAAGGACAAGGACGGCAAGGTGCTGGCCACGCACACCAAGACGGGCGGCGAAGAGATCGTGCCGCACCACTCGAATTTGCACCGGCACCTGCGCTCTGGCGAACCGTTGAATTGCCCCGCGGAGTTGGGCCTGGCCGGCGTGGTCGCGGTGAACATGGCCAACGAGTCATGGCGCGCGAGCCGGATGATGGGCTGGGACGCGCGGAACGAAAAGATGGTGCCGGCCGACACGCTCGAATCGAGCCACTTTCCCGACGCGCCGGCCGCCGCGGCCACGGAGTGAGGCGGGCCGGAGCGGAAATGGGTGACGGCACGCGGAGGCCGATCAAATGCCCCGCTTAAAGCGTGTGAGGCCGTTCATGGGCGCTGGATGTTGATCGGGGCGTCGACAGCTTCGGACTCGTGCCCGACGCCCGGCGGGCCACAGTGTGGTTCTCAGGGGCTCACCCCACCGCGGCGGGATTTTTGTATTTTATTGCTAAATCTAGATTTTTCTTGACAAGATTCGGGGTATTGTTAGCATCCCTGGTAGTGGGGTGCCGTGGCCTGCCCACCCAGTGGGCTCGATCCGCACGGCCACAATAATCGCCGACAGGAAAGGAACGCTCATGAACGGCAGGGGACTATCGCGGCAGGGGCAAATCTTCAATCGTTTTCACGGTCTCTTCTTGCTGGCCCTTTCGGGCGCTCTTCTCACGAGCGGAGTTCAGGCCGCCGTCCAAACAGCCCCTTTGAACGATCCCGCGGCGCCGCGTAACACGGGGTGGAGCATTGAATACGACGACTCACAGGTGCAGTTCCTCTCCTTCACCGGCATCGCGGGAACGGGCAACCTGGAGGGGAGCCTGTCGATCACCAAGGTGTTCTCGGACATGAATCCGATTAGCATCAAGTTTATCGAGGGCGCGGCCCAACAAGCCAACGGGAGTCCTTTCGGCCTACGCATCAATCTTGACGAGGAAATCACGAACCTCACGGGACAAAATTGGTGCGGCTTTGCCATGGATTTGGTGGACCCGAGTCCCGTCTCCGATTCGGCCAATAGTGGGCACCCGGGATTCGCGCACTTTCATCCGGCCCCGGCCATCAACGGCCCTCCCTTTACGCTGACCACTCCCAACAACGGCAACAAGGCCGCCGGTTTGCTCTTCGAAAGCCCCGGCGTTTTTTCCGATGGCACCACCGAGTCCTGGGGAACCTTCGGCCTGCACCAGTACGAAGACAACGGCGTGGACCGGAGCTTCACGTTAGTCGAAACACCGTATCCATGCGTGCCGGAGCCGTCGACCTTGACCCTGGCGGCGATGGCGGTCGTTGGGATGGCCGTCACGGTTCGGCGCCGCAGGGCCGCTTGACAACGGGCTCGGATCGTTGCCGCACCCCTGAAAATTGTGAAGCGGCGGCCGCGGAGTGACGCGGGCGCGCGGCGCTGCCTCGTCATCAATAGTACCCAATCTTCGGCGTCAGGTGGACGCGGCTGCTGGTGAAGGAGTGCCGGCCAACACGCTCGAATTGAGCCACTTCCCCGACGGCCCACTCGCGGCCGCCACGGAATGAGGCTCGTGGCGTGCGCTGATCCAAGCGACAAGGGGCCGACGGAATTAGTGCCTGAACATGGGGGCGATCCACAGGAACGCGGCGGCGCTCAGGATGATCAGCCCCCCCAGGCCGATCCCGACGAGAATGATGAACGACGCGGCGATTCTCGGCCGAATCCCGCGGTTGGCGACGCCGCCATGGAGGAAATGGCGAAAAAACTTGCGTTGGGGGGGAGCCGTCACTACCATGTGGCCTTCTGCTGGTTTGGATTGGTTCCGAGGATTCCGAGTTGGAGCACCTTTGTTTTCGGAGTAAGCCTATGAAAGTGTCGATTCTTGTTTCGCTCGCGGTCCTCGCCACTTTGCTGCCGCACAATGTCGGCCGCGCGAACGAGCTCCTTAACGGCAGCTTCGAATCGCCGGTCGTCACACCGGGATCGCCACTGAATTTCTCCGCGGGAGGCGAGCCGGCTGGGTTTGAATGGAAAGTTGCGACCGGCAATATCGACCTGGCGGGACCGAATCCGTTTATTCTCTTCGCGCCCTATGACGGAGTCCAAGCGGTCGATCTCAATGGCAATAGCCGCGGTTCACTCTATCAAGATTTTGCCACGGTTCTCGGTCAACAATACTCGCTCACTTTCGCTTACGCCGATAATCCGCTTGAGGGAGGAGTCAGCACGGCTGACGTAACGGTGACCGACTTGCTCAGCAGCGGCACGCTACTGGCGGACGGCGTTTCCCATTCGACCTCGACCAATAGCCCGCCGAACGGCGATTGGATTCTCTATTCCGGCACGTTCACAGCGACCGGTACGAGCACGCGGTTGCTCTTTACTTCCACCTCCGCTAGCGACAGCGCGAGCGGCGGCATCCTCGTCGATGACGTGACTGTGCAGCCGGTTCCCGAACCGTCCACGGTCGCCCTTCTAGGCAGCGGTCTGCTGGGCCTGGGGGTCCGTGGCTGGCGTCGTCGCCGGGCCTAGCGCTCCGCAAAGCGCGTGATTATCAACGCAAGCCCCGTCCGGCCCTCTGGTCGGGCGGGGCTTTTTTACGTCGGAAGACAGCCGCCGTAGGTAATTCGGGGCGCGGAGGCCCCGCTTCAAGACTTCAGCAGCGGCGCGATCCACAGGAACGCGGCGGCGCTCAGGATGATCAGCCCCCCCAGGCCGATCCCGACGAGAATGATGAACCACGTCGAGCCCCACAGGGCGTCAAACTTGCCTGGGCCCCTCTTCCTGTGCTTCTTCTTGCCGACGGCCAGGGCCGTGCCCCCGTCGGGCTCCACCAAGGGCCCGGTTGCCGCATCTTCCAGCGATGCGTCTTGCAGCAAGTCATCTAATCCGCCCCCCGGACCCAGCGGATCGCCCGGCTGATTTCCGTTGGGCAACATCTCGTCCAGAAGTGACGTGGGTTTCATCGCGGCCGCGACAGGACCCTCCTTGCGCACGCCAGCCGAACTGCCGGGCTTGGGGCCGGAGCCTTCACCCTGGCGCGCGGGGGCATTCGCTGGCGCCGCCACGGCAGCAGGCTGGGGCCTGCCCGGCTGCGAATCGCGCTTCACTTGTGGGACGGGTCCCGACTTTCTGCCCGCCGCCGAATCGGGTTTCGCGGCAGGGGCCACGGGAGCCTTAAGCTCGGCCGCCGGCTCGATCCTCGTGTCTTCTGGGACCCTCGTCTCTTCGGCCACTGGAACGGGCCTGGATGTGGCTTTCTTGGCCTCGTCCTCCAACGGCGCCAGCGTCAACTCCTCTTCCTTGATGATCACGCCCTGCGACTGCACCGCCGCTCCGCCGCCACGGCGGCCGGCGCCCGACAGTCGCGGCCATGACCCGCTCGAACCGACGGTTCCCTTGGAGGGCGCGTCGGCGCCGCCATGGGCATTGAGCCACCGCGTCAGCACGTTGACGATTTCGCTGGCGGTCTGATAGCGGTTATCACGCTGCTTCGCCATCATGCGCGAGCAGATGGCAATCAAGTCCTCCGGCACGTCGGGACGTTGGTGACGGATGCTGGCCGGCTGCTGCGTCTGATGCATCATCAGACGCTGCGTGCAGGTTCCTTCGGGGAACGGCGGATGGCCGGTCAGCGCGAAATACAACGTGCAACCCAAGCTGTAGATGTCGCTGCGGGTATCGACGGTGTGGCTGTCCAGCGCTTGCTCGGGGGAGAGATAGTCAACCGTGCCGAGCACTTTTTCATCGTGGGCGATGGTCAACGAGGGCTGCGTGTCGTCGGAGAATTGGGCCAGACCCATGTCGAGGATCTTGACGATCCGCTTGAGGTCGATCAGCAAGTTGGCGGGCTTAATGTCGCGATGAATCAAGCCGGCCTGGTGCGCGTGCGCCAGTCCCATGGCGGCCTGGCGCAGGTAGTCGGCCGCCACGCCAGCCGGCAGAGGCCCGTCTTCGCCGACGGTGATCTGCAAGTCGCGCCCCTCGACGTACTCCATCACGAGGTAGTGCGTATCACCTTCGTTGTCGACATCGTAGGCGCGGACAATGTGAGGATCGTCCAAGCTGGCCGCGGCACGCGCCTCGCGCTTGAATCGCTCCAGGTACGATGAGTCGTTGACGCGCGTCTTGGGCAATACCTTGATGGCGCGCTTGGCGCGCATGACGATGTGCTCGGCCAGGTACACCTGGCTCATGCCGCCGCTGCCGAGATGGCCGAGCAGCTTGTATTTGTTGAGGAAGAAGCCCTTGTTGCGCCCTTCGAGAAGTTTGTCGCGCTGCCACTCGGTCAGCAGGCCGGCCTCGATCAGGTGCGCGGTGAGGACGTTGACGTCGGTCGTGGGCTTGCCGGCGGAACGACGATCCAACTCGGCAAGGGTAGCGTCCAACTGGCTCTGTTCCACCAGGCCGCTGCGCCGAACCAGATCGAGAAAGGTGTCAATGTTCATGCTGAGTCAGTCGGGGCACCCTCACTAGACTCAACCTTACTTCTCGCGTGCGCACTCGAAGCATCTACCCAAGAGAGTCGCGTCGCCTGCAAGCCAGGTGGCCGCGCCCCCCATTGCAAGGATGGTAGCGGATAGCGCCAAATTGAAATAGCAGGCCTTTTTCGGAAAGTTGGCCGCCCTAGGGACATCCCACGAACGAGAGCCTTATTTTACGCAATTCACATGCCGTGTAAAAGCAAAAAGTCCCCCGAACCTAGGGCTCCAAAGGGTTGCGCTCCGACGGTGCCACGACTGGTTGGAGAGTTGGTTGCCGAGCGACCGGGTCCCGGTCGCCGTTGTGCTTCGTTCTCGAAAAGTGCGGGAAAGGCCGCCCCTGTCTCCCTTTGGACCCGGTAGCTGTTATGATTTTCAAATAGGCACGTCCCTTAAGTAAGCGCGCTATCGAACGCGCGACTGTGCGAGTTTTCACTGGTGGCAACCGCGCCGAAACTTCGCGAAGAGTTGGCCTCGCTGCGCATCGATCGTTCCAAACGGTCGAGCCATGGCGCCGGCCGTGCGGCGTTCTGGGTCGCGGTGCTGGCGCTGGCGCTCGTTGGCGGCGGTATCGGTGCTTTCTTTCTGTTGCATGACCGCATTTCCCCCCCACCGGCGGTCAAAGTCGACACCGTGCGATTGATGTCGCCAGGCCAGGTCGACACCGTGCTGACGGCCACCGGTTATCTCGAATCCCGTCAGCAGGCCGCGGTGGGCGCCAAGGCGCCGGGTCGCGTGGCGCGGGTGCTGGTCGAGGAGGGGGACAAGGTCGAGCAAGGCGATCTCTTGGCGGAGTTGGAGCACGCCGATCTCGACGCGATCCTCGCCTCGAAGCAAATCGCCGTCAAATACGCCGAAGCGGTATTGGCCGAGGCCAAGAATCACGTCGCGCAGCGCGAGCGTGACTTCGCCCGCGAGCAAGCGCTCTTCGCGCGCAACGCCGGCACGCAGGTGGCCCTAGAGACCGCCGAGACGGAATACCGTGTTGCCGCGGCGCATGTCGATGCGCTCGAGGCCAACGTGGCGGGCACAAAAGCGTCGGTCCGCGAAGCCCAAGAGGCGATCGCCAATCTACAAGTCCATGCCCCTTTCGCCGGCACGATCGTCACCAAGGACGCGGAAGTCGGCGAAACGATCATGCCCGGCGGCATGGGGCTCGCCTCGGGCCGTGGCTCGGTCGCCACGCTGGCGAATCTCGACCAGCTCGAAGTCGACACGGACGTAAAGGAAGACTACCTCGGCCAGTTGATGAAGGGGCAGCCCGCCCTTGTGTCGGTCGACGCCGTTCCGAACAGCCGCTATCGGGGCCGGCTGCGCGAGATCATTCCCATGGGGGACCGGACGCGGGGTATTGTCAAGGTCAAGGTAACGGTCCTCAACCCCGACGAGCGCCTGTTCCCCGAGCTGAGCGCTACGGTACACTTTCAGCCGGCCCGGTCCGAACGGGAAGCCGGCGCCGACACGAAGCAGATGTTCGTCCCCGCCGCCGCCGTCGTCGAAAGGCAGGATCGCAAATTCGTCTGGCGGCTCGAGCAGGACCACGTGGCCCAGGTCAGCGTTACGACCGACGGCGAATCGAGAAACGGCCTCGTGCGCGTCGAGGGCAACCTCCAGGGAGGCCAGCGCGTCGTTATCGATCCCGCGGCCGAGCTAACCGAAGGGGCCCGCGTCCGGGTCCTCGAATGAGGCTATGGGCCGGAGACGGGATGGAGGGCTGTCGGTGCTGAAACCATATCGTGGTCGCGTCGCCGCCAGGTTTTGTCCAAGACCTGCGCTTCATTCCTCTACTCTCAAGTCTCCCGCCTGTCTCCGGAGTTCCTCATGACCAATAGCGCCCCGGAAACTCTCGTGAAGTTGCGCGAGGTGTCGAAAGAATACATGCGCGACAAGATTCACGTGCCCGTCTTGTCCAACACCAGCCTCGACATCCCCAAAGGGGAATTCGTGGCCGTGATGGGACCGTCGGGCTCGGGGAAGTCGACGCTGTTGAACCTCGTGGCGGGCATCGACCGGCCCACGACCGGAACGATCATCGTCGCCGGTCAGGTTCTCAACGACCTGTCGGAAAGCAAGCTCACCCGCTGGCGCTCGCACCATCTGGGCTTTATCTTCCAGCTTTACAACCTCATGCCCGTGTTGACGGCGTTCGAGAACGTCGAATTGCCGCTGCTGCTGACGCCTTTATCGAAGCGACAACGGGCCGAGCACGTGCGGACGGCCCTGCGCATCGTCGGCCTGTCGGACCGCATGGACCACTACCCGCGGCAGCTCTCCGGCGGACAGGAGCAACGCGTGGCCATCGCCCGCGCGCTGGTCAATGACCCGGTGCTGCTCTTGGCCGACGAGCCGACGGGCAACCTGGACGCGACGGCCGCGCAGGAGATTCTCGACCTGTTGCAGCAACTCAACGAGGAGTTCGAGAAGACGATCATCATGGTGACGCACGATCCGCGGGCCGCGCGGCGGGCGCACCGGATGCTGCACCTGGAAAAAGGCACGTTCGTCGAGACCGAACTGGACGCGCTGGAGGCCGCTGGATGAAGTTCCTGCCGTACATCCTCAAGAACGTGCTGCGCAACAAGCTGCGCAGCGTTTTTACCGGCTTGTCGATCGCCGTCAGCCTGTTCCTGGTGACGGTGCTATACGCCTACATCAACATGCAGGACGAGGTGGGCAAGGAATCGGAGAAATACGCCCGCATCGTCGTCACGGCCAAGCAGGGGCTGATGTTTCCGGTGCCGATCGCGCACTTGGACAAAGTCCGCGCGATGCAAGGCGTGAAGGCGGCGTCTCCCCTCGCCTGGTTCGGCGGCAAATACAAGGACGACAAGATCCCCTTCGCGCAGTTCGCCACCGACACGTCGGCCATCTTCACGGTGCTCGACGAGTTCACGGTGCCGCCGGAACAGTTGAGCGCCTGGCAGAAGGATCGCTCCGGCTGCGTGGTCGGCGAAAAGATCGCCCGCAAGCGCGGCTGGACTTTCGGCGACAAGGTCGTGCTCAAGGGAGACATCTACCCGGTCAATCTGGAGCTGACGGTCGACGGCATCTACGACGGGCCGGAATCCTCGGACCGCGAGATGCTGTTCTACCACTACGAATACCTGGACGAGCTGTTGAAGCAGGCCCGCAGCCAACTGGCCGGGAACGCTGGCACGATCTTCGTCAAAGCGCAATCGGCCGACATGCTCCCCAGTCTGATGACCCAGATCCAAGCACGATTCGCCAGCAGCGACAGCCCGGTCCGCGCCGTCACCGAGCAGGCCTTCCGCCAAATGTTCACCGAAATGCTGGGAAACGTGCGGGCGTACATTCGCAATGTGGCGTTGGCCGTGGTCGTTTCGCTCGTCTGCGTGGCGGGCAACGCCATGGCCATGTCGCTCCGCGAGCGGACGCGCGAGGTGGCCGTGCTCAAGGCAATTGGTTTTTCGCGAACGACCGTCATGAGCCTCGTGCTCTTCGAGGCGATGGTGATTGCCGTCGGGGGCGGACTGGTGGGCACACTGGGGGCGCGGGCCTTGTTCACCTTCGGCGACATCAGTTTCATGGCCATCCCGGGCTTCGCGGCGTTCTACGTGCCCTGGTCGACCGTGATCTTCGCGCTGGCGATCGCTGCCGCCGTGGGGCTGGCCAGCGGGATGATTCCCGCGTGGCGGGCGGCGCGCATGTCAGTCGTCGATGGCCTACGCAAGGTGGTCTAGCACCGGTCGAACTGCCGCACCCTTTCCAGCACAAGCTCCCTGAAAGAGGCAACGCGTGGTCCCCATCAAGTACAACATCCGCAGCCTGCGAAACCGCTGGGTCAGCTCGCTCATGACCATTCTCGGCACCGGCCTGGTGGTGTGGGCCAGCGTGCTGGCGTTCGGCCTGGCCGACGGCCTGGACCACACGCTGGCGATCTCCGGCGATCCCTTGGACCTGATCGTGATGCGCAAGGGGGCCACGAGCGAGACCAACAGCATCATCTCCGAATCGACCGCGCGGGAGATCGACACGCTGGCGGGGGTCGCCACCGACGCCGCCGGCAACAAGCTCTACTCGTCCGAGTTGGTGGTGGTGGTCAATACCCCGCGCCGCGGGGAACAGGCCGGGAGCGCCAACCTGATCGTGCGGGGCGTGCCGCCAGTCGGCAAGCAAGTCCGCACCGGATTTCGGATCGTCGAAGGGCGCGAGAACAAGCCCGGCCTGCGCGAGGCGATCACCAGCCGCACGATGGCCCGGCGATTCGTGGGCGCGGGCCTGGGCGAGAAACTGGACATCTTCGACGCCCCGTTCGAGATCGTCGGTATTTTCGAGGCCGGCGGCAGTGCCAGCGAGTCCGAAGTGTGGACCGACCTGGAAGTGCTGGCCCAAGCCACCAAGCGGGAAGGCGTCCGCTCGGCACTGCAAATCCGCGTGAACAGCCCCGACGACGCTGCGACACTCATGAACCGCATCGAGAATGACGAACAGTTTGGACTCAAGGCCGTGACCGAGCCGCAGTATTTCCTTGATCAAGCGCAGGCAGGCATGGCGATCAAGATCGTCGGCCGGACGATCGCCATCGTTCTAACGATCGGCGCCATGTTCGCCGTGGCCAACACCATGTACGCCGCCGTGGCGTCGCGGGCCCGCGAGATCGGCACGCTCCGCGCGGTGGGCTTCAGCCGCCGCACGGTGCTGGCGTCGTTTCTGCTCGAGTCGTTGCTGCTATGCCTGGCCGGCGGCGCCGTGGGCTGCCTGGGGGCCCTCCCCTTGAACGGCCTGTCGACCGGCACGGCCAACTGGGCCACGTTCAGCGAACTGACGTTCTCCTTCCGCTTCGGCCCCGCCGTGCTGGCCCAGGCCGTGCTGCTGGCGGTGCTGATGGGCGTGATCGGCGGCCTCTTCCCGGCGATCCGCGCCACGCGGATGAAGATCGTGGACGCGCTGCGGGAGATTTGAGGGGGGTCGAGCAATGGCCGTTGAGCCCGGCAGCCACACGTTCACTATGGAGGGCAGCCCCCGGCCCTTTGCGGCTGAAGTGGAGCAAGCCAAGAGATACCGAACCCGACTGCGCGACGGAGTGCCGACTCAGAGTTGCGGGATGCACTGCAGGACTTCGCGATGGTCACCTCGAATACGCGCCTCCGATCAGGCGCTGAAAGCGTCCCTCGAGCTTCCATAGGGAGCGCGGAGCGCGCCTACTCCCGCCCCGGCCCCTGCGCGCCCAACAGCCACGCCAGGATGCCCTTTTGGGCGTGCAGGCGGTTGGCCGCCTGCTGGACGACGATGCTCGCCTTTCCGTCGATCACTTCGTCGGTCACTTCCTCGCCGCGGTGCGCCGGCAGGCAGTGCATGAAGAGCGCATCGGTGGGAGCGTGCGACATCAGCTTGGCGTTCACTTGGAACGGAGCAAAAATACGCCGCCGCACGTCTGCCTCGGCCTCCTGCCCCATGCTCGTCCACACGTCGGTGTAGACCGCGGCCGCGTCGCGCACCGCCTCGCGCGGGTTGGTGGTCACCACGAGATCGAGGTCCGGCACCTCGCGCGCAAGCGCCGCCACGTAGGCGGCGTCGAACTGGTATTCCTTGGGCGCCGCCAGCGCGAACCGCATGCCCGTCTTGCCGCAGCCCATCGCCAGGCTGCGGGCCACGTTGTTGCCATCGCCGATAAAGGCGAGCGTCTGCCCCGCGAGCGGGCCGGCCAATTCGCCCAGCGTGTACAGGTCCGCCAGCGCCTGGCAGGGATGGTCGTAGTCCGTCAGCCCGTTGATGACCGAGCAGTTGCAGAATTGAGCCAGGTCGACCAGCTTCTGATGACTTTTTGCGCGGACCACGATCACGTCGACGTACTGGCTGAGCACGCGGCCGAAATCGGCCATGCTCTCGCGCGAGCCCCAGCCCACGTCGTCCCCCAAGAACAGGCTGTGCCCACCGAGGTTGATGATGCCGGCCTCGAAGCTGACGCGGGTCCGCAGCGACGGCTTCTCGAACAATAGCGCCATCACCCGTCCCGGCAACAAGGGCTCGCGCAGCCCCTCCTGATACTTGGCCTTCAGGTCTTCAGTGATGGCGAAGATGCGCTCGATCTCGGCGCTGCTCAGATCGGCCAGGGTGATGAGATGTCGCATGCTCTCGTGTCTCTGTTGCCTCACGCCTGGGGAGGGCGAGGCTCCGGCCGAGCCGCCGCGTCAGCGAAGCAAACGGCTCGGCAGGAGCTTCGCCCTCCCGTTCTCGGAGCTGGATGGAAATGAAAGGCCCCGTTGCTATTGGGCGTGCTCCTTCACAACTTCGCTCAAGATGTCGCAGCCGAGGTTGGCTTGCTCGACCGAGAGGTTCATGGCCGGCAGCAGCCGTAGCACGGTTCCGTGCGTGCAATTGATCAACAGCTTGCGGTCGATGCAGGCTTGCACGATTCCCGCTCCCTCGATCGCCAGCTCGATGCCGATCATCACGCCCAGCACGCGCACGTCGCGGACGATATGACACTCGTCGCGGAGGGCTTCCAGCCGGCGGCGGAAGACGGCTCCCACGGCGACCGCGTTCGCCAGGAGCCGCTCGTCGTCGATCATCTCGATGGCGGCGATGCCGGCGCGGGCGGCGATCGGGTTGCCGCCGAAGGTGGCCGCGTGCATCCCCGGCCGCAGGCTGGCGGCAATGTCGGCCCGCGCCAATAGGGCGCCGCCGGCGATCCCGCCGCACAGGGCCTTGGCCAGCGTCATGATGTCGGGCGTGACGTCGTAGTTCTGGTAGGCGAACCACTTGCCGGTGCGGCCGAAGCCGGACTGCACCTCGTCGAAAATCAACAGCAGCTCATTTTCGTCGGCCAGCTTGCGCAGGCCCGCCAGGAAGCCGTCAGGCGGCAGGTTGATCCCCCCTTCGCCTTGCACCGGCTCGACCATGATGGCGGCTGTCTCGCTGTCGATCCGCTTGGCGACGGCGTCCAAATCGCCGAACGGACAATAGACGAAGCCGGCCATGAGCGGTCCGAGCCCCTCGTGGTATTTCGGTTGCGCGGTGGCGGCAGTGGCGCCGAGCGTGCGGCCGTGAAAGCTCCCCTCGAAGGTGATGATCTTGTAGCGCTCCTTGGGCGTGTGCAGCCGGGCGAGCTTGATGGCCGCTTCGTTGGCCTCGGCGCCCGAATTGCAGAAGAAGGCCTGTCCGCCGAAGCTCCGCTCCGAGAGTAGTTTGGCCCATTGGCCCTGCGGCTCCGTGTACCAGGTATTGGGGACGTGGATCAGCGTCGCGACCTGTTCCCTAACGGCCTTGACCACGGGCTCGGGACAATGGCCGAGCAGATTGCAGCCCCACCCGGGAAAGAAATCCAGATACCGGTTTCCTTCGGCGTCCCAGACGTAGCTTCCTTCGCCGCGGACCAGGCACACGGGATAGCGGACGTAGTTGGGAATGACGTACCGCTTGAATGTGTCGATCACTTCGGCGGATTTCGTAGTGCTGGCGGTTGCCACGTTGGTGCGCTCCCAAAAAAGCGTCCGTAGGTTCCTTGTAGCTGAAGGCCGGGAAACCGCTTCGCACGGCCGATCCCGCTATGACCCGACAGGGAGGAGACGGGTTCGCGGCGCCCACGCGTCACGGCCAGCGCAGTCCCGCGCCGCGCTCCCGATCAGCGGGATTTGGCGATCTCGGTCCCGACCCCCTTGCTCGTATACACTTCCATCAACAGCGAATGCCTCAGCCGGCCGTCGATGATATGGATCTTGCGCACTCCCTTGTCCAAAGTCGCGAGGCAGGCTTGCACCTTGGGGATCATGCCAGCCTCGATCGCTCCGGAGTCGATCAACCGCTGGGCCTCCTCGGCCGTGAGCGAGTGGATCAGCGTGTCGGGATCGTCCTTCTGACGACGGACACCGTTGACGTCGCTAAGGAAAACGAGCTTCTCGGCGCCCATCGCCGTGGCCACGGCCGTGGCGGCGGTGTCGGCGTTCACGTTCAGCTTCTCGCCCTGCTCGTCGATGCACATCGACGGGATAACCGGCACGGTCTCCGCGTAGCAAAGGTTGGCGATCGTGGCCTGGTCGACGCGCGTCACGTGGCCCACATAGCCCAGATCGATCGGTCCATCCGGCCCCTCGAGTTCGAGCTTCTCGCCAAAGAGCACGTTGGTGGTGCGAAAGTTCAAGGGCGCCGCGCGGCCGCCAAGCTCCTCGATCCGCTGGGCCAGGCGCTCGTTGGTGTCGTAGGCCAATACCATCTCGACGATGTCGCGCGCGGCAACGTCCGTATAGCGGCGGCCTTGGATGAAGCGCGGTTGAAGGCCCGCGGCCTCCATGGCACGGGTGATGGCGGCGCCCCCGCCGTGCACGACGATCGGCCGCACGCCGACCGTGGCCATGAAGACGATGTCGAGTAGCAGATGGCGCAGCGCATTGGCGTCTTCCATCAGGCTGCCGCCGAGCTTGATAACCGCCACCTTGCCGCGGAACTTACGGATCCACTCCAGCGCTTCCAAGAGAACGTCGGCCTTCTGGATGGCTTCCAACGGCTTTTTCTCCGGGGTGCGATTTTTCTCGCGGCGGGCGGCCAGCGTGCGACTCACGAAAACACTCCCCCTACTTTAAGAAAACGGTTCATTGTAGGGCTGACACAGGGGGTGTCAACGCGGCCGTGTGGTCAGGGCCATTCTGTTTTTCAAAATGGCGAGGCGGGAAAATGGGACTGGCTCCGAGCACAAACAGCGCAAGCCCTTTCATACCAACGTTGCGTCTCGGTGCCTGTCCCACTTTCCCGCCGGTGCGCCGCCGGCAAGCTTGAATCTGTG
>JACPPG010000076.1 GCA_016191115.1 Planctomycetia bacterium | reverse complement strand
TGCGCAAAGATGGCCTCTGCCTGTTCGGCGGTCAGCCGCGGTCCCAAATCCGGCAACGTAGCGACAGACATGCGTTCGGCATCCATGCCACTGATCAATGCCCATCGTCATAAAACACCAGCCCAATTTCACCAAGATCACTTCACACGGCTAAAGAGTTACGAAAAACTAGTCGCCGTCGGTCATTCTTCGCGGGTGGCTTCCAGGCCGCGCTGGTAACGGAATTGCTGGCTCCGCACGAGGGCATTGAGGGCCGCCGTGAAGCGGTAGTCGTTCTCTCGCAGTCGCACAACCATCTCATCCACCAAGGGGACGTCGGCCAGTTGCAGGCCGCGGCCCAAGGCATAGCCTAGCAGCTTGCGGCAGAACTGCCGAACGAATTGGTCCCGCCGCTCGGTGAGCAGGTAGTCGCGCAGACCGTCGACGCCGTCAAAACGTTTGCCGTCGGCCAGCGTCACCTGCGTGTCGATCGCGCGGCCCGCCAGGTCCTTGTCGCGCAGCCGCCCAATGGCGTCGAATCCTTCCAAGGCGAAGCCGAAGGGGTCGATGCGGTTGTGGCACTTGGCGCACGCGGCGTCGTTGCGGTGCCGTTCGACGAGCTGCCGCACCGAGAGGTTGGCGTCGCCCTCCTGCTCCGGGAGCTGCGGCACGTTCTTGGGCGGCTTGGGCAGCTTCTCGCCCAGCAGGAATTCCATCACCCAGTTGCCGCGCAGCACGGGACTGGTCCGCGACGCGCCGGACTGCTTTGACAAGACCGTGGCCATTCCGAGCACTCCGCCCCGGCCCTGCTGCTTCACTCCCTCGACGCGTTGCCACCCACGGCCGTTCACACCGGCGATGCCGTAGTGGCGCGCTAGCGACTCGTTCAGCAAGGTGTAATCGGCCGCCAGGATGTCGAGCACCGGGCGATCGTGCTGGAACATGTTGACGAAGAACCGCACCGACTCCTCGTACATGTCGCCGCGCAACGCCGCGAATTCCGGGAACAATTGCTCGTTTTTCTCGTTGTGCTCGTCGAAGCCGCGAATGTCGAGCCACTGGCAGCCGAACTCCGTGGCCAGCGCGCGGACGCGGTCGTCTCTGAGCATGCGATGAGCCTGCTCGACCAGCACGTCGGGCTCGTGCAGGCGGCCTTCGCCAGCGACGCGGCGCAACTCCTCGTCCGGCTGAGACGACCAGAGGAAGTAGCTAAGCCGGCTGGCCAACTCCCCGTCGGCGACCGGTTGCGCCTTCTCGCCCGCCGCCGGCTGCTCGATGCGATACAAGAACGACGGCGCCACGAGCACCCGAGCCAGCGTGAGCCGAATCGCCTCGTCGTGCGAGTGCTCCTCGCCGCGCAGCCGTCGGTAGAGATCTTCGAGACCGCGCCGTTCCGCGTCCGCCAGCGGTCGGCGATAGGCCTTGGCAGCCCATTCCAGCAGGGCCTTTAAGTGAACGGGCTCGGTCTCGATCATGCGCTTCTGGAGTTCGGCGGCGGCGTCAGCGATCGGCTGGCGGAGCGGCTCGAACTCGGGCACGCGGTTCTCCTGCGACGCGAAGCCGATGAATTGATCGAAGGCGCCCGCGACGCGGAGCGCGTCCTGGCTGACGTAGCGGAGCTCGCTCCATAGCCGGTCGAGCGCCGCGGTCTCGGCGTCGTCCAAGAGCAGACGCCGCAGCGGCTCGTCGTCGCGGTGGAACAATTCCAGCGTTACCACCTCGTCCACCGGAACGATCCGGCGGTAGCACGCAAACGCCGGAAACAGCCGGCGGAAGTCGTCGCACGCCCGCTCGACCCGCTTGCGGGCCTCGGTGTCTTTGAGGGCGACGATCGGCAATGCAGGCGCGGACCCAAGAGGCGATTCGGGCAACGTCGTGCGCACTTCAAGCTGCACCGCGCCTTCGCGGCCGCTCGTTGGATCGAGCGTCCCCTCGACCGCCAGTTCACGGCCCGCGGCCAAGTCGGCCGGCAGCCGGACCGCCACGACCGACGGCGCGCGGACGACGAGGCTCGCGCCGTCGACCGCGCCCTCGCGCGGATGACGCCCGAATTGTGAGGGGTCCAAGCCGAATGCCGAGTTTTGCGGCGGCGGAGGCGCTTCCGGCGACGGGCCGGCACTCGCTCCGCCAGCGATCAGCTTGCCATAGTCGACCCCGGCGAAGAGCGGGCCGGCAAGCGACGAAAAGCGCCGGTAGAGAGCAACGTCGGCCTCTTGGGTCGCGGTTGTCGGCCCGGCGGCAAGCAGGTGCTGCAATTCGTCCGCCAGCTTGGTCCGCTCCTCGCGCTCGACCGCGGCGAGCCACCTGTCCAAGAGCGATCCCACGGGAATGGCAGGCGCGCCCGTCTCCTTCGTGCCGATCGGCTCCTGGTAGAAATGCCACACGTTCTTGTTGCCGGACCGATCGGGGTGCGGGTTTCCGGCCTGGATGTCGCCCGTCACGTCGCGCGACAGCTCCCACGCGCGCCCCTCGCCGCCGATCTCAGCAATTGCCAGATCGACGGCCGTGAGATCGCAACTGTGGTCGCCATCGCGCGGCCCGATCGCGAGCGACACAAGGCCGCCGGCCTGCACCACGACCTCGTCAATCGGCGCGATCTTGGCAACTGCCGCGCGATCGATCACTCCACTGGCAAGCGTCTGTTGCAGCCCGCCTTGCCGCAGCTCGACCGACCATGCGACGCCGTTGCCACACTCAGGATGGGCGTGCGCCACGCGCGGCTCGATGCGCATTTTCCCCGCGACGGGACTCTGGAAACCGACCACAATCGAGTGCGTCGGCGAGGGGTGTACAGCCACGCTGTGCGGCTTCATGATGCCGGGGATGCGGACTTCTTGATCGGACGAATTGGCCACGACGCTGGGCGTCGCCGGCACTCCCCATCCCTTGACGAAATCGTATCCGCCCGAGCTGTCGATCCTGTCGGACAAGTAGGAATCGATGGCCGCCGGGCTGCCGCCGGCGATTCCCAGCGCCCCCAGCCAAGCCGCCAGCATGTCGGCGTCGAGCGCGTGCCGCGCGGCGAGCGCGGCCGCGTCCGGCTTGGATCTGTTGGTCCGTGCCTCTTCAGCCGCGGCGAGGTACCGGGCGGTCCCGGCCAGCGTCTTGCGGCGCAACTCGCGGGCCACAGGCACACCTTGCCGCACGTCGCGCAACAGGAGCGCGGGCATCCCCTTGCCTTCGAGACGCGGCTCCCGCCACAGGACGACATTTCCATCGCCGCCACCAACGTCCCGCGCCACGAGGTAGAGCACGACCTCCTCGGCCTCCGGCGCAGGCTCGATCTTCGTGCGGAGCTTTTGCGATTCGATCACCGGGTCGACCGGTTCCTGCCACTTCTTGAAATGCCCGACGTTGTTATAGCGCCACATGCTCGGCTGCCGCTTTTGAACCATTTCGGCGATCGCCGCGACATCGCCGGGCCTGGCGTCGCGGAGCCGCGCCGCGAGCGGCGCCATCAAGGCCGTGGCGGCCGGATCGGCCACCGCTTGCCACAGCGTCCGCAGATACTTCGCGCTCAGCCCGCGGTCGGCGGCGATGCGCTCCGGCGACGTCGTGCCCGCGGCGAGCGGTTCGCGGCATTCCACGAGCGCAGCCAGGTAACGATCGAGCGGAATACGGCCTTCGTCGTCCGCGTACTTGCCGTACAGAGCGCGGATGTGCGTCAGCAGCTCGTCCGTCCAGTCCCGTCGGCTGGTGGAGGACGAAAATCGCACGCCGTCGGGCACGAGCACCGCGTGATCGGCGATCCCCTTGGCCGCGTCGAGATACTTTTGCAGCAAAGCCGGCGACATCACCAGGGCCTCGCCGGCGTTGGTGAATCCTTCGCCCGCCGCGCCGTCCAGCGGGAATTCCTTTGCCGGCCGCAGATCGACGCCCGTTAGATCGCGGACCGTCAAGTTGTATTCGACGTTGCTCAACCGCCGCAGCACGACGCGGCCGGGATCGCCAGCGCTGGTGCGCGCTTCGGCCGCCAGATACCTGTCGATCCATTCGCGCAGCAGCTTTCGCTCTTGGGCCGTGGGCTGCGCCGCATCCTCGGGAGGCATTTCGCCTTGATCGAGCTTCTCGGCCGCCTGTTGCCAAACGCGCGGTGCGCGGCGCACATCGGAAAGCGTCGCAAAACGCTCCAGATCCAGCTCTCCTTCCTTCGCCTCGGTCGAATGACATTCGAGGCAGTAGCGGGCCAAGAGCGGGCGGATTTGCCCGGCGTGCTGCGTCGCCAACTCGTCGAAGCCGGCCGGCTCCGCCGCGATGGCGCGAGTCGTCCAAAACAGCGCCCACGCAATGGACGCGACCGCGATGTGCCGTGGTCGAACGCGCCTCACGACTTTCTCCCCACTGGCTGGCGGTGGCGGTGACTTTCGATGTGCCGCACAAGCTCGTCGCGGGCTTGCTGCGGCCGTCCGTCGCGCAGGGCGTCGACGATCGACTGGTGGCTCTTGATGCCTTGCTTCCACTCGGCCTTCTTCACGCTCTCGCGAAATCGCAGAAAGAAGATCTGCAGCAGGTCGTTGAAGGCCACCAAAGGCGCCAGGCCGCTCGCGGCAAGCAACAAGCGATGAAACTCCAGGTCCAGCTCGATCCAACTCGATAGAGTGCTGGCCTTGTGCGATCGGGCCACGACCGACGCCAGACCTTCGTAGATCGCCGGATCGTTGCGCATCCGCTCGGCGGCGAACGGCAGCCCGCCCGTCTCGACCACGATCCGCGTGTCGATCAACTGCGCGGCAGTGGCCTCGCGCACGGCGGGGTGGAAGCGGAGGAAGGGGGTGACGCGCTTCAGATCGAGCTCGCCGACCGTAAGCCCACGCCGCGGCGACGCTTCCAGCAGGCCAAGAAATTCGAGCGACTTCGTAGCCTCGCGCACCGCCAGGCGGCTGACGCCCAGCCGGTCGGCGAACTCGTGCTCGGTGGGCAGCCGGTCGCCGGTCCGCAGCTTGTTCGTGAGAATATGGTCGCGAATGCGATCGACGACGGTGTCGCTCAGGCACTTGCGGGCGATCGTCTGCATGAGGATGGTTCCGAGCGGGCGGGCAACCGGGTGGTGGAGCAGGAGAGGGTCCGCCGGTGGTTGGTAATCATTATATTGTCAGACATTTGGGGCCGTCAACCGTCAGGTGGTCGCCCGCAGGCGACAAGGCAACCGGCGACCTGTCGTCCGTCCAACCACTCGGCCCGTACAATGGGTCGCAACTGCCTCTGGGGCGACGACATCGGACGACCGACGACAAGGACATGATTCCCATTCTCGATCTCTTTGAGAGCCACTTGACGGTCAGCGATCTGGATCGCGCGATGGCCTATTACGGCGGCGCCCTCGGGCTGGAATTGGCTCACGTCGTTCCGGATCGCCGCGTCGCGTTCTATTGGATCGGCGGGCGCGGCGCGTCGATGCTGGGGCTGTGGGAAGTGGACCCCGCGCCGCAGCGGCTCAGTCTGCACGTCGCTTTCAAGGTCGAGCTGGCCGATCTGCTGGCTGCGCCGGCACAACTGCGCGCGGCGGGCGCGACGCCGCTCGATTTCGCCGGCCATCCGACTGACGAACCGGTGGTGCTCGCTTGGATGCCGGCCGCTTCGCTGTACTTTCACGACCCCGATCGCCACTTGCTTGAGTTTCTCGCCATGCTGCCCGAGGCGCCGCGGCCCGGTTGGGGCGTCATCCCGTGGAGCGAGTGGACGCGGCGGCGGCCGGCGAGCTAACCGCGACAGTCGTCGCTCCGTGGCGATGTGGGGCGATTCAAGTTATGCTCGCAGGCACGCGCGTTGCCGCGTCGCTGGCTGCTTCTCGGAGATTTCGGAGCGCATGAAGACGAACATGATTCTCGCGTCCGTCGCGGCGATTTACGCGGCGTTCGCCGCTACGGCCTCGGCCGATGAGTTGCCGCGCGAGCTGGCTCCCTGGTTCGCGCCGCAAGATTGGGAGCGCGACGTCGATGCGCCCATCGTGTCGCTGGGCAAGCCCGGCGTTTTCGACGACATGCACATCTTCGCTCCCGCCGTGGTCCTGGAGAACGGGCGTTACTCGATGTGGTATTGCGGGTCGCGGGGGACGCGCGTGGCGCGGATTTTCCGGCTGGGCCTGGCCACGAGCGCCGACGGCAAGGGGTTCGAGAAATACGCCGAGAACCCCGTGCTGGCGTTCGGCGATGGCGAGCGCTCGATTCTCACGCCGGCGCCATTGCGCCATCCCGACGGGTCCGTGCTCCGCGAGGGTGGTAAGCTGCGGATGTGGTTGAGCGCGACCGCATTCGGCAAGAGCGGTTTGCACACGCTGCACGAATCGACAAGCGCCGACGGCATCCATTGGGCCGAGCCATCGCCGCCGCTTCTGGAGAGCGTATATTGCCCGACCGTGCTCAAGACCGATCGCGGCTACGAAATGTGGTACAGCGACGTGAGCCGCCGGCCGTGGATCTATCGCCACGCCGTGAGCGCCGATGGCAGCAAGTGGCAGGTCGACGAGCAGCCTGTGCTGCAACTGAGCCAGGACTGGGAGGCCGAGGTGCTGGTCTACCCGACGGTGCTGAAAGTCGACGGCGCGTATCTGATGTGGTACGGCAGCTACGACACCGCGGTGCGGCGGCAGACGACGGCCATCGGCTTCGCCGTCAGCCGCGACGGCATGAAATGGCACAAGCACCCGCGGAATCCGGTGCTGAGGCCCGATCCGGAGCGGCCGTGGGAATCGAACTACGTGGGCAGCGGCTGCGTGATGCGTTTGGCCGACGGCAGCTTTCGCTACTGGTACGCCAGCCGTAAGAAGCCGCCGTTCGAGAACCTGTACTTCGCCATCAATACAGCGCGGTGGACCGGCCCGCGCGAAATGGCGGTACTGCCATTGCCGCCGCGGAAAGGAGACATTGGCGTCTTCGCGCCGGCCAATCCCGCGGACGACCGCCGCGGAAAATCTCTCGACGTGCTGGAAGTGATCGACGAGCACAACGCGGTCGTCAGAGCCTGGTACGCCGCGGACGCTGTGGCGGACAAACGGGCTGTCGGTGGTGAGCCGACGTTCGTCGACGTGTGGATCCACGGCATCGACACGCGCGGGTTGGTGGCAGGGTCGCCCGCCAGGCTGCCGCACGTCTTTCGCGTTACGGGCAACAAACAGTTCGACACGACCTGCGGCGGCCGCAGCATGCCGGCGCTTGAGCCGGTGGACGTCGAGCGCGCAGCCCACGAACAACGCTAGCGGCACTCACCAGGCCAGCACTGGGCGGCATCGCACGTCGCTCGTGCCCTCACGATCCACATATTCGCCATCCGCGGCTTGGCCGGACCCGATGATTGAGGCCGCGGCCGGGCAGCCCGGGCGGCCGGCAACCTATGCTTTCGACGGCCGTAGTCCTTGACTGGCCCACCAAGAGAACCTGCCAATAGCACGGCCGATCGCCGCGATCGGCCCGCCGCCCCCGTTGTCGATACATCGAGAGCCATGGACCACGCCGCCCCGGGCCGAATGACGATCGGTCGCACGCTCGCGCTGACGTGCGTGACGCTGGCCATTCCCCTTGCGCTTTTGCTCGTGTTGCTCGTCAAGCAACAGCAAAAGGACATTGCCTTCGCGTCCAAGGAACTCGTGGGCGCGGAGTATCTCCGCGCGGTGCGGCGGCTCGAGGAGGACATCTGCGCGACGATCGTCGACGCCGACAAGGAGGAGGAGCAGCCCGATGCCGATAAGTTGCTCGAGCAAATCGATGGCGACGTCGCGGCGGTCGAAGCGATTGGCGACCGTTTCCGCGATCTGCCGTCGGAACCGCGGCAGCAAACGCGCGAGCTGCTAACGGCGCTCTGCGAGGCTCTGGCACGATGGCGCGCCGGCGAAGGGGACGACGGCGCGGCGGCCGGCCGCGCATTGCTGCTCAAACGGGCGTACGACTTGCAAAGCCACATCGGCAACGTCTCCAACCTGATTCTCGACCCGAACCTGGATAGCTACTGGCTTATGGACAGCGTCGTCCTGAAGCTAGGGGCGGGCCAGGCGCTTCTGGCGGAGATGGCCGACGTATTGCGACTGGCCGACCGCGCTTCCCTCTTGTCGCCCAGTGCGCGGTCGCGGTCTTTGGTGCTGTTGAGCTTGTACGAGAACCACTTGCAAGGATTGCAGAGCCCGCTGGCCGGCATGCCGGTGGCGTTCGCCAACGACACGACGCCCGATGGCCGCCTGGGGCGGAATCTCGGACCGGCCTTGCGGTCGTACGTGTCCTCGGCCGGGCACACCCTGACGGCGCTGCGAAAGAGCGTCGGCCAGTGGGACTGGGGCATCGCCACCCGCGCCTCCGACCTGCAAGAGATCCAGCAGACCCTGGCGCTCAACTTCCGATTGTCCGATCTGGCCACGCGCGAGCTGGAAGGCTTGCTGCAAGCCCGCATCGACGACTTCCGCCACAATCGCCGGTTCTCGCTGTTGATCGTGGCCGTGACGCTGGCCATCGCGGCGGGCCTGATCCTGTTGATCGCGCTTTCGGCCAACCGCGAGGCGGTTCGCCTGCGACACGTGACCGACGAGCTCAAGCGGAGCGAGTCGCGCTTTCGCGCCGTCGTCGTCTCGGCGATCGACTGCATCATCGGCATGGACCGCGTCGGGCGGATCGTCGAGTTCAATCCGGCCGCCGAAAAGACGTTCGGCGTCTCGCGGCAACGCATCGTGGGCAAGGAACTGGCCGAGGTGATCATTCCGCCGTCGCTCCGCGATTCGCACCGCAAGGGGCTCGCTCGATACCTGGCGACGGGCGAAGGACCGGTCCTGGAAAAACGCATCGAAGTCCTGGCCTTGCGGGCCGATGGCGTGGAGTTCCCCGTGGAGTTGACGATCATCCCCACCTGGCACGACGGCCAGCCTTCCTTCACGGCCTACGTCCGCGACTTGACCGAGCGGAAGCGCGCCGAACACGCGCTCGTGGAGAGCGAGGCCCGCTTCCGCAACCTGGCCGACGCCGCGCCGGTGCTGATCTGGATGACGGACGCCGACGGGCGGAACACCTACTTCAACCAGACGTGGCTCGACTTCACCGGCCGCGCGCTCGAGGACGAATTGGGCGAAGGGTGGACCGTCAGCGTGCACCCGGATGACCGGCCGATCGTTCAGCAGGCGTACCGCCGCGCCTTCGACGCGCGCCTGACGTTCGAGATCGAATATCGCTTGCGCCGCCGCGACGGCGCCTATCGCTGGATGCTCGACGCGGGCGTGCCCCGCATCCTGACCGATGGCCGGTTCGCCGGGTTCGTCGGCTCGGCCATGGACATCACCGAACGCAAGGCCGCCGAGGAAGAGCTGGCCCGCACTAACGAACATCTCGACGGCATGCTCAAGGACGCCTCGGAACAGGCCGTCGCCCTGGCGAACGCCTGCGACGTGGCCCAGGCCGCCAACCGCGCCAAGAGCGATTTCGTCGCCAACATGAGCCACGAGATCCGCACGCCGCTGAACAGCATTCTCGGCTTTACCGATCTACTCCTCGACACCCGCGACGGCGTCGGGGACGCCGAACGCCGTGAGTATCTCACGACCATTCGCGCGAGCGGACAGCACCTCCTGGAACTGATCAACGACATCCTCGATCTGTCGAAGATCGAGGCGGGACGCATGGAAGTGGAACTCGTGCCCGCTTCGCCCCACCAGTTGATCTCCGAAGTGGTGTCGCTGATGCGCGTTCGCGCCCGCGAGAAGGGCCTGTCGCTCGAATACCATTGGACGACCGGCGTCCCCGAAACCATCCGCACCGATCCCGCGCGGCTACGTCAGTTGGTCATGAACCTGGTGGGCAACGCCATCAAGTTCACCGAGACGGGGAGCGTGACCATCCAAGTCAGCCTCGACGTCGCCCGCAGCGAGCCCTGCCTGGCTTTTGAAGTGAGCGACACAGGCATCGGCATCCCGCCCGACAAGCTCGAATCGATATTCGACCCGTTCGTGCAGGCCGACACGTCGGTCACTCGCCGTTTCGGCGGAACGGGCTTGGGGTTGGCGATCAGCCGCCGCATCGCCCGGGCGCTTGGCGGCGACCTCGCGGTACACAGCCAGGTCGGACTGGGGAGCGTGTTCACGGCCACGGTGGCCACGGGGTCGCTGGTGGGCGTGCCGATCCACGGGTCGATGGCGCCGGACCTGCGGCTTCCGCGCGGCACGCGGCCGGCCGTCGACCAGGTGCGGCTTGACGGCGTGCGCATCTTGCTGGTGGAGGACGGCGAGACGAATCGTAAGCTGATCGCGCTCTTGCTGCGCCGGGCCGGCGCCACGGTGCAAACGGCCGAGAACGGCGTGCTGGGCGTGGACCTGGCACGGCAGAATTCCTACGACGTCATCTTGATGGACATGCAGATGCCGGTTATGGACGGCTACACGGCCGCCACGCGGCTGCGCGACATGGGAATCGACGTGCCGATCGTCGCCCTGACGGCCCACGCCATGAAGGGGGACGAGCACAAGTGTCTGCAGGCCGGCTGCACGAGCTACTTGACAAAGCCGATCGACGCGGCCCTCTTGATGCGAACCGTTCGCGACCTGGCCCATACGGCGCGCCAGTCCGGCCAAAGTGCGGCGGAAGCGGCGGCTTCGCCGTCGTCGGATGCGGCGCCGGAAACGGACGCAACGCCGCCGAGCGAAGATGCCGCCGCAATCGTCTCGACCATGAAGGCGGACGATGCCGAGTTCCGGCAGATTCTTCGCGACTTCGTGGGGCGGCTGCGCCAACGGCTCGACGAAATCCACTCGCTGGCCGCGGCGACCGACTACGAGGAGCTGGCGCGGCGGGCCCATCGCGTGAAAGGAACGGCCGGCATGCTCGGCTTTCCCGAGCTGGCCACGGCGGCCGCCGAACTGGAGCGACAGGCGATCGCCCGCAATCAGGACGCCTCGCTCGCGGCCCTCGACGCGCTTCGAGCGCTGGCTGCCCGCGTCAAGATGCCCGAGGAAGAAAACGTGCCGGCCGCCGCGCCAAGCGCATGAGCCTGGCCACAATACTCTTGCTGTCGGCGGCAGAAAGCGAGCCTCCGGATTTATCCCGGAGGTCCTGGTGCCCGCGCAACGTAAACTCCTCAGGGCCATTCTATTTTTCAAAATGGCGAGGCGGGAGAATGGGACTGGCTCCGAGCATAAACAGCGCAAGTCCTTTCAGACCAACGTTGCGTCTCGGTGCCTGTCCCACTTTCCCGCCGGTGCGCCGCCGGCAAGCTTGAATCTGTGAACGGCCCTGTCGAGATACGCCGCGACTCGTCGAGAACCGTTGGCTGGCCGCTACAATGGCCAAACGGCTCGTCGCTCAATCGAAGGACAGCATGGAAATCGTCATCATCGTCATCTTCGCCGCGCTCCTGGTCGCGGCCGGAATCTGGCAATACTATCAGGGCGAGCGGCGCCGCAAAGAGTTGATGGCGCTGGCGCTCAAAAATGGTTGGCAGTTGCGGGTCAGCAACGACTACGACATCGAGACGCGTTTCGCGGCCTTTTCGTGCCTCGAGCAGGGCTCCGAACGATACGCCTACAACATTTTGGAAGGGCTCGCCCAGCGTCGGCCCTTGTGCGGCTTCGACTATCACTACGAAACCTATTCCACCGACTCCAAGGGCAATCGTAGTACGCACCACCACTACTTCTCGGCGCTGGTGGTCGAGACGGGCCTGCCGCTCAAGCCGCTTCTGATCCGCTCTGAGAACGTGCTGGACAAGCTGGGCGAGTTCTTCGGCGTCGACGACATCGACTTCGAATCGGCCGAGTTCAGCCGGCAATTTTTCGTCAAGGCCGACGACCGCCGCTTCGCCTTCGACGTGATCCATCAGGCCACGATGGAGTTCCTGCTGGCCGCCCCGCGGTTTACAATCCAGTTCGCCGGGTCGCGCGTCATGGCCTGGCGAGCGGCCCTGTTCGAGGCGATCGACTTCGAGCAGGCCGTGCAAGTCATATCGGGCGTCGTCGATCGACTGCCTGAGTACTTGATCCGCGAAATGAAAGGAGCCGAGTGATGAGCGCCGGCCTCGTGCCCTTGTTGGTCCTTGCGGGGATCGCCCTATTGATCGCGCTGTGGGTGGCCGGCATGTACAACGGCCTGGTGCGGGTCCGCAACGCCTGCGACGAGTCGTGGGCCGACATCGACACCGAGCTGCGCCGCCGCTACGACCTGATCCCCAACCTGATCGAAACCGTGAAGGGATACGCCACGCACGAGCGCGACGTGTTCGAGCGCGTGATCCAGGCCCGCAACGCCGCCGTGGCCAACACGGGCTCTCCCGCCTCGCAGGCCAAGGACGAGAACGCCTTGGTGGGCGGGCTGCGGCAGTTGTTCGCGCTGGCGGAGAACTATCCCGACCTGAAGGCCAATCAGAACTTCGTCAAGCTGCAGGAAGAGTTGGCCAATACGGAGGACCGCCTGCAACGCTCGCGGCGGTTCTACAACGCCAACGTCCGCGACCTGAACAACCGGCTGGAGGTGTTCCCCTCGAACATCATTGCCCAGATGTTCGCCTTCCACGCCCGCGAGTATTTCGAAATCGAGGACGAAGCGGTGCGCCAGGCGCCGGCGGTGAAGTTTTGAGGAAGCGGGCAGCCGGCGGCAGGCAGTTCATGACAAGAACGTCGCAGCCGCAGCGCGCCGCGTGGCCGCGGCGGCTAAACCGGCTCGCGAACCCTTCGACCTACAGCCTAAAGTCTACAGCCTCAGTACTCCCGCGTTTTGTTGATGCCGGGCTGCGGCACGGGGTACTTGCCGTCCGAGCCCTTTTGCAGCGGGGCCGGCCCGTCGAGGCTGAGCTTGTCGACGTCGGGGGCGAACTCGTGATCGTGGTTGAGCATCTGCTCGTAGGTGACCAGTTGGCCCGTGTGGCAAGCCAGCCGGCCCATCGACGTCACCAGGCTCGCCTCGGCGCCGCGCTTGGCCTCGTTGTACGGCTTGTCCGAGCGGATAGCCGCCAAGAGGTGGTCCCACTCGAGCTGGTAGGGGTTCGGCTCCGGTGGCGGGAATCGCCACGACAGTTCCTTACTGTCCATCTTTTGCCCCTTATAGATGCGGCACTTGGCGGGCGTGTGCCCCGAGGTCGAGATCACGGCCGACCCCTTCGAGCCGTGAGCGTAGCTGGCAAACTCGTCGAAGCAGCCCGGCATCGTGCGGCCTTCCAACATCAGCTTCGAGCCGTCGGCGAAGGTGTACTCGGTCGTGTAGGTGTCGAAATTCTGATCGACGTTGTCGCGATAGTGCCGGCCGCCGAAGCCCTTGGCCGACACCGGCCAGGCGTCCTTCATCCAGCAGCACTCGTCGATATTGTGAATCAGGAAGTCGGAGAACGCGCCGCCGCTGGCCCACAAGAAGGCGTGGAACTCCTGAATCTGCCACAAAAGCTCGCTCATCTTGTCGGGCCGTGGCTCGGGCGAGGCATGTCCTGTCGGGCCCGCGATCCGGTAAGCCCGCATCAGGATGATGTCCCCCATTTCACCGGAATTGATGCGATCGTGCAGTTCCTGGCGGGCCGTGCAGTGGCGGCACATCAGGCCGACGCCCACCTTCAGGTTCTTGGCGGCCGAGCGTTCAGCCAGCTCGAGCATCTTGCGCGTCGTGGGCCCGTCGACCGTGGTCGGCTTCTCCATGAAGACGTTCAACCCCTTTTCGATCGCGTAGCCAAAGTGCACCCAGCGGAAGGCGGGCGGCGTGGTCATGATCGCCACGTCGCCCGGCCGCAGGCAGTCCATCGCCTTCTGATAGGCGTCGAAGCCGATGAACTTGCGATCCTCCGGCACGTCCATCTGTTTCTCGAATTGCGAGCCGAGCGACTGGTAGGCCTTGGCCAGCCGGCCTGGAAAAACGTCGGCCATCGCCACGAGCTTTGTGGGGCCGTTCTGGGCCGACAGCGCGTTGGCGGCGGCGCCGGTGCCGCGCCCGCCGCAACCGATCAAGACCAGGCGGATCGTGTTGTCCTCGGCGGCGTGAACCTTCGGTACGGCCATGCCCAAAAGGGCGCCTGCGGCGGCGACGCGGCCGGAGGTCTTCAACAGTTCGCGACGCGAGATGCCGGAGAATTGCTGTTCGCTCACGGCGGGTCTCCTAAATGAATTGGTGTGCGGGGTGGGATGCTTTGGGCGGGCTGCCACGGGGAGCGCGTCGGTGTCCGACGCCCCGGCTAGGCACCCAAATAGCTTAACCGAACCGGGCGGCGAAGGCAAAAGGCGGGGGAAACCGCTATAACCAAGCGGTGATGAACGACGTGACCCCGCACGCCTGGCCGGACTCGCTCGACGCGTCGATGCTCACCGCGTTTCTGGCCGTGGCCATCGCGCTGCCGGCGCTGGGCTACTTCTTTCTTGTGATCGACGTGCGACGCTACCTGCGCTCGCTGCGACGGGCCATCGCCACGATCGTCTATCGCGACACGGGCACGCCCGACTGGGCCCGCCCGCTGGGTCCGCGTTGCGTGACGGTGTTTGGCCTCCCCTGGCCGTGCAGCGAGGAGGAGCTGCTCGTGGCGTATCGCCAGAAGATCAAGTCGCTCCACCCCGACCACGGCGGCGACGAGCGCCGCTTCCTCCTCTTGCAAGGCTACTTCGAGGAAGCCCTGCGGATGATCCGCAAGCAAGAGGAGACAGCCGCCGGAGCAGCCGGCGGCCGGCAGTAGATACAACCCCAGGGGTGGCAACCCCAGGGGCGCTCGCTCGTTGCCATGGCGTTGGCGGCCGACTTCAAAACCACCGCTTCTTGTCGACGACGTTCACCAGCGGCTCGCCGGCGCGGAAGCGGCGGATATTCTCGACTAACACGCCCAGGTGCCGCCCGGCGATCTGGGGGGCCTGGCCGGCGACGTGCGGCGTGATGATCACGTTCTCGAACCGCCACAGCGGGTGCTCGGCCGGCAAGGGCTCGGTCTCGAACACGTCCAGGGCGGCGCCGGCGATCTCGCCGGCGGCCAAGGCGTCGCACAAGTCGTGCAAGTTGACGATCGCCCCGCGGCCGATATTGATCAGATACGCGGTCCGCTTCATCCGCCGGAACTGCTCGCCACGAAACAGGCCCGCCGTATCCGGCGTGTGCGGCGCGGCGATCACGACGTAGTCGCTCTCGGCCAACAGGTCCGGCAGGCGATCCGGCGGCCACAAAGCTGTCACGCCCTCGGGCGCGGCCGACTGCATCGGATCGACGGCGATCACGCGCATGCCAAGGGCCGCGCCGCGCCGCGCGATCTCGCGGCCGATGCTCCCCAAGCCGACGATCCCCAGCGTCGCCCCCGCCAATTGCCGATGAGCCCGGTCGATCGCGGTGCACGCGCCGGCCCCGATGGCAAAGCCCGGCCGCGCCGCTTCACCGCCGACCGGCTCCCACCGCGCTTCGATTTGCTGCCGGATGTAAACGTGCAGGTTCCGCGCGAAGACGAGCATGTAGCCCAACACGTGGTCGGCGATGCAATCGGAGAACAGCCCGCGCATGCCGGTGAGCACGGCCGGGTGCTCGACCAGCTCGGGAAAGAGGTAATGCTCCATGCTGGCGGTGGGGGCCTGAATCCACCGCAGCCGCTGGGCCTGCCGCAAGAGCGCGGGCGTGACGCGGCCAAAGAAGGCGTCGGCGTCGCCGATCTCGCGCGCGGCCTCGGCCTCGTCGCCGGCATTCACGACCGCCATCGGTCCAGCCGCGGCGACGATCTTCGCAAGCCGCTCAGCCTCGACCGCGGGAAAGATGACGAGCTTCACGGTTGGCGATCCTGGGGACGGCGCGAAAACGCGTGCCGCCGCATTATGGCGTGGTTTGGTTGCCTGGGCTACTCGGCAGCGGTTGCCGAATGCACGCGAGTGCCCGGAATTGGTCCTTTCCTCCGCCACCGACTACAATCGGGCGCGCCGCTTTCTCGCTAACAGCGGAGGCCGTGCCATGACCGAGACCGTGTTTCGCACCTGCCCCTTGTGCGAGGCGATGTGTGGGCTCGCCTTCGACGTCGACGGCGACCGGATCGACGCCGTGCGGCCCGATCGAGAAGACGTCTTCTCGCACGGCTACATCTGCCCCAAGGGCGCGGCCATCGCCGATGTACACAACGACCCCGACCGGCTCCGCACGCCGGTCCGCCGCACCGCGTCCGGCACGTTCGAGCCGATCTCCTGGGACGAGGCCTTCAAGCTCGTCGGCGACCGCCTGACCGCGATCCGCGCAAAGCACGGCGCCGACGCGATCGCGCTCTACATGGGCAACCCCATTGCCCACAACTATGGCGTGCTCGCGCTGCGGAACGGGTTGTTCAACGCGATCGGCACCCGCAATTGCACGAGCGCCGGCTCGCAAGACGCGAGCCCGCGCTTCGCGGCGTCGTACTACCTCTACGGCGCGTCGCTGGCGAGTCCCGTGCCCGACATCGAGCGGACGGACTACCTGTTGTGCCTGGGCGCCAACCCGCGCGTCTCCAACGGCAGCTTCCTGACCGCTCCCGACGTGCGGCGGCGCTTGCAGGCGATCAGGCGGCGCGGCGGCCGGGTGGTAGTGGTCGACCCACGGCGGACCGAGACGGCCCGCGAGGCGGACGAGCACGTGGCGATCCTGCCCGGCGGCGACGCGGCGTTTCTCTTGTCGCTTGCGCAGGTGATCGTGGCCGAGGGGCTCGCGCGGCGCGAGCATGTCGCGCTGCGGTCGACCGGCTGGGAGCAAATCGAACGTCGCCTGGCGGCGTTCGCGCCCGAGCGCGTCGCAGCCGCCGTCGGCATCGACGCGGCGACGATCCGCCGGCTGGCGCGCGAGTTCGCCGCGGCGCGGACGGCGGCCGCCTATTCGCGCGTCGGCGTGTGCAACGGCGCGCACGGCACGGTCGCGTCGCTGGCCACCGATGTGCTCAACCTCGTCGCCGGCCGCGTTGGCGAAGTCGGCGGGGCGATGTTCCCCACGCCCCCGTTCGACGCCAAGACGATCCTCAAACTCACAAAGGCCGATGGCCACGCCCGCTGGCGCAGCCGGGTTCGCGGGCTGCCGGAGACCCTGGGCGACCTGCCCGCCGCGATCCTGGCCGAAGAGATGGAGACGCCGGGCGAGGGGCAGGTGCGGGCGTTCGTCACATACGCCGGCAACCCGGTCCTCTCGACCCCCAACGGCCGGCGCCTGGCGGCGGCGCTCGGGCAGCTCGAGTTCATGGTCTCGATCGACCTCTATATCAACGAGACCACGCGACATGCCGACGTGATCCTGCCGCCGGCCTGGGGCCTGTGCGACGATCACGTCGATTTGATCAGCACGGGCGCGGCCGTGCGGAACGTCGCCCGCTGGTCGCCGCCGGTCGTGCCGAAACCGAAGGGCGGTCTGGCCGATTGGGAGATCGTGCTGGAATTGATCTACCGGCTTGGCGGTGGGCCGACCGGCGTGCGCTGGCTGGATTGGGCCTATCGGCTGGGCCGGCGGATCGGCTTTACCTGGCGGCCGGAGTCGACCGTCGACCTGCTCGTAAGGCTCGGACCGTATGGCGACGGGTTCCTGCCGTGGCGCAAGGGGCTGAACCTCAAGAAGCTCAAGGCCGCGCCGCACGGCATCGACCTGGGGCCGCTCGAACCCGGCATCGCCCACCGCGTGATGCACCGCGACGGCAAGATGCACCTCGACGTGCGGGTGCTACTAGAGGCGGTCGACGAGCTGGCGCGCTCGCTAGAGGGGCATGCGCTCGCGGGGGGCGGGCATCCTGCCCGCCTTCAACCGAACAACGGGGCAAACGGCAACGGGGCGGCCGGCCGACCCGCCTTCGGTCCCGGCGACTCGCTCGTCCTGATCGGCCGGCGCGACCTGCGCAGCAACAACTCCTGGATGCACAACGTCGCGGGGCTCGTCTCGGGCCGCCCGCGCTGCACGCTGCTGGTGCATCCGCGCGACGCCCAGCGCGCCGGCGTCCGCGACGGCGACACGGCGATCCTAGAAAGCCGCATCCACGCGGGCGAAGTGCCGGTCCGCACGAGCGACGAGATGCGCGAGGGCGTGGTGAGCCTGCCACACGGCTGGGGGCACGCGGCAAGCGCCCCATGGCAGCAAGTCGCCGCCGCCCACGCCGGCGTGTCGATCAACGACTGGACCGACGATCAAGAAGTGGAATCGGTCGTCGGGCAGTCGATCCTCAACGGCGTCCGCGTGCGATTGCGGGCGAAAGTCAACGCCCCAAACGATGCTGCAAGCCCTACGGCGCCGGCCTTGCAGCGCTGACGCCAGACCGACCGCGCTGGTACCCCGACCTGCCCGCCGAGCGGCGTCGCCATGCGTCCTCCCCGTTGAGAAGCCTACATTCTGCTTGACGGCGGCCTAGAAACCCTGTACTAGTACGGTAGTACAGAGGACGCCTCATGTTTTTCGCCATCGACCCTGCCAACGGTATTGCCGTCTACGAGCAGATCGTCCGCCAGGTGAAGTTCGCCGTCGCCCGCGAGGCGATCAAGTCGGGCGAAATGATCCCGAGCGTCCGCGAGCTGGCCCGCGAGCTGGCCGTCAATCCCAACACCGTGGCCCGGGCTTATCGCCAGTTGCAAACCGACGGCGTGCTGGCGACCGTGCGCGGGACGGGCCTGGAGGTCGCACCGGCGGCCCGCGAGCAATGCCGCCGCGAGACGATCGACCTCATCCGCGCGCGGCTGCGGCAGGTGCTCGCCGAGGCGCAGCAGAGCCAGCTCGCCAGCCCCGATCTGCGCCGGCTCGTGGAAGAGGAGCTCCAGCAAATCAACGGAGAAGGGACGTAGCCGAAAGGGACACAGCAATGCAGCCCGCGATTCAACTGACCAAGGTGTCGAAGCGATTCGGCCGCCAGGTGGCGCTCGACAACGTCTCGTTCGAGGTGCCGCACGGCTGCGTGTTCGCGCTGTTGGGCGAGAACGGCGCCGGCAAGACCACGGCCATCCGTATCCTCTTGGACCTGGAGGAGGCCGACGCCGGACTGGCCGAGGTGTTGGGCATGCACAGCCGCGGCCGGCGGTTGGACGTGCTGCGGCACGTGGGCTACGTGCCCGAGCGGCCGACCCTGTACGAGTGGATGACGGTGGCCGAGATCGGCTGGTTCACGGCCGGCTTCTACGGCGGCGATTTCCAGGCGCACTACGATCGGTTGGCGTCTGATTTTTCGTTGCCCGCGGACCGCAAGATCAAGGCCCTGTCGAAGGGGATGCGGGCCAAAGTGGCGCTCTCACTCGCGCTGGCGCACCGGCCCGACGTTTTGATCCTCGATGAGCCGACGTCGGGCTTGGACACGATGGTGCGCCGCGAGTTTTTGGAGAGCATGGTCGACCTGGCGGCCGCGGGTCGGACGGTGTTTCTCTCCAGCCACCAGATTCACGAGGTGGAGCGCGTGGCCGACATCGTGGCCATCCTCCGGGAGGGGAAGCTGGTGCTGGTCGAGCGGTTGGACGAGCTGAAGGACAGCATCCGCGCCCTGGTGGTGACGCTCGACGACGGGGCGGCGATGCCGCGCGTCAGCGGCGAAATCTTGCGCGAGCGGCGTAAGGCCCGGCAGTGGCAGGTGCTCGCCCGCGGGCTGGGCGACGAGCAACTGGCGGTGCTGCGCTCCCACGCGGCGGTGCGGGACGTGGACGTGCGGCGGCCGGCGCTCGAAGAGATCTTCGTAGCGTATATGCGCTCAAGCGGCCCGGCGGACGCGGATAGCGCGGCTGGGGAAGCGGGCAGCATCAAGCCCGCGAGCGAGGTGCCCTGGCCATGATCACCGACGTCTTCCGCCGCACGCTGTGGAAAGAGTACCGGATGCTGCGCGGCTTCTGGATCAGCGTGGCGCTATTGACGGTGGCGCTGCAAGCGTTGGTGTGGTCCGTCGGCGAAGATCCGGAGGAAGCGTTCTACTATATCGCCCTGGTGATGGTGACGCTCTACGCGCTGGGCTGCGCGGCGACGGTGTTCGCCGTCGAGCGGGAGGACGGCACCGACGAATTCTTGCGCGCGATGCCGGTTCGCGGCACGCAGCTTTTCCTGCCCAAGGTCACGTTCGCGATCGGTAGCACGGTTGCGCTATTCGCGACATTGATGGTGCTAACGACCGTCGTCCTTGCGGGAGGATTGTGGACCAACGTGTGGCTCATTTCAACGCCGCCCTTCGCGGAGATGGTCCCCATCGGCATCACCGCGGTCGAAGCGCTTGCGTGGGGCCTGTTTTTTTCCCTGCGGCTCAAGCGGCCGTTGGTCGCTGCGTGCAAGGCGGCGGCCGCGGGTTTGTGCGGGGTCGCCTTGGTGGCACGCGTCGCCATCTGGTCGGTCAGCGCGGCCACTTTTACACCACAACACTACGAATTCCTGAGCCCTTTCATCCTCGGCCGGATGTTGCTCGCCGCGATCGTGTTCGCGGTCGACGTATGGTTGGGAAGTCGCTGGCTGCCAGATGGGAATCGCGACGGCACGCGGCGCGAGTGGCGCTCGCGCGCTGGCACCGGCAGGGCGGCGACCGGCGCTATACCGCGCGCGCGGATCACGGCAATCAGTCGCCTCCTGTGGCACGAGTGGCGGCAGTCGTGGCGCACGATCGGCGTGCTGGTGGCGATCGGCGTTTTACTGTCGCTCTTTACCGCCACGATCCACGAGCTGACGCCGCAAAAACTCGCCGTGCCACTCGCTGTCGCGATTGTCTCGGTGATGGGCTCGTGCGTTTTCTTGTCTGATCAGGAACGGTCGCAATATCGGTTCTTCGCCGAACGAGCAATTCGCCCACGAATGGTATGGCTGAGTCGGCACGCCGTGTGGCTCTCAGCGATCGCCGCCTGGCTGCTGCTCGTCGTGCCGGTCTGGGCGCTATACGCGTTCGACACACTCAAGCCGCTGGGTGACGTGCCGCACCCACGCCCCGGTATGGAGACGCCCAGCCTCACGGGCAGTTTGCTCGAAATGCCGCAAGGGATGACGCTCGTGGTGCTGGTCGCACTCGCCTACGCATGCGGGCAACTCGCGTCGATGCTCGTGCGGCGCGGCGTCGTGGCCGGCTTTCTGGGCCTGATGCTGACCGGCGTCGTGTGCGGGTGGGCTGCGCTGATGGCCGCGTTCGATGTGAACTGGCTGTTGTCGATAGCGCCAATTCCCGTGTTCCTGCTTTCTGCCACGTGGCTGCGGGCGCCGCACTGGATCGGTGATCGAAACGGCGTTTGGCCGTGGACGCGGGTGGCGCTCTCGCTCGCGGTGCCGGCCGTAGCATTGGCCACGAGCGTGGCCATCTTCCGCGTGGTGCAGATTCCGGCGACCGGCCCCGGCTTCTCGCCGCAGGACTACGCCGCGGCGTGCACGCCCGCGGCCCGCGAGACGCAGCAGATGTATCTCCGCGCGGCCGATCTTTTCGTGCTAGACAAAGATCCATCGCCCACTGAAGACGCCGAACGCACGATCCTGGACTGGCCGAGGACGATCGCATGGCTGGACGCGAACCGTGAGCCACTTGAGCTGGCACTGGCGGCGTCGGCGCGGAAAGAATGCGTCTTTGGCATTCAGGTGCCCGGCGAGAGGCAGGAACTCTACCGCGTCGGGGCGCTGTGCCTGTTGACATCCACCGACGCGCGGCGCCTGACGCGCGAGGGCGAGCTGGATGCCGCCTTCGATCGCTATCTGGCAGTGCTCCGCATGTCGGTCCACATGCGCAACTACCAGTTCGACACGGGGTACGGCAGCGGCTGGGAGCAGAACGCGCTGTCGCGGCTCTTGAACGAGTGGACGCCGCATCCGAAGCAGACGCCGGAGACGATCCACCGCGCGCTTGCCGCTTTGGAAGCATGGGACAAAACCGTGCCGCCACCGAGCGAGGCGATTGAAGCTCGCTACTTGTATTTGAGCGGGCTATTATCGCTCAGCGAATCGCACCTGGCCGTCGAGGAGCGCGCCAACCCGGCCTTCAAGAATGGCGCCGCGCGATACGTCTTCCTGGCGAAGCTCATGCCGTGGGAGACAGCGCGGGCCCGCCGCGTGCTCGACCGGGAGACGGCGATCGAGCTGGCTGCGGCCCGCTGGCTTTATGAGACCGTTCATGAGGGGCGCCGTGAAGCGCCCCCGCCCACCGCGTACCAGGGCTTCGATTGGGCGCGGTACCGTACGCCGTGGCTGGCGACGTTCGCGCAGCACAAGGAGGTGCTCCTTCGGGCTTGGATTGGATACACGGCAGAGCGCCGCGCGGCGTGCCTGCTGTTGGCCCTGGAGGGATGGCGACTCGAGCATGGCGAGTTGCCTGGGACGCTGGAGGAGCTCGAGGGAGCGTACTTGGAACGCTTGCCGCTCGACCCGTATTCCGGCCAGGACTTCCGCTACTTTCCGCATGGCGTGTCGGACAAGCTCGTGTATCGCGGCGCCGGCGGTACCATCGAGGCCGACGCGCCCTTTGTCTGGAGCGCAGCGGGAGCCGTTGATGGTGCCTACGCGCCTGACGCGGCCGGGTTCATCCGCTGGCTCGCGGCGATCGGCAACGTTCCCACTCATCGCGATCCGGAGTACCTGTCGCACGGCTGGGCGTTCCCGATCCCGCCGCCGGCGCCGCCCGTCGAGCAATAGACAGCAAGATACTTAAAGGCTCGCAAAATGAACTCTCCAGCCGGGCGCGGAGGGATCGGCTACGGGAGTGCCGTGCTGAACAGGACGTCGATCCAGTAGTTGCTGGCCTGGTAGGACTGGTTGGGGAAGACGCTTGTGGCGCCGTACTTGAAGACGCCGCCGCTTGTCGGCACGTGCAACAGGCCGCTCGTGAACGGGGTCGCGAAGTAGTTGCGATTGACCGAGAAATGCCCCTTGGGCGCGAAGTACGAGGCCACGTACGTCGTGCCGGCGGTGATCGCCACCGGCGCGGCGAAGGTGACCTGCTGCCAGCCGCTGGCCGTCTCGCCGGTGAACGTGGCGGTGGCCAGCAACTGGCCGGTGCTCGTCCACAGGTGGCCGACGTGCGTGCCGGTGTTGGCGGCGCTCTTGTAGAACTTCAGGCCGGTGATGAAGCCGTCCGAGTCGGCCGTGAACTTGACGCCTACCTCGATCGCGCTACCG
>JACPPG010000058.1 GCA_016191115.1 Planctomycetia bacterium | reverse complement strand
AGGAGATCGCCTGGCCGATGGGGCTTTTGGGCAAGGCTTGCGCCGCTTGGGCATCGAGCCAGGCGCGGAACAATGCGAGCAATGGCCGCGCACGCTCTTGCCGCACTTGCGCGATCCGCGTGTCTTGTTCATCGCGGGCTAGATCGTTCCACGCGCCGGCGCACGCTTCGCGCAGTTCGCGCTCGATCGTGTAAAGCTGACCAATGCGCACAAGCGCCTCGTGGGCCAGGCGGCCGGCCGTCCGCTGGGCCTCGTGAAACTTGCGCCGTGCGTGCGTGTCAGTCGGCGCTTAAAACCAGCCACCTATCGGCGTCTGAAAACCAGCCAGCTTGAGTAAGGACGATTCGGCCTAATGGCCTTCTTAGCGGCGTCGCCGCGGAAGGAGGCCGAGATGGCGAATCGACTCAAGATGGCCATAGTACAGTCCGTTCTGCTGCTGCATGCGCAACGCTGGTCCGGGCGGCGAATCGCCCGGGAATTGCACGTCAATCGTGAGACGGTCTCGCGGTACGTGCGGCAACCGGCCCAGCTCGGGCAGCCTGACCCCGACGTTTCAAACCCGGCCAATGCGCTGCTTTCGCGTTCCGGGCCGGGCGACCCAAACCCAGCCAAGGCGCCGATTTCCCGGGCCGGGTCATCGGCGCTTTCAAACCCGGCCAATGCGCCGATTCTACCACCGGGTCGCGCAAGCGACTGCGACCCGTGGCGCGAGATCATCCAGGCCAAGCAAGCTCAAGGGCTATCGGCCAGGCGGATTCATCAAGACCTGGTTGGCGAGCACGGCGCCACGGTTGGTTACGACAGCGTACGGCGGTTCCTGCGCCGCTTGGGGTGGGTCTGTCCGTTGCCGTTCCGCCGCATCGAGCGTGCTCCGGGCGAAGAAGCCCAGGTTGACTTTGCTCATACCTGACCCTTAGGGCATTGGGAAGGATCGTCAACGAGCCTCCGTCCACCGTTCAACCTGCCCGGCATGAGGCGCGGGCGCTTGACGAGCGATCTGCCGTACAGCGCGAGTTCTCCGCTCTGCCACGAGCGCGCGGGGCCGGCCCGCTTCGCCAGGTCGATCCGCGCGGCGCCGTACTTGCGCGGCCGGCCGCGACGGCGCTGGCCGCGCTTCGGCGGCGTGGGAACCGTTGCCAGCGCCGCATCTTTGCGTAAGCGACTGGCGACCATCGCGCCGGCCGCCTGGGCACGCGCCAAGAACGGCCGCTTGGCGTACGCGCCGTCGGTCACGATCCACCGTAAAAGAGCTGGCCGAGCGGCATGTATTGGCAAGCCCGAAAGTAATTCAAGGTTGGGTCGCTACGCTTGACAGGCACGTTGACGGCCTGGTCCGCACACGGGCACCGCCAATCTTGAGCTAGGCGCTAGATCGCCGCGCCGCTGTCGCGCTCGTCGACCGCTTGCTTGAACCCCACCTCTTCCGCGCGGCGCTTGAACGCGCGCCCCTCGGGCGTGTGTCGGGCGATGCCGTCGAACAGCGTGGCCAGCAGTTGCGTGCCGGCCAGGCCCATGTTCTCGTACGCCTGGTTGACCATCAGCTTCTGCATCATGAGCTGATTCTTGGGGACACCGGCCATCCGCGCGGCCAGCCCTTCGGCGGTCGCCGCCAGCTCGGCCTCGGGCACCGACTGCGACACCAGACCCATCGCCGCCGCCTCGCGCCCCGTTACAAGATCGCCGGTCAACAGCAGGCGCTTCGCCCGCTCCGCCCCCACGCGATAGACCCACATGGCGGTGGTCGGGCATCCCCACACCCGCGCCGGTGGATAGCCGATCCGCGCGTCGTCGGCCATGACCACCAGATCGGCACACAGCGCGATATCGCTTCCGCCGGCCACCGCGTAGCCATGCACGCGACAGATCACCGGCTTGGCGCTCCGCCACAGGCTCATGAACGCGGCCGTGTTGGCGCTCATCATCCGGTAGTCGATCATCGGGTCCCATGGCATGTCCTGGCTGCCGGGATTCGGACCCGGCCGCTCGGCGTACAGCTTCAGGTCGTAGCCGGAGCAAAAGGCGCGGCCGGCGCCGGCGAGCACGATCACGTGCACCGCGTCGTCGCGATTGGCCTCCGCGACCGCCGCGGCCAGCTCGCCGGGCATCGCGTCGTTGATGGCATTCAGCTCGCGCGGACGATTGAGGGTGATCCGCGCGATCCGGCCATCGCGTTCGTACAGGACGGTTGGCTCGGACATGATGCTTCCTCGCCTGTTGGGCTACTGATTTCCGTCGGCCGCCGCTTTGTGCACGGTCCCATGCCGCAGCAGCTCCGCGATCTGGGCTTCGCCATAGCCCAGCGACGCCAGCACTTCGACGGTGTGCTGACCGACAGAAGGCGCCGCCATCGGCCGGCGCTTCTTCGCGCCCGCCAGGAAGATCGGGCTATTGATCGTTCGCAGCCGGCCGTGCTTCGGATGGTCGAACTCGACGAACATGTCGCCGGCCGCGATCTGTGGGTCGTCCGGCAATTCCTCGATCTTCGGCACCGGGCCGAAGATCAGGTCGTGCTCGTCCAAGATCCGCTTCCATTCGGCCATGTCCTTGGTCACCATCGCGCGATCGACGATACGCGACAGCTCCTCGGCATTCGCGGCCCGCGCCGGCGGCGTGGCGAAGCGCGGGTCGTCGATCAGCGCCGGCAATCCCAGCGCGTGGCAGAACCGCGGCCAGTGCTTCTTGGTGTCGAGCGAACAGACGATGAAGCGCTTGCCGTCGCGAGTGATGTAATGGTTCACGAGCGGATTGATGGCCGTCATCCGCGTCCGCTTGCGATACGGGTCCGACCCGCACAGCGCCGCCTGGATCATGCAACTGTTGGTCCACACGCCGTTGGCCATGAGCGACGACGTGACGCGCGTTCCCTGGCCGGTCCGATCGCGCTGGTACAAGGCGAGCATGATGCCGGAAAACAGCGTCATGGCGCTGGGATGATCGCCCATCCCGGCCAGCGACAGGCAAGGGTCGCCGTCGGCGTTCGACAAGCCATCCATCAGGCCGCTGCGGGCCCAGTAGGCGGTCATGTCGTAGCCGGGCTTCTCGACGTCGTCGCCCCGGTCGCCGTAGCCGGTGGCCTGGGCATAAATCAAGCGCGGATTGAGCGGCCGCAGGTCTTCGTACCGCAGCTTCAAGACGTCCAAGAGCGAGTGCTGGTAGTTAGTGACAAACACGTCGGCCTTCTCAACCAGCTTGACGACGATGTCGCGGCCGGCCGACTGCTTCAGGTTGACGGAGACGCTCCGCTTGTTGCGCCCTTCGAGGATCCAGCAGTAATTCATCTCGCCCGATGGCATGGGCGGATTCTGCGACAAGAGTCGATATGCGTCGCCGACGCCCGGCGGCTCGACCTTGATCACGTCGGCGCCGAAGTCGGACATCACGGTAGCCGCCGCTGGCCCGAAGATGTACGAGGCCACCTCGACGACGCGAATGCCCGAGAGGATGCCGGGCACGTCAGCTTCTGGACGTTCATCATTCATCATTCATCATTCATCATTGGAAGCGGCCTCAGTATCCCGCCGCCTTGGCCTCTGTACGGCGCGAGTCGGCGGCGCCTTCCAAGCCTTCGGTCGTGACGCGGATCGTGTGGGCGTCGCCTTGTTTGCGTGTCTTGTCGGCGACGTCGTGGCCCATCGCCCGCAGCCGTTCGACCAACGGCGCGTACTCCGGCCGGTCCGCCCCCTCGAACTGCACGCGGTCGGGCAGCCACTGGTGGTGCAGCCGCGGCGCATCGACGGCAGCCCGCGCGTCCATGTCGAATTCCAGCACGTTCAACAGCACGCACAGCACGGTGTTGGGGATCGTGCGGCCGCCGGGGCAGCCCGTCACCAGCACCAGCTTGCCGTCCCGGGCCACCAGCGTCGGCGACTGCGAGCTGAGCATCCGCTTGCCGGACACGATTTGGTTGGCCGCGGTGCCGATTGCGCCACGGCGGTCGGTGTGTCCTGGCCGCCAATTGAAATCGGTCATCTCGTTATTCAAGAGGAAGCCGGCCCCGCGAACCACGATCCGTGCCCCGAAGCTGTCCTGCAGCGTATACGTGTTGGCCACGGCCATCCCGTCCGCGTCCACGATCGAAAAGTGCGTGGTGCTCTCCCCCTCGGCCGCGAGCTGGACGTCGGGCGCCACCTCCACGCTCGGCGTCGCACGCGCCAGGTGAATGCCGGCCGCCAGCTTGCGGGCGTACTCCTTCGTCGTCAGGTGATTAGGCACGTCAACGAAATCCGGATCGCCCAGATAGCGGGCCCGGTCGCAATAGGCCCTGCGCATTGCCTCGATCGCCAGGTGCACGGTCTCGGGCGCGAAGCGTCCCTGCCGGCGCAGGTCGAAGTTCTCCAGGATGTTGAGCATCTCGACGACGCACGTCCCGCCGGAGCTGGGGGGAGGCGGCCCGTAGATGTCGAAGCCGCGAAACGTGCCGTGGACGGGCGTCCGTATCTTGGCTTCGTAGCCGGCCAGGTCGGCCGCGGTGAGAATTCCGCCGCCAGCCCGCATTTCGGCCACGATCTGCTCGGCGATCCGCCCGCGATAAAAGGCGTCGGGGCCGCCGTCGGCCAGCAGCCGCAACGTCGCCGCCAGGTCCGGCTGCACGAGCCCGTCGCCGATCGCGAGCGAGCCGCCATCGGGCTTCTGATACACGCGGCGGAACTCGGCGGCGGTCGTCGATTTCGCCGCAATAGCATTGAGCCCTTTGGCCACCGCTTCATCGACCGCGAAGCCCTGCTCCGCCAGGGCGACGGCCGGCAGCACCAAGTCCTTCCACGGCAGCCTGCCGAACCGTTTGTGCGCAAGAGCAAGCCCCCGCACGGTGCCCGGCACGCCGGCCGTCTTGTGGCTGTGTTGATCCTTGTCATCGACGAACATGTCGCGCACGGCGGATGCCGGCGCCGTCTCACGATAGTCGACGCAAACCGGCTCCTGCCCGCCGCCCGGCCAGACCATCATGAAACCGCCGCCACCGATATTGCCCGCCTCGGGGAAGGTGACCGCCAGGGCCAGCGCCGTGGCCACGGCCGCATCAACGGCGTTGCCATGCCGCTTGAGCACCGCCAGCCCCACGTCGCTCGCCGCCGGCGACACCGAGACGACCATGCCGTGCCGGGCACGGACGGGATCGTGTTTTGCGCCATGCCCGGATGCAGCAGGCACGGCCAGAACCAAGCAGACAATCGTGAGACCGATCGCCCGCACTGCGCGTCGGCCGGAGTCGAATGGTGGAATGCTGCGCATCGTGCGGGCGCGACGGAGGAAGGTTCGGGGCGAGGGCTGTGATTCACCGCTTGCGGCGCTTGCCGTTCGCGGCCATTTCCAAGTCGGTGACCAAAAGCAGATCAACTATGTTCATTGTGTCGTCAGCCTGATAGACGACCACGGTGCGGCCACTGGGGGAGAGCATCGCGAACTCGTTGTGCTGGACCGCAATGCCGCGGCCGTCCGCCAGATGTAGCGTGAACGGACGGAAGGGCCGCTGGTTAAGGGCCGTTTTGAGTTGTTCGGTCGTCATGATTTGGTCGCCTGCCCGCGAGTGATTCGATGCGCGAAACCAACCAAATTCCTGCGCGTCAAGCGTACCGCGTGCGTTCGTTCCAAGCAAACTCGCCTCGTTCGCGCCGATCGCGCTTGCCGAGAGCGCAGCAAAGAACCCGGGGAATAAACCCCCGGGCTCGTTTGCTTTTTCGTCACCGCCGGCTGCCTGCCGCCTGCTGGCGCTCGCAGAGCACCCTACGGCCACCCCTACGGCCACCCTACTCCGCTCGGCGGAACGGGATCATCTGGTTCGCTTCGGCGAAGTGGACCGAGAGCACGCCGTTCTCGAAGCGGAATTGCCGCGTCGTGCGGGCGCCGTCGTCAGCGGTGAACACCAGCGTGTTGCCGCGGACTTCGTAGGCGCCCGCCGCCTCGGATTGGGACATTTCGCCGGCGTTGGTCTTCGACGGGGCTTCGAGCTTGCAGGCGTACCGGCCGTCGTCGCCGAGCACGAGCAGGTAGCGGAGCCGGCCGCCCTTCACGTCGCGCTCGAAGAGCCACGTGCCGACGTGTGCGTCGCTCGCCGTCCGGCCGTTGCCGACCAGGTCGCGGATCGCGACTTGCGGCCGCGTGTTCGAGGGACCGACGGCCACCGCCGGGCGGATACCCCAGTCGGCCAGGGCGCTCGTGGGCAGGCTCGTCAGCTCCAGGCCGTGCACGCCCTGGTTGTGCAGGTCGTCCACGTCCACGAAGTACGCCGGCAGATCGCGGAAGGCCTTGATCAGGTTGTCGCGGCCGGTGTTGCGGGCGTCGTCGAACGAGCGACGGCCGATGCAAGTCGTCTCGACGGCCAGCAGGTTGCCGCTCTCCGGCAGGTACACCGCCGGGAAGCAATGACCAGGGATCAAGGTCAGCATGGGCCGCAGTCCGACCGCTTCGCACACGCTGCCGTACAGGATCGCCAGATCGATGCACGTTCCGGCCCGGTTCCGCAGCACGTCGCGGCCGTACTTCACGTGCTGACCGTACTGTTGATTGAACTGGCCCGCCGGGGGCGTCTGATAGACGATCTGGTTGGCCGAGAGGAACTCGTACAGGGCCTTCATGAAGGCGATTGCCGCCGCGTCGCTCTGGCTGCCGCTGCCGCCGGCGCGGGCACTGACCCAGCCGGCCACTTGCTGAATCACGGGGTCCTCGTGCATGACGAACGAAGCCAGCACCATCGGACCGGTGTTGTACATGTCGTAGAAGCCAACCGCCTCTTCGGGCTTCAAGGTCGAGAACACGACCTCGTTGCGGCCCAGCAGTTGCACGCGGCGCGAGTCGCTTTGCGTCACGACGCGGTCGTCGGCCTGCGTGTATTCAAGCTCCATCTCGATCACGGCCGGACGCGGTCCGTTGATCTGGGCCAGCTTCTCCACGTCGAACATCGGGAAGTAGGCGTCGACCACGGTCTGGTTCGGCACGACCTGCTCCGAGGACTGCCACGGGCTCCAGCCTTGCGTAAAGCCGTCGATGCGGAACCGTACGCGGTAATTCTTCACGGTCTGATCGCCGACGTTCTTCAGTTGGCAGCGGGCGGCCCACAGGTGAGAGAACTTGGGGTTGCCGTACGACTTGGCCAGGCAGGTCATGACCTGCTCCTTGGCCTCGAACGTGAAGTCGACCGCCGCGTTGCTGCCCGACGCCACGTCGCCGGCCGGCAGGCGATACGACAGGCGGGGCGGATTGTTCAGAAGTTCGACATTCTTGGCGCCCGGGGGCAGCACGGCGTGCAGCGTCAGGTTGGCGGTGCCCATGGGGGCCTTGATGCTGGCGCCCAGGACGACGAAGTTGTCGTGCGACGTGATCAGCTCGAGCTGAGCGCCGTCGGTGATGGGGGCCTCCCAGCGGCCGCCGCGCGTCATGCGGGCCAGGGCCACGACCGTCCCCTCGATGCGGACGCTGCTCGTGGTGTCGTCGAATTGGCCCGACAGCTTGTCCAACGGCAGCCATTGCTGCGTGAAGGGCATCTGCCGCAGGAGTAGGGCCATGTTGGGCGTGTTGGCCTTCAGGTAGGTGTACTTGCCGACCGGCAGCTTCATCTCGGCGTTGAACTTGCCGTTCCCTTGCGCGTCGATATCGACGGTCTCCTTGAGCTTGATGGCCGGGACCTGATCGGCCGCCGCAGTGATGGCCGGATAGAGGAGGCTAAACGCGCCCAGCAGTAGGGCCCGCCGGGCAAGGCTGCCCAAGGCCATGGTGCGGGCCGTCGCGGCCAGTCGTCGCCAGTAGTTCGTCGTCGCTTTCATCGTCGATTCCCCCTTGTCTTGGGTGTGACGTGCTGCGGCAGACTGGATGCGAGGCGCTGTGCCTGGCAAGTCGTCCCGGCCGCTTGTCTTGTCACCTGCCCATACAGCCGGCCGGGGCGGTTGTGACAGCGTAGGGTTAGGGGTTGGGGACTAGGAGGGGACTAGGGGTTAGGACGGCCGGGGGAGCCGTTTTCCTAGCGAGCCGCCGGGTTTATCCCGGCGGTCCTCGGCAAGGCGGTCGGCTCGCACGGCAGGAAGACCGCACGCGGCAGGAAGACCGCCGGGATAATCCCGGCGGCTCGCTGAATGCTCCGGGAGACAGGGAGATGCGGGGTTTCGACCCGTTACGAATTCGTTCTCGATTGCCCCGGAAAAGACTTAGAATTGAGGCCCGCTCTTCCCGAGGTTCCCGGTCATGACGCCTAACGACACGTCCCCCACTGCGGCCGATACGCGGCTGGACGAAATCAATACCCAGTGGAGCCTGCTGCGGCTGGCGCAGGCCACATCGTTTGCCGATTCGGGTCCGGCCCGGCAGGCGCTTGCCTTGCGTTACAGCGGCGCCATCCGCCGATACGTCGGGGCGCTCGTGCGCAATCAGCAAGACGCCGACGAAGTGGCCCAGGACGTTCTGGTCCGCATTCTGCGGGGCGACTTCGGGGGCGCCGACCCGCAGCGCGGCCGCTTTCGTGACCTGCTAAAGGTCGCGATCCGCAACATGGTCCGCACGTTCTGGGACCGTCAGCAGCGGCGCACCGGGGTCAACCTGGACGTCGCAACAGTGGCCGACGAGGGGAGCGATGCAGAGGCCGATGCCGCCTGGCAGGCTACGTGGCAGAAATCGGTGTTGGACATGGTGTGGCGGGCGCTGGCGAGCTACGAGCAGGGTCATGTCGGCTGCGTGGCACACACGGTGCTGCGGCTGCGCGCCGACTATCCGGACGACGACTCCGACCAGTTGGCCGCGCGGCTGTCGACGGCAACCGGCAAAAAGTTCGCTCCGCCGGCCACGCGGCAGCAATTGCGGCGCGCCCGGCTGCGCTTCGCGCAACTGTTGGTCGAGGAAATCTCGCACGGCCTTAAGGACGCTTCGCCCGCGGCCGTCGAGGAAGAGCTAACGGACCTGGGCCTGCTGGAATACGTCCGCGATTTCCTGCCCTCGGACTGGCGCGAGTGCGGCGAGCTGCGTGAAGCAGCGGTGTAAGGCACTATTCATCAGCACTCGTCATTTCCCTTTCGGGTCGAGGTTTTGCTTCAGCGCGGCGGGCTCGACGCGGGAGGCGACGCCTTCAGGCGGCACTTCGCCATGCGCTGCCCACACCAGCGCATTGAGCACGATCTTGCGAAAGTAGTCGTCACCCCAGTTGGCGTGGAAATGGCCGCCGGTGAAGCCGAAGCCGCGCCCGCCATCCGGCCGCTCGACGGCCCAAGCGACGATCTCCTCGCGCCCCGGATGCTCGGCCGCGGCCGGCGTGCGGCGGACGTCGTCGGGCGGCGTCGCCTTCAGGATCGGCACGACGCCCGCAAGCTCCGGCCGGAAGCGAATGTTGAAATACCATTCGTCGCGGATCGAGAACGGCTTCACGCCGCGGGCGATCGGGTGATCGGGCAGGGCCTTGAACTGCGCCACCCAGTGCGGATTGATTGAATACCCCGTCTCGTAATAGCCACCGATCCAATCCGTGAGTTCGGGTCCGCCACGCTCCTTGGGGATTTCCACGGCATAGTGGACGCACACCAGGCCCACGCCGCGGTCCATGAGGGCCCGCATCCGCGCGAGGTGATCGGCTTTCAAGAGCGGATGGCCTCCGCCGCCGTCCATATAGAGAAGGATGGAGTCGGCGGTGGCGAGCGCGTCGGCGTCCTTTGGCCAGCCGCCGTGGTACGCCTCGCACTTCACGTCTGGCACTCGGTCAAGGCAGGACTTCAACAAGAGCACGCCGGCGTTGAACTCATGCTCGCCGGAGCCGTGGCTGGGAGTGCCCGCCACGAGGACGATCTTTTTGGCCGGCTCGGCGGCCTGGGCGACGGTGGCGACGATCGCCATCGACAGAACGGCGACCGTGGCAAGCAACGGAATCGTCGCACCGACTCGAAAGCGACCATGCTGGCCGCAACCGCGCCGCAATTCAGAGTGTCTCATGGAAGCGTCCATCGGGCTTTGGAATGAGAAAGGATCGGATTTGCGTGGCAAACAATTGCGGTCCATCTTAACCACCGAAGGGCCGGAACGGAATTTGCCACTCGCGGATCATTCACATCAAACCGGGGGCGCCTTTGCGGGAGCGCCCAACCGTGGAGTTATCTCTCGATCTGGTTGTAGCAAGGAGGAATCCGCTCGGCCGGCGTCCGGGCGACTGGTTGCTGGTGCGGACGTCGATGCCCCTGTCACCCGGGCAGAATGCCAACATCGAAGCCCATTTGCGGCGGGTCGGCGGTCCCCAAGTCGAGATCCTCATCGACGACTCGGACGCCACGTACGAGGTCCTTTGCCGCGAATAGTGGGCCTTTTGTGGGACGTCAGGAGAACTGCAAAGTCCGGGGTCTGGCTCATTTTTCGGCACGTACGGTTCTCAATTCTCCCGAAAGACCTTCGGCCGAAAAATGTGCCTGACCCCCTCTCCCCGGACTTTGCAGTTCTCCTGGTGGGACGTCCAGGGCCATTCTGTTTTTCAAAATGGCAAGGCGGGAAAATGGGATTGGCTCCGAGCACAAACAGCGCAAGCCCTTTCATACCAACGCTGCGTCTCGGTGCCTGTCCCACTTTCCCGCCGGTGCGCCGCCGGCAAGCTTGAATCTGTGAACGGCCCTGGTGGGACGTCAGGGCGCTTGCGTTCGATGTAGTTTGGTCGCACACTGTACACGGCGCGAGAAGGCGCGGACCAGGCATTTCAGGGGAAAGGATCACCGGAATACTTAAGGTGTTTACCCCATGGATTGCCTGGTTCCGCGGGATCGCCGCAGTTGCGGCGTGATGCTTTTGTCTTGCGCTCTGGTTGTCGTCGGCAGCCATCGCGCCGGCGCCATTCCCCTGGGCGACACCATCCGACTGGATTCGATTGCCGCGATTCCGGCGGCCCTAGGGGCGCCCAATTGGGCGACCGACGCCGGCGACGGCACCAGCCGGTTGTTCGTTGTCACGCAAAACGGCGAAGTCGACCTCGTCAAAAACGGCGTCCGCAGCAAGTTCCTCAATGTGGGCGACGCCAAGGTGCCCATCGAAGCGGGCGGCGAGAAGGGGCTCTTGGGCCTGGCTTTCAGTCCCAACTTCAGCGCCGCCCCCGGAACGCCCGGCCGCGGCAAGGTCTACACGTACGAAACCGAGAGCCGGGTGGGCACGGCCGACTTCGATCACCCCGAGCTCGTCGCGGCCGGCGGCATCGGCGACAACTATGGCGTGCTGCGCGAATGGACCGTCAGCGCCACGAACCCCGATGCGATCGACACCACGATCCCGTCGCGCGTGCTGTTGCGGATCAACCATCCGCAAGACAACCACAACGGCGGCGGCATCGTCTTCGGCCCCGACAAGAACCTCTACATCTCGTTGGGCGACGGCGGCGGTGGCAACGACAACAACGGCGGCATCAACAACGCGACCGACGGCCACACCAATGGCACCGGCAACGCGCAGGACATCAATGTCGTCTACGGCAAGATCCTGCGGATCGACCCGCTGGGCAGCAATAGCAAGAACGGCCAATACGGCATCCCGGCCACGAACCCCTTCGCGGGCGCCACAGCGGGCGTGGATGAGATCTATGCTTACGGGCTGCGGAACCCGTTTCGCATCAGCTTCGACCGCGGCACCGGGCAGCTTTACGCCGGCGACGTCGGGCAAAACCAAATGGAAGAAGTCGACATCATCAACAGCGGCAAGAACTACGGCTGGGTCTACATGGAGGGCTCTCTGGTCAACCGCACCGGCGGCCCGGCGGGCATGATCGCGCCCATCGCCGAGTACACGCACGCCGACGGCAACGCCGTCATCGGCGGATTCGTCTACCGCGGCAAGGCGCTCGCCCCGTTGACTGGCCAATACATCTTTGGCGATCTGGCGGGCACGTCGGGCGTGGGCCGGCTGTTCTACCTCGACACCGGAAACGTCATCAAGGAGTTCGACATCTCGACCGAAGGACTGGGCGTTCCCGGCCAGCTCTACGGTTTCGGACAGGACAAGGATGGCGAGATCTACGCGCTATTCGACACCGGCGACGTGATCAAGTTGTCGCGCAACCCAGGCGACGTCGATCTGTCGGGCCTGGTCGACGTGTCCGACATCCAGACGGTAGCGACCAATTATCTGACGAGCGGGCCGCTGGGCGACGCCGATCTGAGCGGCTTCGTCGACATTTCCGACATCCAGACGATCGCGGCCCACTGGCTGCAGGGCGGAGGCAGTCCCGCCACGGCCGTGCCGGAGCCCGCAAGCCTGGCACTCGCGGCGTGCGGCGTCTTGGCGGGGCTTCTCTACGGGATTCGACCGCGCCGCCGCGCGTCGGGCGCGTGACCGCGCGTTAAAGTGCCGGGCGCGATGGCCGTCGAGGGCGACCGCGCCGTCGCGGCCGGCTTTGTGCCACAATTTGCGAGACACCGTCGCAACTTTTCGGCACGATGGTCCCTGGAATAGGACGGGACCTCTTCAGGGTCTCGCGGGATCCGCGTCACTGGAACAGGTAAGGAGGCCGCCGCAATGGTTCGACTGCGGCCGTTGCGTTGGATCGAACGTGTTAGTCCGTCGATCGCGATTGTGCTCTCGTTGGCTGGCGGCGCGAAGGCCGTCATCCCTTCGGGGGCCACGATCCGGCTCGAATCTTTCGCGACGATCCCCCCATCGCTCGGGCAGCCCGATCTGCTGACCAGCGCGGGCGACGGCTCGAGTCGCGCGTTCGTCGTCGGCCAAGCGGGCGAAGTCTCGCTTATCAAAGATGGCGTTCGCAGCACGTTTCTCAACCTGGCAGACGCCGGCGTGACCGTCCTGGGCTCCAGTACGCTCGGCGACGAGCGCGGGCTCTTGGGGCTGGCCTTTCATCCTGATTTCGCCGCGCCCGAGGGAACGCCTGGCCGCGGCAAGGTGTACACGTTCGAAAGCGAGCCGCGCGCCGGGGCGGCCGATTTCGACCACCCGGAACTCGTGCCCGACGGACTGGGGGACCATTTCAGCGTCGTTCGCGAGTGGACCGTCAGCGCTGCGAATCCGGACGTGATCGACACGTCCATCCCGTCGCGCGTGCTGATGACAATCAACAAGCCGCAAAGCAAACACAACGCCGGAGGGCTTGTTTTCGGGCCTGACAAGAACCTGTACATCCCCGTCGGAGACGGCGGTGGCGTCAACGACAACGCCGGGTTTCTGGAGAATCCCCTGGATGGCCACACCAACGACATCGGCAACGGTCAGGACATCACCAACGTCTACGGGAAGATCCTGAGGATCGATCCCTTGGGCACCGGCAGCGCCAACGGCCAATACGGAATCCCGGCCACGAATCCCTTCGTGGGAGACACGCCCGGGGTCGACGAAATCTTTGCCTACGGGCTGCGCAACCCGTTCCGCATTAGCTTCGACTCCGCGACCGGCGCGCTGTACGCGGGGGACGTCGGACAAAGCGCTCGCGAGGAAGTTGACATCATCACCGCCGGTGGAAACTATGGCTGGGTCTACATGGAAGGGACTCGCGTCAACCGTTTTGGCGGGCCGGCGGGCATGATCCCTCCGATCGCTGAATACACCCATGAGGACGGGCATGCCGTCATGGGCGGCTTCGTCTATCACGGCTCGTTGTTGGCTCCACTCGTGGGACACTACATCTTCGGCGACTACGCGGGCCCCGGGTTCGCGAGCGGACGATTGTTTTATCTGGACGATGAAAACCAGGTTAAGGGATTCGCTCTCGCACCGGACGGACTGGGCATATCGGGCAGGCTCACCGGATACGGCCAGGACGAGAAAGGTGAACTGTACGCCTTGTTCTCGGACGGCCAGGTCATGCGCCTGTCGCGCAATCCGGGCGACGTCGATCTCTCCGGCGTCGTGGATGTATCCGACGTGCAACTCGTGGCAGCAGACTATCTCACCCACGGTCCCCTGGCCGACGCCAATCTGGATGGCCTGGTGGACGTTTCCGACATCCAGCTCATCGCCTTCCATTGGCTGGAAGGTGGCGGCAGCCCGGCCTCGGCCGTGCCAGAACCGTCGAGCCTGGGCTTAACGGCTTGCGCTATCGGGGTTCTCGCGTTGCGGATGGCGCGCCGCCGCGCGCCGCGTCAGTTGCCTCAATGATTTTCTCCGCGCGACCCAACTGCTCGCAGCACAACGAGATAGCTCAATACTTCGGAGCTGCGCCCGGGCCGCTGCATGCTTGAAAAACCGCGCGTGATGGTGCAGTCTACGGGGGTGTTCACGGTAGTGTAGAGCCATTACCGCGAAGCAACGGCGTATCGGCATCGGCCGAATGCACCCAGAGCCGCCATCCATGCACGCCAACAAGCTAGGCCGCACGCTCAACGATCGCCGGCTCAACGCGCGGATTCATCCGCTGCGCTTTCTCGACAACACGACCAACCTCATCTACCTGGCGCTCGACTACCTGACCATCGCGGTCCTGATTGGTGGCACCGCCACACTTTGCCACAACCGCGCCCCCTGGGGCGTCTCCTGGTGGCTGCTTGCGCCGGTGGTCGTCATGGCCGTCTTTCTGATCGGCGCGTGCCAGCATCGTCTGGCCGGCCTGGGGCACGAGGGCGCGCACTACATCCTCATGAAGAACCGACTGGCCAACGAGCTCGTGTCCGACCTGTTTTGCATGTTTCCCATCTTCACCACCACCGAGCAGTACCGACAGATTCACCTAGGACACCACGATCACGTCAACGACTGGCACCGCGACCCGGAGCTATTGAACGTGGGCGAGACGCGCCGCATGGCGGAGTTTCCGATGACCTCCCGGCAGTTCTTTTTCAACTTCGGCGTGCGTCTCTTTTGGCCCCCCACCCTGCTCCGCTACACGTGGGACATGATCTATGTCAACGCGCTCGGACACGGTGTGCACCCTTACCTGCCTGCCGGGGCCGAGCCGAAGCACCAGGACAAGTCGGTCCGCAATCTCCGCCCAGCGACTTGGCTTGGTTTTCTCTACCTTGCCGTCATGGCGGGCGTGCTGGTCTTCCTGGGGTTCGTCGGACCGTGGTGGATGTTGTTGGTGGCGCCCTTGGCATTGTGGGGTGCCGCAAGCATCGTCGTATGGCTCCTGCCGGGGCGGTATTTCTTTCGTTCGAAGCTTCGTCCCATCTATCCCAACAAGATTACAAGCGTCCTGCGGCTCGGCTACTTCACGGGCATCCAGGCGGCGTTCTCGCTTGTCTACTTCACGACTGGAAACGACTTCGCCCCCTACTTCTGGCTGCTGTGGGTGCTGCCGATGAACACCAGTTTTCCGTACCTGATGCTGCTGCGCGACTTGGTGCAACACGCCAATGCCGACGAAGGGAAGCTGACCAACAGTCGCGTCGTCTTCTGCCATCCATTGGTGCGATGGGCGATATTTGTCTACGGTCAAGACGCGCACCTGACGCATCACCTCTACCCGGCGGTGCCGCACTACAACCTGCCCCGGCTGCACCGCATGCTGAAGGAGCGCAATCGCGAATATGCTCAGCACGTGGTCGAGTGCCACGGTCTGGTGCGGCGCATGAAACCGGACGCGCTGACGGCGATCGACGTGATGGAGATCCCGACGCGCGAGCCGGAAGGGGCACCTCCAGCGCTCGCAGCGCAACCGCAGGCGCTCATGCAGGATTGAATCACCAAAACACGAAAGTGCGAGGACGCTTTTCGTTTCGGCGCCCACCGCGCAAGTTATCGGCAATTCGGCAGCTCAGTTCTGGCACCGTTGCCCGTGGACTGCAAGACCATCTCTGTCCGAGATCGCATCGACATGCCCCTGCCGACATTGTCCGTTTCGATGTTCGTGTTTTCTAGGCTAACGCGCACAATTCCAAACGGTGAGCTTGGGCTGACCCAAACTCGGTGCTGGCCGTTCCATTTCCATTCACCAGAGCGTCCGCCTGACAGCTTCCCCTCGTATTGGCTTTGAAAATCGAACAGGACTGCCGGAACATCGCCATGTGGAACGGCGACAGTTTGATTCGTGGTTTCCTTTGCATCGCGTGACGGTCGAGGAAGCAGCGGCAGGAAGCGGTCGAGCTCGTACTGCAGTCGCAATTTGTCCTCATCGATCCGGGATGCCTTGTCGCTTCGAACGGTTTCAGCCCAATCCATGTCGAGGCAATAAGCCTTCTGCACGTGCGCGAACGGATACGAGTTGTCGCCAAAGTGTTTTTCTGGAACCAGCAGCTTGAGAATCAGGATTCGGCCTTTGTCGCCCATATCACCCTGCGGAAGACTGATCGCTTTGATTTCGATCCAGCGGCATGGCGCACCGTCAAGCTGAATTGTGCCCACGGACCGAACGACGAACGTGCGTGTCACCGAAATCTCGCGAGGCACGTCCTTGGCATCACGGCCTGCAGGCACCGGCTTCAAGTCCCAAACGCCCTGGCGCACTTCGAAGGTCGCCGACGCACGATCGGGCGGCAACGGGTAAAACTCCACCCCCATCACTAGCCCGGCAACGATTGGGGCAATCAACAGCATCTGCGAAGCCTGTGGCCCTGGGAGAATAGAACGGACAAGCCGTGCATCGCGAGCCCGCGCCCCACCGTAGGAACAAGAGCCCATTCGTCGCGCGTCAAACAATATTGCGTCAACACGCTGCAAGATGGTCCGGCCGCAATGGATGGAGCTTCGCTCCGTCACCCAGCCTGGCTCGGCCCAAACGCTTTCTGCGCCGCCTCGTACACGGCCTTCAGCGGCACGTTCTTTTCCGCGGCGACGCGCTTGCACGACTCGAACTCGGGCGAAAAGCTGGGCGGCTGGCCGGCGATCCAGCCTAGCTTTCCTTCGATCGGCCCCCACTCGGTCTGGATGGTGTGCTCCTTCCGCTCGAGCTTGTGGCGGCTGACCGGCCAGCGGCGGACGCCCAGCGTCGTCGTCTCGCGAAAGACGATCTTCTCGATCTTCTCGACCTTGTCCGCCTGGCATAGCACCGAGAGCATGACGCCAGGTCGGTTCTTTTTCATCTGGATCGCGGTGGTGTAGACGTCGAGAGCGCCCGCCTCCCACAGCTTCGTGGTGCAGTAGCCGATCACCTCGCCGCTCGTGTCGTCGAGATTCGTTTCCAGCACCCACACCTGGTCGCTTGTCGCGGCGTCGGAAGCCTCGCCCACGAAGAGCCGCAGCAGGTTGGCTTGCTCCACGAGGTCGCGCTGCCCGGCCCCGTAGCCGATCCGTTCGACGGTCATGGCCGGTAGCGGCCCGAAGTGGTCGACCATCGTGGCCAGGATGGCGGCGCCGGTGGGCGTGGTCAGCTCGGCATCGACGTGCGACTCGGCCAGCGGGACACCCTGCAATAGCTCGGCCGTGGCCGGCGCCGGGACGCTCAGCCGCCCGTGAGCGATCTGGATCATTCCGCGACCGGTCGGCACCGGTGAGGCCACGATGCGGTCCACGCCCAGCAGGTCCCACGCCACGGCCGATCCGACGATGTCGGCGATCGAGTCGACGGCCCCCACTTCGTGGAAGTGCACTTTGCGGATCGTCGTGCCGTGTACCTTGGCCTCGGCCTCGCCCAGCCGGGTGAAGATCCGCTTGGCGAGGTCCTTCTGCCGCGGCGTGAGTTGGCTGGCGTCGATCATGTCGGTGATGTGGTGCAGATGGCGGTGGGCGTGCTCAGGCTGATGCTCGACGGTGATCTGAGTGGCCCGGAATCCGTTTTTCTTGACTTCGGTAGCCACCAGCCGACAGCCGGCGATCGAAAGCGACTCGATTGCCGCGTTGACGGCCGCCAGGTCCACGCCGGCATCGACCAGCGCGCCCAGGGTCATGTCGCCGCTGATGCCGCTCATACAGTCGAGATAGGCGGTCTTCACGGGTCCTCTTTGCTCTTAGGGTACTCGACGTAAACGCCGGAGGAACAACGACCAACGCATGCTGGCAGCTTAGCCGCCGCTGCGATTGACTCGCTTCGGAGGGTCCAGTAGATTGCCCCGCCGCTTTCAAGCCCCCTGGCGATTGCGTGGCAGCGCTGCGCCAAGGACTTCCACACCAGGATACAACGAGTGCCTCCGGCCCTCAAAGCATCGCAGAAAAACGACCGTGCCGCACGGCGGTGGGGTAGCCTGCCGCCGCGGATGCGGGTGCTCTACGTCACCACCTACCAGCGGACCGGCGGATGGCTGGCCGAAGCCTTGGCCGCCGATAGCGCCTCGGACGTCGTGCTAGAGGAGGCCGTCGGTTTCGCGGCGGGCGTCGCCCGGCTGCGCGACGAGATCTTCGACGCGGTGCTCGTCAGCCACGAGCCCGGCGAGCTGGACGCGCTGGCCCTGGCCGACGCGCTCCGCGCCGGCGGGTCGGAGGAGCCGCTTTTGATCCTCGGCCAGCAGAGCGAGGCCGATATGACGGCGCTGGCGCTCGAGGCCAACGCCGACGCCTATCTGTGCGTGCACGCCACGACCACGCGGACCCTGATCTGGCTTGTCGCACGGGCGATCGAGCGCCATCATCTGATGCGCGAGCACCGCCGGCTCGTGCAAGCCGACCGGCATCGCGTGGAAATGGAGCGCAACGAGGCCGAGCGGCTGCTGGCCCAGCAACGGGCGCTGGTCAAGGACCTCGAGGCACGCGCTGGGTCGCGCGACGGCCAAAGGACAGACGCCGCGTCGCCGCCGCAGCGGCCCAAGCTCCCGCCTCCCCTCGAGCGGCACTATCGCGAGCTGTTGCGGGCCTACGTCGTCATGGGATCGGGCAGTCTGGCCGCCGAGATGCGGCGGCTGGCCGAGCTGTTGGCCGGCGCGGGCGTCACGGCCGCCCAGACCATCGAGCTGCACGTCAAGGCGTTGGCACTTCGGAGGCTACACGCAGGGCCGTTCACAGATTCAAGCTCGACGGCGGCGCACCGGCGGGAAAGTGGGACAGGCACCGAGACGCAACGTTGGTCTGAAAGGACTTGCGCTGTTTATGCTCGGAGCCAGTCCCATTTTCCCGGCTCGCCATTTTGAAAAACAGAATGGCCCTGTCTTCGGCGGCCAGTGGTTGGACCAACGCCGGCGGCTGTGATAGGCTGATTGGCGTTGCTCGGTTCCTGCCCTGTGGCGCTCACAGAGCACCCTACGTTTTACGCCGCGTGGCCCAGGGCGGCCAACTGCCTATCTACTGCCCTCGGTCTACGGCCTACTGTTTCCGTGGAGCTCATCATGAAAACTGCATCGCTTGCCGCTTTGTTTGTCGCCGTGCTCATGGTCGTCGCCGCCCCGGCCGCGGAGTTGCAGGTCGGCGATCCGGCCCCCGATTTCTCGATGAAGGGGACCGACGGGAAGACATATAAGCTCGCGGACTACAAGGGCAAGCAGGCCGTGGTGTTGGCCTGGTTCCCCAAGGCCAAGACGCCCGGCTGCACGGCCGAGTGCAAGTCGTTCCGCGAGAACGGCGACGCGCTGCGCGGCTACGACGTGGCGTACTTCACGGCCAGCGTCGACACGCCCGAATTCAACAAGGAGTTTTCAGAATCGCTCAGCCTCGACTACCCCATTCTTAGCGACCCGGACAAAAGCGTCGCCAAAGCGTACGGCGTGGTGAACGATAAGCGCCTGGTTCCCCAGCGGTGGACGTTCTATATCGGCAAGGACGGGAAGATCTTGCACATCGACAAGGAAGTGAAAACGGCGGCCCACGGCAAGGACGTGGCCGCCAAGCTCGACGAGCTGAAGGTGGCGAAGAAGTAAGGGGGGCGGGCATCCTGCCCGCCTTCGCGGCGACGCTTCAAGCGCGGAAGACCGAGGGGATAAGCTCCTCGGCTCGCCCTTTGAGCGGATGCGCCGCGGCCGTGGTGCGACCCCGCCCTTCCGCGCTACCGCCCCACCAGCTTGTCGAACTCCTTCTCCGACAGCACCTTTACGCCCAGCTTCTGCGCCTTGTCGAGCTTGCTGCCGGCCTTTTCGCCGGCCACGACGTAGTCGGTGTTTTTCGAGACGCTGCTCGTGGCCCGGCCGCCGAGCTGGGCGATCAACTCCTCGATCTGCTCGCGGCCGTACTTTTCCAGGGTGCCGGTTACGACCAGCGTCTTGCCGGCCAGGGGGCCCGTCGCGGCGGCCTTTGCCTTGGCCTTCGGCGCGGTCATCTTGATGCCCAGTTCGGCCAGCTCTTCGATCGTCGAGCGGCCCGGCTTGCTGTGCAGAAACTGGTGGACGCTCGCGGCGATGATCGGGCCGATCTCGTTGACCTCGCTCAGCTCTTCTTCGCCCGCCTCGACGAGCGCCTCCATCGAGCCGAAATGCTCGGCCAGCACCGTGGCCACGCGGGCGCCCACGTGGCGAATGGCGAGAGCGTTCAGGAGCCGGGCCAAACCCCGCTCGCGGCTGGCCTTGATGCCGGCCAGCAGATTCTCCGACGACTTCTTGCCCATCCGCTCCAAGTCGGCGAGCTGATCGAGCGACAGGCGATACAGGTCGCCGTAACTGGTGACCAGGCCGTCGTTGACAAGCTGGTCGACGAGCTTGTCTCCCAGTCCCTCGATATCCATCGCGTTGCGGCTGGCGAAGTAACGGATTCGCTCTTTGACCTGTGCCGGACAGGCGGGGTTGGGGCAGCGAATGTAGACGCCCTCCTCGTCCTTCACCACGGCCGTGCCGCATTCCGGGCAGCGCGTGGGAAAGCGAAACTTGCGGAGCGGCTTCTCGCGCAGGTGCTTCTCGACGCGGACCACGTGCGGGATGATCTTGCCCGCCTTCTCGACCACCACGACGTCGCCGATCCGCACGTCCTTCCGCTCGACCTCGTCGGCATTGTGCAGGCTGGCGCGGCTGACGACCGTGCCGGCCAGCTCGATCGGCGCGAGGTCGGCCACGGGCGTAATGGCACCCGTCTTGCCCACCTGTACGCGGATGTCGTTGACGGTTGTCGACCCCTCGTACTTCTCGAACTTGTAGGCGATCAGCCACCGTGGGCTTTTGGACGTGCTGCCGAGCCGCTCGCGTTGGTCGAAGCGGTTGACCTTGAGCACCAGTCCGTCGATCTCGAAATCGAGCTCGTGCAACCGCTCGATCAATTCCTCGCAGTGGGTCACGGCGGCGTCGAACGAATCGAAACACTCGACCATCGGCGTGGCCGGCAGGCCATAGCCGCGGATCTCGTCGAGGAATTCCATGTGGGTCTTGGCCCGCAACCCCTCGGCGAAACCCACGCCGTGGCAGAAGAGTCGCAGCCGCCGCTGGGCGCAAATCCGCGGGTCGAGCATGCGGACCGTGCCGGCGGCCACGTTGCGGCTGTTGGCGAACGGTTTTTCGCCCTTGCGGTTCTGCTCCTCGTTCAATCGCACCAGGTCGGCGTTGGTCATGTAGACCTCGCCGCGCGCCTCCAAGGCCGGCGGCACGCGCTTGCCGGAGAGCCTTAGCGGCACGCCCAGCACTGTGCGGATATTGTGCGTGATATTGTCGCCCACGACGCCGTTGCCGCGGGTGGCGCCGTACGACAGCCGGCCGTCCTCGTACAAGAGCGAGACGGCCACGCCGTCGATCTTCAGCTCGACGACCCATTCGATGGCCTCGCCCGGCAGCAGCTTCGCCACACGCGCGCCGAACTGCCGCAGGTCGTCGACGCTGTACGTGTTGTCGATCGACAGCATCGGCAGCCGGTGCTGAATCTGCGCAAGCTCAGCAACCGGCTGGTCACCGACGCGCTGCGTGGGGCTGTCGGGCGTGACCAGGTCGGGGTGGGCCGCCTCCAGCTTCTTGAGTCGCTCGAGCAGCCGGTCGTACTCCAGGTCCGAGATTTCCGGCGCCGCCTCGACGTAGTACTTCCGGTCGTGGTGGCGGATCTCTTCCCGCAGTTGCTCGATCTCGCTCGCGACATCCGACGGCATGGCGTGACCTACCCGATCGATCGAATGCGATGGCGCCGTGAGTACACGGGTGCCACTGCCGGCTTGTCCAGCAGTGATTTTCCGGTCCTAGCCGCACCCACACTCGGGCGCCTGGCGTACCGGAGCATTTTTGGCCGAATGGGGCACCAGGCACAAGAACTTGAGGGGCGCCGCGCCCGTGTTGCGGAACTGATGGACCTCGTCGGGGGCCACGTAGATCACGTCCCCCGCCGAGAAGCGATGCTCGACGTCCCCCTCCAGCACGACTCCGGCGCCTTCCAGGACGAACACCTCGTGCTCGTAGGGGTGGCTGTGGCGGGGTGTGTGGCCGCCGGGCTGGACCTCGAATTGCCGCATGGCGAAATTCGGCGCCCCGTCAGGTTCGCCGATCAGCCACCGCACCCGGCAACCCGTCGCGCCGGGCATCTCGACGGGGGCACTCGTCACGTCCTCGGTTCGTGCGACTTTCATATTTGTTGCCTCCGGTCGCTGGCTGGCGACGGCGATTCGGGCGTGGCTCCCGCCGGCCGCGTCCACCAGCCGTCGGTGCCGATGGCGGCGACGGTGGCCGTGGCCAACACCGCTAGTTCGGCAGCCATGAGCCGCACGCCGTGGCGGTCCAGGAAATCCAAGAGCCCGCCGGCCTTCCTGATCTCCGCCGCCCCTTGGGGCTGCGTGGCCTTGAACGTCATCACGCCGTAGGCGCAGGCCGTGACGGTGAAAGCCACCCCCGCCACGACCAAGAGAGCGTAAAACGGGTTGGTTTTGTGCCGAATCCGTGCCACAAATGGCCCTTTTTGCTAACGACAGCGCTCGGTGGAACGCCTGGGAATTATACCTGCCGGAATGCTCGGGCGGCAGCCTGCGCGGACGGAGACGCGGGCGCCGCGGCGACACGATGGGGTCCGATCGCGCGCAAAAAAGAACCTCGAGGTAACGACTCCCAGCGCCGCTCCGACCCCCAACGAGGAAGTCTCACAGCCGTCGAACCTCGAGGTCATGCCGTGACGAATGCCATCGACATTCATCACGACCTTGGTTCACTCTAGACAATGCGGCTCTATCACGCAAGAGAATCTTGCCAGATTGGGCCCTCGCGCGCGGCTGATCGCGCCGCGCCTTCGCAATCCGGCGCGAGCGGCTCTTCACCGCGCCGCCAGCGCGCGAACGAGCGACTTGAAGCGCTCTCCGCGCTGGCCATAGTCGACGAACTGATCGTAGCTCGCCGACGCCGGCGAGAGGATGATCGCCTCGCCCGCGCGCGACTGTCGCCAACACCACTCAAGCGCCTCGTCCAGCGCGTCGAAGAGCTCTAGTGGACAACCAGCTTGCGCGCGCGTCGCGAGAGCGTGCAACCGCGGGCCGCTGGCCCCGTAGAATGCCGCTCCGTGCACCAGCGGCAGCGCTGCCAGAAGAGGGCTCATGTCCAACCCCTTGTCGTATCCGCCGGCCAAGAGCCAGCAGCGGCCGGCGAACGCACGGACCGCGGCGGCGGTCGATTCGGGCGTGGTGGCCATGGAGTCGTTGAAGAATTCGCGGCCGGCGACGGCGCCCGCGGGCTCCAGCCGGTGTGGCAAGCCCGCGAATCCGCGCAAGCCCGCCGCAATCGCCTCGGCCGCGCACCCAACTGCCCGGGCCGCCGCCGCCGCACAGGCCGCGTCGGCGCGATTGTGCTCGCCGGGCACCGGTAGCGTTGGGACGTCGTCGTCGTCGGCAGGCTCGTGCCACCGCGTGGGACCCTCATCGCGCGAGGCGCCATTCAAAGCCAATGCCACGCGATCGGCGCCAGCGGCCACGGCCGTGTCAACCGATCGCCCCCCGCGGCAAAAGAGCCGCCGCTTGGCCGCCGCATAGGCCTTCAGTGAGCCGTGCCAGTCGAGGTGGTTGGGCGTGAAATTCGTGAGCACCGCCAATGATGGCAACGGGCAATCGTCCGACAACCACGCGAGCTGTGCACTGCTGACTTCCAGCACCGCCCACGACTCGGCGTGCATGGCCTGGAGGTCGGCGAGCAGGCTGCGGCCGATATTCCCGCCCAGGTGCGTCGACCGTCCATCGGATTTCAGGATTTCGGCGATCATCGCCGCGGTTGTCGACTTGCCGTTCGAGCCCGTGACGGCGATCACCCGGGCCGGCGTGCGCTCGAGGAATAGCTCCAGCTCGCTTGTGATCCGGGCGCCGCGCGCGGCCGCCCGTTCGACCAACGGATGGCGGTAGCGCACGGCCGGGTTGACGACGACCACGTCCGCCGCGTCGAGGTCGCACTTACGGTGTTCGCCCAGGCGCCATGCCGCGATGGCACAGTCGGCCAGCTCGGCGATTGATTCGCCGAGGGCGTCAGCGTCGGCCAGGTCGGTGACTGTGACCGTGGCCCCCCGCTCGGCCAGCCATCGCGCCGCGGCCACGCCGCCGCCGTGGCGCCCCAAGCCCATCACCAGCGCGTGACAGTTGTCGACATCCATGTCAGGGGACAATTATGAATGATGAATGCGGAATGATGAACGGATTGCGGTCGCGCCAGTGGCACCCAGGCGGGCGGTTTCAGTTCATCTCGGCGGCCAGCCGACGGGCGGTCTTCAAAAAGGGGCGTACTGCGTCGGCTGCCTCCCCTTCCGCGGTCTCAACGTATTGCGCCAAAAGTTCCACCGCCGGATGCGGGGCGCCACTGCGGAGATAAATGAGCCCCAGGTCTCTGCGCTCGTCGAGAACGTCGGGCAGCAACGCCGTCAAACGCAACTGCACGGGCACGGCGGCGGCCCAATCGTTCGCCATGGCGTGCGCTGCCTTCAGATTGCGGAGCACGCGGGCGGCAATCTCGCGGGTCGTGGCGGGCCGGAAATGCTCGTCGGTCAAGACGCCCCGCTCGCCGAGCATTTGCTCGATTCGCTCCTGGCATGCCTCGCGCCCGAGCACTTCACCTCCTGAGAACGGATCGAGGTACAGCGTTTCCGCGTTCGATTCGCAGCCGACGACAAAATGGCCCGGCGTGCCCACGCCAAACAACGCGAGCCCCGTCCTCCGCCCGACGGCCGCGTAGATGATCGCCAAGGAAATGGGGATCCCAAGGCGCCGGCCGAGCACGTCGTTTATGTAGCTATTGCGCGGATCGTAGTAAGCGTCGCTGTTGCCGCGAAAGCCCTCCTCGTCGCGCAGAAAATCACTGACGGCTTGCAGTCGGCGCTCGATGTCAAATTCATGCGGCGCCACGTGCTCGATGTGATCCCGCGCTCGCCGGCCGAGCTGGTCCAGCTCGGCAAGCGACTCTCGGGCGTCGAGGCCCGGGTAGGCGTCGCCGGCGAACTCGAGCATCAGCCGCACAAGATCGACCCCCTCGCGGGCATCGAGCAGCTTGTTGAATTCCGGATTATCGGCGAACGCGGCGCACATGGCTGCTTCCCGCCCAGGATTCTATGCTGCACGCCCGCCGCAAGACAACTCCGGACTCACACGGCGGCACGGAGGAAAATGTCTAAAGTCAAATGTCTAAATAAGCACGAATGACCGAATGACGAAACGTCCCAAGGAGAGCTTTCTTTACTCATTCGAGCTTCGGGTTTCAGATTTCTTCAGACATTCGAGCTTCGACATTCGTCATTAGTTCCTCTCCGTGGCGCCGTGGTGTGTCTCCTTCGTCGGGTCGGTGCCGCTGGCTCGGCGGGTCGGCCGGGGGTATCATAACAATTTGCGTCATTGCGTCCCGGAGCCGGCAGGGGGAAGTGTACGTGGCCGAGCGATTGATCACGCTCCGCGGTGTCGAGGTGCACAACCTCAAGAGCATCGACCTCGATTTGCCGCACCGCAAGTTGATCGTGTTCTGCGGCACCAGCGGCAGCGGCAAAAGCAGCCTGGCCTTCGATACGCTTTACGCCGAGGGGCAGCGCCGGTACATCGAGACGTTCTCGGCCTACACTCGGCAGTTCCTCGAGCGTTTGGAGAAGCCGGCGGCGCAGCAGATCGAAGGCATTCCGCCGGCCATCGCCGTGGCGGCGCAGACCAGCGCGAAGTCGAGCCGGTCGACCGTCGGCACCGCGACCGAGACCTACGACTACTTGCGGCTTCTGTTCGCCAAAATCGGCCGCGTCTTCTGCCGCCAGTGCAGTCGCGAAGTGGTTCGCCACACGCCGCAGAGCGTGGCCGCCGAGCTTTCGGCCTTGCCGGCCGGCACGAAGTTCATGGTGGCCTTTTCGCAGGCGCCGCCTTCGGCCGCGACCGCCGCCGACGATCCTCGGCTGGATCGCGACCTGTTCGACGAGGCTAAGCCCGGGGCCGCTCGGGCGGCTCGGCTGGTCGAGGAAGGGTTCGTGAGAGCCATCGTCGGCCATCGGCTGGTCAATCTGGCGGATGGCGGGGAGGCGACCGCGGCGACGTTAACCGAGTTGCATCCTCCCGCCGCGCCCGACGAGTGGCTGATCGTCGTCGACCGGCTCACGGCGGGAGCCACCAGCGGCGAGCGATCGCGCGAGTCGCTGGAAACCGCCCTCGATAAAGGACATGGCCGGGCGGTTCTGCTTATCGAGGAGCCGGATACCGCCGTGCCAGCCGCCGGCGTTGCCCGCGTCGGCCTGGGCGGCACGGTCGTCCCGATCGACGATCGGCCGTGGCGGCGCGTATCGCGCAGCACGCAATTGACCTGCGACGAGTGCCAGCTTGTCTATCCCGAGCCCGAGCCGCGGCTGTTCAGCTTCAACAGTCCACTGGGCGCCTGTCCGCGGTGCGAGGGCTTTGGCAACGTGATCGATATCGACATGGACCTGGTGGTTCCGGATCGGCAGAAGTCGCTTCGCGAGGGGGCGATCGCCCCGTGGAACACGCCTGCCTACGCGCACGAGCGCGAGGAGCTGCTGGCGCTGGCCGATGACTACGGCCTGCCAGTCGACGTCCCCTTCGCGCAGCTCACCGACGAGCAACGGCGGCGGGTGGTCGAGGGAGTGCCGGAGCGCGAGTTCGGCGGACTCACGGGCTTCTTCGCCTGGCTCGAGCGGCGCAAGTACAAGATGCACGTCCGCGTGTTCCTCAGCCGCTGGCGGAGCTACCGCACGTGCCCGGCGTGCGGGGGCGCCCGGCTGCGTCCCGAGGCGCTAGCGATTCGCATTGGCGGCCGGAATATTGCCGACGTTTGCGCACTCGAGGTCGAGGCGGCCGTGCGCTTCTTCGCTGAGCTCAAGCTGTCGGCGTGGGAGCGTTCGGTTGGTCGCATGATGCTCGACCAGTTACAGGCCCGCCTGGGGTTCCTTCGCGCCGTCGGCCTGAACTACCTGACGCTCGACCGCACGCTGCGGACGCTCTCCGGCGGCGAGTCGCAGCGCGTCGCGCTCACGGGCGCCTTGGGCTCGAACCTGGTGAACATGCTGTACGTGCTCGACGAACCGTCGGTCGGCCTGCACCCGCAGGACACCGCCCGGCTGATCGATGCCATTCGCCGTTTGCGGGACCGGGGCAATAGCGTGATTGTCGTCGAGCACGAGGAGGCGATGATCCGCGCCGCGGACCAGGTGGTCGAGATCGGCCCGGGCGCCGGGGAGCGGGGGGGCCGCGTCGTGTTCCAGGGGACGCCGCGCGAGCTGGTGGATTGGCCCGGCAGCCTGACCGGCGATTACCTCTCCGGCCGCCGCGTGTTTCACACGCCCGAGAAGCGCCGCCAACCCAACCACGGCTGGATTCGCCTGGCCGGCGCCCGCGGCAACAACCTGCAAAACGTGTCGGTCGACTTTCCGCTCGGGCTTTTGTGCGTGGTGACGGGCGTTAGCGGGTCGGGCAAAAGCACGCTCGTGCAGGACACGTTGCATCCGGCGCTGTGCCGGCGGATGCGCAAGCAGTCCGAGCGGCCGCTTGAATATGACGACGTGTTCGGCGACGGCCAGATCAACGACGTGGTGCTCGTGGATCAAAGCCCGATCGGCCGCTCGCCCCGCTCGAACCCCGTGACGTACATCAAGGCCTTCGACGAGATTCGCGCGGTGTTCGCCGACACGCTCGAGGCGCGGACCCGCAACTACACGGCCAGCCATTTCAGTTTCAACGTCGAGGGGGGGCGCTGCGCGGCCTGCGCGGGAGACGGCTACATTCAGATCGACATGCAGTTCCTGGCCGACGTGTATATGAAGTGCGGCCAGTGCCAGGGCCGCCGCTACCGCCAGGAAATCCTGGATGTGAAATACCGCGGCCGTTCGATTGCCGACGTGCTGGATCTGACCGTCCGCGAGGCCTTCGCCTTCTTCCGCGGCAGCACCAAGGTGCAGACCGCGCTCAAGAAGCTGATCGACGTCGGTCTCGACTACCTGCGGCTGGGGCAGCCGGCCAACACGCTCTCGGGCGGAGAGGCCCAGCGGTTGAAGCTGGCCGGGTACATGTCGGCGGCCCGCCGGGCCAGGACGCTCTTCATCCTTGACGAGCCCACCACGGGCCTGCACTTTTTCGATATCGTGCAACTGCTCGACTGCTTCGACGCGCTACTGGCCGTGGGGCATTCGCTGTTGGTGGTGGAGCACAACCTGCAGGTGATGAAGGCGGCCGACTACATCATCGACCTGGGCCCAGGCGCGGCTGCCGAGGGGGGCCGGATCGTCGCGCAAGGCACGCCGGAGTTCGTCTCCCGCTCGCCCGACTCGACTACCGGCCGGTTCCTGGCCGCGGGCCTGGCGGAGGATCTGAAAGAGAAGACAGCGTGAGGCTGGTGGAGGTGGCTCAGCCCCAACGTGCTCCGCCCGACAACTGGTGCGCCGGGGCAGGCCGCCGGGCTCCTCCGACCGCGGCGCGGCTAACAGCTTGCCGCCATCCGATCGGGGCTAGAGGTGGTCTCTTGGGCGGAAGTATTGGTGGCCGCCGCGGGGAACCAGCGGCGGAGCGTCGCCACCAGCAGGCATGGGTAGACGGTGAAATTGGTTCCAAAGTACAGGACGCTCCCCACGTACTCTCCGCACAATGCCCGCGCCGCGGGGCCAAACATGTCTTGGCCGAAGTGCCACAGCATGGCGACAAAGAGCGGCCATAGTCTCCGGCTCAGGACTGCGTGAAGGACAACGGCCGTGAAACAAGCGTGGACGATGAAAGCGCCCAGCAGGTGATACACGGCATCTTCGACCAGCGCCGGCGCGGCAAATCCCGGCGAGCCGAGCCTCGTGATGCCGACAAGGATGGACTCGCCGCCGGCATGCCCGGCGGCGTAAGCCAATGCCGTCTTCCAATCGACGACGGCTATCTTGCCGTTGACGATCCGCAAAGCGACGTAGCGGAACGACTCCTCAAACACCCCGGCGAACGCCGAGAAGGCCAAGGCGTAGGCCAGCGCGGTCGTAGCCGCGGCCGTTCCCAGCCTGGCCCACAGCCCCAGCAGGCAGGCAATCCACATCCACGCCAGCAAAAACGTGGTCATTCCCACCACGAACGGAAACAGATTCGCGCGGGCCCGCGAGGGAGCAACGCAAACGAGCAGCCCCAACGGACCGGCGAAGTAGATTCCGAACGCCAGGCAAGTGGAGAGCACGGCGAACGCTTGCGATTCGACCAAGTGACTCACCCTCGCGCCGGCGCCGGCTGCGGAAAGTAAAGCGGCCCCAGCGTCTTGCGGAAGTACGGGTCTCCGAATTTCCAGATGAACGCCTCGACGAAGTAGTGGAAGACGAACAGCCCGTCGAACACATTGATCAGCAGTCGGTAGGCCACCGGCGAGTCCTCGACGGACGTGCGGCGCTCGATCATCCACAGGCACAAGCCGGAGAAGGCCAGCAGGATCACGTAGAACAGAAGCTTGCTGCGCCTCAGCCGATCGAAGAAGCGGTCGATCGCGCTGTGTTGATCCAAGGCCGCATGAAAGCAGCGCGGCGCCATCAGAACGTGGTATTCCACGTAGTGAATAGCCAGGCTGAACAAGTAGAGTACGGTGCTGAAAATCGCCAGGCTGGCCGCGGCGGATTGCAGCAGCAGATATCCCAGGGGCGCCGCGAGGGCCGATGGATCCGGCGCGCTGCGGAGCGCGATCGCGTAGCCGTAGAGAATCGCACACAGTAGTCCGCCGGAGATGGCCATCATGACCCACACGAGCGGATCGTCGAAATGGATGCGATGGTCGGCGTTCATGAACGTCTGGAAGAGAAATACCACGAGCGACATGAAGTACCACGTCTCGGCCTTGCGCATCCAGGCGGGGAAGGCCGAGCCCGACTTCCCCTTGAACAGTTGGTGCACGCCGAAATTCTGCCGGTTGAAGTGCAGGAAATCGAAAAACCGAATCGCGGCGAAAACCACGGCCGCGAGACCGACGAATCGCGTGTCGATCCCCAGCGCGTAGTACAAATCGAGGAGCACGAAGATCGCGACCGGAATCGCGAAAAAGACGAGCTTGTTGCGGAGCGAGCTGGCGAAATGCCGCAGGTTGCCGCTTTGGAAGTAGACCGTGAAGGTGAGGAAAAAGTGCGTGAAGCCCAGGCAGCACACGTATACTTCCGCCAAGGGCGACAGGGCGACCGCCTCCATCGTGGTGATGGCGCCGTAGAGACGTGGCCCGCAAAAGAGCGACAGTGGAACCGTCAGCGCGAAAAACGCGCCGAAGATCAACAGCAAGGGAACCGGCTGCAGTAGATAGGCGCGCGGAGCCTGTGGCCGCGCATCCCTTACGGCCACGGTAATCGAAGTGCTCGCTGGCGCGCTCATGGCCAAACCCCTCGGAAAAGGCACTCCCCGCGGCCTGTCGCAAGGCGAAAAAAGTATAGGACGTGCGGCGATTCGTGCCCCGATTCGTCGCCTTCGGCAGTCCCTCTTCACAACCTGGGGGCAATCTCTACAATCGAAACACTCCGCACCCCTAGCTCAATTGGATAGAGCATCGGTCTACGGAACCGAAGGTTACAGGTTCGAGCCCTGTGGGGTGTACTCGGGCGAAGGACGCGGGGCACGTCCGTTCAGCGAAATGCCTGGTCTTCAAGCGATACCCGCGCAAACGAAGCCGAGGGTCGATCCGGCAATGCGCATATCCAGAGGCACCGACGGGGAGCAAGGAAGGTAGCCGCGTGCCGGGGCAGTATATCTCGCTAGCGGCCCACGAGCACGAGTGGTTGCCGCTTCAGGGCTTGAAGATGCGCTGCAGCTCGCACAGGGCCCGGCCCCACAGCTTGCGGGCCGCATCTTCGGAGCGATCCATCTGGCGGCCGATCTCGGCGAAGGCGAGGCCGTCCCAGTGCCGCAGCTCAAGGACTTGCTGATAGTCAGCCGGCAGGCAGGCCAAGGCGCGGCTCAGGCGCTGCAATTGCTCCGCTTTTTGGACGAACTGGCTGGGCGTGGGATCGCCCGCCGTAAGGCACGTCGCGCCGTTGGGATTCGTCATCGCCTGATCGAGCGGCAATTCGCGCGAGACGCACCGCTTCTGCGTGCCGAAGTGGCGCCGCGCGTCGCGGATGTTATTGCGGAGAATACGGCGCAGCCAGACTGACAGGGTCGCGGAGTCTGATCCGCGGAAGCGGTGCACGTCACGCCATGCCTCGAGAAAGGTCTCCTGCAGCACGTCGGACTCCGAAATCTTGGCCTGAACGTCGACCGGCAACTCGCGCCGCACAACGACGGACAAATAAGTCCGCATGGATTGGACGACGCTCGCCAGATGTTCATCCGTCGATTCAGCGGTAGCTTGAGTCATGAAAACCCGCATGCTCTGGGGTGGGACTTGCCTATACCCCAAAAGTACCAAGGGGCTTTGGGAACATCAAACAAAATAACGGGATTGGGGCACGAGGAATGTGCACGGGTATAACGGTGATCAGAGCCCCCCAACTCGCCGAAACCTGTGCGGCCTCGAAGTTTGCGCCGATCCAGGAACCTGGGGAACAACAAGCCACGGTGGGAGCGGTTACCAGGGTTGAGCACTGCGCGGGGGGGGAGTGGCGCAGGGGGGCGCAAACGAACACGCGGATGCGGCGCTAATCATTTGGACGCTGAATCCGTCCGCGAGCTAGGCAGGACGGAGGGCGGCCGGCCGACGCCAGCAGAAGGCAACCGACCCGCACGATGCCCCCAGCAACAGCCACGTCGCCCAGGTGCCGGCCTCGGGCACGGAACCGGCGATGCCGGGTGAGGGCAACTGATCGACAATGAAAGCCAGGCCACCATCCGCGATCGATCCAAACAACATGATCGGCGCGTCAGGACTAGAGAAGGCCAAACCGGACGTCAGCGGGAACGACTCTGGGTCGAAGAAATAGTCGGCGCTCGAGAACGGCGTCAGGCTTTCCACGCTCGGGGCTGTCCCGCCCGGCAACGGGAAATCCCCTATCGTGTCCGCTGGATTCGTAAGAGCCACCGATAGATGCGACACGCCGACCGAATCGGGGTCCATGCTCACCTGATAGGCATAGACATACTCACCGGCAGGCTGCGAATAGCCGGCGTAGGGGAACGTGCCCGGAGCATAGACGGCCCATTCCACGGAGCCGTGCAGTATGCCGTTGCTGAAGCCCGACGTGCCGTGCCACGTGGTCACGCCGTCGAAATAGTAGGGGCCAAGCGAGAGGCTGCCCTCCACGCGCGCGTGCAGCGTCGTGAAAAGAGCCAAAGCGAGAAGCGAGCCCTTGAGGGCAGCGCGATAACACGTCCGGGAATCTTTCAGGGAGTTCATGGCATGTCCGCGTGACAGGATGTTGTCTCTAAGCGCCAGACGATCCGCACCGGTCCCGAAGCTTCCCTGCTGCCCCGTGGGGGGGACATCCCCCCTCTCATCCATCTATTGCGCCGCCAGGGCGCATTCCTGACAGGGGCTCAGATTTTTTTCCGCGAAGTATCCCCCCCAAATTCGGCAACCAGTTTCAGCACAAAGGCGCGAAGGACCTGTCGTCCACCATCTTTTCCCAAGATTCGACCGACCGGAGGCGTCCTCGCGCGTCAGGTTTGCGCTCGCAGACGCGAAAGCAATTTTGAAAGCGCGCGGGAAGGCCTTGCCAAGTAGTAGATGGTGGCCGGGCCGCCGCGTGAGGGAAACCGACGAACCGGCTTGACGCCCATGAAACGTGCCCGGTTCGTCGCTGGATCGTATCGGCATTTCGGTGCCCCTCTTAGTAGGATGACTCCGATCGCCAGCGGTAGCTCTTCGGAGCAGGGACATTATCGGTCCGGGACCACGTCGTCGGGCGGGGCGACGTGCATGCTGTTTCTCGGTTCCAACGTGGAGAGGAAGCGGCTCGTCGCCCACGGCTTTCACAAACGTGGACCGCGGGCCGGCGGCCCTTTCATTCGCTTCGACTGCGCGGTTCGTCCGCCACAGCAACTCGCGGCCGATTTGTTGGGCGCTGCGCGGGACGACGATCGTGGCGGAGAGCTGCGCGCTGCCCAGGGCGGAACGCTCTATTTCGAGGCGGTGCACTTGCTTCCCGCGGATGTCCAGGACGCGCTCGTTCCCCTCATTCAAGATCGATGCGCGAGGCCAGGGAATGGCCGCCCGAAGCTCCCTGTCGATGTATGGATCATGGCGACCAGCGAAGTCGATCTGCGGGAGGAAGTCGCGCAGGGACGGTTCCGCGCAGACCTGTTCGCGCTGTTGAGCACGGTATCGATCGAGATGGAGTAAAGGGGCTGCCGGATTCGACGGCTCACTGATACGGCCCGCGGAGTCGCGAAGGCCCATTCCGCGTGATGCGTGTCCGGCGATGGCGCGCGGAAGGACACGACACTTGTCGAAGTGAACGATCCGCACCGTTGCGCGCGGATGCTCTGGCGGGCCTTGAAAGTCCTGGCAGGCGTCTTTAGCCGGCCGTGACGGACGAGCGCCACCGCTTGAAGCCGACGCACACCAGTCCCAAAAGCGACCAGACCACGACGGAACTCGCCTCGGGCACCGTGCCGCCCCCCGTCTGATCAAGGTTTCCGATGGTGCTTGCGACCACCTGATCTTGATAGGTGCTGCTGCTCATGGCGAGCAGGCTGGCGCGCGGCTGGTCTTGGCCGTTGTTGGTCCAATCCAACTCGCCGAGCCAACTCGATGCAAGACTCCGCACTGTGCCCATGCTTGCCTTGATGATGCCATCGGTGAGGTTCACGCCATTGGCGCCCGTGCCGACGTCATAGGTGAGCTCCCAGATAGCCAACTGGAAGGCGCCCGCCTTGACCTGATCGACGCCTGACGGGGTGAACAGGTCATTGAAGTGGTTGTACCACAACTGCTCGATGAGATTCGCGGCCAGAGCGCCCATCGGGCTAACACCGGGAATGCCGGGCTTCGGAGCGCTGCCCAGGGCAATAAGCCCGAAGTCGTAGGGCACGTTGTCGCCGTACGAGATGTGCTGACCCACCTCGATGCAAAAGCTCACGAAATTTGCGGGATTGGAATCGCCAGGCGCGTTGACCAGGTCCGGTGTCGAGGGCTGCAGATCGGTCCAGAAGAAGACTCCGCCGTTGGAGACGCTGAGCGTGCTGCTGCCCGTCGAACTGGGGAAATTCGGGGTGTACGTGACGGTGGTGCCGCTCGCCCCACCGACAAAGTTGTAGAAGTCGGCGGTTACTCCCGCGTCGGCCATCGCCGCGCTACCCACCACCGCAACGATCGCGGCAATAGCCAGGACAACCTTCAGGGGCACCCGGTTTCGAACCATCGTCGATCCTTCCTTGGCCTGCTTCGCAAGTCCGCCGACCATACCCACTCGCTCCGGAACAAGGCTATTTCAAGGGTCTACTCTTCTCCCTCGCTGTTTATTGACCCGTCACGGCGATTTCCTGACGCCTGGTGGAGATTTATGGAGATTTATTTCATGCCCCTCTTCCGTCGGATGGCTGGCACTGATACCCGACTGCGACAGGCAATGAACCCTAAGTGTAAAAGCCGCTTATCGTTACCGAATGCGGCGCGGACGCGAGCTTTGAACGGGGGGCCCAGGGTTTCCTGCTTCGGGACTCGCAACTGCGTCTCTTTAGCGGTTGGTCGTCAGGCGGCAAGGGCCTTGTCTCCCGGCTTCCGGCAGGTGCGTGATGGCCGCCCCAACGGACCGAAGGACCCTTCAAGTCACTCTTTCCAGCATGAAGTCGTCGATCTCCACGGAGATCCCTTGCTGGAGGAACGTTATCTGGATGACCAAACGCGTCTGGCGGCCGCGGTACAGGACAGTCCCCTCGATCCCCGCCATGCACCCATGCCGCACGCGGACACGATCTCCCGGACTGAGCCGGCTCTCCACGGTCAGCGGGACATTGGCCTCAATCAGGCGGTGGACATGGACCAGGTCGTCGTACAGTTGCTGCTGGTCCGCGACGGGCAGCAGGTGGGTGATCCGATCGGTGTTCAGGCACTGAAGACGCTCGCGCGGATCGGCGTACAGGAACACGTAGCTGCCGAACAGCGGGACTTGTGCGCGGACTCTGCGTCCGCGGTAGACATGGTCGCGGGGCACTAAAGGAAGATAGAACGCGATCTGTCGATTCCAAAGGTCACGCGCCAGCCGCTTTTCCTGACGAACCTTCGTGTACGCAACACTCCATGTGCGCTCGCCATCCGCGGCTCCCAGCCCCTCCAACAGTTCTCCGGGAAATAACGTTTGCTCGGCGGCAACCAATGGCATGGCTTCTGCTCCTTTGTCCCGGGCGCTAAGTCGACGGCTAGCTAGCGCATACCACGGCGCAAGACACCGTACTAAGCACAGGCGAGAACGCTGCCAAAACCGGACGAAAGAATCTTTCCGCGCGCGTCGTTCGCCGTCAAGCTTGGCCTAAGTTCCGGCCGCGGCACCCGTTGCGAACCTTGCAGGAACTAGAGACTAGGCGAGGGCCTGGGGCGAATCGTGGAGGACCCGATTCCGCCGCCTGAATTCATGCGATCCTTAGCAGTGGATACGGAATTCCACTCTTTCTGGGAATCTATGCCGGTCACGGAAATAGTTCTTGACATTGCGCGCGGTGGTGATAAAAACTGGCTTGATAAGCGTCACGGGCCCCCCGTGATGGGCAAGAAGGACATAAGAGGACCAAGGCCAGCTTCTTTGCAGCTTGTCGCGGAGCGGAGAGTCGACAAGCTGAACCCGCTGAGAGCACTTCTCCAGGATTAGGGTTAGCGCTTTCCACCAGTCGCGGGAATCGTGACTGTTAGCGCAGAGTGCTTTCGGTGGCGGTGGATGAAACGTAGGGTCTCTTTCATCACGCCGCATTCCGGTTCGTCAAGTGCTGACTTAGGCACGGACTGCCAGACGAACGCGTGCAGGGTTCTGTTTTGATAACCCATGAGCACGGAGTGCGCGCCAATCGGCTCGTTTGTGGGGCTTCGGCTCCCACGCGACGAGCGCTGTCGGCGGCGGATTCGCAGGCGCCGTAGCTTCGTTCCTCGTTTCCGGCGGATTGTTGCTGCTTGGCTTCGATGAACGGTTGGACGACTGATGGCCCCCGAGGCCAACGGTCGGTGATTCTCCGGTAATCCACGTTGACGTCTCCAGAACTTCGCCTTCGGTGCGTGCCGCGCCCTTGATCGCTAGAACCCCCAAAAAGAAATCCGCGCAACGTCCCCCGAGCGAGGAACGGGTGTCTCGTCGCCGCCTGGCCCGCGCGCTTCTCGATCGGAGCCTCGTGGAGCGCTGCCTGGATGGGGATCATTCCGCTTGGAACGAGTTGTACGACGAGTTCCATGAACCGCTCGTTTTGTCGATCCAACTGCTTCTGGGACGCAGCGCGAAGCGCCAAGACCTTGTCGACGATATCGCGGCCAAGGTGTGGTTCACCGTGGTCGATGAGGAGGGGAAGCTGCTGGGCCGCTTTGATGCGTCGCGCGGTTGCCGTTTGAGCACGTTTCTGGCCGGAATCGCCAGAAACGAAATCTCGGGCTACTTCCGCGCGGAGCGCCGCCGGGCCATCCGTGAGGCGCGGGCATGCCGCCATCGCGAGAAGAGCGTCGGCGATTCGCATTGGCACAACCTGCTTGGACTGAGTTCCGCCCTGACCGAGTTCCTCGGCACGCTGTCTCCGCGTGAACGCGAGTATTGCGAAGGCCATTTGCTGGCGCAGTCGCGCCAGGCGGGCGCCGACTATTCCGCGGCGAATCGCTGGCAATTGCATCACCGCGTGCGATCGAAGTTGTGGGCATTTCTCGACAATCGCTAGGCCACGGGCATCCGCGTGAAAAGGACATCGAGCGTTTCCCAAACAAACCACGACGATGAAGCCTAAATCCAAACTCGCGCGAACCCCGGCTCCCCTGCGGAGCCCGACGTCGCTCGATCGCGCGCCTTGGCCAACGCTTGGATGGGCGGCAGGCGGGATCGCGCTTCTGATCGCGTCGTTCGTATGGGCCTACTTTCCCACGCTGGCCGAGCTTGCGCACGCATGGAACGTCGAGCCGGACTATTCTCACGGCTACTTTGTGGTCCCCGTCGCGTTGTGGTTTTTGTGGATGCGGCGCGCCGACATGCCCCAGCTCGTCCCATCGGTACCGGTGGGGCTGTTGATGATTTTCGCGGCTTTGTCGCTGCACGTGTACGCCAGCGTGTACTACCTCAACGCGCTTAGCGGCTGGTCGATTCCGCTGTGGTGCGGGGGACTCTGTTGGCTTTTGGGTGGTCGTCGGTTCTTCATGTGGTGCTTGCCGGCCCTCGGGTTTCTCGTCTTCATGGTCCCGTTGCCGTACCGAATCGAAACCGCCCTGCGATTTCCCTTGCAACGAGTAGCCACCGAGGTGAGCTGCTGGACGCTGCAAAGCCTGGGACAGCCGGCGTTGGCGGAGGGCGACGTCATTCAGATCAACAACATTCAATTGGAAGTCGCGCAAGCCTGCAGTGGGTTGCGAATCTTCGTTTCCATCATGGCCCTGGCCTATGCGTGCAGCGTGTTGATCCGCCGGCCGTGGTGGATGAAGGCCCTGTTGTGGCTGGCAGCGCTGCCCATCGCCGTCATCGCCAACGCCATGCGCGTCGCGTTCGTCGGGCTGCTGCTCCCGCATGCGGCCACGGCGACCGCGCGCGGTTGGATGCACGACATCGCCGGTTGGATCGTGGTCCCGATGGCCGCCTGTCTGATGGGATTGTTCGCGTGGTACCTCGGCCGGCTGTTCGTGGAATTCCGGCCGCTGTCGGGCAAAGAGATGCTGCAAAATCGCTAACTTCGACGGACCTGCAGGCGTGTTTCCGCATCGTGAAGAAGCAGTATGAGTGATATGAGATCACACAATTCGTTGGTGCCCCTCGGGCAAGGAGTCAATAACGCCGCCGCGCCGCTCGCCCTGCGCGGTCAACGGCCGGCGCTCCCTCTCGCGGAGCGCAACGCCAGCCTGACGCCGGCCTTCGTGCTGCAGGCGCTGGCCCGGTGGTGGAAGATCGCGTTGCCAGCGGGCATGATCCTGGGGGCGTCGGCGGCGATGGTCGCGTGGCTCACCTTCCGCCCGAGTTTTTCGGCCGAGGCATGGCTGCGCATCGAGGACCGGCGGCCCTTCGTGGCATTTCCCACGCAGATGCAGGACGAATCGAAACGATTCGTGCAAACGCAGGTGGAGCTGATCCGCAGTCCCGTGGTGGTGGGGGACTGCTTGAGCCGAGCCGAGATCGCGCAATTGCCGGAGCTGAAGGACGCTTCCGATCCGATCGAGTGGCTGTCCTCGCGATTGACCGTGAAGGAAGTGGGACAGTCGGAGCTGTTTCGCATTCAGTTTCGCGGACCCAATCCGGTTAACGCGGCGACCATCGCCAACGCGGTCGTCGACGCTTACCTCAAGCTTCACTCGGACGAAGCCGCCGCGGAAACTCAGCGAATCATCGACGTTCTCGACAGCGACAAAGCGAAGCGCGCGCTGCACATCACCCGGTTGCAAGAGAACCTGCGCAAGTTGACGAAGCAGGCCACCGGCAAGGAGATGGCGCTGGGCAGCACGAAAGAGAACCCTCTCGCCAAGACCCCCGTGGCGGTCCTCGAGGAGCGGCTCACCGCCGCGCAGGTCGAGGTTCAGATGCTGGAAGCGAAGTACAAAGCGGCGGAATCCATGCTGGCGCAAAGGAAGGGCATTCAGATTCCGCCCCAGGCCATCGACAAGGCGATCTCGATCGACCCCGAGGTGCAACGGCTAACGGCGGAGATCGTCGCCTGGAAGCTCGATCTGCGAGACTACGAAGCGACCTCCGCTCAACCGAAGGAAGTCGAAGCGGTCCGTCGCCTGACGCGGCGGATCAAGGACGCCGAAACGGCTTTAGCCGCCAGGAAAGACGTCGTCCGCAAGACGAGCACCCAAGAACTCGCGCAAGCCGCCGTCGCCGAGCGACAGGCCTCGCTGGAATCGCTGCGGCACCAGTTGGAAAGCCAGCGGATGGTCGAAAAACTGCTCCAGGACAAGCTGGACGAGCAGCACGCCGACCTGGAGAAGTCGGGAGGCCAGACGCTCGATCTTGAGTTCGCACGCAGCGAGCTGGAGCGGGAAGAGGATGTCTTTCGCAGGATCGCGGACCGTACGACGGCACTGCGGACCGAGCAGTCGGCCCCCACCGCGGTATCGCTGCTCCGCCGCGCGGAGCCTCCCTTGCTTCCGGTGAGCACGCCCTATGCGCTGGTCGGGGGCTTGGGCGGCGGGTTGTTCTGCCTGCCTTTCGCGCTGGCGATCCTGTGGGAGCTGCGGGTGCGCCGCATCTCGAGTGCCCAGCAACTGCAAGAAGAGACCAACATGCCGGTGATCGGCGAGATCACCGCGCTGCCGGTTCGCTCGGCGCTCCCAGGCCGGCGCGCGACGGAACGATTTGAGCGCGACCGCGCGACTTTCGAGGAAAGTATCTCCTATCTGCGCACGAGCCTGCTGTTGTGCGATGACATCCGCGATTTACAGGTCGTGGCCGTGGCCAGCGCCAATAGCCGCGAGGGGAAGACGCACCTGGCCGCGCAACTGGCCGTGAACATCGCCAAGAGTAGTGGCGAGCCGACGCTATTGATCGATGCCGATCTGCGCGATCCCGATCAACACGAGATGTTCAACGTCGCGCCGGTGCCAGGACTGGCCGAGGTCCTCGGCCGCACGGCGACCCTCGACGCGGCGATCGTCCCTATTTTGAGCCACCGCATCCAACTGCTGCCGGCGGGCCGCCTCGCCATGAGCCCCAACGTGCTGTTCGGCAACGATGCGTTTGCCGAACTGCTCAAGGAGCTGCGGTTGCAATATCGCTACATCATCATCGACTCGCCCCCTTGCTTGTCCGCTTGCGAGGCCCTGGTGGTTGCCAAGGCCGCGGATGGCACGCTGTTGTGCACGATGCGCGACGTGAGCCGCGCCACGCCCGTTTGCGACGCCCGCGACCGGCTCATCGCGGCCGGCGCGCGCCCGATCGGTATCGTGCTCAGCGGCGTCTCACCCAAAAGCTACGCCTATCGGTACGGCGACTACTACGGCGCCTATGCGGTTAGCCCGTCGGAAGCGCCGCCCAGGCACGTGGAAAGCTAGGGACCGAAGGATACCACCGTCGTGACGGCGAACAAAGAACGACGCACATAAATGACACCGTCCACCGCAACTCGTGCTGCCCCGCCATTGCCTGAACCGCGACTGCGGCCTCGTCGGCCGGGGAGCGAGTCCGCACGCCAATGGCAGCTCAATTGGCGGCTCCTGATCGGCACGGTCCTGACGATCGGCGTACTAACGGCGTTGGCCACGGTCTGGCATAGCGCCGTCGTGCGCCGCAACGGCGCGGTGTTTTTGAATCGCGCCGACGCCCTTGCCGACGAGCAGAAGTGGGATGAAGCGGCCCGGCACCTTCACCGGTATCTGAAGCTGTTTCCGGGCGACGACGAGGTGCGGACGCGCCTGGCGCTGACCTTCGATCACGTGGCGGACGCATATCCCGAGAAGATCCGCGCCGCCGAGCGGCTGTACTCGGTCGCCGTCGGCGTCGCCCCCGATCGCGCCGACCTGAGGCGTGGGCATGCCCAGCGGCTGCTCCAATTGCGCCGCTACGGCGCCGCTCGCTCCGAGGCCGAAAGGGTCATCGAGCTGCTGCCCGGAGACCCGCGCGCGATGTACATTCGCGCGATGGCCATCCGTGGCGACGCGCGCCTCAGGGGCGATCAGGCGTCGCTGGAACGGCTCGCCGTAGCGCTCCAGGACGCCATCGCCGCGCAACCGGGCACGATCGAGCACGTCAGTTTAGCCACCCAGTTGGCGGACCTTTATCGGCGTGACATCGTCGAGCCGTCGGCCGAGGAGCGGAAGGCATCGGCCGACAAGGTCATGGATGACATGGTTGCCGCGAATGGCGACAAGCCCGACGCGTGGATTGCGCGTTACTCGTATCACCGTCGATTCGGCGACGCCGCGAGCAGTGAGGATCTCGACCGGGCTCTCAAGACGGATGTGAAGGACAAGAACGTCGACGTCCAATTGGCCGCCGCCGGTCGCGCCATGGAAAGTGACGACCACGCAACCGCTCAATCCTTCTACGAAAAGGCGCGTGTTGCGTCGCCAAACGACCCACGACCGTACCTCGGTCTTGCGCGGTCCTATTTGAGCGAAGGTCATACCGAGCGGGCGATCGACACGTTGAGGACCGGCATACGTTCCGCCGCGCAATATCGTGCGCTGGAACTGGATCTGCCCCTGATCGATGCCCTCATCACCGATGGCGACGCCGCGCGGATGGATGAGGCTGAAAAGCAATTGACGACGACGTCGAAAAAGATTGACGGCCTCGCCGGGCAATTGTCGCCCCATGCCCTGAACAACATGCGCGGGCAGTTCGACGCGCTATGGTCGCGGTGGCACATGGTTCGGCAGGAGTACGGTCCCGCGGCTGGCCTGCTCCGCAAGAGTTTGCTGGCGCAAGAGAGCGTTTTGGCGGGCACCGACGAAGTCGTCGCGCGGGCGTCGCTGTACATGCAGCTCGGCCAGTGCTACGCGGCGCAGAGAAAATTCGATCAAGCGGCGACGGCGTTCAAGGACGCCGCGGCCCTGCAGCCCGAGGCCGTCCAACCACGATTGGCGGCGGCCCGCGCCTGGCAGGCGGCCGGTCGCGTCGAGGAAGCCGTCCGCGAGTGTCGCCAGGCCACGCTGTTGTCGAGCGACGACGCGTCCGCGTGGTCGATGTTCGTCGAGCTTCAGATCCAGCAACAACTGCAGCTTCCGGCGCAGCAGCGCAATTGGACTCCCGTCGAGGCGGCGTTGAAGAGCGCACAAAAGGCCTTTCCCGACGCCGAGTCGCTGCGGACGATGGCCTTGCAAGTTTCGGACCTGCGCAGTGGCAGCGGTCAGACGGTGACCTTGCTTGAGAAAGCCCACGCCGCCGACCCGACGTCTTTGGCGGCGGCCGAGCGCCTGGTGGCGGCCTACGAGAGCGCGGGGCGATCCGACGACGCTGACCGGACCGTCGTTCAATTCGAGGAGAGCGGTGCTCGGCCCGCTGACGTCGTCGTCTTGCGCGCCGCCCTATTGGTCCAACGGGACGACATGGATGGGGCCGAACGAGTGCTCCGCGACGGCATCGATCGTCTCGCGTCTGACGGGAGCGGGAACGTGAAGCGGCGGCTGGCCGGACTCTACCTGCGGCTGCAAAAGCTGGATCAGGCCAAGGCAATTCTCGTGGAGTTGGTAAACGCCAACGCGACCGACGAAGTGTTGCTGTCGCTGCTGGCCGACTTGGCGATGCAGGCGAGAAACACCGACGACATGCTGCGTTGGGAGACGGAATTGCGGAAGCAGGAGGGCCCCGACGGCACCCATTGGCGGTTTTATCGCGCGCAGCGATTGCTGATCGGGACGGAGTCGTCGCCAGGCGGCCGTCTTGAAACGATCGACGATTTGGCCGGCGAAATCCAACGATTGCGACCGCTGTGGTCCGCGGGTTTCGTTCTGCGGGCACAAATCGCCGAGCGGCTGGGCAAGACGACCGAGGCCATCGACGCCCTGCAGAAAGCGATCGAACTGGGCGATCACCAACCCTCGACCGTGGAACGGCTGGCGACGATGCTGTTCGCCGCGAATCGCTTTGACGAGGCGGACCAATCCATGCGGCGGCTAAGTGCATTGGTTACCTCGGTCCCACGGCTCGCGAATCTGGCGATTTCGATTTCTCTGCGCAAGGGGGACTCGGCCGCGGCCGTGGAGCTCGCTCGCAAGGTGGTCGCGCAACAGCCGCGCGACGCCGGCCGCTACGCGATGCTCGCTCAGACCCTGTTGACGATCGGCAAACCGGACGAAGCCGAGGCGGTCTTCCGGCAGGCCGTCGAGATCGACCCCGAGAATCCGGCCTCGTGGCAGGGGCTCTTCGGTTGCCAGGCCGCATCAGGACGTACCGACGTGGCACGCGAAACGGTCAAACGGATGGCGTCCGCGGTGAAGTTGTCCGCGGCCGAGCTGCAACTGCTTTTGGGACAAAACCTCTCGCTACTCGGCGACCGCGAGGCGGCGGAAGCCCACTATCGCCACGCGCTGGCGTTGGCTCCACGGAACGCACAGGCATTGCGTCGGCTTGCCGGGCTCTTGGCGACGAGCAATCCGGACGAAGCCGAGCACTGTCTGCGGGAGGTGCAACGGCTGCAGCCGTCCTCCGGCGTCGCGCGGAATGATCTCGTGTCCTATCTCATCTCGCGCGGTGGCGACGATCGGCTGGCCGAGGCTTGGGCATTGCTCGATTCGCCTGCCCCGGAAAACGACGACCCCGCGGAGGTGCAAGGTCTGCGGGCCCGGCTGTTGGTGCGACGAGGCCGCAACGGCGATCGCGATCGAGCCAAGGAGCTCCTTAACGACCTTGTGGCTCGGGGGACGGCGAAAGACGGCGACCGTTTGATGTTGGTCGGCATGCTCCGGTCCGATGGAAACACGCGCGAGGCGCTCGGGCAAGCATCCGTGCTCGCCAACCGCGAGAAGCCCGTGCCCGACCACCTGGCCGCGTATGTCGATCTTCTCATGGCGCACGGCCGCACGAAGGAAGCCAAGGCCTCGCTGGCTCGATTGATTGAGCTCGATCCCAACGGGTTCGCCACCATGAGCCTGAAGGCGCGGCTGGTGGCTGCCGAAGGCCACAAGGACGGGATCGAATCCCTGGTCGAGGATTATTTGACCCGGGAAATGGCGGCCGCGAAATCGGACGCCGCGAAGGCCGGTCTGCTGCTCGCGGTCGCTAATCTATACGCCCAGATTCCGCTGGATCCGGCCGCCGAACGGACCTACCGGCGCTTGAGCGTTGTGCCAACGGGCGACAGAACGCCGCTCGCGTTGTGGTTGGCGCGTCACCGGCGAACTTCCGAAGCGCTCGATCTTTGCCTGCCCGCCGCGGAAGCCGATGCGACCCCGCGAAGCGTCATTGCCGTCGTCCAGTCGCTCATTGTCGGGCAAGCGAATACGCGCCAAGGCGCGCGGGCGGAGCCGGTGATCGTCGAGGGCCTGAAACGGCATCCCGGCAGTGCGGACCTTCTCTTCGCGGTCGGCACGTGGCGGCTAATCCAAGAACGGGCCGACGAGGCCGCCGCGCTGTTGCGGAAGGTGCTGGCCATTCAGCCGTCCAACGTCATGGCCATGAACAATCTGGTGAATTCATTGGCGGAGCAGCCCGCCACGCGATCCGAAGCCATGCGTTTGGTCGACGAGGCGCTGGGGCGGGTGGGCCGCGTGCCGGAGTTGCTCGATACGAAGGGGACGATCCTGATGCTGTCCGAGGACTACCGGAGCGCTGTTCCGCTTCTCGAGGAGGCCGTATCCCGACCTCAAGCGGACCCGCTCCACAAACTACACATGGCTTTTGCCTATCACCGCGTCGGAAGGCCGGCCGAGGCGCGCCGTCTGCTCGGCGAAGCCCGTGCGGGATTGCCCGACACGCTGGGCCTTCGCGCGCGGGACGTGCGGACGCTTAAAGAGCTGGAGCGATCTCTGTAGAGCGAGACTCTCATGCGAAACAGCCTGACCATGCTGGGATTGACGATCGCCATCGCGGCGACCTTGCTTACCGGTTGGGTGCAGGGGCGCCTCGGCAACCGCTGGGGGTTGCCGGTCGACTTGGCCGCCGCGGGGGAGCGCATCGGGGCGGTGCCCGAGCGCATTGGCGACTGGCAGCTTCAATCCTCGGAGCCGTTCGACGACGAAGTCGTGAGGATGCTGCAATGCTTCGGCAACTTCTCGCGCGTGTACGTCAACCGCACGACCGGAGAGGCCGTGCGCGTTGAGTTGCTAGTGGGCCCGCCGGGCCCGACCGCCGTGCACACGCCCGAGATCTGCCATGCCAGCCGCAATCATACGCTCAAGGATTCCCGGACCGCCGTGCGCGTCCGGGCGAGCGAGCAGCCGGACGAATCCTTCTGGCGCGTCACATTCCAATCGAACGACTTGGAGCACAGCCTGCTGCGGGTCATGTACGCCTGGAGCGGCACGGATGGCGTGTGGCGCGCTTCTCAAGATCCACGTTTCGAGTACGGCGGCACGCAACTGCTCTACAAAGTGCAACTGGCGGCAAGTCTGTCCGGGGAGGAAGAGTCCTCGGCAAGCGATCCCTGCCAAAGGTTCCTGGAGAGCCTGCTGCCGGTCCTCGACGCGACCCTCTTCCCACCTGTGACCCGTTGAACGACCCCATGAATTTGTCTCATCGCATCCCGTGACTTTGCACGGCAGCATTGATCGTTGGCAGCACACGGTGTAGTCAAGACGAGGAGAAACCAGATGACGATCGTTACAGATGAGCGAGTTGGAACCGAAGAAAGGCAGGCCGCGCATCGCGCGGGTGGGCGATTCGTCCTCTGTCGGTACGCCCGCTGGAAGCATGTGGCGGATCGTCTTTTCGCCGCGCTCTTGTTTGTGCCGGCAGCGCCGCTCATTCTTCTGTTGATCGTGATTGTGCGCCTAGGCTCGCGCGGCCCGGGCATCTATCGCCAGGCGCGCGTCGGCCTCCGCGGCAAGGTCTTCACGATGTACAAGATTCGGACCATGCGACAAGATGCGGAGGTCGGCACCGGGGCGATCTGGGCAAGGTTCAACGATCCGCGGATGACCACCGTGGGGCGCTTCATCCGTTCCCTGCACCTTGATGAGTTCCCGCAACTCATCAACGTCGTGCGCGGTGAGATGGCCCTCGTTGGGCCGCGGCCGGAAAGACCCGAGTTTACGCAGATCCTCGCCCGCGAAATCCCCGGTTACCTCGATCGCCTGGCCGTGCGGCCCGGCATCACGGGGCTGGCGCAGATCAATCTGCCGCCCGACACCGACTTCGACAGCGTCCGGCGGAAGCTCATGCTCGACCAGGAGTACATCAGCACCGCGAGCGCCGGCCTCGATTTGCGGATTCTATGCTGGACCTTCCTACGGATTCTCGGTCTTAAGGGGGCATTGACCAGTCGTCCGTTGGGCGTTTGCCGTAACGTGGAGCTACCGACCGACGACGCGTCGCCCGCCGGCCCGCAAATCGACACGGCGCTCGCGAGCATCGTCGCCACGGCCGTCGTCCATGGCAAAGCCAGTGCCAACGGCCATTCCGCACATCACAACGGCCACCATTCCGCGTCCAAGTTCCAGGTGGGCGCGCCGACGAAACCTCGATAAAACCCCCTGTCGCTGTTGCATCGCAACACGCTGGGCTTGCCTGCCTCGAACATGGACATCGTCAACGCGCTTTCGATCGACGTCGAGGACTACTTCCAAGTCTCGGCGTTTGACCGCCACATTCGCCGGGAATCGTGGCCGGAATACGAAAGCCGCGTCGTCGCCAACACGCACAAGCTGCTGCGGCTTTTGGACAAGCACGGTGTCGCCGCCACCTTCTTCGTGCTTGGCTGGGTCGCCGAACGCTACCCGCAATTGGTGCGCGACCTTCACGCAAGTGGTCATGAGATCGGGTCGCACAGCTATTGGCATCGGCTCATTTACGAGCTCGCGCCCGACGAGTTCCGCCAAGACCTTGTCCGCTCGCGCGATGGCCTCGAACAAATCATCGGGGAACGGGTCACGGCGTATCGCGCGCCCAGCTTTTCGATCACCAAGGCGTCGCAGTGGGCGCTCGACATTCTGGTTGAAGAAGGCTTCACCAGCGATTCGAGCATCTATCCGGTCCATCACGATCGCTATGGTATCCCCGACGCGCGACCGGACATCCACAAAATCGAAACGCCCTCGGGCGACCTGTGGGAGTTTCCCGCGTGCGTCCTCCGCGTGGCCGGCATGAACGTCCCCGTGTCGGGCGGGGGGTACTTCCGCCTCTATCCGCTGGCGCTGACCATACGGGCGCTAAAGGCAGTGAACAACCGCCTGCGACGTCCGTTCGTCTTCTACGTACACCCGTGGGAGATCGACCCTCGGCAACCGCGACTGCGCGTCGGATCGCGGTTGGCGCGATGTCGGCACTATCTGAACCTCGCTTCCACGGAACGAAAGCTTGACGGGCTGTTGTCGATGTTCACATTTGGCCGAATGTGCGACGTCATGGCCGCCGCCAGGCAGGGCATCACATCCTCCTCTCTGGCCACCGCGGTCTAGTCCGCGGGCGACCAGCGGCCCGTCGCGATATGTGCACCTGGAACGCGCAACTGGGGGAGTCTGCCGCGCCAACCGCCCACCCAGCGCGCCGGCCGCTGGTGTCGGTGATCGTGCCGGTGCGGAATGAAGAGCGTTTCATTGGCCGGACCCTGGACGCCCTTCTCGCCCAGGAATTCCCGGAAGACGCGAGCGAGATTCTCGTCGTCGACGGTCAGTCCACGGACCGGACCGTCCACGTCGTGCGGCAGTACGCCGCGGACCACGCGCGGATTCGTCTGCTCGACAATCCCAAACAGTGGTCGAGCGCCGCGCGCAATCTGGCGATCGCCGCGTCACATGGCGCCTTCATCCTCGTCGTCGATGGGCATTGCGAATTGACGGACCGTAACTATCTGAAGAAGCTTGTCGATGCCTTCACTCGCAGCGGCGCCGATTGCGTCGGTCGCCCGCAGCCGCTCGACGTTTCCGGCGCGACGCCGCTGCAGCGCGCCATCGCCGCCGCCCGCAATTCCCCCCTCGGCCACCACCCCGATTCCTACATCTACTCGCAAACCGGCGGCATCGTTCCCGCGCATAGCGTTGCCGTGGCATACCGGCGGGAAGTGTTCGACAAAGTCGGCGTATTCGACGAGCGGTTCGACGCATGTGAGGACGTCGAGCTCAACCACCGGATCGATCGCGCGGGGCTGCGATGCTTTCTGTCGCCCGACATTGCCTTGAACTACGTGCCGCGCGGCACGCTGCGCGCGCTGTTCCGTCAGTTGGCGCGGTACGGCAAAGGACGGGTTCGTCTCGCCCGCAAGCACCCCGACACGATCTCCCTGTCGACCTTCCTGCCGGTCATGCTGGTGCTGGCCCTGTTGGCTGCGCCGGGCATTGGATGGCTGGTGCCCTTCGGCCCGGCAATCACCCTGGCCCTCGCCGGAACGTACGCCGTGGCCGTGTTGGCGGGGAGCGGCATGGCCATGGCGCAGTGCGACAGCCCACGCGCGCTAGCGTGGATTCCCTTGGTATTTCCCACCATTCACGTGGGCGCCGGATGCGGAATGCTCTACGAGCTGTTCTTTCCGAGGCGCACGGCGGCTCACGTGCCGCTAAACAGGTGCACGCCCGTGTATCAGAAGGATTGATGCGCCAACTTTGAACAGCGAATCCCGGCTTAGACGATCTTACAAGCGGGCGGTGCTCCGAAGCCGGCGGACGGACCGCCCCCGCGGTTCGAGGTCAGGTGCATGGTCGGGCCGTCGCACGTTGCACTTCGAGCCGCTCGAGAATCGCTGCCTGCTCGCCGCGGGTAGTTTGGATTCGACGTTCGCGGCCGGCGCGGGGTATGCCGTCACGCCGTTTGGCGCGTCCACCGACGAGGCCCGCAGCGTCGCCCTGCAGTCCGATGGCAAGATCGTTGCCGCCGGCTACACGTTTGACGGAAACGACATCGACTTTGCCCTGACCCGTTACAACACCGACGGAACCCTCGACACGACCTTCGACGGCGACGGCAAGCTGACCACGGACTTCGCCGGCAACGACGACACCGCGCGGAGCGTATTCGTGCAGGCCGGGCCCAGCGGCAAGATCCTCGTGGCCGGTTCCACGTTCAACGGGACCGACTACGATTTCGCACTCGCCCGCTACAACAGCGACGGCACGCTCGACGCGACGTTTGGCGCGGGCGGGAAGGTCGTCACCCCCGTGGGATCGGGCGACGACGAAGCGCGGGGACTGACGGTGCAGGCCGACGGCCAGATCGTGGTCGCCGGCTACAGCTCCAATGGCGCCGACAAGGATTTTGCCCTCGTCCGCTACAACGTAAACGGCACGCCGGATGCCACGTTCGGTAGCGGGGGAAAGGTCGTAACGCCACTGGGGCCTGGTAACGACACGGCCGCCGGCGTTGTCGTGCAAGCCGACGGCAAGATCGTCGCGGCCGGTTCCAGCGCGAACGGCACCGACGACGACTTCGCGGTCGTCCGCTACGACACGTTCGGCAACCCGGACCCCATGTTTGGCAGCGGAGGCAAGGTCATCACTCCCGTGGGCAGCCTGGACGACGTGGCCCTCGGCCTCGCTCTCGCGCCCGACGGCAAGATTGTCGTGGCGGGGGCCAGCGCCACCGTAAGCGTCGTGAACTACGACATGGCCGTCGTCCGTTACGACACAAGCGGCGGTCTCGACAGCACGTTCGACGGCGACGGCAAGGTTGTCACGCCCATCGGATCGGGCAACGACCTGGCGCAGAGCGTCGTCGTGCAGGCCGACGGCAAGATCGTCGTGGCGGGCTCGAGCATCGTCGGCGAAGACAACGACCTCGCCCTTGTGCGCTACACCACAAGCGGCGGCTTGGACAACACGTTCGACGGCGACGGCAAGGTGACCACGCCGATTGGCGCTAGCCACGACTTTGCCTACGACCTCACCCTGCAGGCCGACGGGAAGATCGTAGTGGCCGGCTCAACGTTCATGGATGGCAGCTTCGATTTTGTCGTCGCCCGCTATGAAAGCGGTCCGCTCGAGGGCCCACGTGTCGCGCAGGTTCTCGTCGATTCGAGTCTCTGGAAGCCGGCGTTCTACACGACGCTCATCGCGACGACGCTGGGGACGCAGGCCGGCTACAAGGTTCCCGCCGGAGCTAATCAGGTCAAGACGATTTGGTTCAATACGATCAACCGCATCGCCTTGACGTTCAGCGAAGACGTCGACGTGCAGCAGGGAGACCTGACGATTGCCGGCGTCAACGTGCCTTCCTACTCGTTCAGTGGGTTCAGCTACTCTTCCGCTACGCGCACAGCGGTGTGGACGCTGTCGAACTCGATCGTCAACGACAATCTCACGCTGTATCTCGACGGCAGTTCGCCGGCGGCTGCCAAGGGTCTGGGCGGCACGAAGCTTGACGGCGAGTGGACCAACTACGCGACGCCGTACCCATCGGGCAACGGATCGGCCGGAGGCGACTTTTCCTTCCGGCTGAATGTGCTGTCGGCCGACGTCAATCAGGACAATATCGTCGACGTTTCGGACATTCAGGCCATCGCCGCGCACTACCTTGAGGCGTTTCCGCGGGCCGATATCAACGGAAGCAACCTCGTCGACATTTCCGAGATTCAGGCCGTAGCCATCAACTATCTGCACACAGGCGGCGGAGCGGGAGGCCCGGCCGGCGCGAGCGAACCGGCGGCGGGGGGTGGGTCTGGGGCCGGCGCCGGCGCAGCGAGCGCAAGCTCCTCCCTGCCGCGTCAGGCGGCGGAATCGGTCGACCCGACCCCACGAGTAGACGCCACTACCGCGCCGATGCTATCGCAGGACCTCGCGCCAATGCCGATCGAGAGCGGCGTCGAGACCGCGGCCGCCCGTGCAGTTCATTCGCCCTCGCCGTTGGCCAGGGTTTTTCCCGCCACCAACATCCAGGGTAGTGTCCTTAATGACGGCCCGATCAATTCCGCGGCGATCAATTCCTTGACCGGCGGAGCACAAACGCCAGCCACTGATGCCGCTTTTGCTGTCCGCCTCAATACTCAACACAACACACAGTTGGATGTCATCGATGGTCTGCGCAGCCGCACGGAACCCGTGGGCACGGCCCACGTTGCGGATCCCATGCTGTTCGACGAAGCGATTCTAGCCTTCGTGGACGACTCCGCGGTTCGTAAGCGACGATAGCCGATGGCGCCTCGAATATCATGCGTACCACGATGAATTCCTCGAAACCGCGTCAGCGCAGGCCCCCCGCGCCGATGGGGCCAGCGCCCGTGCCTGCTATGTCGGTCGTCTTGGCGCCGCCGCGCGATGAGCCGCGACGCGTCCGCGGCCGCACGGCGATCGCTATCGCGGCGTGGCTCTATCTGCTCATCGTGCTGTTGGAATGGGCGCTCTTCCGCGCGGGCGGCGATCGCTGGTGGATTGCCACGGTGATGCTCTACGCGCCACGGTGGATGCCGGCGCTCCCGCTGGCCGTGCTAGGGCCGCTTGCCCTGTGGCGCAACCGTCGGGCGCTGTGGGGCGTAGCGGCCGCGACGCTGGTCGTTTTCGGCCCCGTGATGGGATTCTGCGTTCCCGGCTTTTACCAGGGCGATCGGAAGGCGCCGACTTTGCGGGTTTTGACGTGCAACGTCGAGCACGGAATCAATGCGCGCGAGGCACTCGCAGCGCTCGTCGCGAGCGCTCGGCCGGACGTTGTCGTGCTTCAAGAATGCTCTCCCGACGCCGGAATTGTCTGGCCGGACGGCTGGCACGTCCATCAGGAGCGGCATCTGGTCGTTGCATCCCGATACCCGCTGGTCGGCCGGCGGCACTCCGTGTGTACCCATCCCGAGAATCCATGGCCGCCCGTCAACGGACTCGCATGCGTCGCCGAAACGCCCCAGGGGAAGGTTGCCGTGTGCTGCGTCCATCTGCAAAGCCCCCGGGCAGGGCTAGAGTCCGTGCTCGATCGTCAGACGGGCGTCGATCCCGCCAGGCGCTGGACGCTGGACACCCTGACCACGCATCGCCGCTGGGAATCGGAAGAGCTTGCCGCCTGGATCGGGTCGACGGACCTGCCGACAATCGTCGCCGGCGACTTCAACATGCCCGTCGACAGCACCATCTATCGCAAGTGCTGGTCGTCCTTCACCAATGCCTTCAGCAGCATGGGGCTAGGGTTCGGCTATACGAAGGTTTCAGGCAAGCGGCTGACGTACGGCGCGCGGATCGATCACGTGTTGTTCAATCGTGGGCTTGGATGCCGCTCTTGCAAGGTGGAATCGGACATCGGGTCCGACCACCGTCCGCTGATCGCGGAACTGGTGCTCGACGGGCGGTAATGCGAGCGAACCCCACGGTCAGCGTCGGAATGCCGGTCTACAATGGCGAGCGATACCTCGCCAAGGCGATCGACTCCATCCTCGCGCAAACGTATGCCGATTTCGAGTTGATCATTTCCGACAACGCCTCGCTCGATCGCACGCAAGACATCGCCCACGACTACGCGCGACGCGACTCGCGCATCAGCTACATCCGGCAGCCTGCCAACATAGGCGCGCCGAAGAACTTCCGCATGGTCCTCGACAAGGCCCGGGGGCAATACTTTAAGTGGGCATCCGCTAACGACTTGTGCGACCCCGATCTGTTGCGATTGTGCAAGGCGGTCCTCGACCAGCGGGCGGACGTGGTGCTGTGCTTTGGCAAGGCCGTGGCGATCGACGACCACGGGGAACTGGTTCGGCCTTTTGACGAATCCTTCGCGATCGACGACGTCCGTCCCAGCCGACGATTCGCGCAGGTTGTCGATCACCTGGGCGTCAATAACGTGTATGCGGGGCTCTTCCGCGCGGAGACGCTGCGCAGGACGAAGCCGGAGCAGGCTTACCCATCGGCCGATCTGGTGCTGATCGCCGAGCTAGCGCTGTACGGGAAGTTTCACGAGGTGCCGCACGTCTTGTTCTACCGCCGCGAGGCGCCCGGTTCGGCCACGAAATTCCGCACCAAGGAGGAGATCATCGAGCTGCGGTCCCCAGGAGCCAGGTCGCGCGGATTTTGGCCGCTGTGGCGATGCTCGCTGGGTCAGTTTTCGGCAGCCTTGCGCTCTCCCATTACGATGTCGGAAAAAGCCGCCATCTGCGCTCACCTGCTAAGAAGATACTACTGGAACCGGCAAGGGCTGTGGCGAGAACTGTGCGCCAACCTGTGGCAGCCGAGGACCGGATCATGAGTGGGCCGCGGTGTCGATTCTGCGCGGCGCCGCTTCGCCGCACGCTGGTGGACCTGGGCATGTCGCCGCTGTGCGAGAGCTATTTGAGCCGCGCGCAGCTCAATCGTATGGAACCTTTCTATCCGCTGCACGTCTACGTCTGCGACGAGTGCTTCCTGGTACAGCTCGAGGCGTACGTCAGCGCGGAGCACATTTTCAGCGACTACGCGTACTTCTCGTCGTACTCGGACAGTTGGGTCCAGCACGCCCGCGTCTACACCGAACAAATGATCGAGCGATGGCGCCTGGGCCCCGCCAGCCGCGTCGTCGAACTGGCGAGCAACGACGGTTACTTGCTTCAACACTTTGTCGCCCGCGGCATCCCAAGTCTGGGCATCGAGCCGGCCGCGAACGTGGCCGAAGTCGCGATTCGCAAGGGAGTGCCGACGCTCGTCAAGTTCTTTGGCGAAACCACGGCCCGCGAACTCGCGGCCGAGGGGAAGCAGGCCGACCTGATCGCGGCGAACAATGTCCTGGCACAAGTGCCGGACGTCAACGATTTCGTCGAGGGTATGAAGGTTCTCTTGAAGCCGAGGGGCGTGATCACGGTCGAATTTCCGCACGTGATGCGGACGATCGAGGAGAACCAATTCGACCAGATCTACCACGAGCATTTCTCATACTTCTCGCTTACGACAGCCGCCCGCATTTTCGCCGCGCATGGCTTGACGCTTTTCGACGTGGAGGAGCTGCCGACGCACGGCGGCTCGCTGCGGATCTTTGCTCGTCAGGCCGACGACGCGTCGTGGCCCGTGGACGATCGCGTACGCGAGATGCTGTCGCGCGAGGCGGCCGCCGGTCTGGCGCGGTGGGACGGTTACGCACGCTTCGGCGAGCAAGTCAAGGAGACGAAGCGCAAGCTGTTATCGTTCCTCATCGAGGCGAAGCGCGCCGGAAAATCGGTCGCCGGATACGGCGCCCCCGGCAAGGGAAACACGCTGTTGAACTACTGCGGCGTTCGCACGGACTTTCTCGACTACACGGTCGACCGCAGCCCGCACAAGCAAGGCAAGTTTTTGCCGGGCACCCACGTCCCCATCTTTCATCCGGACAAGATCAAGGAAACCCGGCCCGATTACGTGCTGGTCCTGCCGTGGAATCTGAAGACGGAGATCATGAGCCAGATGGCCTATATCCGCGACTGGGGTGGACGGTTCGTCGTGCCCATCCCCGAGGTTCGCGTTTACGACTGACTCATGGCCTACCCTATGACAAGGCGGCTTTCGGCATCGCGAGCAGCAACCGCATGAGTTGGACTCTATCTCGCTATCGGGCAGGCGATCTCGTGGAGGTCCGCGGTCAGGAGGAGATCCTGGCCACGCTCGACGAGCGCGGCTGTTTGGATGGGATGCCGTTCATGCCGGAAATGCTTCGGTTCTGCGGCCAGCAGTTCCGCGTCGGCGCGGTGGCGCACAAAACGTGCGACACGGTTCAAAAAACGGGTGGGCGGCGGCTCGCCTCGACCGTGCATTTGGCAGGCTTGCGGTGCGATGGCTCTTCGCATGGCGGTTGCCAGGCGGCGTGCTACCTGTTCTGGAAGGACGCGTGGTTGAAGCCTGCTGGCGCCGTCGCAAGCGCCCCATCGAACCCGGCCGGCGCGTCATCGTCGAACGGCGGCTGCATCGCCGGCCAGCTCGTCGCCAGCACCCAGCAGCCCGCGGGCGACCAGACGGAGGAGCCGCGCTATTCGTGTCAGGCGACGCAGCTCTGCGAGGCAACCGAGTGGCTTCCCTGGTGGGACGCGCGGCAGTACCTGTACGACGTGGCGACGGGCAACCACTCCGCGGCGCGGGTGGCGCGCGTGCTTTGCCTCGCCCTGGTGCGGGCGCCTTTGCGACACGTGCCGTTCGGCTACCGCATCGTGCGCCGCTTCAGCGACTGGATGCACCTGTGGTTGACCGGTCGCCCCAGCCCCGTGGTTGTGGGCAAGGTGCGGCACGGCCAGACGACGCCCGCGGGCCGGCTCGATCTGATGCCGGGCGAGCTGGTGCGGATCAAGTCGCAGGCGGAAATCGAGAAGACCCTCGACGAGCATGGCAAGAACCGCGGTCTGAGCTTCGACGCCGACGAAATGACGCCGTACTGCGGCCGCGTGGCCCGCGTCCAAAGCTGCGTGACGAGGATCATCGAGGAGCCCACCGGCAAGATGATCTCGATGAAGCAGCCGTGCATCGTTCTGGAGGGCGTGGTGTGCAACGCCGAGAGCGCGGCTTGCCGGCTGAACTGCCCACGGGCGATTCCGTCCTATTGGCGCGAGATCTGGCTGGAGCGCGTGGAGACGCCTGCGTCGAGCGACCAGACGTCCACTTCGTCCGCCATCGGCGCGCGGATGACAAGGGCGGCCGTATGAAGTTCACCCCGACCAAGGTGCGCGGCGCTTATGCGATCGACGTGGAGCGCCGCATCGACGAGCGCGGCTTTTTTGCCCGGTCGTGGTGCGAGAATGAATTCGCGGCGCATGGCTTGACCGCCCGCGTCGCGCAGATCAACGTCTCGCGCAACACGCGCCGCGGCACGTTGCGCGGGATGCACTACCAGCAAGCGCCGCACGAGGAAGCGAAGGTCGTTTCTTGCACGCAGGGAGCGATTTACGACGTCGTTGTGGACCTGCGCCGCGACTCGCCCACGTACATGGCCTGGGACGCGGCGGAGCTCACGGCCGAGAACTGCCGCATGCTGTACGTGCCTCTCGGCTGCGCGCACGGATTCCAGACGCTGACCGACGACGCGCAACTCTTGTACTTGATGTCAGAGATTCACGCGCCCGCCCAGGCACGCGGCGTCCGCTATGACGATCCTGCGCTGGCGATCGCGTGGCCGCTTACCGTCACCTGCATTTCGGACGCGGATCGCTCGTGGCCGGACTATCAGCCCGAACGGCGCGCGGCGCCGGCGGAAACGGTGGATTAACGCGTGGAGCAGCTTCTAACGTCGACGGAGTTCGCGGCGGCGGGCAAGCGGATGCACCGGTTGATCGCGGATTTGTACCCGATCTGCCGCAGCATCACCGGCGACGGTTTTCGCCGGACGCTCGGCCGCCTGCGCGAGCAAATTCCTCTGGAAATCCACGAGGTTCCCACCGGCACGCCGGTGTTCGACTGGACGGTGCCGCGCGAATGGAATATCCGCGACGCTTGGATCAAGAACGCGGCGGGTGAGAAGGTCGTCGACTTTCGCCGCTCGAACCTGCACGTCGTCAACTACAGCGTGCCCGTTCATGGCAAGATGCCGCTGGCGGAGCTGCGCAAACATTTGCACGCGCTCTCGGACCGGCCGGATTGGATTCCGTATCGCACGTCGTACTACCAGGAGAGCTGGGGATTCTGCCTGGCGGCCAACGAGCTGGCGCGGCTCGCGGACGGCGAGTATGAGGTCCACATCGACTCGAGCCTGCAAAACGGATCGCTTACCTATGGCGAGCTCTATCTTCCCGGCCGGCGCACCGGCGAGGTGCTGCTGTCCTGCCATGCCTGCCATCCGTCGCTGTGCAACGACAACCTATCGGGCGTGTCGCTCGTGGCCGCTCTGGCAGAGTTGCTCCGCGGCGTCGCGCTCGAGTATTCCTACCGATTCCTGTTCATTCCCGGCACGATCGGATCGATCGCCTGGCTTGCGCGCAACGAGGCGCAGGCGTCGCGCATCCGCCACGGCCTGGTGGTCGCCTGCGTCGGCGACTCAGGCTCCTTCCACTACAAACGGTCGCGCCACGGCGACGCCGAGATCGACCGGGCCGTGGTTCACGCCCTCAAGCACTGTGGTAAGAAGTACGAAGTCCGGGCCTTTTCCCCTTACGGCTACGACGAGCGGCAGTTCTGTTCGCCGGGCTTCAACCTGGCCGTCGGCAGCCTGACGCGCACGCCGCACGGGCAGTTCCCCGAGTACCACACCTCGGCCGACAACCTCGACTTCGTGAAGCCGGAAGCCTTGGCCGGCTCGCTCGCCGTTTACCTGGCGGTCCTTCGCATCCTGGAGAACGATGCCCGCTACCGCAACCTGAACCCGAAGTGCGAGCCCCAGCTCGGCAAGCGCGGGCTGTACCGAACACTCGGCGGGCTGCCGGATGCCGGCCAGCTTGAGATGGCGATGTTGTGGGTCCTCAATCTTTCGGACGGTGAGCACTCGCTATTGGATATTGCCGAGCGATCAGAACTGTCTTTCGACTCCATTCATACGGCAGCCCGCACGCTGGTGGAAAATCAACTGTTGGCCCCTGTCTCGCCCGCGCCCGCATGAAGCTCCTTGCCGACAAAATCGCCGTGGTGACAGGCGCCGGTAGCGGCATCGGAAAAGCCATCGCCCTAGCACTTGGTGAACGGGGAGCCACGCTCGTTCTCGTAGGGCGCAGGCGTGCCCCGCTCGACGAGGTGCAGGCGAACCTGATGGCACGCGGCGCAAAGTCCCATTGCCATCCGGCCGACGTGGCCGATCGCGACGACATTGCACGCCTTGCCGAGGCGCTCCGACGGGACTTCGACGGGCTAGATGTCATGGTGCACAGTGCCGGACTCGTGCGGCTGGGTGACGTGGCCGAAGCCCCGGCCGATGACCTTGATCTGCAGTACCGCACGAACCTGCTGGCTCCCTATTTGCTCACGCAGGCGACGCTGCCGCTCATTCGGCGGCGGCAGGGCCAGATCGTATTTGTCAACTCCTCCGCAGGCGTGGCGGCCCGCGCCCACGTGAGTCAATACGCCGCGACCAAGCACGCCCTGAAGGCGGTCGCCGACAGCCTGCGCGCGGAAGTGAACGGCGATGGCATTCGCGTCCTTAGCGTCTTTCCGGGTCAAACCGCGACGCCGGCGCAGGAACGCCTGTATGCCGAGCAAGGGAGGCCCTACCGCGCGGACCGGTTGCTGCAACCGGAGGACGTGGCGTCGGTCGTCGCCCATTCGCTCTGCCTGCCGCGCACCGCGGAAGTGACCGATCTGCACATTCGTCCGATGACCAAGCCCGATTGAACGACGAAGCTAATAACGCTTGAACCAACACAGGGGGTCGTAACGTGAAAGTCGTGCTGTTTTGCGGTGGCCAGGGGATGCGAATCCGCGAATACTCGGATTCCATACCCAAGCCCATGGTTCCCATCGGTTATCGGCCTCTGTTGTGGCATGTGATGAAGTACTATGCCCACTACGGGCACAAGGATTTCATTCTCTGCCTGGGCTTTAAGGCCGACGTCGTGAAGAGTTACTTTTTGAAATACGACGAGTGCGTGTCCAACGACTTCGTCTTTTCGAACGGCGGCAAGGACGTGCGACTGCTCTCAAGCGACATTCACGACTGGAACGTCACCTTCGTCGATACGGGCACGTCCGCCAACATCGGGCAGCGGCTTAAGGCGGTTCAGCCCTACCTGGAAGGCGAGTCCATGTTCCTGGCGAACTACAGCGACGGCCTGACGGACTTGCCGCTCGATGAGTACGTCGATCACTTCACGGACCGCGGCAAGATCGGCAGCTTTCTGGCCGTGACGCCGTCGCAGAGTTACCACGTCGTCTCCATGACCGAAGACCTGGCAAGCGGGATCCAGCCCCTCGGCAAGTCCGGCCTCTTGATCAACGGGGGCTTCTTCGCCTTCCGCAAGGAGATTTTCGACTACATGCAGGACGGGGAGGAGCTCGTCGAACAACCCTTCCAGCGCCTCATCCGGCAAAAGCAGCTCATTGCCTATAAGTACGACGGGTACTGGGCCAGCATGGACACGTTCAAGGACCGCCAGCAGCTCGAAGACCTCGTGACGCGCGGCCGAGCACCGTGGGAGGTATGGAAGGCCGCCGACGGCGCGCCGGCCGCCGTGGAATCCGATGGCGATCGCAAACAACAACGGCCGGCCGGGGGTCCCACCGCGGCGCGCGCGTCCTGCCCTTAAAGAATCCATGCCGACCGCGAGCTCACGCCACGCTGCCAGCCATATTCTCGCACTGGATGGGTTGCGCGGATTGGCGATCATCGCCGTAATCTTGTGTCACGTGAATCACAGGTTCGGAGGTCCCTTCAGCCAGGGCGTCGTCGATCGCCCCGTGGCGATGGTCTTCGCCGGGGGCTGGGTTGGCGTCGACTTGTTCTTCGTGCTTTCGGGGTTCCTTATCACTGGCATCCTCTACGAGGCCAAGGGCTGCGCCGGCTACTTCCGCAACTTCTACGCGCGGCGGGTGCTGCGGATCATGCCGCTGTACTACGGGTTCCTGGCGGTCGTGGTCGCCGCGCAGCTTTGGGGATGGCACGAGTACGTGTGGTTTTCGCGTGATGGGCTTCTGTCGTTGGTCACGTACACGTACAACTTGCGCGTCGCATTGGGCGGTGACATGATCGCCGGCATGCATCACTTCTGGTCCTTGGCGATCGAAGAGCACTTCTATTTGCTGTGGCCGCTGGTGGTCGTGGCTCTCAGTCGCCGCTTTCTCATGCACGCCTGCCTGGCGCTGGGCGCGATTTCGTTTCTGTCGCGCGTGGCCGTGGTCGCGAGCGGGGCATGGCCGCTGACGGCGTTTTTCTTTACACCCTGCCGGCTGGACGGGCTCTTGGCCGGCTCCTGGGTCGCGCTGGCCTACAAGGATCAGGCCGACTGGGAACGGCTGCGGCGGTGGGCCACGCCCACGTTATGGATGGCGGGCGGGGTGCTATTGGCGATCGGGCTTGGCCAGGGCCACTTCCTTCCCGATGCCGATCCCACGCGCATGCCCGATGCCGCCGTTGACGGCAGGTTTGTGATTACAATCGGAGTGGCGGCGCTAGCGGTCTGTTTTGCCGCCCTCATCGTTTTGACCCTGCACGCCGCCGAGGGAAGTCGCCTGCGGCGCTTCTCGGAGAACATGGGGCTTCGGGCAATCGGGAAATACAGCTACGCGATGTATGTGTTTCACGTGCTGATTCTGTTCCTCACGGTGCGGCTGTTCGCGGTTCCAGCGAGCCTCCCGTCGTTCGTCGTCAAATCGGTGATGGCCGTTTGGATCGTGGCGGCAAGTTTCGTCGCGGCCTGGATCAGCTATCACCTTTACGAAAAACACTTCTTGCGGCTCAAGAGGCATTTCGAGTTCCACCCGCCTGTGCACGCCGATCTGCTCGTCCCCGTTCCCAGTCATCCTCTTAGTAATGCTTAACCTGCGTCCTTTCCTGCCGGCCGGGTCGTCCCCGCGGATACTCTGCCTGGGGGCCCACAGCGACGATATCGAAATCGGATGCGGGGGAACCATTCTGGAGCTGATCGAGCAGCACGAGGCGGTGTCCGTCGATTGGATCGTCTTCAGCGGCAGCGAAGAGCGGGCACGCGAAGCGCGGGACAGCGCCGATGCTTTCCTATCGGGGGCACGGCAAAAGAACGTCGTGGTCAAGGGCTATCGCGACGGCTTTTTTCCTTTTGTCGGGGCGCAGATCAAAGACGAATTCGAGGCTCTGAAACGGGAGTGCAAGCCCGACCTGATCTTCACGCACTACCGGGATGATCGCCACCAGGACCATCGGCTGATCTCCGATTTGACGTGGAACACGTTTCGCGACCACCTGATCCTGGAGTACGAGATCCCGAAGTACGACGGCGACTTCGGCCAGCCGAATTTCTTTGTACCGCTCGGCGAGACGAGTTGCGACCGGAAGATCACCACGATCCTGGAAAGCTTCAAGACGCAGCGCCAAAAACAATGGTTCGACGCGGAGACGTTTCGAGCGATTCTAAGGATTCGCGGGATGGAGGCCGGAGCGGCGACACGCCAGGCGGAAGCCTTTTATTGCCGCAAGGTGGTTCTGCACAACTGACGCGCGGCCGCGCGTTCATTCTGGCGTGCTACGATTGTGAAATCGCTTTCATCCCGCCCAAGTATCACCACCGGAGACCTTCATGCGCGTCTTGTTGACCGGCCATAAGGGATACATCGGCTCGGTGATGGCGCCCGTGTTTCAAGCAGCGGGGCACACGGTCGTCGGGCTCGACAACTTCTTGTTCGAGGGATGCACGTTCGGCGCGCCGCCGGAGGAAATATCCGCGCGGCGGATCGACCTGCGGGACGTCGAGCGCGGCGACCTGGCAGGCTTCGACGCCGTCGTTCACCTCGCGGCCCTGTCGAACGATCCACTCGGGAACTTCAACCCGGAGTGTACCTACGACATCAATCACCGCGCCAGCGTCCGCCTGGCTGTGGCGGCCAAGTCGGCCGGTATCGAACGGTTCATCTACGCATCGTCGTGCAGCTTGTATGGCGCCGCGGATGGCGAGCCGCTCACGGAGGAGGCGGAATTCAACCCGGTCACGCCCTACGGCGAATCGAAGGTGCGCGTCGAGCGCGATCTGGTCCCCCTGGCGGACGATCGTTTCAGCCCCACGTACATGCGTAACGCCACGGCCTACGGACTGTCGCCCCATCTGCGCGTGGATCTGGTCGTAAACAGTCTGGTCGGCTACGCGTACGCCACGGGCGAGGTGCTGATTCAAAGCGACGGCACGCCCTGGCGGCCACTGGTTCACGTGGAGGATATTTGCCGGGCCTTCCTGGCGGTGCTCGAAGCGCCGCGGGAACGGATTCACAACCAGGCGTTCAACGTCGGCACAAGCGGCGAGAACTACCGGATCAGCGAAATCGCGGAGGTGGTCCGGCAGGTCGTTCCGGGAAGCGTCGTCAAGTACGCCGCAGGGGGCGGGCCGGACAAGCGCTGCTACCGGGTCAATTGCGACAAGATTGCCCGCGTCCTGCCGGAGTTTCGCCCCTCCTGGACGGTTCCGCGCGGCGCACGGCAATTGTATGACGCTTATCGCGACGTCGGACTGTCGCGCGACCAGTTGCTCGGAAGCAAGTACCTGCGCATCAAGCGGATCCAGGAATTGCAGGACGCGGGCCGCTTGGATAGTTCGCTGCGGTGGCGGTCCGGCTCTCCGGTGGAAGCGAGGTAACGTGAACAAGGCGGCTCTTTGGGAAATCTGGCGCTACCGCGAGCTGATGTATTTCTTTGCGTGGCGCGACGTCAAGGTGCGCTACAAGCAGGCCGCGCTGGGCGCGCTGTGGGCGGTGCTGCAGCCGCTGGCCAGCATGGTCGTGTTCACGCTGTTTTTCGGCCGCCTGGCAAAGATTCCCAGCGACGGGCTTCCCTATCCGCTGTTCGCCTACGTTGGCCTGGTGCTGTGGACGTACTTTTCCGCGGTCATTACGCAGGCCGGCCAGAGCCTGACGACCAACGCCAACCTTGTGACCAAGGTCTATTTCCCCCGGGTGGCGCTGCCGGCGTCCTCGGCACTGAGCGGCCTATTGGACCTGGTTGTGAGCCTCGTCTTTGTCGTCGTGTTTATGTTCTACTACGGCATATATCCGAGCTGGCCGATCCTGCTTGCGCCTCTGTTCCTGGTGGGGATGGTCCTGTTCACGATCGGCACCAGCCTGTTGCTGGCGGCGCTGACCGTGTGGTATCGCGACTTCAAGTACACGGTTCCCCTGATGGTGCAGTTGTGTCTGTTTGTGACACCCGTGATTTACCCGGCGAGCTTCGTTCCCGAGCGCTATCGGCCCCTCCTGTTCTTGAACCCGATGGCCGGGTTCCTCGAGGGGTTTCGCACTTGCCTGTTGACCCCGCGTTGGCCCGATCCCACACTCACCACGATTTCACTGGCCGTCGCCGTCGGTGTTTTTGTTCTGGGTTGGGCCTATTTTCAACGGGCCGAACGGTCGTTCGCGGACGTCATCTGACCGCCGTCTACCCTTCGAAGCACCTAACATAGCCCGATGACGCATTCCATACTCGTAGACAACGTCTCGAAGCGCTTCGAGCTGGGCGAAGGCCGCCACGGAATGCTCCGCGAGGCCATCATGCGCGGCGTCGGACGCCTGTGGCGGAGAAAAGCGTGGACCGGCCCGGAATATAAATGGGCCTTGAACGACATCTCCCTTCAGGTCGAACCCGGCGAGGTGGTGGGCCTGATCGGCCGCAACGGCGCCGGCAAGAGCACCCTGCTCAAGGTGCTCTCGCGCATCACCTATCCAACGAGCGGGTCGGTCGACGTGCGCGGGCGGATCGGCTCGCTATTGGAAGTGGGAACCGGCTTTCATGACGAGCTGACGGGCCGCGAAAACGTCTACATGAACGGGTCGATCCTCGGCATGCGAAAGCGCGAGATCGATGCCGCGATGGGACAGATTGTCGAGTTCGCCGACGTCCGGGAGTTCATGGACACGCCCATCAAACGCTATTCCAGCGGCATGCGGCTGCGGCTCGGTTTCGCCGTTGCCGCCCACCTCAGCACCGACGTCCTGTTCGTCGACGAGGTGCTGGCCGTCGGCGACGCCGGATTTCAAAAGAAGTGCCTGGGCACCATGCGGCAGATCGGCCAGGGCGGGCGAACCCTGATCTTCGTCTCGCACAACATGGCGGCCGTCGAGAACCTGTGCAAACGCACCATCTGGATCGCCGACGGGCGAATCAAGCAGGACGGCGACACGAGGGACGTCATTCGAGCCTATCTGAACAGCTTTGGCGCTGCCGATGCGCAAACCCTGGATTTGACCGGCATCCCCGAACGGCAGGGCACGGGACTCGTCCGCTTTGTGAAGATGGAGTTCCTGGACAGCGATGGCCGCGAACAGCACGTCGTCCACTGCGGGGACCCGCTCCGCGTCCGATTCCATTACGACTGCCAGCGGGACATGCCGGACCTGCACTTTGGCATGCGGATCTACTCGAATCTGGGCGTCCTTATCTCCGACGTGCACACCTGGTCGACGGCCCAGGCGGTTCCGCTGGCCACTAAGGGGCCGGGAAGCATCGAACTGGACATCGAGTCCCTGAATCTCATGCCCGGCTCCTATTATCTCGGTATCTGGGCATCGAGCTTCAACGAGTACCACGACGTGCTGCACAACGTCGCCAAGCTCGATCTGGAGCCGTCCGACTTCTATGGCACGGGACGGGGCGTCGAGGCCCGTTTTGGCCTCGTGTTCTTCTCTTTCCGCTGGACGCCGGGGACGCGCGCGCTGTGCGAAAATGCCCCCGCATCCGCCGAGCCGAGGTAGGCCGCCCTTCGCACGTTCCACTCCCCGCGACCTTTGGGCCGCGGAATCAAAGCGGCCGAACACCAAGCGGATTACATCTCTCTCGTCGAATTGAGCCGGGCTCAGAAGCGCCCAGCGCCATGCTCTTCAATAGCTACGAATTCTGGATCTTCTTCGTCGGAGTGTTTTTGCTTTATCGCATGCTGCACCACCGCGCGCAGAACGTCCTCCTGCTCGTCGCCAGCGCCATCTTCTACGGTTGGTGGGATTGGCGATTCCTGCTCTTATTGATGTTCTCGACGGTGCTCGACTACGCCTCCGGCGTGGGGATCGAGAAATGTCAGACCGCGCGCGCCAAAAAGACGCTCCTCGTCGTATCGATCTTCGCCAACCTCGCGTTCCTGGGCTTCTTCAAGTACTACGGATTCTTTACCCATGAACTGATGGGAGCGCTCGACCGTGTGGGCATCCACGCGTCGATATGGACCCTTGATCTCATCCTGCCCGTCGGACTCTCGTTCTACACGTTCAATTCCATGAGCTACGTCATCGACGTCTATCGGGGCATCGTCAAGGCGGAGCCCGACCTGCTCACCTACAGCGTCTACGTCGCGTATTTCCCGCATATGGTGGCCGGGCCGATCCAGCGGGCGACGTGTCTGCTGCCCCAGATAGCCAAACCGCGGACGCTCCGCGCGGACGACTTCGTGGAAGGCCTGTATCACGTCTTGATAGGCCTCTTCAAGAAGATCGTCATCGCCGACAATATGGCGACGATCGCCAATTCCGTCTTTCTGGTCGATGCGGCGACGCTCACGGGCGGTGAGATCCTGGTGGGCATTTATGCCTTCGCGTTTCAGATTTATGGCGACTTTTCGGGATATTCTTCAATCGCACAAGGAACGTCCAAATGGCTGGGCATTGACCTGACGAACAATTTCAGGGTCCCCTACCTCGCCACGTCCCCCAGCGACTTTTGGAAGCGATGGCACATCAGTCTCTCCACCTGGCTGCGCGACTACCTTTACTTGCCGCTCGGGGGAAACCGCCACGGCAAGTGGAAAACCTATCGGAACCTGATGCTGACGATGTTTCTGGGGGGCTTGTGGCACGGCGCCGGGTGGACCTTCATCGCCTGGGGGACGTTTCACGGACTGGTCCTGTGCCTTTATCGGCCGTTCGAGAAAATGAAGCCGCGAATCCCCTCGGCTCTCATAAGCGTGCTGGCCGTCCTCTTGATGTTTCACGTCGTGTGTTTCGGCTGGCTGCTGTTCCGGGCGCAGAGCATGACGCAGGTGTATGTCATGCTCGTGCAGATGACAACGAATTGGTCCATGACCCCTTTTGCCTGGCATTGCCTCATCGCCACGCTTTTCTTTTGCGGTCCGCTGCTGGTGTTTGAATGGTGGCTGGACCGAAATGACGATCTGTTGCTGCTCACCCGAAAGCACTGGCTCAATCGTGGCATGGTGTACGTCTACTGCACCCTGATGTTGATTTTGTTTTCCGCCGAAACCGCGCATGAGTTCATCTACTTCCAGTTTTAGAACGGAACTGAAAGTCCTGGCGATGGTGGGGGCCGCGGTCCTCGCCGCGGAGATGGTCTTCCCGCTGTGGGGTCCGCGCCTGGCTGGCGATTTGAAGGAAATCGACGAATTGCACGAGAAAATACGACAAGGTTGCCAGACCCCGGACGTCAGCGCCTTGGTGCTCGGCAACTCGTTGTCGCTTTACGGGTTCGACCAGGGCATGATGAACCAGGCTGGCCACGACGGCTTCGTGATGCCGGTGAAGTTCACATTCGTGATCTTTCAGGGTGCGTTCATGCTCGAGACGTACCATATCTACAAGCATTACATCGAGCCGACCCCCGTTCCGCCCGACGTGCTGATCGTGCCCTTCAGTCGCGACGGCCTGACCGATCAATCGATGGTGGATATCGCCCGGATGGTCTACCATTGCGACTTGTCCGACGTCCACGAGGTCGTCAGGGACGAGCTGGGTCTGGCGCGATGTGGCGAGTTCCTGCACTGCTACCTGAGTAGCGCGTTCGCCAATCGCGCCCGCGTGCGCCAACGCGTGTTCGAGTGCTTGCTGCCGGATTATCGCGAGAGCGAGACCCGGCTGCGGAAGGGCGGAAAACCAGCCGTTTCCACGTCGGAACGGTGGCAACCGACTTACAACAAGCTCGATCAGATGCTTGCGATGTGCCGCGCCAAGGGCATCCACGTGCTGATGGTGGCCATGCCCATCCAAGCCCCCTACGAGCTGCCGCCGCAGGTGCTCGATATCATCAAGCGTCACAAGATGGATCTGGTGGATATGCGGTCCACGTCCGATCTGGACTCCGAGAAGTACACCGACAGCACGCATCTGAATGCGGAGGGGGCCAGGGTATTTACGCGGGCCTTTGTCGACCGCCTGGCGCACTATCTTCCCGCGGCGAAGTTGCATCCTAACGGCGAAGTGGAGGCCGCCAGGTGACGCCGTGAGGCGTGACACACGCCGTATGCGATTTCGGTGAGGGCGTTGGCGGCAACGCCGGTCCTGAGCGGCTCTGGTGGCTCAGGTGGACTGGTCCTTGCCGACGGGTATCTCGACAGCTCCGTCCTTCTGGACAACCGGCACAGTGGGCCTGCTGCCGCGTTCCATTTCTGGTATTTAGCCGCGGTACGGACATGGTGGCGATTCGAGCTGCTTCGCTCCTCAATGCCCCCAATTCTCGCCGCTCGCGGTCGACAATCCGGGCGCTACCACGCTCCCGCGTTCGTCTTTAGACCGCCCTCGCTTCGCGCTCGGCCGCCGAAGCGCTCTTAGCCGCGGTCCGTCGCTAGCAACGCTGCCGCACCCGCTCGCGATGGACGGCGGATCTCACCGTGCGCTGCCGTCAAAATCAAGTCGGCGCGCACCCTTGGTGGCGACTGGAGGCCCCGGCTCATCTGGCCGATAAGAGCAATAAGGGCAGCCCTCCTCAGTCATCCCTTCGTCCAATTCCCAGCGTTATTGCTATCAGCTCGCCGCCGGATTGTTGGCGAACGCCAAGACGCCGCTCGACTCACATCCACAAAAGAGCCGAGCGGACACGCGGTGCCAAGGCGACGAGCGCACGCCATAAAGTTCCCACGCCTGGCTCACAAAATCCACGACACGGTCGGTGGGTGACCGTTAGACTTCCGTTTGGCCAGAACACCTCCGCCGATAGTCCGCAAGCATCCAGGGACGGCTTGTCCTGGTGCGCTAGCGGTCCGCGGAGGCTGACCCTCCGCGGTTGAAAAAGCGGCACGAAAGCCGCACGAATCGCCACTGAGACGTGCGGTTAGGTTGGCGAGTCCCAAAGGACACGGCAAGCGCTCCTTGGGACGCCCTGCAAAGGGCGTGCAACCTCGATTGTTTGCAGGGGCACGCAAACCGGAGAGTGCGGCAAGCCTACCGCTTTGGTTCAGGCCTTCTAATTCCACGCCCCGTTGCGGCTTACATCCGCCACTGCTCGCGCGGAGCCTGCCTTTCCGAAGGCATGGCCGCTCACCCTACCAAATTCGACCTATAGTTCACATGGCAGCTCCCATATCTGAACCGTTGCTGCTGCGTCACTCAAGTCACACTTCCGCTGCTTCTCGCTTTTCTTCTCTTTCTCTCGAACGGCAAATCGTTCGTGGAGTCGCGCTAGATGCATCCCATCTTTGGATCTCACACACTGTGCACGAGTGGAGGCATGCATCATGTCCGCACGATTGATGCAATTGCTGGGGCTGGTGTCGGAAGGGTTGTGGTATCTCGCGAGTGATTTGAAGCAAGTCGATCGAGGCAGGAAGCAACGGTCGCCGAAGCGACATGTTCGCCTTTGTGGCGAGGAGTTGGAGCCGCTGCAACTGCTAAGCGGCACTTCCTTGGATCCGAATAGCGGATCCCCCAGCGACACGACTCTCGTGTCGCCCCCCGTCGCCGGTGCTGGAGCCTCCGTGCAGACCGCCTTGATCTCATCCTCTAGCCTGTGGGCTTCTCCCACGCCGGCCACGATCGACGCAGGCGACACCAGCGCCATCGAACTGGGCGTCAAGTTCACCGCCGACACCGACGGCTTCATCACTGGGCTGCGGTTTTACAAGAGCGCCGCCAACACCGGCACGCACGTCGGACATCTGTGGACCAACTCCGGGCAATTGCTGGCCACGGCCACGTTCACGGCTGAAACGGCGAGCGGATGGCAGCAGGTCAACTTCGCCGCGCCCGTGGCGATCGCCGCTGGCACGACGTACGTGGCCTCGTACTACGCGCCCAACGGCCATTTTTCGGTTAATCGCAATTATTTCGGCAGCTCGTTCACAAGCGGGCTCCTGCACGTTCCGGCCAGCGGCGGCGTCTTCAAGTACGGCGCCACGAGCACCTTTCCCACACAGACCTACCAGGCCACCAACTACTGGGTCGACGTCCTGTTCACGTCGTTCGATGCCACGCCGCCGACCGTGACCGCGTTCAGCCCTGCCGGCGGTTCATCGGACGTGCCGACCGGCGCGCCCTTTACCGTAACCTTCAGCGAAGGGCTCGATGCGACCTCCGTCACGGCGAGCACAATTCAACTATTAGACGGCGCTACGCCCGTCGCGGCCGGTCTGGCCTACAACGCCAGCGACAAAACGGTGACGATTACGCCCACCGCGGCGCTCGCCAACTCCAAGACGTACGCGATCTCCGTTCTCGGTGGCGCGGCCGGCGTGAAGGACGCGGCCGGCAACGCCCTGGCGCAAACCGTCACTTCCACCTTCACGACGATCGCCCCTCTTGGACCCTCCTCGAGTCTGTGGACCACGGCCACATCCCCCGCGACGCTCGACTCAAAGGATGGCAGCGCCATCGAGGTGGGAGTCAAGTTCACCGCCGACGCCGATGGCTTCGTCACGGGGTTGCGTTTCTACAAGAGCACCGGCAACACCGGCACGCATATCGGCCATCTGTGGACGAGCACGGGCCAATTGCTGGCCACCGCCACTTTCACCGGCGAGACCACTAGCGGTTGGCAGCAGGTCACGTTCTCCAACGCCGTGGCGATCACCGCCGGCACCACCTATGTGGCCTCGTATTACGCGCCCAAGGGCCACTACTCCGTCAATCGAAGCTACTTCGCTACTCCGTTCACCAACGGGCTCTTGCACGTGCCGGCCGGTGGCGGCGTGTTCAAGTACGGCGCCAACGGAGTCTTTCCGACCCAGACCTATCAGGCCAGCAATTACTGGGTCGACGTCCTGTTCAGCAGCCCAGCGGTCGTGGATACGACGCCCCCCACCGTGACCGCCTTCAGTCCGGCTGGCGGTGCGACGAACGCGTCCACGAATGCGCCTATCATCGTAACGTTTAACGAAGCGCTCGATGCGACCTCGGTCACCGCCAGCACAGTCCGACTCTTGGATGGCAGCACGCCGGTCGCGGCCGGCGTGGCCTACAACGCCAGCAACAAGACGGTGACGATTACGCCCACAGCGGAACTCGCCAACTCGAAGACCTACACGATTTCCGTCCTCGGCGGCGCCAATGGCGTGAAGGACGTCGCCGGCAACGCGCTGGCGCAAACCGCTACGTCGACGTTCACGACCATCATGCCCCTGAGTTCGGATTCCAGCTTGTGGAGCATGGCCACAACGCCTTCGACGCTCGATTCCAAGGACACCAACGCCACCGAAGTCGGTGTAAAATTCACCGCCGACGCCGACGGCTTCATCACTGGGCTGCGGTTTTACAAGAGCGCCGCCAACAGCGGCACGCACGTCGGTCATCTGTGGACGAGCGCCGGCCAACTGTTGGCCACCGCCACGTTCACCGGCGAGACGGCCAGCGGCTGGCAACAGGTCAGCTTCTCGAACCCGGTAGCGATTACCGCTGGGACGACCTACGTGGCTTCGTACTACGCGCCCAAGGGCCACTTCTCCGTCAATCGCAACTACTTCGGCAGCCCGTTTACCAATGGACTCCTGCATGCGCCGACTAACGCCGGCGTCTTCAAGTACGGCGCCGCAAGTGCCTTCCCCACGCAAACCTACCAATCCAGCAATTACTGGATTGACATCGATTTCAAGCTGCCACTAGTCCCGGATACGACGCCACCGAGCGTGACAGCGCTGACCCCGGTCGGCGGCTCGACGAACGTCGCTACGAATGCTGCCGTTGCCGTGACGTTCAACGAAGCGATGACCGCATCGACGGTCAATGCGAGCACGGTGCTGCTGATGGACGGCGCCTCGGCCGTCACGGCCACCGTCTCGTACGATGCCGCCACCCGGACGGCCACGCTGACGCCTGGCGCGGCACTTGGAAACTCGAAGACGTACGCAGTCGTGGTGAAGGGCGGCGCAAGCGGCGTCGAGGACGTGGCTGGCAACGCCATGGCCACCGATGTTGTCTCGTCGTTCACCACCGCGGCGCCTCCGAATCAAGCGCCCGTGGCGGTCAACAACAGCTACTCAACCAACGAAGATAGCGTACTGACCATTGCCGCCACTGGCGTCCTTGCGAATGACACCGACGCCGAGGGCGATCCTCTTACGGCGGCTGTCGTGACGGGTCCGACACATGGCACGCTCGCACTGAATGCCGATGGGTCCTTCACGTACTCCCCGGTCTTGAATTACAATGGCGCCGACAGCTTCACGTACCGCGCCAACGACGGCACCTCCAATTCCAACACGGCCACGGTCGCGCTCACTGTCGTTTCGGTCAACGATCCGCCGTTTGCGGTGACCAACAGCTACTCGACCAACGAGGGCACAGTATTGACCGTGTCCTCGGCAAGTGGCGTGTTGGCGAACGACAGCGACGTCGATGGCAACCCGCTCACCGCCGCACTGGTGACGGGCCCCACCCGCGGCGCCCTCTCGCTCAACTCCAACGGTTCGTTCACGTATACGCCGACCGCCAACTACAACGGCCCCGATAGCTTCACCTACCGCGCCAACGACGGCACGGTTGATTCCAACACGGCCACGGTTCTGATCAGTGTCAACGCGGTCAACGATGCCCCCGTGGCGGTGGCCGATAGCTACTCGACCACTGAAGACAACGTGCTGACGGTCGCCGCCAGCGGCGTGCTTGCCAACGACACTGACGCGGACGGAAACCCGCTCACCGCCGCATTGGT
>JACPPG010000034.1 GCA_016191115.1 Planctomycetia bacterium | reverse complement strand
TGGCAAGGACAGCGTCGAATTGATACGCTCGGCCATGGTGGCGTACTCCTGGGGAATTGGCTTTGTGACTAAACCAAATTCAAACCCAAGTACGCCGCCTTTTTCAACTCATCTCATCCACAACTTTCGGTTATAGCTCGTCGGCGCGTCCGATCGAGGTACGGCCGAAGTGCTTGCTTCGCTTCAAGTCAACCGTCAGAATCTCGGACGAACGCCGAACAGACTGTGTGGCCGCTGCGACGAACGGCTATAGAACCGTCTCGGTTGTTCGTGCTAAAGAGGTTCGCCATGCCAATTGCGATTCGTCTATCTTACTATCCGTGGATTACTCAGAACGTCACGGCTCAGTACCTTGACCAACAGATAAGACGTTTCGCTCAAATCCTAGAGCGTGAGCTCGTGCGCGCGTCCGCCGGCGCCACCGTTACGGTCCTCGCGCCATTAGAGGTCCCGGCGCAGATTGAACAGTTGGTTGGTGGCGCTGCGGACTTGGCGCTTATGAACCCTCTCGGTTACGTATTTGCGCACGCTGGTGACTCCGCAGTGCAGTCAATCGCGGTCGCGCAACGTGTCATCGATGGCAAAGTAGGCGTCGTCTATTACGCGCAAGTGTATACGCACAAGAGAACAGCGATTCGAGAACTCGCCCAGGCGAAAGGCCGAACGATTGCATTTGGGGCGAAGGTGTCGACTTCGAACTTCTTAGTCCCGGCAAATGAGCTTCGTGCGAAAGGGCTGCATCCGCTCTCTGCCTTCGCAAGTGTGTCTTTCGCCGGTGGTCATGAGAAGGTCGCGAAAGCGGTCTACGAGGGCATGGTGGACCTCGGTGCAGGTCACGATGGCGCCATCGCGGATCTCGGCAACCAATATGGATATGGCGATGCGGACGCGTGTCTTGTGCGGCTGTTGCGGTCTGCGCCGATTCCGAGTGATCCGATCGCCTTGCGCTCGTCCGACACTGCGCTGAGAAAAGTCGTAACAGAGGCGCTGGTTGCTGCCGGGAAGACGGCGGATGGAAAGGATGCGCTGGGGACGTTTTGGGGCGGCGTCGTAGGATTAGGGGCGACGACCCCCGATGCCTACGACGCGCTGACATCGGCTCTGGAAGCCCTGAACCTCTCTGCTGCGGACATTCTGGATTAGCGGAGTTAGCGGGAGCGAACATGCTTGCATTACGGAGCGGCGGCGTTAGCGCTTCGGTCACATCGACCGACGCGCGCTGTCTCGGCCGTACATTGCAAAGAGACCCGCTCGCGCAGGCCGCAGCGAGCGACGGGAGGCACTCTTGCCCGCGAGTTGAATTCGGATATGTTGCCAGCGTGACTCCATGAGACCCGGCCGTCGCGAGCGCGACCGCGTCGTGGCAGCCGACCCGGCTGCCGGGGCTAGGGGTTAGGGTTAGGGATTCGGGATTGGCACTTCGTCAGGCGTCACGCTTCAGAGGAGTGGCACGAGACCAGCGGGCGGAAGGGCGCCGCGCGACCGGAGCTGCTGAATCGCGGGATTGCCAGCAGCGCGGTTGCCGGTTACCGTCAGATGTCAGTCCGCGTGGCGGCCTTATTGCGCGCGATGATGAAAAGCCGCGAGGATGGAGGAATCGATGATCGTACGAGCTGAGAGACGTTTGCGCTTGTGTCGCCCGCTGCGCGGGACGAACGGCCTGCCGTCGCGAAGCCTTCGCGCAAGGGTGCGTCGCGCCGCGGTCGTCGTCTGCCTGGTGGTTCTTGGTTCCGCGCAAGTGAGCGCGGAAACAACTCTGATCCCACGCCGCGCTCTGTTCGCTGACGCGGACCGGCCGGTCGCTGTGCTGAGCCCGGGCGGGGAGCGGATCGCCTACATCGAGGTTCAGGATGCGAAGCGATCGGCCTGGGTGGCGCCCGCGGACGATCCGGAAGCGCGAACTCGTGTCGCGCTGCTCGATGACGGACAACCCTTGGGTCTCTGGTGGTCGGCCGACGGAGAGCGGTTACTCGTGCAACAGCAGGTCCGCGACGGCGTGCGGCTGTCGAGTTGCGATGCTTCGGGCGCAACACCGATCGACCTGACGCCCATTCGCGGCGTCAGTGCGCGACTCGAGCGACTGAGCGGCGAGCTAGCGGGGCAGGCGCTCGTTGCGCTAAATGATCGCGATCCGCGGGTTCACGACCTGTGGAAGATCGATCTGGTCACCGCGGAAAAAGTGCTCGTCATGGAACGGACGGAGTTCCGCACCATGCACTTCGACGCGAGCTACCGGCCGCGCGTCGCGGAGAAGTTGGGGCCCGACGGAACCCTCGAGCTGCTGCGCCGCGCCGACGACGACAAGTGGGTGCCCTTGCGAACGCTCGACATCGATCGTTCCGGCGTCCAAGGGGTCGTCGGCGTTGATGCGGTCGGCGACGTTCTGTATCTGGTCGACAACACGGGCCGCGACAAGTCCGCACTGCTGGCCGTTGAGCTGGCGACCGGGCGCGAAACCGTCCTGGCCACCGACGCCGATGCCGATATCCGTCCCATAGCGGTTGTCGATCGGGTGACGGGTCGTGTGCTGGCCGCCACCGCGCAATTCGACCACCTCCGCCGCTACGTGATCGACGAGTCGGTGCGGAGCGACTTTGCGTTGCTCGAAAAACGCTTTGGCGGACCGGTTGGCACGGTCGGGATCAGCGCCCAGGATCGCGCATGGCTGGTCGCTCCCCTCGACGGCGGACCAGTGCGATATCACGTGTACCAGCGGTCTCGGCGCACCATCGAGCCGCTCTTTTCGGCACAACGCGCGCTCGATCGATTTCCGCTGGCCAAGCGGGTCGCGCGTGTGGCCACCACGCGAGACGGCCTGCGGCTGCCATGCCATCTCTATTTGCCTCCGGGAACCGACGGCAACGGCGACGGTTTGCCCGACGCGCCGCTGCCGACGCTATTATTCGTCCACGGTGGTCCCGACGCGGCCTACCCGTGGGACAGTTGGCTTACCAACCGCTGCCTGCAACTGTTGGCAAACCGCGGCTACGCGGCGCTGCGCGTCGAGTTCCGCGGCGCCGGAGGTTTTGGCAAGTCGTTCATGGAGCAAGGCTGGCGCGAGTGGGGAGGGAAGTCGCAGCAGGACCTCGTCGAAGTGGCCCACTGGGCCGTCGACCAGGGCATCGCCCAACGCGAGAAAATCGGCATCTGGGGCTGGTCCTTCGGTGGGTTCTCAACGTTCGCCACGCTGGCCTTCTACCCGGACGAATTTGCCTGCGGGGTGGCCATGTATGGGCTGTCGGACCTGGAGCTGTTTGCGCGCCGCACGAGCCTGTTGTGGCGCGACTCAGCACAGCGCGTGGGCGATCCCCGGACTCCCGACGGGCTCGAGCTGTTGCGCCGCCAGTCGCCGCTGCACTCCGCCGAACGGGTGACGAGCCCGCTGCTGGTGACGCACGGCGGTAAAGATGTCGTGGTCCCCAAGCAACACTCCGATCTCTTCGTTGCGGCACTCGAGAAGCATGGCAAAGACGTGACTTATCTCGTCTACCCTGACGAGGGACACGACTATCGTCAACTGGAAAGCTGGATCTCCTTTTGGGCGGTCGCCGAGCGATTCCTGCACAAGCATTTGGGCGGCCGCTTCGAGCCAGCAGCCGACGACTTCGAAGGGGCGAACCTGCAGGTCCCTGCCGGATGGGAACTCATCCCCGGGCTGGCGCCCTTTGCAAAAACTAGATCGCGAGATTCTTGAGGGGGGGATCAACCTGAATGGAACGGACGGGCCGTCGGGTTGGTTATTCTGGCGGCTCTCGTTTTCAATCTGTCGATGCTCCCCTACGCAATCTGGTTCAAGATCGCGTGCTCGATCGCGATCCCGTGCGCGATCGTGTTCGGCGTGCTTCGATCGGACCGTCATCGCGCCGCCGCTCTTGGACCCGCGGGATGAACGGACCTGCGTCGGTCACATCGACCGGTGGATGCGGACCCAACCCTCAGGGCCGTTCACAGATTCAAGCTTGCCGGCGGCGCACCGGCGGGAAAATGGGACAGGCACCGAGACGCAACGTTCGTCTGCAAGGACTTGCGCTGTTTATGCTCGGAGCCAGTCCCATTTTCCCGCCTCGCCATTTTGAAAAACAGAATGGCGCGGACCCAAATCTGCCCTCAGTTGCCGCGTCGGGCGGCTGGCGGTAGGATTCGAGCCGGGGAGAGATCAGTCTGGATCGACCGAAAAATAACTTCCTGATTCTCCGACCCGTCACGGGTGCCCTGTCCCGCAAGGGGCGAGGGTGTTGAGGAGAAGTTATTTTTCGGTCGATCCCTACGTCGCTAGAGGAGAAAACACATGGCAACCGCGGTCCAATTCCCCATCCGCCACACCGCCGGCGGCGGCACGTCGAACCACGACTGGTGGCCGAACGAGTTGAGGCTCGAACTTTTGCACCAGCATTCCCTCAAGTCCAATCCCATGGGCGAGGACTTCAACTACGCGGCAGAGTTCCGCAGCCTCGACCTGGCGGCGGTGAAGAAAGACCTCGCGGCGCTGATGACCGATTCGCGGGACTGGTGGCCGGCGGACTTCGGCCACTACGGCCCTTTGTTCATTCGCATGGCGTGGCACGGCGCCGGCACCTACCGCATCGGCGACGGCCGCGGCGGCGGGGGACGGGGCCAGCAGCGCTTCGCGCCCTTGAACAGTTGGCCCGACAACGTCAGCCTGGACAAGGCGCGCAGGCTCCTGTGGCCGATCAAGCAGAAGTATGGCCGCAAGATTTCCTGGGCCGACCTGATGATCCTGACTGGCAACGTCGCGCTGGAAACGATGGGATTCAAGACCTTCGGTTTCGGAGGCGGTCGCGAGGACGTGTGGGAGCCGGATCAGGACGTCTATTGGGGCGCCGAGACGACCTGGCTGGGCGACGAGCGCTATTCCGGCGACCGGGACCTCGAAAACCCGCTCGCTGCCGTGCAGATGGGGTTGATTTACGTCAACCCGGAAGGCCCGAACGGCAATCCCGATCCGGTCGCCGCGGCGCGGGATATCCGCGAGACGTTCAAACGCATGGCGATGAACGACGAGGAGACGGTGGCGCTGATCGCCGGCGGCCATACCTTCGGCAAGACCCACGGGGCCGGCCCCGCGTCCGACGTGGGGCCTGCGCCGGAAGCGGCCGGCTTCGACGAGCAGGGCCTGGGCTGGAGGAACAGCTTTGGCACCGGCCGTGGCGCTGACGCAACCACCAGCGGCCTGGAAGTCACCTGGTCCGCCACGCCGACGAAGTGGAGCAACCATTTCTTCGAAACGCTGTTCGGCTACGAATGGGAACTCACCAAGAGCCCGGCCGGAGCGAATCAGTGGCGCCCGAAGAATGGCGCCGGCGCCGGCACGGTGCCCTCTGCCCACGACCCGTCCAAGCGTATCGCTCCCTCCATGCTGACCACCGACCTTTCCCTGCGGGTCGACCCTGCTTACGAAAAAATCTCGCGCCGCTTCATGGAGAATCCGGATCAGTTGGCCGACGCGTTCGCCCGGGCGTGGTTCAAGCTGACGCACCGCGACATGGGCCCGCGCGCGCGTTATCTGGGTCCGGAGGTTCCGGCGGAAGAGCTCATCTGGCAGGACCCCATCCCCGCGGTGAATCACAAATTGATCGATGCGCAGGACATCGCCTCGCTGAAGGGCAAAATCCTGGCTTCCGGCCTGGCGATCTCGGAGTTGGTTTCCACCGCCTGGGCGTCGGCGTCCACGTTCCGCGGTTCCGACAAGCGCGGCGGTGCGAACGGTGCCCGCATTCGCCTGGCGCCGCAAAAGGATTGGGAAGTCAATCAGCCTGGCCAACTGGCGAAGGTGCTCGCGACTTTGCAGGGCATCCAGAGTGCGTTCAACGGCGCCCCGTCCGGCGGCAAGAAGGTCTCGCTGGCGGACCTGATCGTTCTGGCCGGCTGCGCTAGTATCGAGCAGGCTGCGAAAAACGCCGGCCACGAGGTCATGGTTCCCTTCGCGCCGGGACGCATGGACGCCTCGCAGGAGCGGACCGACGTGGAATCATTCGCCGTGCTCGAACCCATCGCCGATGGCTTCCGCAATTACCTCAAGGGCAAATATTCCGTGCCGGCCGAAGCGCTGCTCGTTGATAAGGCACAGTTGCTGACCCTGACCGCGCCTGAAATGACGGTGCTCGTGGGCGGTATGCGCGTGCTGAAGACCAATTTTGGAGGGACGCAGCATGGTGTCTTCACCAAGCGACCCGAGTCGCTGACCAACGACTTCTTCGTGAACCTGCTCGACATGAACACGGAGTGGAAGCCGGTCTCGAAAGACGCAGACGTGTTCGAAGGCCGCGATCGCAAAACGGGCGAACGGAAGTGGACCGGCACGCGCGTCGACCTGGTCTTTGGATCGAACTCCCAACTGCGCGCCCTGGCTGAAGTCTACGGAAGTTCCGACGCGGGGAAGAAGTTCGTCCACGACTTCGTCGCGGCCTGGAACAAGGTGATGAACCTTGATCGCTTCGACCTCGCCTGATCGCGGCAAAAACGTCTTCGAGGGCCTCTGACAGGGCGGCAAGCGGCCGATTGGACCAGGCTCCGCCGCGCGGCTACAGCATGTCGTCGTTGATGGCGCGCTTCATCAACTGGTTTGAGGGCACGGAGGTCGGGTCGAGCAGCTTTTGGGCGGTTTCGGCGCCTGCGATCGGAAGCTGCGCCGGATCGAGCAATCCCAGTTGCACCAAGGCCGAGGCCTGGTCCCAGTGGATGTGTTCGTGGTGGATTTTGCCGCTCTGAAAATGCACGATCACGACCATCGCTAGTCGTAGCCGTCGGCCCGTCGGCTTGACGCCGGGCAGGAGCCAGTCCATCCGCGTTGTGTGGGTGCAACAAAAGATGAACTCGTCGACAATTCGGTCGTGGCCGACGGTTCGCGAGATCGGCGCCTGCTCGACATCATCCGGCATGCTGGGGATGAAATAGGTGCCATAGAAGTGCCGCAGTTGCCGCCGCCCGACGCCGCCCGTCAGCACCGGCACATGGTTGACATAAGGGGTGTCGACCATCGTGTCGCACGAAGCGGCGGCATCTTTATCCTCGAACTCGGCCTTCAGATGCTGTTCCCAAAGAGCGAGCATTGCCCGCTGCTCGGAAGAAAGCTTGTCCCGGTCGACGACGAACATAAGGTTTAACCTCCTGGGTCTGCGCGCGGGGGGTCGAAGGCCGACGACATTCTACTTCGCGCCTTTGAAAAAGGCCCCCCTGTTATCGGGCCGGCGCCGTCGTATAGTTGAATGCCTGCGGGCTGCGCCCGCGGCTGGATATGCCCGGCTCAACTTTCTGCTGCGGGGAAATTCTCGATGCGCACACGGTTCCATTCGCTGCTCACTGTTCTTGCGACCGCTGCCCTCATCACTTCGCTGGCGGCCTTCTTGCCAACAGCAGCCGCCGAAACCAAGACGCGGCCCATCACGGTTGAGGACCTCTTCAAGTTCAAGCGCGTTTCTGATCCGCAGCTGAGCCCGGATGGGAAGCTGGTGGTGTACGTCGTCACGACCGTCGATCTGGCGGCCAATAGCACTTCGTCGACGTTGTGGCTGGCGCCGACTGATGCCGGGGCGGCGCGGCAGCTTACTAATACGACCAAGAAAGATCGCCATCCGCGGTGGAGTCCGGACGGGCGACGCATCCTGTTCGAGTCGAACCGCACAGGCGAGACGCAACTGTGGACGATCGAGCTGGCCGGCGGCGAGGCGAAGCAGTTGACCACCATCGCCACCGAGGCGGCCACGGGCATCTGGTCGCGCGACGGGCGGTGGATCGCCTTCGTCTCGGCCGTGTACCCGGAGTTTTCCGCCAAGGCGTACGCCGAGAGCGACGCGGCCAATCGCCGCCGCGCGGATGAAGCCGCCAAGAACCCGGTCAAAGCCCGCACGTTCACGCGGCTCTTTTATCGCCATTGGGACTCGTGGGTCGAGGACAAGCGGCAGCACTTGTTCGTCATGCCGGCCGAAGGGGGCGAGCCGCGCGACGTGACGCCCGGCGACCGCGACGGCTACCCGACGTCCTCGACGTTCTCGCTCGGTGACGATTTCACGTTCAGTCCGGATGGACGATACCTCGTGTACACCGCGCCGCCTGAGCGGGACGAGGCGTGGAGCACCAACTACGACATCTGGCGCGTGCCGATCGCCGGGGGAACGCCCGAGAACCTGACGGCTGCGAATCAGGCCGCCGACAGTTGCCCGCGCTTCTCGCCCGACGGCAAGCTTTTGGCGTATCGCGCGCAGAAGGTGGCGGGCTTCGAGGCGGACCAGTGGGAGCTGGTGATCGCCGAAGCGGCGGGCGAAAGCGCCGCCCGCAAGCCGCGCGTCCTGACGGGCGAGCTCGACAGCTCAGTCGACCAGTTCTTGTGGACGGCCGACGGCGCGAGCCTGCTCTTCGTCGCCGAAGAGCGGGCGGCGGCGCCGATCTTTCGCGTGGGCGTCGCCGATGCCAAGGTGGCGACGTTCCTCAAAGGTCATACGCACGCCGCGCTTTCGCGCAGCGACGACGGAAGGCTGTTGGCCTGCACCGAGGCCTCGATGCGGCAGCCGGCCGAGGTGATGGTCGTCGACCGCTCGGCCCAGGCCACCAACGTCAGCCGGGTCAACGCCATGCTGTTGGCCGATCTCGACCTGCCGAAACCGGAGAGCGTCGACGTGCCGGGCGCCGGCGGCACACCAATGCAGATGTGGATCTTGAAGCCGTCGGGCTTCGACCCGGCGAAGAAGTGGCCGCTGGTGTACCTCGTTCACGGCGGGCCGCAGGGGGCGTGGGAGGACGCGTGGAGCTTTCGATGGAACCCGCAGGTGTGGGCCGCGCAGGGTTACGTCATCGCGCTTCCCAATCCGCGCGGCAGCACCGGCTTCGGCCAGAAGTACACGGGCGAGATCAGCGGCGACTGGGGCGGCAAGGTTTACGAGGACCTGATGGCGGGCGTGGACTACCTCGAGAAGCTGCCGTACATCGACCGCGACCGGATCGCGGCAGCCGGCGCGTCGTTCGGCGGCTACATGATCAACTGGTTCGCCGGGCACACCGACCGCTTCAAGGCGCTGGTGACGCATTGCGGCGTCTACAACTTCGACAGCATGTACGCCACGACCGACGAGCTGTGGTTCGACGAGTTCGAGCACGGCGGCGCGCCGTGGGTGAACCGCGAGTCGTACGAAAAGTTCTCGCCGCACCGCTTCGCCCAGAACTTCAAGACGCCGATGCTGGTGATCCACAACGACCTGGATTTCCGTGTCCCGATCAGCGAGGGGCACCAGTTGTTCACCACGCTAAAGCGGCTGCGCGTGCCGTCGCGGATGATCAACTTCCCCGACGAGGGGCACTGGGTGCTGAAGCCGGCCAACAGCCTTTTTTGGCACAAGGAGATCTTCGCGTTCCTGCGCGAGTACGTGCCGCCAGGGCCGAAGTAGTAGGCGATGGCAGGATCGGCCACGCCACACCAGTCCGAAGCGACACTGGCCCGAAGCGCCAGTTTTGAAGTTGCGCGTTTTTGCTAGCTCGTGGGCTGTTAGGATCGACCGAAGAATAACTTCCTGATTCTCTGACCCCTCACGGGTGCCCTGTCCCGCAAGGGGCGAGGGTGTTGAGGAGAAGTTATTTTTCGGTCGATCCTTAGCTTAGGGGGTTTGTCGGTATTCGGTGGGCATGGCGTTGCGTAGTAGTTTGCGGAGTCGTTTGATGGCGGAAGTCGTTTCCGTATAGCGGTGAATCGTGAGGATTTGCCTGATGACCGACATTCGTTGTATCGACGATGAACACGAAGCGGCCACGGCGCGATGCCTTCTTCATCAATCGCCGGGTGCACTGTCGTCGCAACCAGGGGAGCTTCGAGCCGGCGGTCCCTCACACGTCCAGCCCCATCGACCGCATGAGCGCAAGCGCGTTGCTCTTGGTGACGACGCCGGGACGGAGCGTGTAGTCGAACGTCATGCGGCCGTCGACCAGTTGGTCTTCGCAGTGCATGTTCACGGCCCGGGGGGCCAGGTCGTCGACGATCTTCGTCAGGGCCAGGTCGTGCGTGGTCATCAGGCCGATTGCGCCGGCTTCCAGCAGGCGGCGCATCACGGCCTCGGCCCCTACGAGCCGGTCCTGCGAGTTAGTGCCTTGCAGGATCTCGTCGAAGAGGAACAAAAGCGGGCGGCCGTGGCCCGTCAGGTTCAGCACAGCCCGCAATCGCACGAGCACGGCGTAAAAATACGAGGCCCCCTCGTGTACCGAGTCGCGGAAGCGCATGGCCGTGCCCAGGGTCAACGGCGAGATGGTGAGCCTGGCGGCTCGCACTGGCGCGCCGGCCATGGCCAGGACGACGTTCGTGCCGACGGTGCGCAGCAGCGTGCTTTTGCCGGACATGTTCGAGCCGCTGATGAGCACCAGCCGGCGGTCGCCGCCCAGGCTCAGGTCATTGGTAACGCACGTGCCCTCGGGCATGAGCGGATGGCCGAGGCCGACGCCCTCGAACCGCGGTCCGTCGTCGACCAGGTCCGGGAACGGGTCGCGGGGATGTTCGTAGGCATAGGCGCTCAGTGCGGCGAGCGCTTCCAACCGGCCGGCCGCAGCCAGAGCCTGATCGATACCCTCGCGCGCCGCCAGCCGCCACGCTTCGAGCGGCGGAAACGATTGCACTTTCAGGGCGTGCAGGAAGCTGTTCTGCAAGAACAGGCCGTATAGCTCGGCGAGCGGACGGGCTGGGAATCCCAAGCCGCGATCGATCGCCGCGGCAATATCCGAAAGCGGCACCGTAGCGGGACGTTGACGGAGGACCGCCCGAAGCCGGAAGAGCACGCCCAGGGCGTGCCCCGCGTCGCCGACGTGGCGCGCGACCTCGCGGGCCGCGTGGCGGCGCGCGACATAGATCGCGGCCTCGAGCGCGATCGTGACGGCGACCGCCAGCCACCAAGCGCCGCCCAGCACGACGGCGCCGACCATGCTGGCCACCAGCGCCCAGGCCACCAGCAGGCCGGCCACGCGGACAGTCGGTGTGCCGAAGATAGCCGGCGCCCGGGCCCAGGCAACCGCCTCTTCAGGGACGATCCGCGTGACGTCGGCGTCGAGAGTCGCCAGGGCTTCGCGCAGATCGAGGTCGCCGCGCAACCGGTCGACGGCTTGCTGGCGCTGGCGGATCGCCGGGAAATCGTCCGACGCGCCGAGCCAGCCGGCGAGGGCTTCCCGGCCCATCGGCGTCCGCGCTGTGCACAGAAGCTGGAAGAGCGAGCCGGGGCCGAAGATGTCGAGGTCCTCGGCGTACAGGTGTGCATCGGTCAGATAGCGGCGGCCATCCTCGCCGCGGCCGATCCAGCGGTTTTCGAGCCGCGCCAGGCCGCGCCGATAGTAGGCCGCGGCCCGGCTCGCGCGGCGCCAGCGGCGGAGCACCGCATTCTGCCAAAAGGCCAAGGGCACCAGCGCGATCGCCAGTGGGACCAGGGCTTGAATCTCCGTCGGGTCGAAGACTACGTAGCCGATCACGGCAAACAACAACAGCCGCCGCCCATAGACGATCCGGCGGTCCCACCGCGCGCAGCGGGCCGCCGCCTGAGTCCGCGCGGCTAGCCGCGCGGAGTATTCGCGGGAGGGTTCAGACTTAAGGGCAGCCGCACTCGTCGGGATCGACATAGTACGCATCGGTATTGGAGTATTGGGGACACGCGCCGTCGAACGGACGGGCTTCGTCTATAAAAGTTTAGGTCAATGAGGGGCAACGCCAGACAGTTCGCCGACGGGCGTCGATTCTTGCCAATCGCGTCCGGCCGGCATTACGTCAGCCGACTACATCAACTGCCACTGGTTCCAGCCCACGACGTAGATGCCCAAGAGCAGATTGGTGACGGCGTGGGCCGTGACGCAGTCCCAGATGTTGCGCGTGCGGACCATCAGCAGCGTGACCAGCGAGAACCACACGCCCGCCGCCATCAGTTCGGCCGGGTGCATCGCCATCGGCAAAAGCGTGCCGGCGAGCACGGCCGCCCGGTTCACCGTGCCGAACGGGACGTTCCAGAACTGCTCGTGGACGCAGAACCGCATCAGGAAGCCGCGGAGGAAGAATTCCTCGATCACCGGCACGACCAGCACCAACCCCACGAAGCGAATCGCCAGAAAGCCATAGGCCACGAGCGGGCGACCGGCCAATTCCACGAGCGGGTTGAAGCCGCTCCGCTGCCCCGATTCGATAAAGCTTTCGAGCCCTAGCTTCGGCAGCAGCCGCTGCTCGATCCCCAGCTTGCACAGTCCGATCCACGCGACGACGCCCACGACGCCGACGACGACCGACAATGGGCTCACGCGCATCGGGAACTGCCGATAGACCGGCATGGCGAAGACCATCGCCACAACCACCAGCACGATCTTCGCCGTATACAGTAGGGGATACGTGCTGTAGGGAAGGGCGAAGCCGAACCAGCCGGTCGATTCGACGGTCTGGTTCGTAGGGTCGGGCGGCGCCGGCTCCAGCGTCGTGACGACGAGGAACACGACCAACGGCAGGACGTAGGGGAGCCACGGATAGCGCGCCGCCAGCGACCGCGGCCCTGTCGGCGCTGTCACTATTGTGGGTGGCAGGTCAGATGGTGAGGCAGTCGCCCTGGGATCGGCCTCTGGTGAAGCCTGCTGGGAATTCGGCATTTCGGATTTCGTGTCAGGGTTTTCCATAGAACGGTAAACCTATTGAGGACAGCAGGATAAATCAACGGCGCGGCGCGGGTAACCTGCGACGTCGGCGGCCGCGGTCAAGCAATATCGCGTTAGGAACAGGCTACGTGCCCCGGAGCCGGGAGTCATTGTGAGGATTGGATTTAGCGCGTCCCAAGGGGAGCTGCGTGGACGAATTGCCCTTTGCCTGCCGAAGAAATGGGTTACGATAGGCATGACAGACCTCATGCCATACCGATCCTAGCGGCTGGGCAAGGAGCAGCCCGCCGAAGCTTTCAGGGGTCGGGCCTGCTACAGCGGGGTTGTCGTTCCTTCCGGCGATCCCCCACGCGAAAGAATGCGGTGCTACCGCTTCGCGCCGGTCCCACAGGCGGCGCGAGGCACGAACGGGCGGTACGTTGGCAGAGGACGAAAAAGGATTGGACCATGGACCTGGCAAAACTACGAAATATCGGCATCTCGGCGCACATCGACTCGGGCAAGACCACGCTTTCGGAGCGGATCTTGTACTACGCCGGTCGCATTCACCGCATGCAGGAGGTGAAGGGTGAAGGCGGCGCCACGATGGACCACATGGACCTGGAGCGCGAGCGCGGCATCACGATCACCAGCGCCGCCACGACCGTCTCCTGGAACGACCATCAGATCAACCTGATCGACACGCCCGGCCACGTGGACTTCACCGTCGAGGTGGAGCGCAGCCTGCGGGTGCTGGACGGCGCAATCCTGGTTCTGTGCGCGGTGGGCGGCGTGCAGTCGCAGTCGATGACCGTCGACCGGCAAATGAAGCGCTACCACGTCCCGCGGCTGGCGTTCATCAACAAGATGGACCGCACGGGCGCGGACTTCCGCCGCGTCGTGAAGCAATTGCGCGAGAAGCTGGCCTGCGACGCCGTGCTCATGCAACTGGCCATCGGCAAGGAAGATCAGTTCGAGGGCGTGATCGACCTGGTCGCGCGGCAGGCGATCTATTTCGACGGCAACAATGGCGAAACCGTCCGCCGCGAGGCCATTCCCGCCGACCTGGCCGCCGAAGCCGCCCAGGCCCGCCAGGCCATGCTCGAAGCCCTGGCTATGTACAGCGACGAACTGATGGAGCTCTTACTCGCCGAACAGGAAGTGCCCGAGGACGTGATCCACCGCGTCGTGAAGGAGGCCGTGCAGGAGCAGGACGTGACGCCGGTGTTCATGGGCACGGCCTATCGCAACAAGGGCGTGCAGCCGCTGTTGGACGCCGTGGTCCGTTACCTGCCCAGTCCCTTGGACCGTAGCATCACGGCCAAGGCCTACGACAAGCCGGACGAGAAGTTCCCGCTCGCGGCCGACCCGGCGAAGCCGTTCGTGGGCATGGCCTTCAAGATCGTCGACGACCCGTACGGCCAGTTGACCTTCACGCGCATCTACCAGGGCTCGATTGAAAAAGGGGAGATGCACTACAACCAGCGGACCGGGCAGAAGCACCGCTTCAGCCGCATCGTGCGGATGCACGCCGACAAGCGCGAAGAGGTCGACAAGGCTTCGGCGGGCGACATCGTAGCCATCATTGGCATCGACTGCGCCAGCGGCGACACATACGCTTCGGAGCCGAAGTATTGCACGCTGGAAAGCATGTTCGTGCCGGAGCCGGTCATCAAGATGGCCATCAACCCGATGTCGCGGGACGGCGGCGACAAGCTGGCGAAGGCTTTGCAGCGGTTCACCAAGGAAGACCCCACGTTCCGCGCCTCGACCGACGAGGAGACCGGCGACACGCTGATCGCCGGCATGGGCGAGCTGCACCTGGAGATCTACGTCGAGCGGATGCGCCGCGAGTACAAGCTGGAAGTCGAGGTCGGCGCGCCCAAGGTCAGCTATCGCGAGGCCCCCACGCAGGCGACCACGTACAACTTCAAGCACAAGAAGCAGACCGGCGGTTCGGGCCAGTACGCCCACATCGTGGGCCGCTTCGAGCCGTTGACCGAGGAAGCCACCGAGCCCTTTGAGTTCGAGGAGAAGGTCGGCGGCGGGCGCGTGCCGAAGGAGTACATCCCGAGTGTCGAAAAGGGTTTTCGCGAGTCGCTGGCCAAGGGCCCGGTGGCCGGCTATCCCATCGTCGGCGTGAAGACGATCCTGGAAGACGGCTCGTACCACGAGGTGGACAGCTCGGACATGGCATTCCAGACGTGCGGGCGGAACTGCTTCCGCGAGACGTTCCTGAAGATGAAGCCGGTCTTGCTCGAGCCGGTGATGAAGCTCGAGGTCGAGGTGCCCGTGGCGTTCCAGGGTTCGGTAGCCGGCGAGTTGAACAGCCGCCGCGGCATGATCGTCGCCAGCGAAGTGCAAGGGGTCGTGGCCGTGATCGAGGCCGAGGTGCCGCTGGCCGAGACGTTCGGCTACTCGACCGACCTCCGCAGCCTGACGCAAGGGCAGGGCACGTTCACGATGGAATTCTCCCGCTACCGCCGGGTGCCGGCGAGCATCCAGGAAGCGATCATCCTGGAGAAAAAGAAGGCGGCGCTGGTGGGGGCGCGGTAGGGTTCGTCAGTCTGTCTGCCGCGTCTATGGCCGTGGCCTCGACTCGCCAAGTGCGAATGTTCGGCATTTTGTCACGCCGGCCCAGCTACTCGCGATCCAGTACCGCGCACATCGCTTCCGCATCGCTGAAGAAAACATCCAAGTCGGGTCCGACGACTTTCTCGACAGAACGCTGTATCAATTCCATTCGAGACTGGGGAGTCGGCCTGTCAAACTGAATGAGAAGCCTTGTGCAATCTATGTCTGCTGCCTGGGCAATCATCAGATGGTCTCCAAAAGGGGTGTAGGGGGTCTTGCTGCAAAGCGGTCGCGCTGGCAGTCAGTCGTCGTCCGTCCGCATCGCTATCCGTCGCATCTCATCCGATAAGGGTCAGTGAGGCCGACACGATTTGTGCATCGCGAAGCGGGGGAAAGACACCGTGCCGCGACAGATAGACGTTTCCCCGTGGCGGAAAACGTCAGCGGCCGAAAATGGGAAGCAGACTCACTAGCTGCGCCAACGCGGCAGAAAGAAGGGCGCCAGTCCGCATTTTATCTGGTCTTGGTCTTTCGTCCAGACCGGCATCCTAAGTCTCGTCGGATGCGGGCTTTTCGTTTGAATGGCGTCCGAGAGAACGCCTTGAAACCGGGCACCACGACGCAGTGACCTGACGGCTGCCGCGATTGGCCGTTCGCTATCGCCCGAACCACTTCGAGATCGCCCGCACCACGGTCGCCCGGCCGGCGCGGCCGATCGAGGTGGTGAGCGGGATTTTTTTCGGGCAGACGGCGACGCAGTTTTGTGCGTTGCCGCAGTCCTGGATGCCGCCCGCTTCCATCAACAGGTCCAGCCGCTCGCCGGCCGATAGAGCGCCGGTCGGGTGCCGATTGAAGAGCATCACCTGGCTGATGGCGTGGGCGCCGACGAAGCGCGTGTCGAACGCCTCTTGCTCGCGATGCGCGAACTCCGCGTCCGTCTCTCCTTCTCGACGCGCAAGCTCGATCTTCTGGTACTGTGGGCAGGCGTCCAGGCAGCAGCCGCAGCTCATGCATTCACTGAGCGGGTAGGCCTCTTGCTGGGCCTCTTGCGAGACGCGCGGGCCGGGCCCGGCGTCGTAGTAGCCGTCGACCGGAATCCACGTCTTGAGCTTTTCCAAGGCACGAAACAGGCGCCGGCGATTTACGACCAGGTCGCGGACGACCGGGAACTTCTCCATCGGTCGCAGCTCGATCTCGTCGGGGTTGTCTGCCAGCAGCCGGTCGACGAGCGCCGTGCAGGCCTGGCGGACGTGGCCGTTGACGACCATCGTGCACGCCCCGCACACTTCTTCCAGGCAGTTGCAATCCCAGGCGACCGGGGCGACGCGTTCGCCCTCGACGGTTTTGGCCTGCGCCGCGATCCGCTGCAGCACGCTGATGACGTTCATGTCCGGCTCGCGGCGAACGCGATGCCGCTCCCAATAGCTGGCTTCGTCCGGCGCGTCCTGCCGCAGGATGCGGACGTCGAACTCGTCGGGGAGCGGAGTCCCCGCGGCGGCGTGGCCGGCGGGCGATGCGTGTCCGTTGGTGGTCGATTGCATGGTTGCGTCGTTCGTTGGCTATCCCGCGGCCAATGGTTGCGCGGCCGGCTTGCCGGTCGCGCCATTGCCGTCGCGGTCGGTTGCCGGCTTGCCCAGTTGGCGCTCTTTCCAGACTTCCTCGATCACTTCCGCGCCCACCAGCCCATACAGTCGCGGCCGCGGCGGAATGAGCGACGTGTCGACCTCTTCGTAGGTGATCGTCGGCTCGCCGTCCGATCCGAGCCTGGCGATCGTCGAGCGGAGCCACTTGTGCGTGTTTTCCTGGAACCGGTCGCACCACGTCTCGGCCTCGCGGCGCCGCCCGGCCGGGTCCGTCGCCGTCAGGCCCGGCATGGCGAACTCCGGCTTGTAGTGGGCGCCGCGGCATTCGTCGCGCTGCAGGGCCCCTTTCACGATCACCTTGGCGAGCGGGAACATATCGAGCAGGGCCTTCGTGAACACCACGTTCTGGTTGGTCCAGTTGCCCGTGTCCGATAGCGAGCAGCGCTCGGCCCGCTCGGCCAATTCGCAGACGGCGCCGTAGGCCTCGCGCAGCACGTCGTTGTGCCGCACGACGGTGGCCGCCTTGGTCATCACTTGCCCCAGCTCTTGGTGCAGCAAGTACGGGTTTTCACCGCCGGCCGATCGGCGGAGCAGGCGGTCGTGCTCCTGCTGGTGGTGTTTTCGAGCGCCGTCGAAGAGGCTCGAGGGCAGATCGGCAGCCGCGCCGCCGGGCACCGACTTGAGCCACGCCGCGATGCCCGGCGCCGCCATGAGCCCGCTAAAGATGCAGCTCAGAAGCGAGTTCGCGCCCAGGCGGTTCGCGCCGTGATACTGGTAGTCGCATTCGCCCATGGCGTACAGGCCCGGGATATTGGTGACCTGGTTGCGCGGCGAGCCGATCCGCAAGCCGCCATCGGCCGATCGCTCGTAGTCGACCCACAGTCCGCCCATCGAGTAGTGGACGGCGGGGAAGATCTTCATGGGCGTGTCGCGCGGGTCGACGCCCTGGAACTTCTCGTAAATTTCCAGGATGCCGCCGAGCTTTTGATCGAGCACGGCGCGCGACAGGTGCGTCAGGTCCAAATACACGCACAGCCGGTCCTTTTCGACCGACAGACCCTCGTACGTGCAGACGTTGAAGATCTCGCGCGTGGCAATGTCGCGCGGGACGAGGTTTCCGTATTTCGGATAGCGTTCCTCGAGGAAGTAGTACCGCTGGGCCTCGGGAATCTGCCGCGGGTCGCGCGGGTCCTGCGGCTTGCGCGGCACCCACACCCGGCCCCCTTCGCCGCGGGCGCTTTCGCTCATCAACCGCAGCTTGTCGGCGCCCGGAATGGCGGTGGGGTGCACCTGGATGAACTCACCGTTGCCGTACTTGGCGCCGGCGGCGAAAACGCGCGAGGCGGCGCTGCCGGTGCACACCATGGACATGGTCGAGCGGCCGTAGATCAGCCCGCAGCCGCCCGAGGCGACGACGACGACGTCGGCCGGGAAGGCGCGAATCTCCATCGTCACCAGGTCCTGCCCGACGCAGCCCCGGCACACGCCGTTTGCATCCAGGACCGGCCCAAGAAAATCCCAGAATTCGTATTTCTTGATGCGACCTTCGGTCTCCCACCGGCGGACCTGCTCGTCGAGCGCGTACAGCAATTGTTGCCCGGTCGTGGCGCCGGCGAAGGCCGTGCGCATGAAGAGCGTGCCGCCGAAACGACGCTGATCGCGAAAGCCCTCGGGCGTGCGATTAAAGGTGACGCCCAGCCGGTCCATCAAGTCGATGATCCGGGGGCCCCAGTCGGCCATTTCCTTCACCGGGGGCTGCTGCTGCAGGAAGTCGCCGCCGTAGACGGTGTCGTCGAAGTGCAGCCACTCGCTGTCGCCTTGCTGGCGGGTGACGGGGTTGACGGCGTTGATTCCCCCCTGGGCGCAGACGCTGTGGGAGCGCTTCACCGGCGTGAGGCTCATCATGTCGACGTCGACGCCCGCTTCGGCCAATCGCATCGAGGCCGACAGGCCCGCCAGCCCACCCCCGACGACCATGACTCGTTGTTTTGCCATCGCCGGAATGTCCTTTGGTGTCGCTGCCCTGCTGCGGGTGTCGTCTCGGTAGGTTTGCTGAGCTGCGCGACACGGCTCCGGAGTTGCCGGGCGGCTAGGGCGCCGCCGCTTCGCTGGCAACCGTACGCGCGCGGGCCGTGGGCCGTGCCGCCGCCCTGTTGGTCTGTTCGGGTTTCAACTCTTCCTTGATCCGCGCTTCGCGCTCCTCAAAATCCTTTTGCTGCTGGCTGCGGGCGAGCTCGTACGCCTCGGCGTCCTTAAGGTTTTCCGGCTCGCCTACTCGAATGGCGCCCACCCAGGCCCCGATCGCGACGGCCAATACCAAGAGCCCAATCGCCCCGCACAGCCAGTTGGCGCGGCGCTGCGCGGCGGCGGATTGCCATAGGCCCCAGGTGATCCCCATCGTCCACAGGCCATTGGCGAAATGGTACACGCAGGCGCCAACGCCGATCGCGTAGGCAATCCGCGCCGCCAAGGGCGCCAGTGCCAGCGCCACCGAAGAGGTGGCCCGCTCCGCGTCGAACTGTCCGCCGTAGAGGGGCTTCGCCAGGTTGTTCATCCAGTAGTCGTTATGGATCAAACCGTGCATGTGGAACACGTGCCAGGCAATGAAAACCAGCGCAATCCACGCGGTCGCCCGTTGTAGCGTGTAGCGGATGTTGCCGGCGTAGTTGTACCGGCTGGCGTTCGAGCGGCCGCTGCGGACGATCATCACCCCCACAACGGCGTGAAAGATGATCGGCAGGAAGATGAACGTCCATTCCACCAAGGGCAGGACAGGCCCCAGGGCATGGATCGCGTCGACGTTCCGCTGAAACGCCGGCGCCCCGGCGAGCACGCTGGCGTTGGTCAACAGATGGACCACCATGTACGCGCCGACGGGGAACAGGCCGGTGAGCGAGTGCAGGCGAAGAATCAGGAACTCGTGGCGGGAAAAGAACGAGTCCGAAGAGCTGGTAGACACCCTGGTGGCTTCCTTCGGGCTCGTCCATGGAGCCCGCGGTCAACTTTGACAGAATCAGGTGGGCGGCATTCGTAGTATAGGGTCATCGAGCCCCCTGACAAGCGGACCAAAACCGAGCGTCCGAGACGCTGTTTGGTCGATTGTTCGGCCGCGGCGGGTGACCCGCGAGCACCACCGCCAGCAGCGGAACGACCGGCGACGCCTCGAGACGCCCCCGGCTGCACGCCTTCAAGATGCGGCGCCAATGCCCAAATCTATCCTGCCGAATTGGCAGCAGGATGCGGTTCCACGCCCGCACGAAGGGTCTGATTTTCCCATTTTATCTTGTGGCAAAGCACTGCCGCCCGGTATTAACATGAAAGATTGCAAGAGGTTATCGCGACGCAGCGCGTGCCGGGCACAGGGTCGGAGGGGAGGCGCGGCATCCGAGTTGCTGTCGCTAGTGTCAGCGAGTGCCATTGCCTGCGTGCCCAACGGACCCGCGCAGCGCTCTCAGGGAAACGAATCGTGACCCTCACGCCCCCATCTTTGCTTATCACCGACGACGACTGTCAGTTCCGCGAGACGGTGCGGGGCGTGCTCGAAACGCAGGGTTTCCGCACGCTCTTGGCCGGCGACGGTGAAGAGGCGCTCTCGATCGTCCGCAACGAAGAGGTGCACCTCGTGCTCTTGGACATGCACATGCCCAAGCTCACCGGATTGGAGACCGTCCGATTGGTGAAAGAGGTGAAGGCGCTGCTGCCCTGCATCCTGCTCTCGGCGAACGCCGATGCCGAACTCGTGGAGCAGGCCTATCGCGAGCAGGTTTTCTCGGTGCTCGCGAAACCGGTCAGCCGGCTGATGCTGACCAACATCGTCCGCTCGGCCCTGTGGCGAACGTACAACTGGGCGGTCTAAACGGAGATCTGGGCGGCAGAACGGCACCAGATCAAAAGACAGCGGAGCACGATCACGCGATTCGATCGGTGGTCCCACCGGGGAGGTATTCCACCTTACAGTGCGATAGAATCCTGGCCATTGGCGGAACCACGCCATTCGGTTTGGAGGCTGGCAACGTGGAGGAATTGCTGGAAATCTTCGCAGAGCTGCTTTCCTGGTCCATGACCAAGCTGATTTTTGCCTTCAAAGGGCATGGCAAACCACCTTCCCACGCGAACGATGCCAATCATCCGGCGGCGATGCCCGCTTCGTCGCATCAACCACCACCATTGTCTCGGGGCGCGAGGATCGTCTTGAGGATCATCTTTGTGCTGCTCGTCGCTGGCTTGGCGGCTGTTGTCTGGAGAGTGGGCCAGTGACGAACGAGCGGGAGGCACAAACCGTGGCCACCACACCGACCAGCCGCCGGCTGGTTTTCACGAATAGAAAAGTACCCACGTCTTGAAAATGGCTCGGTTCACCGCATAATCGTGCGGGAGATTCCAAAGGAGGTGCCGCATGCGCGGGCTTGAGCGTACCTGGGTTCGAGACGTTCTTTGCGTATTCCTGGTCGTACCGGTGGTGGCTTCCACGGCGTGGGCACAGGGTTCCGGCAGCAGTCGGGCTACACCGAGCCCACCGCGCCAGCCGACGACCGAGGAGTTCGCGGCGTCACTGTGGAAATACTTGCACCGCGAGCAGGCGCCCTATGCGGAGTGGCAGGCGGCGGAGATCGCCGCGCCGCAGTCGGTCCAGGACCCGCACGGGTCGAACGGGAAGGTATATCTGAACGACGTTGCCGCGAAGGACACGGAGCGATTCGCGTACAGCTCGATCGTTGTCCGCGAAGACTATGTGGACAACGCAGACCGTCCGCAGAGCATCAGCGTGATGTACCGCGTTAGGGGAGCCGATCCCAAGAGCGGTGACTGGTACTGGTTGAAGTACACGCCTGACGGCAAGCTGGCCAGGAGCGCCACGGCAGGCGGCGGCCGTCCCATCGCCGGTCGAGTCGCTAGTTGCATTGAATGTCATCAGAAGGCTGTCGGAAAAGACTTGGTGTTCTTCAACGACGCAGTTCCCCAAAAGTGATTCCGCGATTCCAACATCCAACGTCATGCTCGTGTCACGTATTGGCCGAGGCACGGATTTTGTGGATTCACTGGACCTAAGCCCAGTGACGGTCATTATTCCCGCGCTCAATGAAGAAGCAGCGCTGCCGCTTGTACTGAGGGATCTGCCGCGCGTCGGATGCGTGATCGTGGTCGACAACGGGTCAACGGACAGGACCGCTGCCGTGGCCAGGGCGGCAGGCGCTCACGTGATCGCCGAGGCGCGGCGGGGCTACGGCGCGGCTTGCCTGCGCGGACTCGCCGAAGTCGAAGAACTGGTGGGCCGGGCGCGGCCGTCGGCCGTCGTTTTCCTCGACGGAGACCACAGCGATCATTGTGAGTTGCTGCCGGAATTGGTTCGGCCTATTCTCGCGGGGCACGCCGATTTTGTCCTCGGTTCGCGCATGCTAGGCCGCCGTGATCCCGGAGCGATGCCACCGCAAAGCGTCTTCGGAAATCGGCTGGCATGCTTCTTGATGCGCGTGCTGTGCCGCGCTCGGTACACTGATCTTGGCCCGTTTCGAGCGATCGGCTTCGACGCGATCAAGCGACTCGGCATGCGTGACACGAACTTCGGTTGGACGGTCGAGATGCAGATTAAAGCCGCGCGGGCCGGTTTGCGAACGCTGGAAATCCCGGTCCCTTATCGCCGTCGCGTTGGCCAGAGCAAGATCAGCGGCACCGTGCTCGGCAGCGTTCGTGCCGGCTACAAGATTCTCTACCTGATCGCGAAGTATGGCCTGATGCCACGCCGACCCTAGCGAACCGTGGCCGCGAATGAACCCTGTTCGCCTATCTTCGGCGCACAAATGGCTGTTGTTCTTGGCAGCGGTGTCCGAGGCCATCTATCTGCTGGTGACGTTCATCGGACAGAGCCTTCACGTGGCGGGTGAGGGCAAGCAATCGCTGCTCGTGGTTTTGGCCCTGTTCGCGGCGGCGTTCCTCTGCTACCTGGTGAGCATCAAGGCTGCTCTCGCGGCGACCCAGGACGGAGTTCTGCTCGCCGTCATTGCCGTAGCGGCGGTGGCGTTTCGTGGCACGTTGTTGTTCTCCGATCCGATCGAGGAGATCGACATCTATCGGTACCTGTGGGACGGTCAAGCGAGCGTCGCGGGCGTGAGCCCGTTTCGCTACAGCCCACGTCAGGTCGTGGAAGCCGGAGGGAGCGATCCATTGCCATCAGACTTGGCGCGCCTGGTGGCCCTCAAGAAGCACTCTGCGGGACTCGAAGTCGTGCTGGACCGGATTCATTTCGGCGAGCTGCCCACGATCTACCCGCCAACCAGCCAGGCGATCTTTGCGTTCGCTGCCGCCTGCACGCCGGAGAACGCAACGGTCGCCGCTCGTATGAAGATCATGCGAGCCTGGTTCGTCGCGTTCGATCTGGCCACGATCTATCTGGTCGTGCGTTTGTTGCGTTGGTCGGGCAAGCCGGTCGGCTGGTCGATTGCCTATGCGTGGTGCCCGCTGCCGATCAAGGAAGTTGCCAACAGCGGACACCTGGACGCTCTGGCGACGTTTCTCACGACCGTTGGCCTATTGTGGTCCGTTCAGGCATTTTTTCCGCGGATTGACGATTCGGCGAAGATCGAACGTGAGCCAGCGCGCGGCCCGCAGCGGCTTGTGTTCGCAAGTATCGCATTGGGTTTGGCAATTGGGGCCAAGCTGTATCCGGTAGTCCTGGTGCCGCTGCTCGCGGTCACCGCGCTGCGGCGCATCGGTTGGCGGGCGACGGCCCTTGCTGGCCTGGTGGGGGCGACGGTCACGATCGCCGTGCTGCTGCCGATGGCGCCCTCCGGCGAACTTGCCAGCCTCCCGGCTGTTCGCATGCCGGCTCCTGACGCCGATGCTCCTCCGTTGCCGCCACCGGACTTGGGCACCGAACCGCGCGACCCGAGCCAGAGCCTGCGGGCCTTTCTCGGCGAGTGGGAAATGAACGATTTCCTCTTTCTCTTGGTGATGGAGAACGTCAGGCCCACAAGTGAGCTGCCCGCAGACCAGGTCGCGTGGTTCTCGGTCGTCCCCGAGTCGTGGCGGGTCTTGGCGCATTCTTGGGCGGCGGCCATCTTCAGCGTGGAACCGGGTCGCCTTCCCTTTTTCATCGCTCGTTCGGTAACCGCGCTTGTTTTTCCAGCGATTGCCCTTTTTCTGGCGCTGCGGGGGCGAACGGCGAGCAGTTCGGCGGACTTTTTGGAAGGAACGTTCTTAACCGTCGCCTGGTTCTGGCTCCTGCTTCCCACGCAAAACCCCTGGTATTGGACGTGGGCTCTGCCTATGCTGCCGTTCGCGCGTGGCCGCGCATGGCTGGCGGTGAGCGGCCTGGCGTTCGCGTACTATTTGCGTTTCTGGCTGGCGTTCGAGTTCATGGATAGCCCGGTTGCGGGAACGATCTACAAGGGGCCGCAGTTCTTTGACTACTGCGTATCTTGGCTGGAGTTCGGCCCGTTCTTCTTGTGGCTCACAATCGCCGCTTTGCTTCGCCGCGACCCTTCATCGAATATCCGATAGTGCTCGCCGGGTCTTGAGGAGATTGCATGCCAGGTCTGACGTTGCTCAAGCAGGGAAGTCCGCTCAGCGATCCGGCCGTGCAACGGGCCGCGCTTGTGCCCAAGTGGGGAGGCCGCACGTTTGCGCAGGCTGTCGCGGCAGGCGGCCTGACTCCCTTGCGTGCGACGGGTGTCTCGGTTCTACAAATCAACGTCGGCAAGCTCTGCAATCAAACCTGCCGTCATTGCCACGTCGACGCCGGTCCTAGTCGGCGCGAAGTGATGAGCCAAGAGACGATGAGTGAATGCCTCCGTTTCGTCACGCGGAGCGGCATCCAAGTAGTCGACGTCACCGGCGGCGCGCCGGAGATGAACCCCAACTTTCGCTGGCTTGCCGGCGAGCTGCGAAGACTTGGTTGCCACGTCATCGATCGCTCGAATCTGACAATTCTGACAAGTGCGGGATTTGAAGACCTGCCGGAGTTTCTTGCCGCGCACGAAGTCGAGATCGTCGCTTCGCTACCTTGCTATCTGGCCGAGAATACCGATGCACAGCGCGGCGACGGCGTATTCGAGAAATCCATCGCGGCACTGCGCCGACTCAATGCCTTGGGCTATGGGCAGCCCGATGGCGGACTCGTGCTCAATCTCGTCTACAACCCGCTTGGACCGGCGCTGCCGCCGGAGCAGGGGCCGTTGGAAGTCGCGTACCATCGCGAGCTGGCTGCTCGGTATGGCGTCAGGTTCAACCGGCTGTACACGATCACGAACATGCCGATCAGTCGGTTTCTCGACGACCTGCTCGCGCACGACAAGCTTGACGAATACATGCAACTATTAATCGACAGCTACAACCCCGCGGCTGTCGCCGGCCTAATGTGCCGATCGACGCTATCGGTCGGCTGGGACGGCCGGCTGTATGATTGCGACTTCAACCAAATGCTGGAGCTTGAATTGGTCCCCGACTGCCCGACGAGAATCCATGACATCGGTGAAGCGGCGCTGCGGAAGCTGGCCCAACGGCCGATCGTTGTCGGCCAGCATTGCTTTGGCTGCACGGCTGGGGCTGGTTCAAGTTGCCAAGGGGCCATCGTTGCCGCTGAACAATAGGATGGCCGTCGAGACAATTGGAGGTTGCCACAGTGCCAGAGCGGCTGATCATTTTTACCCGATATCCCGAGGCGGGCCGCGTCAAGACGCGCTTGATTCCTCTTCTCGGACCCGTGGGAGCTGCCGAGTTACACCATCGGCTTACGGCGCAGACGCTCGGCTGGGCCCGTTCGATGGCGGCAGAGCGTGCACTCCGCGTGGAAGTCCATTTTGATGGCGGCACAGCGGACTTGATGTCAGCCCGCTTCGGCGGCGGCCTAACCTATGTCCCGCAGGTCGAGGGCGATTTGGGTGCCAAGCTTATCGCCGCCGCTGCCACGATGAATGGCGCGACGGTAGTCATCGGCACCGACAGCCCCGATCTCGGCCCCGCCGTGGTGCTGAAAGCCTTTGAGGCATTGAGGTCAGCGGACCTCGTTCTCGGTCCAGCCAGCGACGGTGGCTACTACTTGATCGGCCTGAATCGACCGACGCCACAGGTTTTCCTCGGCGTTCCCTGGGGCACGGACCGCGTGTGCCGGAAGACGGAACAGATTGCCATGGGCGCCGGCTTGTCGATCGTACGGCTCCGCGTGCTCGATGACATCGACCGGCCCGAGGACATCAAGCGGCGTGCCGGCGATTGGTCGGCCCACCCGCCGCGCTTCACAACGGAAGCCTGAACTCATCCTTCGGAAAGGCAAGTCAGGACCGAAGACGGACCTTGCCAGGTGCCGGCTTTCGTCCCTTGCGCCGCGTGGGCGCAAGGCCCCGTGGCGCGTGCCTTGTGCTCTCCGCGCCGCGGCGAGCGGACAACGGGGCAAGCGCGCGGCTACGCGCCGCTTGCTTGCTCCGCATCGGGCGCGACTTCATCCCGCGGCGCCACGCGCTTCCGCGCGATCCCCGTGCCCGGCACGATCATGGGGCTGGGCGAATTCTCCTCGATGAGCTGTTTCAGCTCGTCGGCGTCGATGACCTCTTTCTCGATCAAGCGCTCGGCCAGCGCCACCAGGGCCGGCCGCCGGGCCTCGATGATCCGCCGCGCCTTCTCGATCGCTTCCTCGATGATCCGCGCCACTTCCTCGTCGATCTCGCGGGCCGTCTGCTCGCTGTGGGTCCGGTCGCGCGGAACGTCGACCGCGCCCGCCAGGAAGGCGGACCGCGAGCTCTCGCGGAAATTGATCCGGCCCAGCCGGCTCATGCCGTATTCCATGACCATGCTGCGGGCGATCTCGGTGGCTCGCTCAAGGTCGTTCTGCGCTCCGGTCGAAACGTCCTGGAAGACGATTTCCTCGGCGATTGTGCCGGCCAAGAGCACCTGCACGCGACTTTCCAGCTCGCCCTGCGTCATCAGGTACCGGTCTCCCTCGGGCCGCTGCATCATGTAACCCAGCGCGCCCAGACCCCGGGGAATGATCGATACTTTGTGGACGGGATCGGTGTCGGGCAGGCTGTAGGCGACCAGCGCATGACCGCTTTCGTGGTACGCCACGCGCTGCTTTTCGTCTTGGTGGATGATCCGATCCTTCTTCTCCAGGCCGGCGGTGACGCGTTCGACGCCTTCGTTGAACTCGGCCATGCCGACGGCGCTTTTCCCCTTGCGCGCGGCCAATAGCGCGGCCTCGTTGACCAGGTTGGCCAGGTCCGCCCCGACGAATCCCGAGGTGATGCCAGCCACGTCCTTCAAGAGCACGCCGCTGTCGAGTTTTACGTTCTGCACGTGGACTTCGAGGATCTTTTCGCGGCCGCGCACATCGGGCCGGTCCACCAGCACGTGCCGGTCGAATCGGCCCGGCCGCAACAGCGCCGGGTCGAGCGTCTCGGGCCGGTTGGTGGCGGCCATCACGATCACGCCGCTGTTGGAGCCGAAACCGTCCATCTCGACCAGTAACGCATTGAGCGTCTGTTCGCGCTCGTCGTGCCCGCCCACGATGCTGGTGCCGCGGGTCTTGCCCAGGGCGTCGAGCTCGTCGATGAAAATGATGCAGGGCGCCTTGGCCTCGGCCTGCTGGAACATGTCGCGGACGCGCGCCGCGCCCACGCCCACGAACATCTCGACGAAGTCGGAGCCCGACAGGCTGAAGAAGGGCACTCCGGCCTCGCCGGCGATGGCCTTGGCCAAGAGCGTCTTGCCGGTGCCGGGAGGGCCCACCAGCAGGATCCCCTTGGGAATGCGGCCGCCGAGGATCTGGTATTTCTCGGGCGTGCGCAAAAACTCGACGACTTCGCGCAGCTCCTCGACGGCCTCGTCGATCCCGGCCACGTCCTCGAACGTGACGCCGATGTCCTCCTGGGCGTACATCTTGCCGCGGCTGCGGCCGAAAGCCATCGGCGAGCCTGCCCCTCCCAAGCGGCGCATCAGGAAGAAGAAAATCAGCACCAATAGCGCGGTGAAGACAAGGATGGGAGCATACGTGCGCAAGCCGCTGGGCGGGTACTCGGCGCTGAAATTCGGAAAGCCGTTGGCCTTCAGGATGTCGACGATGGGGTATTGCTCGGTACCCATCCGGCCCGTGCGAAATGCGACGCGCTGCACGTCGTGCTTGGCGTCGGCGGGCTCGATTTGCTGGACGTCGACCTCGCCGGCGATCTCTGAGACCCCCACTTTGATGTCCCCGAGGTTCGAAAAGCGGCGCAAGATCTTCGGATCGGACGGATCGCGCACGTCGATGTAGGCCGGTTCGCGCCCTTCAGCGGCGTTCTTTTGATCGCTCCCCTGCCCGACCAGACGGTCGAACTGGCCGATCGGAAGGTTGACATCCGGCTTGTTTGCCAGCAGCGTCACCAGGAAGACGGTGCCGATCCCCAGCGCCAGCAGGTACCAGATAACGTTGTTCCCCATGCCCGGCGTTTTTTTGTCGGCGGGCCGACGGCCCGACTCATTGCGAGGTTCCATCGAACGACGATCCTGTGCCAGTTCTCTGAGCGGAGGCTATCGGGGTGGGCAGGGCCGACAGGGCCAAGCCGATTTCCAGCCGCATGGATCCACGGCCGGAGCGAGGAGGGGGAAAGGCCGAAAGAAAGCCATATCAACTCATCCTATGTCGGCATGCCCGCGGATACAACGATCGCGGCGGCGCCCAGGAGAACTGCCAAGTCCTGGGAGAGGGGGGGGCAGGCACATTTTTCGGCCGAAGGTCCTTCGGAAGAATTGACAACCGCATGTGCCGAAAAATGAGCCAGACCCCGGACTTTGACGTTCTCCGGGCGGCGGCGCGCAAGCTTGCCGGCGGCGCACCGGCGGGAAAGTGGGACAGGCACCGAGACGCAACGTTGGTCTGAAAGGACTTGCGCTGTTTATGCTCGGAGCCAGTCCCATTTTCCCGCCTCGCCATTTTGAAAAACAGAATGGCCCTGTTGGCCCGGTGATCCGGGTTGTCCGGTCCGAAAGCGGCCCCTAGAATGCGGTCTTGCGCCCTCGACCAAGCCGAGTCGCCACATACATTTATCGCATTTGCTGAGACACCGGGGGCAAGCTCCGGCACGTGGTGGTGACTGTAACCGCTTCCCGCCCCAGCAACCTCGGCCGGAAACCACCGGCCGCGGCTCGTGCGTAGAAGTGAGGGAGTGGTCCACCAAAACGCATGACGGACCGCGTAACCGACATCGCCGTGCTCGGATCGACTGGCAGCGTAGGCCGTAGCACGCTGGCGGTGATCGCGGCGTCCGGGGGGCGTCTGCGGGCGGTGGCGTTAAGCGCTCACTCGCGGACGGCCCTGTTGGCCCAGCAAGCGGTCGAATGCCGCCCCCGATTTGTGGTGGTCACCGATGGCGAGGCGGCGAGCCGGCAGGATTGGAGTGATTTGCCGGCGGGGACCGAATTGGTCGTCGGCCCCAAGGCCTTGGAAGAAATCGTCGCCCGGGTCGAGATCGACGTGGTGCTGGCCGCGATTGTGGGTAGCGCCGGGTTACGCAGCACGTGGGCCGCGATCGCGGCCGGAAAGATGATAGCACTTGCGAACAAGGAGACGCTGGTCGTGGCCGGCCCGCTGGTGATGGACCTGGCCGCCCGGCGCGGCGCCCGGATTCTGCCGGTCGACAGCGAGCATAGCGCCGTCTTTCAAGCCATGCAGGCAGGGCGCCGCGAGGACGTGCGGCGGATCGTGCTGACGGCCAGCGGGGGACCGTTCCGGAACCACACAAGCGAGCAATTGGCTCACGTCACCATCGAAGAGGCCCTCGCGCACCCGACGTGGGACATGGGCCCGAAGATCACGATCGACTCGGCCACGATGATGAACAAGGCGCTAGAGATCATCGAAGCCCGCTGGCTGTTCCAATTGGACGTGGACCAGATCGAGGTGATGATCCATCCGCAGTCGATGGTGCATTCGATGGTGGAGTTTGTCGATGGTTCGGTGGTGGCCCAGTTGAGCCCGCCCGATATGAAATTGCCGATCCAGTACGCGCTTGAGTACCCCCGCCGGTCGCCGGGCGTGGCGGAGCGGATGGATTGGAGGCGGAATATCGAGCTCACTTTCGAGCCGGCCGACGCGCAGCGCTTTCCGGCCCTAGAATTAGGGCGGGAGGTGGCCCGCGCCGGCGGCACGACCGGGGCCGTGCTGAACGCGGCCAACGAGGCAGCGGTGGCCGGGTTCTTGAAGGGCGAGCTGGCCTTTGGCGACATCGTGCCGGCCTGCCGCGACGTTTTGCAACATCACGATTTCGATCCCAGCCCGACCTTGGATGATCTCATCCGGCTCGATGGCTGGGCCCGTCAGGAGGTATCACGTTGGGTATGCACTTAGGACCGCTTGTGGCCATGAGCTTCGGCTGGCTCTTTGATTTGTACAACTGGGGACTCATCGCCCAAGTGGCCGTGGGGCTGGGCATGGTGATCTTCGTTCACGAGCTGGGGCACTTCCTCGTGGCCAAGGCCTGCGGCGTGAAGTGCGAGAAGTTCTACCTGGGCTTCGACATCTTCGGCCTCAAGCTGGCCCGCTTCCAATGGGGCGAGACCGAGTACGGTATCGGCATTCTGCCCCTGGGCGGGTACGTGAAGATGCTGGGGCAGGAGGATAACCCGGTCAAAGCGGCCGAGGAGCTGGAGCGAGCGCGCATTTCCCACGGCGCACCGGCTGGCGCCGCGCCGGCAGGGGGCGAACCCGCGCCGGAGACCTCGATCTTCGACCCGCGCAGCTACCTGGCCAAGAGCGTTCCGAAGCGGATGGCGATCATCTCGGCGGGCGTGATCATGAACGTGATCTTCGCCTTCGCCATGGCGATGGTCGCCTACGGCATCGGGGTCAAAGAGGTTCCCTGCGTGGTCGGGAGCGTCCTTCCCGGAAGCCCGGCTTGGAAAGTCGGGCTGCGCCCGGGAGACGAGGTGGTACAGATCGGCAACGTGCGGAACCCTCGCTTCCGCGATTTGAAGAGTGGCGTTGTCCTGGGCAACAACATTGAGCAGGGAGTGCCGTTCGTCGTAAGGCGGGAAGGTCAACCGGATCTGCTGCACTTCACCATTGTTCCGGAGAAAATTGGTCTGGCGCCGCGCGTGGGAATTGGCGTGCCCGAAACGACGACGCTCGCCGACCCGCCCGTTTTGCCGGCCATGCCGGCCGAGGGCGCGGGCGACAAGCTGAAGAAGGGCGACGTCATTGTCGCCATCGATGGCCGCCCGGTTGCCAGTTACACCGACGTCGACCGAGCGATGGCTACCCATGCCGATTCGCTGAGTATCACGGTTCGGCGTACGACCGAAGCGGGAACTTCGGACGTTCTGATCGACTTGCCGCCACGGCCCCTGAAGCAACTCGGTCTGGTGATGGAGATCGGGCCCATCGTCGCCGTGCAAAAGGAGTCTCCCGCGGCCGCGGCCGAGATTGAAAAAGGGGACGTTCTCGAGCGGATCGACGGTCAGGCGATTGGAAACCCCGAGACGCTTGCCGCGCGGCTGGCGGCACGCGCGGGCGATACCATCACGGTTACGGTGCGGCGCGGCGACCAATCGCTCGACAGATCCATTGCCCTTCGCTCACCCTACGACGTGACGCCGATTCCCGAGGCCAAGGTTCCCGCGGCGCTCAACGGCATGGGGGTCGCCTTCGAAGTGACGAACCGAGTCGCGGAAGTTGTCGCCGATGGCCCTGCGGGGCGGGCGGGGATCAAGCCCGGTGCCACTGTCGTGTCCGCGACGCTTACTCCACCGGAAGATGCCGAAACGCGAAAAGGCGCCGCGCTGCGCAAGGCAAAAACCCTGCCGCTGGGCCCCGACGCGCCCAATTGGACTGCTGTGTGCGAACTCCTGCAAATGACGTTGCCGGACACGACCGTCACGTTGACCCTCGCGGACAATTCCACGATGACACTCAAGCCGGAGTTGTCTCGGACGGAGTTCAATCCGGACCGTGGACTCAACTTCGAGCCGATGTTCAAGGATCGCCGTGCCACCTCGGCGCTCGAGGCGGCGCAACTGGGCGCCGATGAAACGGTCGAATCCGTCACCCAGGTTTACCGCTTTCTCAGCAAGATCGGCACGCAGATCTCGCCCAAGGGGATGTCCGGGCCGTTGGGGATACTCAATGTGGCCTATTACTCGGCGAGCAGCGGTTTCTCGGACTTGCTGATCTTCCTCACCATGCTGAGCGCCAACCTGGCCGTCCTCAATTTTCTGCCCATTCCGCTCTTGGACGGCGGCCATATGGTGTTTTTGATTTACGAAGGGATTCGCGGAAAGCCAGCCAGCGAGCGCATTATCCTGGCGTTCCACTACGCGGGATTTTTCTTCATCATCGGGTTGATGACATTCGTGTTCATGCTCGACCTGGGACTCATTTCCCGCACACCGTGATTTTCCGGAGACAAGTTCGCGCCGTCCTGTTCGACGCCGTGGGCACGCTTTTGCGGCCCGAACCGGCGGTGGCCGTGGCCTACGCGGCCGCCGGGAGGCGCCACGGCGCGATGCTTGACGACGGCGAAGCCGGCTGCCGCTTCCAGCACGCCGTGGCCCGGCAGGACGAGCTGGATCGGCGCCTGCACGCGAATCGCACGTGCCAGGCGCGCGAGGTCGACCGGTGGCGGCAGATCGTGGCCGACGTGTTCGCGGGCGAGGCCAGCGTCGATGCGATCTTCGCCGATCTGTGGCAGCATTTTGCCAGCCCCGCGAGTTTTCGCCTGTTCGACGACGCCGCGAGCTCCTGGCAGCGGCTGGCCGGGGCCGGGGTCACGGTAGGAATCGCCTCGAACTTCGACGACCGGTTGATCGCTATCTGCCGGGCCACCGAGCCCTTGGCCGCGTGCCCGCACGTCTTTGTCTCGTCGCAGGTGGGCTGGCGAAAGCCGGGCCAAGCGTTCTTTGCCGCCATCGAGGAGCGGTTGGGGCTAACGCCCGCCGAGCTGATGCTCGTGGGGGACGACTTGGAAAACGACTATCGGGCCGCCCTGGCCGCGGGTTGGCAGGCGGTGCTCGTGGACCGCGCCGAGAGCCATAACGAGTCGGTCGCCATCGGATCGCAAAATGGCGAGGCGGGAAAATGGGACTGGCTCCGAGCATAAACAGCGCAAGTCCTTTCAGACCAACGTTGCGTCTCGGTGCCTGTCCCACTTTCCCGCCGGTGCGCCGCCGGCAAGCTTGAATCTGTGAACGGCCCTGACCTTTCGCGCACCGCTCTTGTCCGGTTTCGACGGTCGCGGTAGCATGCCACGCCCTCGCAGGACGCGACGTTCCGCTGCTAGCACGCCGCCGGAAATGATTCGCCCACGAGCGGGCCGGAAAGGATTCCGATCGATGGGTTACAGCCTGGCTCAAATTGCGGAGATGGTCGACGGACAACTAGTCGGCGACGGCCGAATATCGATCGACGGCGCCGCCGTGCTCGCCGACGCGAAGCCGGGCGACATCACGCTCGTGGACACCGCCGAGAAGGCGGCCCGCTTAGGACCAGTCGAGGCCGCGGCGGCCATCGTCCCGCGCGGCGTCACCTGCGAGCGGCTGCCCACGATCGAAGTGGACGACATTCACGCCACTTTTTCGCGGCTCATCACGCTCTTCCGCCCGCCGCGCGTGGCGCGCCGCATCGGCATCAGCTCCAAGGCCACGGTCAGCCAGTCGGCCCGACTGGGCGCCGACGTCGACGTGCACCCGGGCGTAACGATCGCCGACGATGTCGAGATCGGTCCGGGCTCGACCGTCCACGCCGGCGTACACGTCATGGCCGGCTGCAAGATCGGACAGGGCGTCACGATCTATCCCAACGCGGTCCTATACGAGGACACCGTCGTCGGTCCGCGCTCGGTCGTTCATGCCGGAGCCGTGCTCGGGGCACACGGCTTCGGCTACAAGTTCATCGACGGCCGGCACCAGCTTTCCTCGCAATTCGGCTGGGTCGAAATCGGCCCGGACGTCGAGGTCGGCGCGGGCTCGACTATCGATCGCGGCACCTACGGGCCAACCGTGATCGGCGAAGGCACGAAAATCGACAACCTGGTGATGGTCGCTCACAACTGCCGCATCGGCCGGCACAACATGCTCTGCTCGCAAGTCGGCATCGCCGGCAGCACCACGACGGGCGACTACGTCGTCATGGCCGGGCAGGTCGGTGTCCGCGATCACGTGCACATCGGGCGCGGCGCCGTGCTGGGCGCCAAGGCCGGCGTGTCGAACGACGTGCCGGAAGGAACGCGCGTGATCGGCATCCCGGCCACCGAGGAGCGCGAGCAGAAAGTGAAGCAGGCCGCGATCGCCAAGCTGCCCGAGCTGCGCCGCCAGATCAAAGCCCTGCAAGCGGCGGTCGATGCGCTGCAGCGCGCCGCCGGCCAGGGCGAATCGAAGGCCGCCTGAAGATACGAAAGAAAACCACAAAGGCACGAAGAGCACAAAGGGGAAGCGGAGGTAGAAGTAGAAGTAGAAGAAGGCTAATACCCTTGCTCATTGGCCGGGTACGACCCAGCTCCTCTTCATCTTCTTCGTGGCCTTCGTGCCTTAGGATCGACCGAAAAATAACTTCCTGATTCTCTGATCCCTCACGGGTGCCCTCTCCCGCAAGGGGCGAGGGTATTGAGGAGAAGTTATTTTTCGGTCGATCCTTAGTGGTTCACCGTCCTCGTCTTGACGTAAGAAATGACCGCAGAAGCGTCCACAATGTCGGAACCGCGAAAGATCGGCCTGTTGGCCGGGTGGGGACGCTATCCCGTGGTGATCGCCGAGGCCTTGCAGGGACAAGGCTACGAAGTCTTCTGCCTGGGCGTGAAGGGGCATGCCGATCCGCGATTGGCCGCGGTGTGCCACGACTTCGACTGGGTCGGGCTGGCCAAGATCGGCCGCGCCATCCGCTATTTCCGCCGCCACGGCGTCAAGCACGTCACCATGGCCGGCAAGATCCACAAGTTCCTTTTGTTTCAGCCGTGGATCTGGTTCAAGCACTTGCCGGACTGGCGGGCCGTGCGTTGCTTCTTCCCGCACTTCGCCAGCATGAAGAAAGACCGCAAGGACGACACGCTGCTGGTGGCGATTGTCGACGAATTTGCCCGCGACCAGATCGCGTTCGCGGCAGCCACGGATTTTTTGCCGGAGCTACTCGTGAAACGAGGACAGTTGACGCGCCGGGCGCCCTCGCGGGCCCAGGCCAAGGACATCGAGTTCGGTTGGATCGCGGCCAAGGAGATGGGCCGTTTGGACATCGGGCAGAGCGTCGCCGTGAAAGGGCAGGCCACGCTGGCGGTCGAGGCGATCGAAGGGACCGACGAGTGCATCCGCCGCGCCGGCCGGCTGTGCGCGGCGGGCGGCTTTACGGTCGTCAAAGTCGCCAAGCCACGGCAGGACATGCGGTTCGACGTGCCCACGATCGGCCTGGGCACTCTGCAGACGATGGTCGAAGCCGGCGCCGGGTGCCTGGCGATCGAGGCCGACCGGACGATCGTCATCGACCAGGCGGAAGTCGCGCGGTTCGCCGACGATCACGGCCTGTCGATCGTGGCCGTGGCCGACGGCGTCGTTTCGGAGGCAGCGATCGAGCGCGCGGCATGATGACATGAATCGGCCCCCGCGCCTGCCGGCGCGATCGGCCTATCAATACACCCCCGGAGACGGCGTGCGACGCAAGGGAAAGGTAGAAGAAGAACTGTGACCGGCTGGAAGTAGGCTCCCGCAGTCCGCTTTCGGCCGGTCGCTCCCGCAAGTTCCCCATCCTTTTCTCACGTCAAAACCTCCCGCCTCGACACTCTTGAATCGGCGCCGTCTTCGGGGTGCTTTTCCAGTCGCAGCCGTTCGCCGCACACAACAAAGCGGACGAACCACGAAGGCAGTCGACCGCCCCTCTCCTACTCGACTGGTTCCCCGTCGCTTTTGGCAGCGCCTGCGGCTTCGACTAGCGCCAGAAGGAGTCCGACGCCGATTCCCCGCCGCCTAAGGTGACCGTGCCGGGCGGGCTCACGGCCAGCGACAAGGCGCCGATCGCCTTCTGCACCGCGCGCAACAGCACGAAGACGAGCGCCGAGTTCACCAGGCCGACGCCGCCGAGGATCGCGAAGGCCTCGGGAGGCATCGCCTTGGCCGTCTGCTCCATGCGTTGAACGAGCACCATCACCACCACGGCCAGCGGCGGCACGATCACCGCCAGGATGAAGTACACCCACGTCCGCCGCTCGAGGCTGCGAACGCGATCGAGCGCCGTCGGGTCTTCCTGGTCGGCCTGAAAGAGCGTCGGGTAGTACGCGCGAACCGCCAGGAAGGAAACCAAAAAGAACGCCAGCGTCCCGGCCATCAGACCGCACAGCAGTTGGGACGCCATGAAATGCGTGTACACCGCCCCCGTGGGGAACCGCTCGGGCGGCACTTCGTGCATCAGCCAGGACGGGTAGATCAGCCCGGAGATCATCCACTCGACGACGCTGACGACGGCGGTCCAATCGGCCAGCACCAGCGCGCGGTTCCGCAACCGCGGCAAGCGGTCGCTCGGCTGAGGCTGGCCACGGTGGATGCGCGCCACCGCTCGAACCACCGGCCAGGAAAGCGGTAAAAGCATGCCGATGGCCACGGCGTAGGCCACTCCGTTGACCAGCCCGACGACCGGGTCGTGCAGCACTTCGTCGACCGATTTCCCCAACTCCGTGAAGAGCGCACGAATGTTGTACAGCAAGTTCAGAACACTGAACACGATGTTCGGCAACAGTCCCGCGGCAAACATCGCCGTGAGCGGATAGCGGCGGACCCAGTTGCGCATGCTGCCGGGGCGCGGCCGCAACAGCCGCTGCACGTGCGGCGCCAGCGACAATTCCAACTGCCGCGACAATTGCCCAGCGGTCGCAAAGCGCTCTTCCCGGTCAGCCGCCAGGCACGTCTGCAGGATCTGCTTGACGCCCGCCGGGCAATCGCGCGGCAACTGTCCGATCGCCTCCTGCGACACGCCGTCGTGCCGCTGGTGGACCATCTTCCCCACCGTGGCCGTCCAGTCGCTCGACGGATCCGTGTCGCGAAACGGCCGCCGACCCGTCAGCAGTTCCCACAGCACGACGCCCAGCGAGTACACGTCGCTCCGTCCATCCAGGTCGTCGGCCTCGCGCGGGAAGGCGGGGCTGCACGCTTCGAGCTGCTCGGGCGACATGTAGGCCAGGCTGCCGCCGAAGTACGCCGCGGCCGACGTGCCCTCAACCTTCGACGAGTAGCTGATATTGAAGTCGACCAGCTTCGGCGTGCCGTCGGCCGCGACGATCACGTTGGCCGGCTTCACGTCGCGATGCAGCACGCTGCGGCGGTGCGCATAGTCGAGTGCCGCGGCCAGCCGGGAACCGAGCCAGCACACGGCCTGAGGCCAGGTCGCCGCCGCCAACCGGGAGCGCAAATGCGAATCCGACGGGGGCGACTCGCCGCGATTCAATAGCGCTTCGTCGATTGCCTCCAGCAACCGCTGTCCGTTGCGCATCGCCGGCGGCAGATTCTTGATCGTCTCGACGACGGCCTGCAGCGTGCAGCCGGGCACATACATCATGTACAAAAGCCGCAGCTTCCGGTCGGGCAGCGACCGCTGATCGAACACGCGCACGATGTTCGGGTGATCGAGCGCGGCCATCGTTTGCGGCTCGCTCCCGCGGTCCGACGAAACCTTGAGCGCCACGATCCGCTGCATCGATCGCTGCCGGGCCAAGAACACCGTGGCGAAGGCCCCTCGCCCAAGTCGGGTCAATAGATCGAAGTCGTCGAGACTGCCGCCGACGTCGATCTCCTCGACGCTTCCCATCCCACGGACCGACGTGCTCGTTTGCGCCGACTCCAGCCCCAATAGTCGCCGCAGCTCGGACGCTTGCCGCGGGAACCGGTCGAAGTACTCCCGCGCGTCGACCGGCTGGCCCGACTGCTTGCGGACGTGGTATTCCTCGTAGATCAGGTCGCAGGGCAACTTCCCGCCCTCGGTGAGCTCGGGAAACTCATCGAGGTATTGCTCGATGCGCCGGGCGTGGTCGGGCTGCCGGCAGCGGTACTCGAGATCGACCTTGATCAGCTCGACCAGCGCCTGCCGGCGCAACGCCGGGGGATTGTCCGGAAGGAAGTCCTTCAGGTTGGGCGGATCGGTGGCGGCTTCCCAGGCAGTCACCAACGCCTCGACCCGCTCCAGGAGCAGGTCCCAGCCCAACGTCGGGTCGTTGGGGTCGAGCAGTCTGTCGGGGTTTCGGGAGGACAAGCTGCTAACTCCTGCGATCGTGCGCCACCCCTGGCGTTTTTTGGGTCGACCGCCATCCTTGTGGCGGCGCCCCGAACCACTCTTTTTAGCACAAAGCTTGCCGGCGGCGCACCGGCGGGAAAGTGGGACAGGCACCGAGACGAAACGTTGGTCTGAAAGGGCTTGCGCTGTTTATGCTCGGAGCCAGTCCCATTTTCCCGCCTCGCCATTTTGAAAAACAGGATGGCCCTGCGGGAAAGCCGCGCGGCTTTGGGGGCATGGCGAACCGCCTTTCGGTGGGGACGGGGCGAAGAAAATGCTTGTTCCGCGCCGCCCGTCGGCGGTACCATGCACTCCCGGCACGTCGGGCAGGATGTTCGCTGTAGGCGCGCGGGGAGCGAGACGAACATGTCCACCGATTCCGATGCGCTCGTCGAGCGAATTCGCCAGCGCGACGTCGAGGCGCTGGCCGGTTTTATCGACGCCCGACGCGGCGCGCTGCTGGTCTACATCGAGCGGCAATTGGGAGCCGCGCTGCGCCGCAAGCTGGAGCCCGAGGACGTGTTCCAAGAGGTCTCGGCCGAGGCGGTGCGGGGCCTACCGGCAATCGACCTGGCGAACCGCGACCCCTTCGGCTGGCTGTGCCAGATCGCCGAGCGGAGGATCATCGACGCCCACCGCCGCTTCTTCGGCGCCGCCAAGCGCGACGCCGGGCGCGAGGTGTCGCTCAACCGCTCCTCGCCCGACGATAGTCGTGCCGGCATGATCGACCTGTTGGTGGCTAGCATGACCACGGCCAGCAAGATGTACTCGCGGAACGTCCGCGAGGCCCGCCTGGCCGAGGCCCTGGCCAGCCTGCCGTTCGACCAGCGCGAGGCGTTGCGGCTGCGTTACGTCGAGGGCCTCCCGTCCAAGCAGATCGCGCTGCAACTGGGCAAGACCGATGGGGCGGTGCGCGTGATGCTCACGCGGTCGCTCAACAGGCTGCAATCGATCCTCGGCCCCGACGCGGCGCCGTCGTGATGTAGGGATTAGGGGTTGGGGATTGGGGGTTAGGGATTGCAGATCTCGAATCATCTCGAATCGGAGATTCTCTCTGTGGACAAGCCGAGCCCCTACTCATGAAGACCCGCCTCACTGAGATGTTGTCCGTCAAACACCCGATCATGCTGGCCGGTATGGCGGGCGTCGCGTATGCCGAGCTCGTGGCCGCGATGTGCGAGGCCGGCGGCTACGGCGTGCTGGGCGCCGGCAGCATGACGATCGACGAGATGTCCGACCAGATGGCCAAGGTCCGATCGCTGACCGACAAGCCGTTCGGCGTCGACCTCTTGACCCCCATCACCGACAAGCCGGAGGAAGAAGCACGGCGGATCATCGCCGGCGGGGCGAGCGCGTTCATCGCCGGGTTGGGGGTGCCGACTCGGGTCATCCAGATGTGCCACGAGGCGGGACTATTGGTGATGAATGTGTGCGGCAGCGTCAAGCACGCCCGCATGGCGGAAGAGGCCGGTTGCGACGCGGTGATCGCCCAGGGGACCGAGGCGGGGGGCCACACGGGCAGCGTCGGCGCCATGGCTCTCCTGCCGCAGGTGGTCGACGCGGTCAAAGTGCCGGTCATCGCCGCGGGCGGCATCTTCGACGGGCGCGGCCTGGTCGCGTCGCTGGCGCTGGGGTGCGATGGCGTGTGGATCGGCACGCGGTTCGTCGCCTGCACCGAGGCCCGCGGCGCCGCCGTGTACAAGAACGCCATCCTGGCCGCCACCGAGAGCGACACCGTCGTCTCGCGATGCTGGACGGGCAAGACCTTGCGGGCACTGCGCAATCCGACGACTGACGAATGGGGGCGCCATCCGCAGGACATTCGGCCCTTCCCCGCGCAGGCGGCGCAAATGCAGCAGGCAGGTCTGATGGGCTTCTTGTTCCCCGAGGACGCCAAGCGCGACCCAGCCCGCTCGTGCTTCCCCGCCGGGCAGGGTTGCGGGGCGATTTCCGAGGTGCGCGCGTGCCGCGAGATCGTCGATGAGATCGTCGAGCAGGCGGAGGCGATTCAGGCCAGGGGTTGGGGGCTGGGGGTTGGAGGTTAGGGAAAAGGACCCCCTGCGAGCCGCCGGGTTCATCCCGCCGGTCTTCGGCCCCACGGCTGCCGCGCCCGCGCCGAAGCGCGGCTTACTCGCCGCGTTGCTTCTGTCGCATTCGCAGCGCCTCTTCCAGGGCGGCCTTCGTGTCGGCGTCGCTCGGATTCAGGCGCAGCGCCTCCTGCAAGCGCGGGATCGCGCGATCGACATCGCCCGAATCCTTGAGGACCACGCCCAGGTTGTGCAAGGCGTCGACGTAGCCGGGCCGCAGGCGGACCGCTTCGGCATAGTGCACGGCGGCCTGTCGCAGATCGCGTTGCTGCGCCAGCAGATTGCCAAACTCGAAGTGTACGAGGGGGTCGGTGGCGTTCAATTCCAAAGACTTCCGAAAGTGGCTGGTCGCCTCCTCGGCGCGTCCTTGTCTTCCGAGCGCAACGGCCAGGCCATAGTGGGCCTCGGCATGGTCTGGATCGACTTGCAGGGCGTGCTCGAAGCATGCCTGCGCTTCGGCGAACCGGTCGGTCGCGGCGAGCGACATGCCCAGCCCGTACAGCGATCGGCAATCGTCAGGGTCGACCGAGAGCGCCGCCACAAAGTGCGGACGCGCGTCGTCGAATCGCTGGACTTCGAGGAGCACGAACCCCAGGGAACTCTCCGCCAAGAGATAGCGCCGATCGTGGATATCCTCCGCGTCGTAGATTGCCAGACACTTCTCGAGCAGGTCGATCGCCTCATCGTAGCGCCCTTGCGAATTGAGGTGCTCGCTCAGGTTCCCGTAGGCCATCCAGCTTTTTGGATTCTTGGCGATCGTGTCGCGATAGAGCGTTTCCAGATCTTGGTAGATGAACGTCTGCCGCACGGTCAAGGCCGCAAGTGCCACCAGGACCACAGCGGCGGTCGCGTTGGCGATGCCGCGCCAGCCAGCCGGCAACCGCGTGGCTACGAGTGCGGCGCCGGCCGCCGCCAGGGCGATCATCGCCACGCTGGCATGATATTGAAAGTGGTCGGCCACCTGGGCAAATCGGGTGAAATAGATATTGAAAAAGCCGAGCGCCGGGGCCAGCACGCCGACGTAGATCAGCACGGCCGCCAGCGGCCCCCGTCCGATTCGCCCGCGCGCCAGCCACAGCGCCACCGGCACGCTAATCGCAGCGACAAAAAGCAGCCATTGCCGCCATGCCGGCACGTCGACCGCGAATCGTGGATACAGAAAAGCGAGCGGATGCGGCCACGCCAGCTTGCCCACGTAGAACCAAATCGCCCGGCCCGAGAGTAGCACGCGCTCGCCGGCGATTAGTGACCATTCCTCTCCCTTTGCGCCGACGTGGTGCGTCTCCATCCAAACCGTCGTGAGTCCCAGGGCCACGCCGAGGGTGAAGAATGGAGCGAGCCTGGCCACGTCCACCCACCGAAGGCGACCCCGCTTCCACCAGTAGATCACCAACAGCACGGCCGGCAGGGAGAGGACCACGGTCTTGGCGAACATAGCGAGCGCGAAAGATAGGAAGGACAAGGCGTACCAACGCCACCGCGCCGGGCTTGGCGGCTCGCCCATGCGGTCCCCCTCCGGCGGCGCGAAGCGCAGGTAGCAGAGCATCGACAAAAGCGCGAGCGTCAGGGACAGAACGTTCTTTCGCTCGGTGATCCAGACGACCGATTCCACCTCCACCGGGTGGACGGCGAAAATGGCCGCCGCCAGCCATGCGCCGGGCACTTGCAAACGCAAAAGAAGCCGCCAAAGCAGAAGGACCGCCGTGGCATGGAGCAACACGTTGTCGAAGTGATAGCCGAACGGCTTGAGCTCCCACAGGTGATACTCCACCCAGTAGGTTGTGTACATGAGCGGGTAGTACTGCTGGATCGAGCGGGGCACGAACCACATTTGCCGCAGCCCATCGAGCGAGCGGAGCGTGGCGTTGGTGGTGACGTTGAATTCGTCGTCCCAAATGAAACCGGCGCCCAAGGCCGCCACGTAGGCGGCCAGGACCATGGCCACGAGCGCGCCGCCGGCCAAAGCCGCGGGGAAATGCCCGGCCGCAGTGCGGCGCTGCGTGGACGAAGCGGGGCCGCCGCGTTTGGCGGGTGTCTGATCGCGCTTCGGTCGCGTGCGGGACGCCATGGATGAGCCGCGGACAGAGAAATCTCGATTACCCCATCCTGGCCGGCGTAGTTCATCGCGGCAATGCCGGAAGAACCGCCCGCCTGCCCGAAAAAAAACGGGCCCGGTCCGCCATCCGGCGGATCGGGCCACGTTTCCATTCAGATTGCGACGAACGCAGCGGAATCCCGCTAGGCGGCCTTTCTGCGCTTGATCGCGAAACCGACCAGACCAGCCAGGGCCAACCCGGCCAGCCCGACTGACGCGGGCTCCGGAATGAGAGTGCCGGTCGTGATGCCGCGCAGATCGTACTGCAGGTTGGTGAGAACGATGTTGGCGTTGAGGCTGCTACCAGAGATCGTCAACTGCGTCACACCGCTTGAATTTGCCGGGATGCTGTTGGTAATGCTCGTGTTCACGGGAGTGCTGAACGAGAACGGGAACTGCGCAGCCCCCAGGTTCGCCGCGAACTGAGCCAACATGTCGTTCGGCGTCCCCGTGTAGGGGGGTGTGTTTGGGCCTATGTCGCTCAACGTGACCACTCCGGGCAGCACCCCAGGGAACGTCACGGGAGTCGCCGGTAGGGTAAAAAGCGTCCCCAGCGGGAGTGTGCCCAAACCCAAAGGCAACACCAGCGAGCCGGTCACGGCCCCAGAGATCGTCACCGAATAGTTGCCCGCGTTGAAGTAGACCGGATTGGCCGGATTAGTGCCGGCTGGTGGCACAGGGCTGGTCGTGAACGTCACATTGCTAAGCGTCCCGGCAAAATTCATCGTTATCGGGAAACTCCCGAGGCTGCCGAACGAGACATTGACCGCGCTGGCGCCGATGTTGACGGGAGCCGTTGCTCCGTCGCTCAGGTTGGCTACAAAGTTGTCCAGGAACAGGGGCGTGCCCGGCGTGAAGTTGTCGTACTCCAAAACCGCCGTACCGCTGGCGTTGTTGGTGGAGATCGAGGAGGGCGTCAGTGTCAGCGTCGAGTTCTGATTCGACGCCGAGATGCCGAAGTTCAAGTTCAGAAAACTGCTGACGTGCTGCTTGAAATTGCCGGAGATTGTCCCGATGTGCAACTGAGAGCCGGCACCGGGAGTCAAGCTGGCTGAGAAGGTGCCCACAGGGCCGCCGTTGGGCGGACCGAGAAGAATGGTCGAGGTGACCTGCGCGGCCTGAACCTGGCCGGCGACAAGTATCACAATCGCAGCGACGCATAGCGCCGCAGGTGTGAGGATTCGCGTTGTTTTCCGAGTCATTAGCGGCTCCTTCTTAGGCTCCAGCAGTGCGACCCGAACGAGCGGGCCACACCTGCCTCTGGTGATGCTGTACTTCCCTACGCCACGCGCAAAACGCGACCGGCAAGCCCTCGCCGATCGCGCATTTCGTCACAGTCTATATGGACGATCCCTCATGTCAACAAAAAAGTTTCGGATAGTCTCCAAATCCAAATACCGGGACGTTCAGCCGTCCATTTCGACACGGGCCTTTGCGCCCCGTCCCGAGTTGTCAAGCTTTACCCGCTCAAATTCCCATTTGTTTCGCAATTATGTCGTACATCACTTCGGTCGCCCCGCCGCCGATCCGGTCCAGCCGGATGTCGCGGTAGGCCCGCTCGACCGGCGAGTCGAAATACCCGTAACCGCCGTGCAGTTGCAGGCAGTCGTCGATGATGCGGAAGGCGGCCTCGGCGCAAAACGCTTTGGCCATAGCCACTTCCTTCAAGCTGGGGATGCTCTGCATGACCCGTCGGGCGCAGTAGTAGACCAACTGCCTGGCGGCCTCGAGCTCTGTGGCACTTTTGGCGAGCCGCTGCTTGGTGACCTGCATGTCGGCCAGGGTCCCCTCGCCGTAAACCCGGTTCTGGACCCACTTTTGCGTCTCTTCCAGGACCATGTCGGCCGCTCCGACACAGCCGCCGGCGATCACCAGCCGCTCGTGCTCGAAGCACTGCATGATCTGGTAGAAGCCGTGGTTCTCCTGGCCCAAAAGGGCGTCGGCCGGCAGGCGACAGTTGTCGAACCGCAGCCGGCCGGTGTCCGATGCCCGGCGGCCCAGCTTCCCCTTCAGCTCCTCGACGGAGAAGCCGGGCGTTTTTCGTTCGACCAGGAACATGCTGACGCCGCGATGGCCCGCTGCCGGATTCGTTTTCGCGGCCACGAAAAACAAGTCGCCGTTGACCGAATTGGTGATAAACATCTTTTCGCCGCGCAGCACCCAGCCGGCGCCGTCGCGCGTGACGGTCGACTTCATCCCGGCCACGTTGCTGCCCGCGGTGGGCTCGGTGACGCCCAATGCGGCGATCCTCCGGCCGGCCACCAGGTCCGCCAGGTAGCGCGCCTTCTGCTCATCGGTCCCGAACCGCACCAGGTGCGGCATGGCGATCGCCGAGTGCGCCCCGAATCCCATCGACACGCCGCGGCTGCGGGCCCGCGCCATCTCCTCGGCCATCACCAGCGGCATCCGGCAGTCGCCAGCGCTGCCGCCGTAGGCCTCGGGCACGGCGAGGCCAAAGAGGCCTAGCTCGCCGGCCCGCAGGAACTCTTCGCGCGGGATGCGGCCCGACTCGTCCCAGGCGTCGGAACGCGGGTTCAGCTCCTGCTCGACGTAGCGACGCACCTCGGCGCGGAACGCCTCGTGCTCGGCGTCAAAGAGAAATGAACACTGGGTGGATGGCGGTGCTTGGGTGTCGACGGCAGCCATTGCGAGTTGACCTTTGAGGAAAAGGAGGACGTGTTGTGACGGGTGTGAACAAACGCTGGACGCGATCTTCAACCCCGCTGGCGACCGCCACGGTTGGGCCAGCGGTGTGCTTGTGCCTCCATTACAACGGCCGGCGCGGCGCGGGTCAATTGGTTGCTGCAATTGGCGATTAGATTAGCAATCAGCCGGAGGCTAGCCGCGGATTTGCGCGGAGGGACGCGGATAAAAGAAGAGGGCGGGGGAGGGATAACCCTTGGGACACACGAGCGGCCCGTGGGATGCGCCTCCGCGGCTCGCGCGGTGTCGGCTTTCTTTTCGATCCGCGTTCATCCGCGAGAATCCGCGGCAAGACTTCCCTTTTCTGCTAACCGCTAGCTGCCAGTCGCTCGCCAACGGCCACCCACTCGCCGCTGCGGGCCGATTCGAGCACCGCGGCCGTCCAATCGTACATCGCCAGCGCGCAGGTGGCCGGCGACAGCGTCGGCTGCCGGTCGATCACGGCGTCGATGAACGCGGCGTCCGGCGAGCCGGCCGGCACGAGGTCAGTTACCGGCTCGACGCGGTTGTCTTTCGCGCGAAGTACCTCTTCGCTCCGCAACAATAAATCGGCGTCGCGACAGTGGAAATGGATGTCCTCGCGCCAATGGTTGGCGTCGCCGACGAAGTGTGCCGCGAGGCCGGCGCCGCCAGTGAGCCGGGCCATGACCTGGGTGACGATCTCGACGCGGCTGCCGCGCCGCTCGCTCGTGGCCAGCACGCTCATGGCCGTTTGCCCGGTGACGTAGTGCACGATGTCGATCTGGTGGCTGCCGGCGTCGCCGAAGTAGCCGGCGCCCATGTTCGGGTCGTCGCGCCACGTGCCGGCGATCCCCTGCTGCCACCGCTCGCAGACAAAAATGTGAACTTGCTTGAGCGGCCCGTACCAGGCGGCGTTCTCGGTCAATTCCCGCCGCGCCGTGAGGTATGGGCTCTTGTACCGCCGCTGGTAGGAGACCGAGAGCATGCGACGCTGCTCCCTTTCCCGCGCGATCAAGTCGCCGATCTGCTCGCGCCCGGCGGCCAGCGGCTTCTCGCACAGGACGTCGATCCCCCGATCGAACGCGGCGCACACCTGCGCGTAGTGCAAAAGCGTCGGCGAGCAGATCACCACGGCATCAAGCCGGTGCCGGCCGATCGCCGCAGCGTCATCGGTCTCAATGGCCGCGGCCGGCGCATATTCGGCCGCCAACCTCTCCGCAGCGGCACGGTCCGGGTCGCAACAGACGGCAATCGCGACCCGCGGATCAGCTCGCAACCGCTCGGCATGCAACCGGCCGACAAAGCCGCAACCGATAAGGCCGACGCGGAGGGGTTTGGAAGACGAGGGCATGGGGCGGAGCAATGATGAATGATGAATGACGGACGTTTCGGGCGCGGGCGGCTTTGGGGGGGCATCCTGCCCGCCTTCGGCCCGCGAGCCGCCGGGAGTATAGCAGCCCGCTCGAGGCGACTATTTCAGGACGGAGTTCTTCGAGATTGCCGTGAAATGCATGGTTTTGCTACGCTGCATCGTTGTCTGAATGCCTGTGCAACACCTCGAGGACGATACGAAATGGAATGTAAGACGAAACGCAACTCGATCTTCGGTGCTGTCGTAATCGGCCTGGTACTTCTCTGCATCGCAACCGCATTTTGCCTTTTCGCCTTTGTGAGCGTGACGTCAACCGTCTCGGGCACGGCATCACTGCCCAACGGTAGAACTGCAACGATCAACGGCCCGTTCTCTTGCTCCGACAATACTCCCACGACCGTGATCGAAGCCGGCGGTCACATCTTCACTTTCTCGCCGACAACTATTTCGATTGACGGCCTTCCTGTCGGACCGTTTGGCGCGACCGTTACCGACGTCCAAATTGATGCCAGCCATTGGTCGGCCTCGTTACGCATTAACGGTAACCAGGTCTCGAAACTCAGGTGATGATCGTCTTGCCAGCATTCGGCCGTAGGCCCAGGAACGCAAGCCTATCGTGGCGCGAGCAAGGCCCGCCGGGCGTTGGCGTGGCTGGCGGGGTAAGCGGACCTTCTCCCGCCCTCTCCGTGTCTCAGTGACTCCGTGGTGAATCTCTATGGTGCTCACAGAGCACCCTACGTCCACCGCTTGGCGCTCGCAGAGCACCGTCACGTCCAAAGGCTCCGGTCCAGCATGCGGTAGTTAATCGCTTCGCTCAGGTGCGGCGCCGTGATCCGTTCCGACCCGTCCAGGTCGGCGATTGTGCGGGCCACGCGCAAAATCTTGTCGTGGGCCCGTGCCGACAACCCCAATTCGGCCATCGACGCTTTCAAGATGTTCAGCCCGTCGGCGTCCAGCACGCAGTGCGTGCGAATCTGGCGGTGGCCCATGTGGGCGTTCAAGCGCGTTCGCGTGCCGGCGAAGCGCTCGCGCTGGCGGGCCCGCGCGGCGACCACACACTCGCGCATCTGGGCGCTGGTGGTGCCGGGCGTGGCGGCCGACAGCTCGCGGAACGGCACCGCCGGCACCTCCAAGTGCAGGTCGATCCGGTCCAGCAAGGGCCCGCTGATCTTGGCCATGTACCGCTCGATCTGCGGGATCGTGCAGTGGCACTCGCGACGCGGGTCGTTGCGATAGCCGCATGGACACGGGTTCAAGGCGGCGATCAAGATGAAGTTGGCCGGGAACTGCGAACTGTTCAAGGCCCGGCTGATCGTGATCGTGCCGTCCTCCAGCGGCTGCCGCAGCACCTCCAGCGTGCGGCGGTTGAACTCCGGCAGCTCGTCGAGAAATAGAACGCCGTTGTGGGCAAGCGAAATCTCGCCGGGCGTGGGCGTCGACCCGCCGCCGACCAGGCCCGCGTCGCTCACGGTATGGTGCGGGCTGCGGAACGGTCGCACCGTCATCAGCGGCTGCCCCGGCGGCAACAGCCCCATCGCGCTATAAATGCGGCTGGTCTCGATCGACTCGCCGCCGGTCAGCTCGGGCAGGATGGTGGGCAGCCGCTTGGCGAGCATCGTCTTGCCGGAGCCCGGCGGGCCGAGCATCAGCAGGTTGTGCGCCCCAGCCGCGGCGATCGTGATCGCCCGCTTGGCCATCTCCTGGCCGCGGACGTCGGAGAAATCGACGTCGTAGTGCGACAGCGAATTGAAGAGCTCGTCTAGCCGGGCGGGCGTGGGCTCGATATCGATCTGCCCGGTGAGGAAGGCCACGGCCTGGGCGAGGCTGGCCACGGCGATCACCTCGATGCCCTCGACCACGGCGGCCTCGGCCGCGCTCTCGCTGGGCACCAAGAGGCCGGCAAGACCATCCTCGCGGGCCGCGGCCATGGCGATCGACAGTGCCCCGCGCGTGGGCCGCGTGCTGCCATCGAGCGCCAGTTCGCCGACCACGGCGTAGCGGCGGAAGCGGTCGCCGGCCGTGGCGTCCAACTGCCCGCTGCCGGCCAGGATGCCCAAGGTGATCGGCAGATCGAAGCTGGCGGCCTGCTTCGGCAGCTCAGCCGGGGCCAGGTTGATGACGACGCGATTGTGCGGCCGCATGTAGCCGGAGTTGACAAGCGCCCGCTCGACGCGGTGCGTGCTCTCCTTCACGGCGGCTTCGGGCAGGCCGACCAGCACGGTCTTCGGCAGGGCGCCGTCCGAGACGTCGACCTCCACCTCGACCGGCACGGCCTCGATGCCGACGAGCGAGAAGGTGCGCAATTTCGCGAGCATTTTGCCGCGCCGCCCCGGAGGGGAGTGCCACGTGAGAGATTGCCGCCGGTCAGTATTGTGCGGCGACGCCGTGCCGTTCGCAAGGAGGAGTAGGAAGCGGATTCACCACGGAGTCACGGAGGCACGGAGACGGGCGAAAGAAAGGACAAAGGATGGCCGCCGCGGATTTGCGCGGATGGACGCCGGATTGAAGAAGGAATGCGGAGGAGAATCTCGCTTAGCCCCGGCGGCCACGCCGGGCCAATTGCCAAAGGACGGCAGAGGCGGGAGCGCCGGCACGGATCCAGCGGTGGCGGAGCCACTAACCGAGAACCATAATAAGCGCGGCGATCGTTGTGGTCGTAATCGCCACGGCGAGAAAGATCAGTACCAGCCAGCGTTGCCACCTTGGCGCGCGGCGCAACAGCACAACTGCTGCAATCGTGCTGGCCAAACCCAAAAACGGCACCGGCGCCAGCGCGCAGCATAGCGTCACCACGAGCGCGCGCGGCCACGACAGACTCTCCTCGGCCGGCTCGGGCCATACGATCGAGACTCCCTCGAACGGAGCCGGCGGACCGTGCGTGGCTTCATAGAACAGTCCATCCATCCAATGCGAGACGCGCGCCCCACGGCGGTACCCGAGTGCCGCCCGTCCGAGCAGCCAGGCCGCGCCAAAGCCGAACACGACGACGTTGACGAATGCTTTGGGGGCGGCGGCGGCGTTCGCGCCGCGCATCGCGTCCGCGGCCAAAAACGTAGCTACCGCGATCGTGACCACGGCTAGCGAGATGCCCGAAACCAGCGATCGCTTGATGTGGCCGTTGAACTCGCGCCGCACGATCGCCTGGAGTCGGGCGATCCACGTCGCGGCTGGCAGTTGTGACGGGCTGGGCGGCAGTTGCACGTCTCCGCGGGGAGAAATGCAAACGGCGCGCGGGCATGCCTGGATCAGGTGCTGGTAGAACGCGCGGTTGATCTCTGCATGGCCAAAGGATGCGACGTATCGCGCGTCTGGCGTGGTGAGGCGGACTCGCTTCCAAGGCATGGTTTGCATGTGGTTTGAGAGATCGATGCCGGCCTCGCCCGTTACAAGCTGAATCTCAGTCGTGGCCAATACCGTCGTGGGCGCGCCCCGTTGTTCGGCAAGAAGAACCGCGTCTGGCAAAACCGCTGCCCAATGCCAGGTGGGTATCCATCGTGACCACGGCAAGGCCCAACCAAGCAGCGCGCCGCCCGCCGCACCGGCCACGATGGTCGCCAGATCACCCTTGCCGAGGATCGTGATGACGAAGAAGGCGTTCGCGATCAGTCCTGTGAGAGCGCACAGGCCGATACGCGTTGCCAAGCGAAAAAGTGCATCCAACCGCCATTCGGCGAACACTGGGACCTGCGATGGAGCACGTTGAGGCGGCTGCATCGGTGACTCCACCATGGCTTCTGCCCACGTCCGCGTAGCGATTCAGTTCTTCTGCGTCGCGAGTGCCGCGAGCGCCGCTTCGACGGCGGCCAGCCGTTCGCGCTGCTCGGCCAGGCTGCGGCGCTCGGCTTCCACCACTTCCGCCGGGGCACGGTCGGTGAAGCTGGCGTTCGCCAACTTTTTTTCCTTGCTGGCGATGAAGCCCAGCAGCCGCTCGCGCTCCTTCTGGTTCCGCGCGATCTCGGCCGCCACGTCGATCAGCCCGGTCATGTCCACGAACAATTCGCCGACCGACAGGGCCATGTTGGCCGCGGTGGCGGGGGCTTGCACCTGCGGGCCCCACGCCACGCCGCGGGCCTTGGCCATCGACTCGAAGTACGCGGCCATCGGGCGCAAGAGCGCCGCCGTGGCCTCGTCCGTGCGGAGCGAGAACTCGATCGCCGTCTTGGGCGCCACGTTCTGCCGGCTGCGGATGTCGCGCAAGCCCGCCAGCACTTCCTGGAACCGTGCAAAGCGGGCCTCGCTCTCCGGATCCTGCCGCGCGCGATCGGCCACCGGCCACGGGGCGATCATCACGCTCTCGGCCGCCGCCGCCGGGGCCGGCACGCCACGCTCGCGGGCCGCCGCGCCCAGCAACTGCCAGATCTCCTCGGTGACAAACGGGATGATCGGGTGCAACAGCCGCACCAGCACGTCCAGCGTGTGGGCCAGCACCCGCTGCGCCACGGCCCGCGTCGCCGGGTCCTGCAGTCGGCCCTTCACCATTTCCACGTAGAAGCTGCAAAACTCGTCCCAGGCGAAGCCGTACAAGAGCCGCGTGGTGTCGGCAAAGCGATACTCGTCGAGCGCCTTGGTGACCCCCTCGGTCACGGTCGACAGCCGGCTCAAAATCCACCGGTCCTCGGTCACGAGGTCGGCATCGCCGACCGCGCCTGGCGTGTAGCCGTCGAGATTCAGAAGCACGAACCGGGCTGCGTTCCACAGCTTGTTGCAGAAGTTGCGCCCCAGCTCGAAGCGGTCGTTCACCACCAGCGCCCGCGGCAACGCAGCATCCTCGGGCTTCTCGGCCCACTGCGTGGCGAAGTCCTTGCCGCACTTGCTGCACGGCACGCGCGGCAGCACGCGGTTCTTCTTCGTCTGTTCGATAAGCGCGCCGCAGTGCGGGCATTCGAACTCGACCGGCATGCGGATGTCCTGCGTCTCGGTCGTCAGGTAGGCGATGCCGAAACGCAGCGCGTCGGCCCCGAACTTCTCGATGATGTCGATCGGATCGACGCCGTTCCCCTTCGATTTGCTCATGCCCTCGCCGTAACCGTCGAGGATCTTGGGCGTGATGTACACCTCGCGGAACGGCACGTCCCCCACGTTGTGCAGCCCGGTGAGCACCATCCGCGCGACCCACAGCGTCATGATGTCGCGATTGGTGACCAGGGTGCTGGTGGGATAGTAGTAGGCCAGCTCGGGCGTCCGTTCGGGCCAGCCGAGGGTCGAGTGCGGCCACAGGGCGGAGCTGAACCAGGTGTCGAGCACGTCCTGCTCGCGCGTCAGGCGGCAGCCGGGAATCGCATCTTCGGGCAGGTCCTCTTCCAGCGCGCAGACCAGCCAGCGGTCGTGCTCCGGGTCGCGACGCCAGGCGACGTCGTCCCTCCCGGCGAAGGCCTTTCGCAGCGTTTCTTCGGTGACGCCCTCGGCGTACCAGATCGGAATCTGATGCCCCCACCAAAGCTGCCGGCTGATGGGCCAGTCGCGCTTTTCGCCCAGCCAATCGAGATAGCCCTTGGCGTAACGGCCCGGCACGATCCTGACGCGGCCGTCGGTCACGGCGTCCATGGCCGATTGGGCCAGGTCCTGCATTCGCACGAACCACTGTTCGGCGAGAAGGGGCTCGATCGGCGTCCGCGAGCGGTCGGAGTGCGCCAGCTCGATCTCGCGATCCTCGACTTCGGCCAACAGGCCCAGCGCGTCCATGTCGGCCACGACCTTGTCGCGGGCCTTCATGACCGTGAGCTTCGCGTAAGGGCCGGCGTTGTCGTTGAGCGTGCCGTCGGTGTTCAAGATGTTGATCATCGGCAGCTTTTGCCGCAGGCCGACGTCGTAGTCGTTCGGATCGTGGGCGGGCGTGATCTTCACGCAGCCGCTGCCGAGTTCCGGCTTGGCCCAGGCGTCCGCGATCAGCGGAATCTCGCGGTTCAACAATGGCAGCGTGAGCGTGCGGCCCGCCGCGGCCATGTCGCGCAGCTTCAAGAGCTCCGGCAGCATCGTGCGGCGCCGCTCGGCCAGGGCGTCGAGCAGCGCTGCGATCTCCGGCCGCTGCTTGTCGCCGGCGGCGGCCAGCTTTTCGCGCAGCTCGGCCTCGGCGGCCCCCAGCGCGGCGGCCGGATCGGGATGCACCGCCACCGCCGTGTCGCCCAGCATCGTCTCGGGCCGCGTCGTGGCGATCGTGACGTGCGTTGGCTCGCCGGGCCGCGGATCGCGGACCGGATACTTCAGGTGCCAGAAATGGCCGGCCACCGTCTCGTGGAACACCTCGTCGTCGCTCACCGCGGTTTGCAGGAACGTGTCCCAGTTCACCAGCCGGCGGCCGCGGTAGACAAGCCCTTCCTGGAAGAAGCGAAAGAACGTGTGCCGCACGGCCCGGGTGCAGGCGGCGTCGAGTGTGAAGCGGGTCCGCCGCCAGTCGCAGCTACAGCCCAGCCGCTTGAGCTGGCCGAGGATGCGGCGCTCGTATTCGTTCTTCCAGGCCCAGATGCGCTCGACGAGCTTTTCGCGTCCCAGGTCGTGGCGGGATTTTTTCTCCTCGAGCAGAATCCGCCGCTCGACCACGGCCTGCGTGGCGATGCCGGCGTGATCCGTGCCCGGCATCCACAGCGCGTTGAAGCCCTGCATCCGTTTGGCGCGGATGAGGATGTCTTGCAGGCTGTTATTCAGGGCGTGGCCCAGGTGCAGGGCGCCGGTAACGTTCGGCGGCGGGATGACGATCGTGTACGGCGTGCGCCGCCGATCCGGCTCGCTGTGGAAATAGCCCTGCTCCTCCCAGAAGCGGTACCACTGCTGCTCCGGACGGGCGTGATGGTACTGCTTGGGCAGGTCTTGGGTGATGCTGGCCGTTGTCATTTGATCGATTCGTCCGTGTGGCACTGCTTGGTCGCAAGCGGTGGAGAGTCCTTCGAGGGCAGCACGGCTTCTGACGAAGCAGTGGCACACCCGTTGGCTCGAATCCGTCGTCCGCGCTACGTCGCGCGGGCGGCACCAGCCGATGCCGCCGGTTCGCGCGATTCATCCTTGTACAGCTTGTATTCGATGCTGTCGACCAGAGCCGTCCAACTGGCCTCGATGATGTTCTCGCTGACGCCGACGGTGCCCCATACGTCGCGCTCGTCGCGGCTCTCGATCACCACGCGGACGCCGGCCGCGGTGGCCGCTTCGGAGTTGATGACCCGCACCTTGTAGTCCACCAGGTGCATGCTGGCGAGGCTGGGGTATACCGGTTCGAGCGCCTTGCGCAAGGCCGCGTCCAGGGCATTCACCGGGCCGTCCCCCTCGGCGACTTCATGGCGGGTCGCGTCCCCCACGCGGATCTTCACCGTGGCCTCGGTCGTCGGGGCGTCGGCGCCGTCGGCTTCGACGGTGACGTGGAAGTTGAGCCGCTCGAAATGCGGCCGGTACATCCCGGCGCAGCGCTTGACCAACAGGTCGAACGAGGCCTCGGCCGCCTCGAACTGGTAGCCCGCGTTCTCCATCTTCACGACCTGGGCCAGAATCTTGTCCATCAGCGCCCGGTCGTTTTGCAGGTTGTGCTTGGTCGTCAGGGCGATGATATTGGAGCGGCCCGATAACTCGCTCACCAGGATCCGTCGCTCGTTGCCGACGCGCTGGGGCGCGATGTGCTCGTAGCTCGCCGACTCGCGGTTGACGGCGTGCACGTGCATGCCACCCTTGTGCGCGAAAGCGCTCGTGCCGACGAACGGCTGGTTGGCGCGGAAGTTCATGTTCGCCAGCTCGTAGGCGTAGCGCGACAGCTCGGTAAGGTGCGCAAGGCTGTCGGCGCGCAGCACCTCGTAACCGGATTTCTTGAGCGCCAGATTGGCCACGACCGAGATCAGGTCGACGTTCCCGCACCGCTCGCCGACGCCGTTGATCGTCCCCTGCACGTGGTCGGCACCCGCCTCGACCGCCACGAGCGTGTTGGCCACGGCCAGGTCGCAGTCGTTATGGCAATGGATGCCCACCGGCACCGATAGCTCGCTCTTGGCGGCGCGGGTCAGCTCGGCGACTTCCTCGGGCATGCTGCCGCCGTTGGTGTCGCAAAGCACGATGAGCCGCGCGCCGGCCTCAGCGGCGGCCCGAATGGTCGCTAGGGCGTACGCGCGGTTGGCCTTCCAGCCGTCGAAGAAGTGCTCGGCGTCGTAGATCACCTCGCGGCCACTGCGGCGCAGCAGCGCGACGCTGTCGGCGATCATCTCGATATTCTCTTCGAGCGAGGCCGCGAGCACGTTTTTGACGTGAAAGTCCGACGTCTTGCCGACCAGCGTGATGATCGCCGCGCCGGAATCGAGGAGGGCCTGCATGCCGGGATCCTTGTCGGCCGTGATCCCCTTGCGGCGCGTCATGCCAAAGGCGCAGACCTTGGCATGGGCCAGGTCGAATTCCCGCACCCGCGCGAAATACTGGGTGTCCTTCTCGTTCGACAGAGGGTAGCCCCCTTCGATGTAGTCGAAGCCCAGGCTATCGAGCCGTTGGGTCAGAAGCAGCTTGTCTTGGAGGGAGAAATTGACCCCCTCGCCTTGGCTGCCGTCGCGGAGGGTAGTGTCGTAGATTTCGATGCGTCGCATGGTCGTTTGCCGGGCTGCGTGGCGGAAGTCCGCTACAGCGGTCCCTTCGGGTGGTGGTCCGTTTGCGGTCCCTATTTCAACAAAAAAACCCTGGGGCCGTCGCGGCCTCAGGGCTTGCTTTTGATCGGGTCTTCCCGGTCGACGCCCTCAGGCCTGCGCCTCCTCGATAATCACCACAATAACGCCCACGCCCACGCCCGATACGGCGATCGGACGGCTGGCGAACCAGGCAGAAACCAAGCTGGCGGCGGTGAGGCGGGTCATGGCCTGAATTTCACGGGACATCAAGGGGGCTTACGCCGCAAGAATACGCCGTAAACCCTGTAGTGTCAATCGAAACGGGTTCGGGGGGTAGCGATCGCGCACATCGCGGGAGCCGTCGTCCGGGAGGGCGGGCTCCCGCCGAGCCGCCTTGCGCGCCGCGCTCTCTTGGTGCCGGCTCGGTGGGAGCCTCGCCCTTCCGTAAGTATGCGCCAAGGGAGCGGAGGATTTTTCGCCAGCCGCCCACGTGTTACAATGACGCCCTACACGCCTCGCTGGTTCGCGGATCCACGGTCGGGTTCGTGATTGTCCTGTCGCACGCCGCTGGCCCCGCCGCAAAGGTATACGCCGCCACCATTGCCCAATGAAGATCACCAACGTCGTCTGCCAGATCCTGCGAATCAAGAACGTGGTGGCCAAGACGGCCAGCAGCCAGGACTCGGTGCTGGTCCGAGTGCGGACGGACACGGGGCTGGAAGGGATCGGCGAGGCCGATAGCTCGCCGGAGGTGGTCAAGGCGATCATCGACGCCCCGTTTAGCCACAATATCGCCTGCGGCCTGCGGGAAATCCTGGTCGGCCAGAACCCGCTCGAAACCGAGCGTCTGTGGCAGTCGATGCTGCGGCGGACGATGTACTTCGGCCGCACCTCGGCCACGATCACGGCCATGGCGGCCGTCGACATGGCCCTGTGGGACTTGAAGGGAAAACATTTCCGCGAGCCGATTCATCGCCTGCTGGGGGGAAAGCAGCACGAACGGATCAAGGCCTATGCGTCGATCCTCTTCGGACGCGACGGTTGCCAGACGGCCGACATCGGCCGCCGCTGGATCGACGCCGGCTATCGGGCCGTCAAATTCGGTTGGGAACCGATGGGGCAGTCCGAGGCGGTCGACGTCGATTTGGTCCGCGGGGCGCGAAAGGGCATTGGCGACGGGACCCTGTTGATCGACGCCGGTTGCGTGTGGGACGCGCGAACCGCCCTGCGGCGCGCGTGCGCCTTTGTCGACTATGGAATCGAGTGGCTCGAGGAGCCGCTGCGGCCCGACGACTACGAAGGCTACGCCTGGCTGCGCGACCGCTCGCCCGTGGCGATCGCGGGGGGCGAAGAGGAATGTGGCCGGGAGGCCTTTCGACCGTTGATCGACCGCCGCGCCGTGGACATCTACCAGGTCGACATCGCGCGCAACGGCTTCACCGACGCGGCGTACATCCGCGGCCGCGTCGAGGAGATCGGCGCGCGGCTGTGCAACCACTGCTACACGAGCCCGATCACGGTCGCCGCCAGCCTGCACTGGTTGAGCACGTGCCGGGACGCGTTTATCTTCGAGGACTGCGTCGAGGACTCGCCGCTAAGGCACGAGCTGACCGTCGAAAAGGTGCAAGCCGTCGACGGTTGGATCACCGTGCCCGATGGTCCGGGGCTGGGCGTGACATTGGACGAGGAATTCGTGGCCGCGCACCTGCTGGCAGAATCGGGGGCTCGATAGCCAAGGGCGTGTGCGCGACTTTCCTCCGAGTGACGGGAATTGACCGGCCGGCAAGTTCCATGAAAAGTCGCGCGCACGATCTGTCTTGCCCGGCTCGTTGGCGCCGTGACGCGCGCCCTGTCGCGGTCGCTTGCTTTTCGATTTTGGCCATGTGCGCCGCGGCGCCGGCCCGCGCAGCCGACGAAGCGGCGGCGCCCGAGTTGTTGCACGACGTGCTGCCGCTGTTGCGGGCGCGGTGCGTCAAGTGTCACGGCCCGATGAAGCACGAGGCCGAGCTGAACCTGGGAACGCCGCGCTCGATCGCGCGGGGCGGCGATCAGGGCGCGCCGGTCGTGGCGGGGAAGCCCGACGAGAGCTTGCTGTGGCAGCGCGTCGAAGCGGACGAGATGCCGCCCGAGAGCCCGCTGATGGATGAGGAAAAGGAGTTGCTGCGGCGGTGGGTAGCATCCGGCGCGGCGGGGCTTCCCACGGCCGAGGAGGCCGCGAAACCGGGTCCCGACCACTGGGCGTTCGTGCCGCCGGCGCGTCCGCAGCCGCCGGAAGTTGCGCACGCCGAACGCGTCGGCAACGAGGTCGATCGCTTCCTCTTGGCAGCGCTCGAGCGGCGCGGGCTGGGCTTCGCGCCCGAAGCCGACCGCGCGACGCTCGCGCGGCGCGTGAGCTTCGATCTGACCGGGCTGCCGCCTGCGCCCGACGAGGTCGCCGCCTATCTAGCCGACGAGACCGAGGGGGCATACCGGCGGATGGTCGAGCGGTGCCTGGCCAGTCCACGCTACGGGGAACGGTGGGGCCAGCACTGGCTGGACGCGGCGGGCTACGCCGACAGCAACGGCTACTTCAACGCCGACAGCGTGCGCCCGCTGGCTTACCGCTATCGCGACTACGTCATCGGCGCCGTCAACGCCGACAAGCCCTTTGATCGCTTCATCCAGGAACAGCTCGCCGGCGATGAAATGGCTGGCTACGAGCCCGGCGGCGACGTCACGCCCGACACGGCCGCGCTTCTGGTCGCTACGCATTTGCTCCGCAACGCGCCGGACGGGACGGGCGAGAGCGACGGCAATCCCGACGAGCTGCGCGTCGACCGATTCGCGGTGCTGGAGGGGACCGTGCAGATCGTGGCTTCGAGCATGCTCGGGCTGACGGTTCAGTGCGCCCGCTGCCACGACCACAAGTTCGAGCCGGTCACACAAGAGGAATACTATGGGCTGCAGGCGATCTTCTGGCCGTCGTATTGCCCTGACAAGTGGCGCAAGCCGGCGGAGCGCACCACGTCGATCGCGACGCGGGCCGAGCGCGAGGAGCACGCCCGGCTGACGAAGGAGATCGACGAAAAGATCAAGGGGCTGAAGGACGCGCTGGCGGAACTGGCCGATCCGGTGCGCAAGGATCTCGTCGAGGAAAAGCTCGCGAAATTGGACGAGCCGCTGCAATCGCAACTGCGGGAGGCTCTGGGGCGCAAAAACAAGAAACAGACCGACGCCGACCGCGAGTTGATCAAGGCGCATGAGAAGGAGCTGGCGGTCACGGACGACGACGTCGCCGCGAAGTCGGCCGAGTACAACCAGGCCCGCGCGAAGACGAACGAGGAGGTTTCGGGCCTTGAGAGACAGCGCCCGAGGCCGCTCGAGCAGATCGCCCTGCTGTGGGAGGTGCAATCGCCGGCGGAGCCGCATCACCTGCTGGTGCGGGGCGACTACCGGGCGCCGGGGCCGGAAGTGGGGCCGAGCGTACCGCGATCGCTTTTGAGCGGCGGCATGCAATACAAGGCGGAAAAGGCCCCCGGGCGCGGCAGTGGTCGTCGCACGGCGCTGGCGCGGTGGATCACCGACTCCCGCCATCCGCTCTTGGCGCGGATCACGGTCAATCGCATATGGCAGCATCACTTTGGCCGCGGCATCGTCACCACGGCCGATAACTTCGGCTACACCGGCGCGATCCCTACGCACCCCGAATTGCTCGATTACCTGGCGACCGAATTCATCGCCGGCGGGTGGAGCGTGAAGGCCGTGCACAGGCTGATCCTGAATTCGTCTGCCTATCGCCAGTCAAGCACGGCGAGCGAATCGGCCGGCCGTGCCGATCCCGACAACGTGCTATTGTCCCGGTTTCCTCTGCTGCGCCTGGACGCCGAAGGGATTCGCGACGCGATGCTTCGCACCAGCGGCGAGCTCGACCTGGCCGGCGGCGGGCCTTTCGTTCCTACCATGCGCCAGGAGGACGGAGAGGTGATCGTCGAAGAAAAGTTGTCCGGCGCCTGCCGGCGGTCGATCTTTCTGCAGCGGCGGCGGACGCAGATCAACACCATGCTCGACGTATTCGACGCCCCGCAGGTCGTGACCAATTGCACGCGGCGCAATACTTCGACGATCGCCACGCAATCGCTGAGCCTGCTCAATTCCCAGTTCGTCACCGCCCGCGCCAAAGCCATGGCCGACCGGCTGGCGCGCGAGGCGGGCGACGACCCGGGAGCCCGAATCGCGCATGCGTTCCTTTTGGCGTACGGACGCGCCCCGCGCGCCGCGGAACGCGCGGCGGCCGAAGCGTTCGTCGCCGCGCAGCCGGCCGCTTATGCCAGCCAGGCCGACGCGCAACAGCGCGCGTGGCAGGACCTGTGCCAGATGCTGCTCGCGAGCAACGCGTTTTTGTACATCGAGTGAGAATCGGGAATCACTACCGAGGCACGGAGACACGGAGAAGAAATGATGAATGCGGAATGATGAATGGCCGCTGAGCTACGCGCGCGCGTGCTTGTCGGTCTTTCATTCATCGTTCATCATTCATCATTGGCCGCCACCATACGCCAGCCAACGGCATTGACCATGAACACATCTTTTCCTCTTCACCGCCGCGCCTTTCTGGGGCGGTACGTTGGCGCGGTCGGCAGCCTGGCACTGGCCGATCTGGTGGCGGCGACAGCGCCGGCGCACGCCAAGACCACCGCCATCCTGCCCGACGAGCCTGCCAAGGCCAAGGCCGTGATCTGCCTGTTCCAACACGGCGGTCCGAGTCACATGGACCTTTTCGATCCGAAACCGGAGCTGACGAGCCATGACGGGCAGCCGTATCCCGGCGAGCTAGAGGTGCACTTCCACGAGCAAAAAGGGAACCTGCTCGCCTCGCCGTTCAAGTTCCATCCGGCCGGGCATTGCGGCATGCCCTTGTCGGAGATCCTGCCGCACACGGCGCGTGTGGCCGACGACTTGACGCTCGTGCGTTCCATGACCACCGAGAGCGTCGATCACGAATCGGCGCTGCGGCTGATCCATAGCGGCAAGTTCTTCGCGGGGCGGCCTGTGATGGGCTCCTGGATCGTATACGGCCTGGGGAGCGAAAACCGCGATCTGCCGGCCTACGTCGTCTTGTCCGATCCGGGCGGGCTGCCGGTCGACGGCGTCGGCAACTGGTCGAGCGGGTGGTTGCCGGCGGTGTTTCAAGGCACGCCCTTCCGCGCCAAGGGTTCGCCCGTCTTGCACCTTTCACCGCCCGACGGCGTGACGCCGGACGCGCGGCGCAGCCAGCTCGACCTGCTCGCGCAGTTGAACCGCGCGCACCTGGAACGGCACTCGGGCAATTCCGAGCTCGAGGCCCGCATCTCGAATTTCGAGATGGCCGCCCGTATGCAGGCGGCCGTGCCCGAAATCCTCGATCTGGCGCGCGAGACGGAGGCCACGAGGCGGATGTACGGGATGGACAACCCGACGACGGCCGAATACGCCGGCCGGTGCTTGCTCGCCCGCCGGCTGGTCGAGCAAGGGGTCCGCTTCGTGCAGGTGTTCATGAGCGGGCAGCCGTGGGACACGCACTCGAAGAACGCCGACAGCCTCCGCGGCCTGTGCGCCCGCACCGATCAGCCGTGCGCGGCCTTGGTGGCCGATTTGAAGCAGCGGGGGCTATTGGAGTCGACGATCGTTTTGTGGACGGGCGAGTTCGGGCGATTGCCCATCTCGCAGAAGAGCGACGGCCGGGACCATAACCGGCACGCCTTCAGCCTGTGGCTGGCCGGGGGCGGGTTCAAGGGCGGATACGTGCACGGCGCGACCGACGAGTTCGGCTACAAGTCGGTCCAGGACGTGGTGACGATCCACGACCTGCACGCGACGATTCTCGCGGCGCTGGGGCTGTCGCACGTCCGGCTCACCTACCCGCACGACGGGCGCGACGACAGCCTGACCGATTTCGACGTGAGTCACGCTCGCGTCGCGCGGGAACTGCTGGCGTAGAAAAATAGGCCAGAGGCCACAGGCGAGAGGCCAGAGCCACTATCGCCCAAGTTCGTCGGCCAGCTCGCTCGCGCCGTAGACCTTGCGGAGCGCTTCGGCGATCGAGGCCGAGTGAACGCTGGTGGCCCGTGCTTGATCCCGCGTGTAGATGAAGTCGAGCACCAGCGACTGGATGTTGCCGTCGAAGATGATGCCCACCACTTCTCCCTGGCGATTGATCACGGGGCTGCCGGAGTTGCCGCCGATGATGTCGGCGGTGCTGACGAAGTTGAAGGGCGTGGCCAGGTTCAGGTCGCCCTTGTGCTTGATCCAGCTTTCCGGCAGCTCGAAGGGGTCCTTTCCGCCGTGCTCGCGCGAGTGTTCGTACGCGCCGCCGATCGTGGTCCACGGAGGCATCGTCTGGCCTGCCTCCTGATAGCCGGCCACGGTGCCGTAGGCCAGCCGCAGCGTGAACGTGGCGTCGGGATAGACGCTGTCGCCGTAGATCGCGAAGCGGGCCTGCGCGATCTTGCCGTACGCCTGCCGCTGCGGCTCGTCGACTTGCTCCTCGTACGTGCGGCGCACCTTGCGGGCCGGCTTGTCCGCGAGCTTCGCCAGGCGGATCATCGGGTCGTCGGAGTTGTCGATGGCGCTTGCGCCGCTTTCGGCCAATTGCTTGCGGAGCGCGACGTCGGCCAGTTTTGAGCCGCTCACCAGCTCGGCCGCGCGCTCGCGCGGCGACTTACCCGCCAGAACCTGCTTCATCAAGGGGTTGTCGGCCCCTTTGATCTCCATCAGCATGCCCAGCGAGTCGGCCAACTTGACGATCTCCAGGTCCGGGTAGATCGGCGCTTCGGAGAAGAGCTGCTGCTTGAGCGAGTCCAGGCCGGCCTCGGCGTATTCCCGCAGCCGCTCGGGATTGGGCTTGGTGGTTTCCTCCGAGAGACGCAAGAGCATGCGGGCGATGCTGAACAGGTGGGAATTGAAGGCCCGCCCCTGCTCGAGCAGTTGATAGTCGTCGTAGATCTCTTCCAGCACCTCGATCGACTTGGCGACTGTGTCCCAGGCGTCGCCGTACTCCTTCTTGAGCTTGGGGTCCTTCATCACGGCGTCGCGCAGGGCCTGCTCCTCGTGGTGTTTGCGGCCCATCACCGCCGGGTCCTGCAAGCCGGCCAGGCCGCCCAGCCGCGCCTTGCGACTGTTCTGATAGCCAAACAGCTCGTCCTGAGCGCGGCGCATGTTCTCTTTCCCGCGCTCGGCGTAGGTCCGCAGCGCGATTTCGCGGCGGCGGATCATGTCCAGGACCGCGGGGAACGCCACGTCGCGCAAGAACTCCAGGTGCGTGACCGTGTCCAGCCGATTGGTGCGGCCGGGATGCCCGGAGACGAAGATCAGCTCGCCGTCCTTGGCGCCCGCGGGGCTCCAACGGAGAAAGTCCTTGATCTTGGCCGGCTTGCCGTCCTCGTACACGCGGAAGAAGCAGATATCGAGGTCGTATCGCGGGTACTCGAAGTTGTCAGGGTCGCCGCCAAAAAAGGCGATGTCCTTCTCCGGCGCGAATACCAGCCGCACGTCGGTGTATTTCTTGTAGCGGTACAGGTGGTACTTGCCGCCGTGATAGAGCGTGACCACGTCGCTGCGCAGCCCGGTCTTATCGAACGATTCCTTCTCGATGGTGTTCATCACGGCCAGGCGCTGCTTGCGGGCCTCGGCCTGGTCGGACTCGTCAGTGACGGCCGCCTTCACGCGGTCGGTCACGTCCTCGATGTCCACGAGCACGTTCAATTCCAAGTCGACGCACTTCACCTCCTCGTCGCGGGTGCGGGCGTGAAAACCTGTCTTGATGAGGTCCTTTTCGGCGGTGCTCAGTTTTTGCAAACAATCGGCGCCGACGTGATGGTTGGTCATCACCAAGCCATCGGACGAGACGAACGAGCCGGACCCGCCGCTATTGAAGCGGACGCTCGATTGGCGGACGTGCTTGAGCCACTCGGCGGTGGGTTCAAAGCCGTACTTCTCCTTGAGCATCTTGGCGGGCGGATTGGTAAACAGCCACATCCCCTCGTCGGCCTGTAGCGCATGGGCCGTGGCAAGCGTCATCAGGAATGCTCCCAGGATCGTTGATCGTCTTTTTGTCGCGTGATGCATGATCTTGGTCGGTCGGTAAATGGTGGTCGGTTGTAGGGCGCTCTGCGAGCACCACGCATGGACTCTGATTCTCTGCGGCTAATCGCTATTCGCTGCTGTCGCCCTCACCGCCCTTTCGCGGGTCGAGCCGGCGCCTGCGGCTGGGCCCCACGGAAAAATACTCCCAACCCGGTCAGAACCAACAGCGCGATCAGAAAGCCAAACGCGACGAGCGACGGCCAGTTGCTTTCCACCCAGCCCTTGGGGAGGTTGAAGGTCATCATGAATTCAAGCTGGTCGCGGAAGTTGTCGGGCGGGCTGGCTTGCAACTCTGGCGGCAGGAATCGCGCCAGGCTCTTGATGTATGGCACAAACGCCAGGAATGCCGCGCACATGCCGGCGATCGCTCCGCCGGCGATGTAGCCGGAGCCCAGCAGCACGCCGGGGCTCATGTCGGCCTCGGCGGCGGAGTGCCGCTTTATCTTGTCGACGCACCACCGGATGACCCCTCCGATGAAAATCGGGACGGACGTTTGAATGGGTAAGTAGACGCCGACGGCAAACGGCAGCGACGGCACGCCCGCCAATTCCAGCACCAGGGCGATCAGCACGCCGATGAGAACGAGCTCCAGCGGCAAGGACTGTTGAAGGACGCCGCCGGCGATCAGCGCCATCAGGCGCGTCTTGGGCGCATCGAACTTCGTTACTTTGGAACCGTCGTCTCGTTCGGTGAGTCGGCCGTTGATTCCGGGGTCGACCAGGTAGGCGATCTGGCCGCGGTCGTCGACCAGGTACTTGCCTTGTGGAATGCCGCGGACTTGCCCTTCGGTGACGTGCCACACGTGATACATGTGATCGTCGGCGGCGTACTGGCCGCCAGGCTTTTCCATTTGCGTCAGCTTGTCGGCGCCCGGCACGACGTACCGCGGCAGGTTGCGTGGACTGCGCGACCAGGTGGTCAAAGCGTGGTTCAGCAAGAGCAAGGTGCCCCCGATCACCAGCGCGCTGGTGAGCGCCCCAATGAGGATGGCAATCTGCTGCCAGCGGGGCGTGGCGCCTACCAGGAAGCCCGTCTTCAAGTCCTGCGACGTCGAGCCGCCGTTGCTGGCGGCCACGCAAACCACCGCGGCGACGGTCATCGCCGTGAGCGTGGCGGCGCGGTCGGTTTTGCTCATTGCCAGGAAAATCAGGCACGTCATCAGCAGCGTGGCCACGGTCATCCCCGAAATGGGATTCGACGAGGAGCCGATCTCACCTGTCAGCCGCGACGAAACCGTGACGAATAGGAAGCCGAACAGCACGATCAGCCCCGCGCCGACCAGACCCTGGGTCGTCACTCCCAATCCAAGACTGGGAATGGCCGCCAAGGCCAGAACCAGCGCCAGGGAGCCGAGGACGACCACCGCCAACGGCAAATCGCGCTCGGTCCGCGGCGCCGCACCCGCCGAAGCGGTCTTGCCGCCGGGAACCAGGTCACGCAACCCGGCCCGCAGCGATCCGAATATCATCGGCAGCGCCTGCAACATGCTGATGATGCCGCCGGCTGCCACGGCGCCAGCGCCGATGTAGAGGATGTAGTTGTTGCGCAGCTCCTTCACGCCCATATTGCGAATGAGCATGTCGGTCGCCGGTGGAAACGGCTGATTCAGGGCATCGCCGAAGTACCTCACGAGCGGCACCAGGACCAACGCCGCGAGGACGCCGCCGCCCACCATGATCGACGCGATGCGCGGACCGATGATGTAGCCTACGCCCAACAGCTCGGGCGTCATTTCGCCGCCGATCACGCCGCCGGGCAGTCCCTTGTTTGCCTTGGTGAACAGGGGCTGGTTGACGTTTTCCTGCCAGAGGTGCATGGCGGTCATCAGGAACTTGTGGACAAAAGCAATGCCGAAGCCGGTGAAGACGGTGGCGGCCGTGGCGCCCCCTTCCTCGCCCACGATCAACACGTCGGCGCAGGCGGTGCCTTCGGGGTATTTCAGCTTGCCGTGTTGCTTGACGATGAATGCCCGCCGCAGCGGAATCATCATCAGGATCCCCAAAAGACCGCCGAGCGCGCCGACAGTCATGACGCGCGTAAACTCCATGTCGGTCCCCAGGAGCATCACGGCCGGAATCGTCACGCCGACGCCGAAGGCGATCGACTCTCCGGCCGAGCCGGTCGTCTGCACGATGTTGTTCTCGAGGATCGTCGCCCGGCGGATGCCGAACATTCGCGAGAAGAGACGAAACAAGGTGATCGACAGCACGGCCACGGGGATGGACGCCGAGACGGTCAACCCGGTCTTCAGCACCAGGTACAGCGACGAGGCCCCGAAGATGATCCCCAGGATCGCCCCGACGACGACGGCCGGCCAGGTGAATTCCGGGATGTTGCTGGAATCGGGGACGTAGGGATCGTGCGCGGGCGCCGCCTGGGGCTTGGAACTGCGTGGCTCCGAGGCGGTGGGGGCTGCCATGCGTCAAGACTCCAGAAAAAAACCCCTGCGCGTCCGCGATTGCACGAACCCGCTCCCTTCGGGGCACCAGATTCAGTGCTAAAGGTGGCCGTTTCGCGGCCGGATTGCAAGCCCTTTCACGCTGGCAGAAACGAGCGCAACGATCCACGGGCCGCCGCCCAAGGGCCTCGCAAGCGTTCGGCGCTCCAGCACGCTTGCGGCTTAGCCACCTGTCCCAGCTAAACGTCCTCCGTCTTCACGTCCTTGATCGCACGCAGGAATTCTTCCATCGATGGGCAGCGTTTGTCGGGCTTCTGCTCGATACACCACGTGATCGCCTTGGCCAGCGTGGGGTTGATGTTCGGCCGATAGCGGCGAATGTCGGCCGGCGCGTTGGCCGCGTGCGTCATCGCCACCTGCCCGGTCGTGCCCCGCTCCCACGGCAGGTTGAACGTACACAGCTCGTAGGCGCTGACGCCGAAGGCGAACACGTCCAGCCGCTGATCGGTCGCCAACCGCCGCACCAGCTCGGGCGCCATGTAGTTGGGCGTCCCCGTCCGGTTCCCCGGCTGCATGAAGGGGGGCGTGGCGGGCACGGTGAGCCCGAAGTCGATCAGCTTCAGGTTCTCACCGTCGGGGGCCACCATGAAATTGCGCGGGCAGATGTCGCGGTGGATGTAGCCCGCCTCGTGCACGGCCTTGAGCGCCTCGGCCGCCTGGCGGATGAGCTTCACCCGGCGCCCGTCCAATAGCGGGCTGCGGCCAATCACCAGCGAGTTCAGGCCCGGCCCGTCGAGAAACTCCATGACCACAAAGGGCTCGCCCTGTAGCGTCGTCCCGTAGAGCAACACCTTGACGATGTGGGGATGCGAGATGCTCTTGATGATTTCCCCTTCGCTGGGTTTTTTGAGCCCCTTGAACCGCGACTCGAAGGCGACCGTTTTCTCCGGGTCGAGGATCTTCAGGCCGACGATCTGGCCGGTCTGGCGATCGCGGGCCATGTAGAACTTGGACATCGTGCCGGAGATCGCCTCGCGCAAGAATTCGTATCGCGAGCGGACGTCGACCTTTCCGCCCGAGAGGACCGATTTCAGGCTGTCCAGAAGTCCCATGTGAGCTGTTGGCCGCGGCCGAAGCGGCGCTTGTTCCGTTGGCGGGATCGAGATGGAAAGGACAGGTTCACTCTAGGTCCAGCCCGCGGAACCATCAAGACGGCATCCGCGCGACGTCGAATGCGACGCCGGGGAGCGACATCCGGCCGCCCGGCGCAAAAGCTCACTCGGGCCGGCGGCCGGTCTGTGCTAAGCTGAGCGTCGCCAGAAGCGAATGCTGAAGCACGGCGGGCGGCACACCAAGTCGGCGCGAATCGCAGACCCTGGTCACATGGCATCGAGCCGCTTCCACCTGCTGACGATCAACACCGGCTCTTCGAGCCTGAAGGCGGCCGTTTTCGGCGCGGACGATGGCGGGCAACTGCTTTTCGCGGCCGAGGCACAGCGGGTGGGCCTTGCGGAGGGCCGATTGCGCATTACCGCCGAGGGCGGCGACGTGCTCTTGGATCGCGAGGAGACGTTTCCGGACCACGGCGTCGCCCTGCGGCAGGTCCTGGCATGGATCGAGGGACGGCGCGAGGTCGGCCCGATAGCCGGCGTGGGGCATCGTATCGTCCACGGCGGGCCGAAATACGCCGCGCCGCACGTGATCGACGCGGCACTCCTGGAGGAGTTGCGCGCGTGCGTCCGGCTGGCGCCCAATCACTTGCCGCAAGCGATCCTGGCGATCGAGGTGGCGCAATCCGTGTTGGGAACCTGCCCGCAGGTCGCCTGCTTCGACACGGGGTTCCATCGCACGCTTCCCCGGCACGCGCGGCTCTTGCCCCTGCCGCGCGAGCTGGCGGCCGAAGGCGTCGTGCGCTATGGCTTTCACGGTCTGTCGTACGAGTACCTTGTCGACCAACTGCGCACGCTCGATCCGGCCAACGCTGGCGGCAGGGCCGTGCTGGCCCACTTGGGAAACGGCGCCAGCATGGCGGCAGTGAACCGCGGCGCGTGCCTCGACACGTCCATGGGGTTCACGCCCGCCGGCGGGCTCGTCATGGGCACGCGGACTGGCGACTTGGATCCGGGCGTGCTCGTATACTTGCTGGAAACGAAGGCTCAGACGGCACGGGAGCTGGCGCGGCTGGTGAACCACCAGGCTGGACTGTTGGGCGTGTCCGGCCGCAGCGCCGACATGCGCGATCTCTTGGCGGCGGCCGACAACGATCCGGCTGCCGCGGAGGCGATCGATCTTTTCTGCTACCAGGCCAGGAAGTTCCTGGGCGGATACGCGGCCGCGCTGGGGGGACTCGATACACTGGTGTTTACCGGAGGCATCGGCGAGAACGCCCCGCCGATCCGCGAGCGCATCTGCGGCGACCTAGAGTTCCTGGGCGTGCGGTTGGACAGCGCCCGCAACAAGGAAAGCGCCGATCTCATCTCCACCGCCGACAGCCGGGTTTCCGTCCGCGTCATCAAGACGGACGAAGACCGGATGATCGCCCGGCACACGAAGAATCTGCTATTCCCGAAGGGAGTCTGACATGCCCGACGTTTCCACAAAAATACCGCGATCGGCCGCGCCGCCCGCGCCGCGGGAAATACCCGCCGATCTGCTCGACAAGATGCACCGCTACTGGTGCGCGGCCAACTACCTGTCGGTCGGGCAGATCTACCTGCTCGACAACCCGTTACTGAAAGAACCGCTCACGCGCGAGCACATCAAGCCGCGCCTGCTGGGCCACTGGGGCACCACGCCCGGACTGAACTTCATCTACGTGCATCTCAACCGGATCATCAACGAGCATGATCTGGACATGATCTACGTGATGGGGCCGGGGCACGGCGGGCCCGCCGCCGTGGCCAACGCGTACCTGGAAGGCACCTACAGCGAGGTGTACTCCAGCGTGTCGCGGGACGAGGAGGGGATGCAACGGCTCTTCATGCAGTTCTCCTTTCCCGGCGGGATTCCCAGCCATGTCGCGCCGGAAACGCCCGGCTCGATCCACGAAGGGGGCGAATTGGGCTATGCGCTGTCGCACGCCTATGGCGCCGCGTTTGACAATCCGGATTTGATCGTGGCGGCCATCGTCGGCGACGGCGAAGCCGAGACCGGTCCCCTGGCGACAAGCTGGCATTCCAACAAGTTCCTCAACCCGGTCACCGACGGCGCGGTGCTCCCCATCTTGCACCTGAACGGATACAAGATCGCCGGCCCCACGGTGCTCGCGCGGATCAGCGATGAGGAACTCGAGCAACTGTTCCGCGGCTACGGCTACGTGCCCTACTTCGTGCAAGGCGACGATCCCTTCGCGCGGCAGCTCGATCCCGCGCCGATGCACCGCAAAATGGCGGCCGCGCTCGACCGCGCGATCGCCGACATCAAGCGGATTCAGGCCGCGGCGCGCGACGGCAACGATCGGAAGCGCCCGTGCTGGCCGATGATCGTTCTCCGCACGCCCAAGGGTTGGACCGGTCCCGACAAGGTGGACGGCAAGCCGATCGAAGGGACGTTCCGCGCCCATCAGGTGCCGATGGGCGACATGGAAAAGCCCGCCCACGTGCGGATTCTCGAGGAGTGGATGAAGAGCTATCGGCCCGAAGAACTCTTCGACGCGGACGGGCGACTGAGAGCCGAGCTGGCCCAACTGGCCCCGCAGGGCCCGCGCCGCATGAGCGCCAATCCCCACGCCAACGGCGGGCTGCTCTTGCGCGCGCTGCGGTTGCCTGACTTTCAGGCGTACGCGGTCGACGTGCCCGCGCCGGGCGCCGCCGATGCCGAGGCGACCCGCGTGCAGGGGGCCTTCATTCGCGACGTGCTGAAGCTCAACGCCGAGGAGCGCAACTTTCGCGTCTTCAGCCCTGACGAGACCGCGTCCAATCGATGGAACGCGGTGTTCGAGGTCACCGATCGGTGCTCGGTGGCGGAGCGGATCCCGCTGGACGACCACGTGTCGCCCGACGGCCGCGTGATGGAGATGCTCAGCGAGCACCAGTGCCAGGGCTGGCTCGAAGGCTACCTGCTGACGGGGCGCCACGGCTTCTTCTCTTGCTACGAGGCGTTCGTCCACATCATCGACTCGATGTTCAATCAGCACGCCAAGTGGCTCAAGGTCACGCGGCAACTGCCCTGGCGGGCGCAAATCGCATCGCTCAACTACTTGCTCACCTCGCACGTCTGGCGGCAGGACCACAACGGCTTCAGCCACCAGGATCCCGGCTTTCTCGACCACGTCGTCAACAAAAAGGCCGAGGTGATCCGCGTCTATCTGCCGCCCGACGCCAACACGCTATTGAGCGTGACGGACCACTGCCTGCGCAGCCGGGACTACGTCAACGTAATCGTCGCCGGCAAGCAGCCGGCACCGCAATGGCTCTCGATGGATCAGGCGATCAAGCACTGCACGGCCGGGATCGGCATCTGGGAATGGGCCAGCAACGACTGCGGCGCGGAGCCCGACGTCGTCATGGCCTGCTGTGGCGACGTGCCGACGCTCGAGACGCTGGCGGCCGTGGACCTGCTGCGGCAGCATTTGCCGGAGCTGAAGATCCGCGTGGTGAACGTGGTGGACTTGATGCGTTTGCAGCCCGCCACGGAGCATCCGCACGGGCTGGCCGACAAGGACTTCGACGTGCTGTTCACGAAGGACAAGCCGGTGATTTTCGCGTTCCACGGCTATCCCTGGATGATTCACCGGTTGGCGTATCGCCGCACGAACCATCACAACTTCCACGTCCGCGGGTACAAGGAGGAAGGGACGACCACGACGCCGTTCGACATGGTCGTGCGCAACGACCTCGATCGGTTCCACCTGGTGGGGGACGTGATCGATCGCCTGCCGGCCCTGGGCGCGCGAGCCGCTTACGTGAAGCAATCGCTGCGCGACTTGTTGATCGACCACCGCCGCTACATCACGCGGCACGGCGAGGACATGCCGCTTGTGCGCGACTGGCGGTGGGGGCATTCCTCGACTACCGATAGGACGGCTGGCGCCTAGAACGCGTCGGGCGCACTGCGAGGCTGGTCGACCGCGGGCTCGCTGCCAGGCGGTCGACCGAACGGAAGACAACTGATCGCACAGCCCACCGCCATGCACACGCCGCAGCCCACGGCGCCGAACCACACCCAGTAGCCGGGCAGGAAATACGGTTGGTGCCCCCCGGATCGCCGCCGGCACGAACAGCCAGTTACGTGGTCGCCGGTTCGGGCACTACGACGCTTACGACCATCGCAGTCCGACGCTTGGCAGCCAACATTTGCAGCACGCTGGCTAGACCGCTTGAAAATATCCCATTGTTTCAGGTGGGGACGAGGGCCACGCGAGGCCCAACCGTTGGAACGCTATCTGGACGCCCGCGCATCGCCTGACCCGCAGATCGACGCCATCGCCATGCAAGCGCCCATCCGGATATTACTCGTCGAGGACAACTCCGCCGACGCCGAGGGCGGCACCCGCGCGGTGACGCGGTGCGCTCAAGATGAGTTCGAGGTGATTGGGGTCACCCAATTGTCCGACGCCATGCGGCATCTGGATACGGGTCGCTTTGATGTCGTGCTGCTGGACCTTGGGTTGCCTACGCACAGCGGGATCGAGGCGCTGCAAGAGGTCCGTTCCCGTCATCCGCGAATCCCGATCGTCGTTTTGACGGATGTCAATGACGAGGCCGTGGCGCAAGCCGCGCTGCGGCACGGTGCCCAGGATTTCTTGACGAAGCAGAGTCTCTCGGCCGACTCCTTGAGCCGGTCCATTCGCTACTGCAAGCGGGCCGAGGCGGCCCTGGAGGAGCAGATTCACCTGTCTCTGCTGACGGCCAGGGTCAGCGTCATTCTCACGCGGCGCGAGAGCTTGCCTACCATGCTGCGGGAGTGCTGCGACGTCATCACGAGGCAGCTCGGCGCCGCGTTCACGCGCATCTGGACGTTGAACGCGGAGCGAGAGGTCCTGGAGTTGCAGGCGAGCGCCGGCATCTACACGCATTTGGGCGGGGCGCACGCGCGCGTGCCGGTAGGCCAATGGAAGATCGGCAGGATTGCCCAGGACCGGCAGCCGCTCTTGACCAACGCCGTCATCGGCGATCCGTGCGTACACGATCAGGAATGGGCGGCGCGGGAGGGCATGGTGGCCTTCGCCGGCTACCCGCTCGTGTGCGAGGATCGCCTCGTGGGCGTCATTGCCCTGTTCGCGCGGCAGGCGTTGTCGGATGTCACTATTCACGCCCTCGACGCCGTGTCCGACGGAATCGCCATGGGGATCGAGCGATGCCGCGTGGCGGACGAATTGCGCGCGAGCCGGGAGCGCTTCGAGCTGGCCGTCCGCGGGTCGACGGACGGTCTATGGGATTGGAACATCCTGACGGGCGACGCCTACATGTCGCCGCGGCTAGCGCAAATGCTCGGCTATGCGGACGGCGAACTCGAGAAGCGATTCAGCGCCTGGGTGACAAGATTGCACCCCGACGACCGCGAGGGCGTCTTGGCGATGGTCCAACGACACCTCACGGAGCGGCGGCCCTTCGTTGTCGATCATCGTCTTCAAACAAAGTGCGGCGAGTACCGATGGTTCTGCGCGCGGGGCCAGGCGCTTTGGAACGACCGTGGCGAGGCCTATCGCATGGCCGGGTCGCTCACGGACATCACCGAACGCGTGCAAATGGAGAGCGTGCTTTCGGACAAGAACAAACAGTTGCGCCACTCGCAGAAGCTCGAAGCCGTCGGCGCGCTGGCCGGCGGCATAGCCCACGAGTTCAACAATCTATTGCAAGCCATCTGCGGTTACACGCGGCTGGCCATGGAGGCCCTCCCCGTCGATACCCAGCCCCGGCAAGATCTGCGGCAAGTGCAAAAGGCGGCCGACCGAGCGACCGCGTTGACGCGGCAGTTACTCGGGTTCAGCCGCCATCAAGTGCTCGAGCCCACGGTGCTCGACCCAAGTCAAGTGGTGGGCGATCTGGCGAAGCTGCTGCGGTCCGTGATCGGAGAAGACATAGAGGTCGAGGTTTCCCTTGCCGAGGACGTCGGAACGCTGCACGCCGACCCGGGCCTCTTGCAACAAATGCTCTTGAATCTCTGCATCAACGCCCGCGACGCCATGCCGTCGGGCGGCCGCCTGGCCCTAACGACAAAACAAGTCGCGCTCGGCGAGGCCTATGGCGCGCTGCACCCTCCGATCGAGCCGGGCTTGTACGTCGAGTTCTCGATCGCGGATACCGGGTGTGGCATGTCGGCCGAGGTCAAGGAGCGCATCTTTGAGCCGTTCTTCACCACAAAGGACGTGGGACGCGGCACCGGCCTGGGCTTGTCGATGGTCTATGGCACCGTCCAACAGCACGGCGGGGCGATCGACGTCCAGAGCGAGCCCGGGGGCGGAACGACCTTCAGAATCTATCTCCCGGTCGCGGGCGGCGTCGAGGCGCCGACCGATCAACACCTGCCCGCCGGCTCGGACGGGGGCAGCGAAACGATCCTGCTGGCGGAGGACGACCCGCTCGTCCGGCAACTCGCCCAGCGCGTTCTCACGCAGGCCGGCTATTCGCTTCTTGTCGCGGCTGACGGCACCGAAGCCATCGCGTTGCTCGAGACGCACGCGGACGACATCGCGCTGGCGCTGCTCGATGCCGTCATGCCTAATGGCACGGGCCGGGAAGTCCACGACCGGATCAAGCGCGAAAAGCCTGAAATGCCCGTCGTGATTTGCACTGGTTACGATCCCGACGCCGGGCAACTGGAATTCCTCAAAAAGAGCGGGTTGCGGTTGATTCAAAAACCGTTCGATGCCGAGGTTCTTTTGCGAATCGTGCGCGAGAGTCTCGACGCCGAGCCCATCCGCGATGCCATGCCATGCCTGAAGTAAAACAAGAGCAAGAACGCGGCGCCCGGCTGCTGGTTGTCGATGACGACCAATGCGTGCGGGAGCTTTTGTCGCGGTGGTTGCGCGAGGCCGGCTACGCGCTCGCGACGGCCAACAACGCCGCCTCGGGTTGGGAGCACCTCAAAAAGCACGCGGTCGATGTCGTGACCCTGGATATCAGGATGCCCGGCGGCTCGGGGCTCGACTTGCTCGATCAAATCAAGGAGGAGTTCCCGGATGTGGCAGCGCTCATGTTGACCGGCCAGGCCGATACGTCGGCCGCGGTTCGGGCCTTGACGCACGGCGCCTTTGGCTACCTGGTCAAGCCGGTCGAGCGCGAGGAGCTTCTCATCCAGGTCCGGAACGGTCTAAAGATGCGGGGGCTGGTCATCGAGAACCGCCAATACACGCGCCACCTCGAGGACCGCGTCCGCGAGCAGACGCGCGCCATCCGCCGGGCACACGAGGAGACCATCCATCGCCTCGTTGCCGCGTCGCTGGTGCGCGACGAGGAGACGGGGGCCCATATCCGGCGGACGGGCTTGTACAGCGAACTGCTGGCCGCGACGGCGAGCTGGCCCGCCGATCGGATCGACCAGATACGGTTGGCGGCGGCGATGCACGACGTCGGCAAGATCGGCATTCCCGATGCCATCCTTTGCAAGCCGGGCCAGCTCACGCCCGAAGAAATCTCGATCATGCAGGCTCACACCATCCTGGGGGCGAAAATGTTGAGCGGCTCGGCGTCCCCGGTGTTGCGGATGGCGCGGGAAATCGCCCTCTGTCACCACGAGCGGTGGGACGGCAAGGGGTACCCTGCCGGCTTGACGGGCGGCGCGATCCCGGAAGCGGCGCGGATCGTGGGAATTGTCGACGTGTACGACGCGTTGACCCACGATCGCGTGTATCGCCCGGCGCTCGGCGATCAGGAAGTGGCGGCCATGATGGCCGAACGCCGGGAAACGCATTTCGACCCGCGACTCCTCGACATGTTCTTGTCACAACTGCCGGAGATGCGCGCCATCGCCCAAATCATGCCGGATGACGGCGGTGAGTGCGAATTGTTCCATCCATCGACGGATGTGTCCCCGCCGAGGGATCGGCTTTCTCCAACGGGATTCCCATAACGTACGAGCGGCCAGCGGGCGCAGGCGACGATCGGGGGTGCCGGAAGCGGTAATCCGGTTCCTCCGCCGCCTGGGGCGTGTGGTACGCTTTCGTGGCGTTGAGCGTGGTCGGCGCACCCCGTGGCGGGAGGACGAATGACCTCGGAAAGCCGGAGCATCCTGCGAACGTCGGCCGAGGCGCGCGCCGCCCGCGCCGAACTGCGCTTTCAAGCCGTTCTCGAGGCGAGCCCCGACGCGATGGTCATCGTCAACCAGGCCGGCACAATCTTGCTGGTCAACGCGCAGGCCGAAAAGTTGCTCGGCTACACCCGAGACGAACTCATCAACCGTCCCGTCGAAATCCTCGTTCCCGAGCACGCTCGGGGGCGCCATCCCGGCTTGCGCGCCGGCTACTTTCTGGGCCCCGAAATCAGACTGCGGGGGACGACCGGCGACCTCAAGGTGGTCCGCAAGGATGGCGTCGAAGTGCCCGTCGAAATCGGGTTGAGCCCTCTGGAATCCGGGCAAGAAACGCTGGCCATCGCCTGCTTGCACGACATCCGGGAGCGGCTCCGCGCCGAACAGCGCGTGCGGCTGCAATACGAGGTTACCCGCATCCTGGCCCAGGACGACGACAGATCGGAGGCCGTGCCGCGCATTCTGGAAAAGGTCTGCACGGCCATGAACTGGCGCTACGGCGCTGTATGGACGGTGGACGAGACGGCGGAGCCACGGCTGCGTTGCACGGACGTATGGCATGTCCCCGGCGAAGAGATCGACCGGTTCGCCGCCGAGTCGCGCCGCGTGGCGTTCGCGCCCGGCGAGGGCCTGCCCGGCCGGGTTTGGTCGACGCGCGAGGCGGCATGGATTCCGGACGTCGTCGTCGATGCGAACTTTCCCCGCGCTCCTTTCGCACCGCGGGCCGATCTCCACGGGGCGTGCGCATTGCCCTTGACGGTTCAAGACCATTTCATCGGCGTGATGGAGTTTTTCGACGCCGAGGTGAGAGCGCCGGATCCCCACGTGGTCGACATGCTGGCCGGCGTGATCGGCCAATTGGGGCAGTTTCTCAAGCGAAAGGCCGCGGAGCAGGACCTGCGCGCTACGTCGGCCCTTCAGCAGGCGATCCTCGACCATGCCAACTACAGCATACTTGCCGCTTCACTCGACGGCACCTTCACCGTCTTCAATAAGGCGGCGGAACGGATGCTCGGTTACGACGCCAGCGAGATGATCGGCCATGCCACGCCCGAAACGATCAGCGATGCCCGCGACGTCGCCGAGCGCGCGGCGGCCCTTTCCGGTGAACTGCAGCGGACGGTTAGTCCCGGGCTCGACGCGTTCTTCGCGAAGCTGTCGCTGGGACACGTCGAGGACGTGGAATGGGCCTTCGTACACAAGGATGGAACGCGCGTTCCGGTACAGGTTTCGGCCACGCCGCTGCGCGACGCGGAAGGGGCCATCATGGGCTACCTGACCATCGCCAAGGACATCACGGAGCGAAAACGCGCGGAGCGCGAGTTGCTGGAGGCCAAACGCGGCGCCGAGGACGCCAATCGCGCCAAGAGCGACTTCGTGGCCAACATGAGCCACGAAATTCGCACCCCCATGAACGGCATCCTGGGCATGACGGAGCTGGCCTTGGCGACGCGGCTCACCGAGGAGCAGCGCGACTACCTGGACGCGATCAAGGAGTCGGCCGGGTCGCTGTTGACGGTCATCAACGACATACTCGACTTCTCGAAGATCGAGGCCGGCAAGCTCGAGCTCGACCTAGTCCCGTTTGAGCTGCCCGCGAAGGTCGGCGCCATGATGCAGTCGCTCGCGCTGCGGGCCCATCAACAGGGGCTCGAGCTGACTTGCGAAATCGACCCGCGCATGCCCGCATGGGTCGTCGCCGATCCCAACCGATTGCGGCAAGTGATCGTCAATCTGGTCGGCAACGCGCTCAAATTCACGGAGCACGGCGAGGTGTCCGTTCGCCTCGACGCGATCGACGGCATGGTCGCCGAGGACCGTTGTTTCACGTTGCACTGCACGGTGTCCGATACCGGCATCGGCATCCCCGCGGACCGACAGCAGACGATCTTCGACGCCTTCGCGCAAGCGGATAACTCGACAACGCGGCGCTACGGGGGAACCGGACTGGGCTTGACGATCTCGTCGCGCCTGGTCGGTCTCATGGGGGGAGGAATCTGGGTTGAAAGCGAGGTGGGACGCGGCAGCACGTTCCACTTCACGGCGCGGATCGCGATCGCCGAATCACCCGCTGAACCATTTCCCGCGGATCAGCTACGGCGTCTGGAAGGAGTCCGCGTGCTGGTGGTGGACGACAACGCCACGAATCGGCGCATCCTCCACGACCAACTCAACCATTGGCACATGAAACCCACCGTAGTCCGAGATGCCGCGGAGGCGCTGGCCTCGGCGCGGGACGCCGCCAACGGGCGGGATCCATTCGCGCTTTTGATCGTCGATCATTTCATGCCCGGCAGGGACGGGTTCTCCCTGATCGGGGACGTGCGACAGGATCCCCTGTTGGCAGCGACGGCGATCATCATGCTGAGCTCCGCGGGGGCGGGGGCGGGCGGGACGGCCGAGCGGGGAGACGCGTTGGACATCGCCGCCTATCTTCAAAAGCCCGTTCAACCGTCGGAGCTGTTCCGTGCGGCGGCGGCGGCGCTTGCGCGGCGGTCCGAGCACGCCGGCCGACGGATACCACGCGACGAGTACACGGCCGCGGACGGCGGTCGAAGAGCCGGCGCGGATCGCTCGCTCAGAATCCTCCTGGCGGAGGACAACCCGATCAATCAAAAGGTCGCGGTTCACATGCTCGACAACGCGGGACATCGCGCGGTGGTGGCGGAAGACGGGAAAAAGGCCCTGGCGGCGCTCGACCAAGAGACCTTCGACGTCATCCTGATGGACGTGCAGATGCCCGAGATGGACGGCTACGAGGCCACGGCCGCGATCCGCGCCCGCGAGCAGGGCACCGACGAGCATATTCCGATCATCGCCATGACCGCCCACGCCATGGCTGGAGATCGTGAGCGGTGCCTGGCGGCGGGTATGGACGGCTACGTCTCCAAGCCCATCAACCTCGATGCGCTACAAAAGGCACTCGGGCGCGCCGTCTCCGCGAATCGTACGAGGCACGAGTGCGCGGCGCCAAGCGCCGTAGGTGACGCGACCGAAGCGACTCGGTGAGAGGCCCACGCTGAGCACGCAGCGGTGCCTGCTCCGGAGGGCATGGTGAACACCGCGGCCAATTGCCAGACCTCGCATGCACCTTCCATCCGCCTCTCCAGCGTCAGCTATGCTTGTGTGGAGTCCTTTACACGAGCCTTAGGGGAAGAGCCGGCAGATGAAATGGGCGAACAACCGTCGAGGTGTGCCGCGCGGTGCGAGACGCGGAGCGACGACGACGGAATACGCCGTGTTGCTGGGCATGATCGGCGCGGCCGCCGGAGTGGGCGTGCTGGCCGTTGGGGCCGCCGTAAAAGGCACCGTGAGCGGACCGCCGGCGATCTCCGGCTCTCCGAACGCAGCGGGCACGGGGAGCGGCACCGGGAGCGGCGGGGGCGGGGGCGGTGGCTCGGCGCCGGCCGGAAAGCTTGTCTACCGCGATTCCTTCAACAATCCGAAGGAGAGCAATGGCCGATGGGACCTGAACGGCTCCTGGTGGAAGGTGACCGACGGAGCCTTGCAAGTGGGACCGGTCAGCGGCTGGAACGAGGTCCGCGCGTACGCGAACGGATCGAGCTTCGAGGACGGCACCGTGTCGATGGACGCGACGTTGTCCGCCGGCATGGGATACGGCCTTTTCTTCCACGTTTCAGCCGATCCGGTCAAAAAGTCGTTCAACGGCTACTCGTTTCAATACGATCCGGGCTACGGCAAAGGAGAGTTCGTCCTTCGCAAGTGGGTTAACGGCGTCGAGCTGAGCCAGCCGTTGGCCGCGGCGCCCCCCGCGGGGCCGTACAAATGGCTCGGCGTGCAACGCCATATCGAGGTGACGACGCAGGGCTCGATGATTGTCGCCAAGGTCGACGGCGAAACGGTGCTGTCGTGCGTCGACGGCAGCTTTACGAAGGGCGGCATCGGCCTCCGCGGTTGGAACAATACGTACGCGACGTTCGACAACATCCAGGTGACAACGCCGAAATGAGTGAGTCCATGGATCATAGCGCCCCCGGACACGTTGCCACCGCCGAACCCGTGGTGCAAGAGGCGTTGCCCGGCGCGTTCAGCGATTGGTTGGATGAGGTTCGCGTCGCGAGCGACCAGACGGAAGACGCCACGGCTCCTTCACCGCGGACGAGCCCGCGGCGTCGACGGCTGCAAGCGGCCGCGGCCGCGGCGGCCATTTTCGCCGCCGCCATCGGCACGATGGGCGTGTTGTGGGCGCTTCAGGCCCCGACCGGTGAAATCAGGGGGCGTCTCCTCGATGCCGCCGGCGCCCCATTGCCGGGCGTCAAGATCTTCTTGGCAACCGACCCCCGGCGCGCCGCGTTGACTGACGCGAAAGGGGCGTTCCTGGTGACCGGCGTGCCACTGGGCCGTCAATCCTTGGTGGCGACCGTGGAGCACAACGTCGGGCAGGAGTATGTCGTCAAGGAGGTTCGCGAGAATACGAATGACGTCGGTCCCTTGACCTACGACGTGCCGCCCTTGTCGGTCAGGCTGGCGCCAGGGAGCGGCAAGGACTGGCGGCGTCCGGCGACGGATGCGGAGCCGGGCTCCAAGGGCGAGGCATCGCCCTAGATCGTGCGGGGCGTTGACAACCTGTCCGTCAGCCCTGGTCCGCGATCGCGGGCATCCGCTGCCGGACGGAGCCGGCGACGAAGTCGCTCAATTCCCGGCGGATTCGGTCGACCTCGCGTTCGAGCTCGGCGTACGCGCCGTCCAGAGCCGCGATGTTGCCCGCGTGGGCTATTTCCTCGAGCGAGACCGCCGCGGCGGTGACGGCCTTTGCCCCGAGATTGCTGACAGCCCCCTTCAAGGCGTGAGCGGCGCGCTTGACATTCGCGAGGTCGCGGCAAGCCACGGTGTCCTTCGCTTTGGTGAGCAAGTTGGGTCCGAGGTCGAGAAACATTTGCGATATTTCCCTCAAGAACGCTTCGTCGCCTCCCACGCCGCGAAGCGCCGTCTCGCGGTCGAACGCGCTGGCGGACGCCTGCCCCGGAACGTTCCTGTTCGTGGCTGGCGAGCTTGCCGCCGGGCTGTTCGCGGCGTCTAGTGGTGGCATGGCTTTTCCCCTATGTGAGGGTCGCGCTGGTAGTCCGAGTGGATGGCTGGTCAGATCACGCTTGCCTGCCCGTGGAACGTGTCGCGGGCTTGCCCACCCGCGATCCGCAGGCTCATTTCCAGTAGCAGGGGGCGGACTACGCGGCCGGCGGGGAAGACCCCGAAGGTCCGTTCCGCGTCGAGCTTTTGGCACGCGGCGTCGAATATCCGCTCGAGGTGCGGCGCGTCGCATCCGGCCCTGCGCCAGGCGGCCTCGGCCTCGTCCAACATTTGCGTGATCCGCGTGCCGGAGACCGCTCCGTAGCTTCGACACAGGTCCAGGATTCGCTCTTCGACCTGGACCTCGCTCGGCGCGTCGAACGCCGCCGTCCGTTTTCTGACGCTCTCGGTCCGTCGCAGCGCCACGCGGATGCTCTGCACGAGTCGCTCGGGAACGACCTCGCCCTTTTGAAAGTAGTCATCCGCGCCGGATTGAATCAGATCCATCGCGACTTCCGAGGTTGCCACTCCGGATATGGCGATGACGGGAATGAGCGCGTCTCGCCCGCGTATCGCGCGCAGCAGGTGCAAGCCGTCTCCCTCCTCCAGTTGATAGTCCAGCACGACGACGTCGAAGGGTTGCGCGTCCAGGCACCGCAGGGCAGCGGATTCCGTCGTCGCCGTGGTGATGTCGAAATGCAGGTCGGCAAGACTTCCCAATCGATGGGCCAACACGCGCTGCTCGATCGGGTCGTCCTCGACGTGCAAGAGTTTCGCGGTCCGTGATGCCATATAGGGCGACCTCACCGTGTAAATGCGTGCAGCAACTGTTTCAGCAAGCCGGATCGGCTCTCGGGCGGGCGTGGCTCGGACTCGACGTGTAGCACGCTCGCGGCCAGACCGTCGATCGCCTCGACCATGGGGGACCGGCGGGCGGCAAGTTGGATCGGCCGGCCTTGATTGATGGCCGCCATGGCCGATGCCCGATCGTCCGGAATGGCCAAGACCTTTTGCAGCCCCAACGCCTTGCGCAACTTGTGCTCACCCAGGCCCGCGATGCCGGCATCGTACCGATTCAGGACGGGATGAATGGATTCCAGGGGGCGCGCCGGCTGCAAGGCGTCGATCATCAGCTTCAAGGTTCTCAAGGATGAGATGCTTTGCTCGCATACCAGCACGACTTCGTCGGCGACGCCGAGCAGCTCGAATTGCAGATCGCTGAACGTGCACGGCACGTCGAGCACCAGGACTTCGGACAGGCGCCGCGTGCATTCGACGATCCGCAAGGCGGCGGGGACGAGGGCCGATTTGTATTGCACGATGCCGCCACAGGACGCGAGGACCTCGAACTTGTGGCAGACGGAGTTCAACGCCCGCTGCGCGACCTGCGCGTCCACGTGCTCGATATCGTTGATCAAGTCCGCGAGCGTGAACTTCGGCTCGATGTTGAGGTTCGAGGCCACCACGCCCATCTGTTCCGCCATTTCCACGAGGATCGCGTGGCGATCGTGGGCCGTCGCGAACTGATAGGCGAGAGTCAGGGCCACGGTGGTCGATCCACACCCGCCCTGCGTTCCCGTTACGGCGACCACGCGACAGGCCCGGGCCAACGAGCCGAATTCCGCCCCGATGCAATTCAACGCCTCGCCCAGGTCGTGCGCGTCCACCGGCAAGGGGACGACCTGGTCGGCGCCATTGCGATTGGCGCGGATCGCGGCCGAGGGATCCTGCCGGGCGTCGACCAAGGCCAGAATGGGCCAATCCAAGAGACCGCCGCTGAGCTGGCGCAGCGCCGCTGGACCGGTCTCCGCGGCCGGCTCGACGATCAGCAGGCGAATCGTCTGGCGCGACGCCCGCAGGGCGGTGACGGCGCTCGTGGCGTCGGGGAACTCCGCCTCGATCGTCACAAGCAAGTTGCACAAGTCGCGGCGGAGCCGCGGGGCGAGCTCTTCGGAAACCCCCACCAGAATGACGTTAAGTGGAAACATGCAGGTGCAACCGTCCGCGCCGCGCGTTTCGCCCCGAGGTTTTCCGGCGCGCAACTGTTGCTTGGCCTCGCCGCCTTGTCAAACAGGGCGAATGCGCGGTCTAGAGGTAGCCGATCGTCTGTTGAATGCCGCGCGCCCAGATGCGCGTCTCGTGCGCGTTGTATCGATGGGGCGTTCCAGGAATGACGCGCGTTGGTGACGTGGTCTCCCCCATCGCGGCAGGAGAACTGCAAAGTCCGGGGTCTGGCTCATTTTTCGGCACAGGCGGTTCTCAATTCTTCCGAAAGACGTTCGGCCGAAAAATGTGCCTGACCCCCTCTCCCAGGACATTGCAGTTCTCCTGCCCATCGCGGTAGTAGGTTTGAAGGGAGATTAACCCAATGGACCTCGACCAATTCATCAAGGGCGTTCAAGGCGCGCGTAAGCTTCGCGACGCCACGGAAGCGGCGCGGCGCGACGCGGTGACGGCCCCGGTCCTGGACGAGGCCGACCCCGCCGGTGAAGCGGCGGACGTGCCTGACAGGTTGTCGGCCTGCGCGCGCCTGCCGACGCCTGGCCCCGCGGGAGACCCCCAGGCGGTAATGGACAAGGCACGGCGGCGGATCCACAAGCTATTCGTGGAGCGGGTCGAGCCCCAGGCCATCGACCAACTGTCCGAGGAGGAGCGGCGCCCGCGCATCCGATCCGTTCTCGAGCAGCTCGTGCGGACCGACAGCGATCTTTTGACCTTCGTCCAGCAAGAGAAGCTCGTCACCGAGCTGCTCGACGACATCCTGGGATTCGGGCCTCTCGAGCCGCTGCTGCGCGACCCGACCGTCAGCGACGTCCTGATTAACGGTCTGGACACGGTGTACGTCGAGCGCGCGGGGGTGCTCGAGGAAATCGACGTGCACTTCCGCGATGAGATGCACTTGATGGACGTCATCAGGCGCATCGTGTCGCGCATCGGGCGGCGAATCGATCAATCCTCCCCCATGGTCGACGCGCGGCTGCCGGACGGATCGCGCTTCAACGCGGTCATCCCACCGTTGGCGGTTGACGGCCCGATGGTCAGCATCCGCCGATTCGGCAAGAATCCCCTGACGGTCGCGGCATTGGAATCCTTCAAGGCGATCAGCCCCCAGATGCTGCTTTATCTCAGGTCCGCGGTCATTGCCCGCTTGAACATACTGATTAGCGGGGGGACGGGGAGCGGCAAGACGACGATTTTGAACGCCCTTTCCAGCTTCATTCCGCCGCGCGAACGGATCGTAACGATCGAGGACGCCGCCGAGCTCCACTTGCAGCAACGGCACGTCGGCCGGCTGGAAGCGCGCCCGGCCAACGTCGAGGACAAGGGCGAAGTGACGATTCGCGGCCTGGTGCGCAACGCCTTGCGGATGCGGCCGGACCGCATCGTCATCGGCGAATGCCGTGGCGAAGAAGCGCTCGACATGTTGCAGGCCATGAACACGGGGCACGAAGGATCGATGACCACGCTGCACGCGAATTCACCGCGCGACGCGCTGCTGCGGCTGGAGACGATGGTCGTGCTGGCCTCCGCGGAGCTTCCCCTGCCGGCGGTTCGCCAGCAGATTGCCTCGGCCATCGACGTCGTCGTGCAAGTGGCGCGTCTGCCGGGCGGGGTGCGGCGCGTGGTGAGCATCGCGGAGGTGACGGGAACGGAGGAAGAGCGGATCGCCCTTGAGGACCTGTTCGCCTTCGAAAAGCAAGGCGTGGACACGGCCGGGAAGTGCTACGGGCGTTTTGTCGCTACCGGCGCGGTCAGCCGGCACGTGCGCGCTTTTCAAGTCGCCGGCGTTCCCCTGCCGGACGACCTGTTCCAGCCGCGCGTGCTTCTCGAGGCGTAGCCCCCGGCGGCAGCGTCGTGAAGTCGGGCGTCTACCGCAGGCCGATGATCGCCCGCAACGAATGGCGTTCGGCCAGCGGCGCCTCGGTAATCGAGGCTTGAAAAACTCCTTGAGCACCAGAATCGCGCGGAGGAGGATTTCGCGGCACTTGCACGAGTAGGATCGGGCTCGCAGTGCCGAGCCAAGCAGCCGCTTGTTCCGTCCCGCGACTACGTCGCCCCCGGATGGCCGGCCAGCAACTGTCGAATCGCCGGCAGCAGCTCCTCGGGAGGGAAAGGGGATTAGCCGGCCTCACGAAATTGAGGGGACTCGGCATCGCTGGCACTCAAGTAACGGACGAAGGTATCGCGCGTCTCGCAGCATTGAAGACTCTCGAGACGCTGTCGCTCCAGGGGCCGATTGTGCTTGACGGCCCACCCCCGCCGATCATGTTCACCGACAAGTCGTTAGAAGTCATCGGCACGCTCCGGGATCTTCGCAAGCTCAATGTCGGCGTCGGCTCACGGTTCACCGGCGACGGCGTCCGACACCTTTCAGGATTGACGAAGCTACGGTCACTCACTATGGGAACGGTCCCGTTTACCGACGAGGCCGCGCGCATGTGCGAGGGCATGCTTGACCTGGAATGGCTCCTCTTCGACGAGATGCGCGGCACGCTTTCAGACGAGGGCCTCAAAATCTTAAGCAAATTGCACCATCTGAAGAGTTTGAGGTTGAGACCGACGAACGACAAGGTCACTGACGATGGCCTGCGGCTGCTGGCCTCCATGGTCGGCCTCGAAGAGCTTGGCGTGGGCGGTCCGCAGTTTACAGACGCCGGACTTGCCGTGCTTGAATATCTGCCCAATTTGCACACTCTGTGGGTCAGCCGGTCCCAGATTACCGACAAGGGAATGCGCGTGTTCAAGTGGCTGCCGCGGCTGCGCATCCTGCGGCTTGAACATACCGCGATCTCGGATGCGGGCACCGCACACCTCGAAGGATTGAAGCACCTGACACGCTTGGTTCTCAACGACACGAAGATCACCGATGAGACCCTGGCTCGCGTTAGCCGCCAGCCGGAGTTGCTTCAAGTGCTTTCAGTCAAAGGCACGCGCGTTTCGGACGCTGCAATCGACCGACTTCTCGAGAAGCTGCCGAACCTCCAGATCGAGCGGTAGCGTAGCAGATGAGATTTTGCACCAGAAATCAGCCGCCCCGAATAGTAGGATGCGGAAAGAAGGCCTCCTCGGCGGAATCCGTCTCGGCGAACCGGTCAAATATTCAAGGAAATCTGCGCCATCTGCGAAATCTGCAGACCACCGGCAGCCTGGGACCGTCGGCAGCCTGAGGAGAGTACCCGCGGCTCGTGTGTCTCTTGCATTTCACTGCCTATTGCCCTCTGCCTGCTATTCCTGCTATCGCCGCGCGGCCATCGCCAGTGCTTGCAGGTAGGGGACCGGCTTGGAACCTAGCGCGTTGAGCACCGTGCCGCCGGCGGTGAAGACGTGCGTGACCCAGTCCGGGGCGCCGTACTTTTCCAGGGCCGCGCCCCCTTCCCCGCCGCCGACGTACACCTCGATGCCGGCTTCCTTCATCCGCCGCAGTTGCTCGGAGAAGCGGCGCGTCCCCTCCTCGAAACGGGGATCCTCGAACATGCCGAAGACGCCGTTGTAAAAGGCCACCGGCGCGGCGCCGGCGGGGTGATTGCGCTTTTGCGCGATGAACTGACCGATCTTCAGCTCAAAGAGCTCGCTCGTCCCCGGGCCAACGTCGAATTGCTGCTCGCCGGCCCCAATGGTCGAGGACACGCGGCCGTCGGCCAGCACGAAATCGACCGGCAGCACGAATTCGATCCCCTTCGCCCGGCCGTGCAGCAGCATCCCCTTGGCCTGCTCGACGCGCGACGGCGGGATGTAGTATGGCTTGCCCTTGTGGGCCGGGTCCTCGGCGACGCCCAGCGAGAAATCGCCCCCTTCGATGCGGGCCGCGGCCTTCTTGAGAGCCATGGCGAGCGACCCGGCGGTAAACACCCAGCGGACCGTGCCGCGGGCGATCATCGCCTCCATGTCGTCGAGCTTGTCGGCCTTGAGCCCGCTGAACACGACCAGCTCGGCGGCCAGGCAGCGGCGCATCGGCCCGTCGAACTCGACGGCCACGTACTCGCCCAGGGCGACGCGTTCCATGGCGGCCGGGACAATCGTCGTCGAAGTGTCGAGGCTGCCGGCTGAGAGCGCTTCGTTGACGTAGACCTTGGCGATTCGCTCGGCGCATTGGTTGGCAAACCGCGCAAGCGGCTCGGTGAGCCTGGCGACGTCGTCGACCGTCGCGTCCCAAAGAGCCCGCTCGATCGGATAGCGGCGGGTGTTTTCGAGCACCAGGATGCTGCCGGGCGGCGCCGAGTGTACGGCGGCGGCCGCGCTTTCCGTGATCGACTGCGAGGCCTCGTCCCACCAGTCGGGCACGAGCGTCGCGGAAGTGCCCAGGAGCTCGCCGATCCGCTGGGCCACGGCCTTGAGCGAGCCCTCCGGCTTGCGGCCGATGTGGCCGAAGATGACCTGCTTCCAGCCGCGGTTCTGCCCCAGGCTGAGCGTCGGCACCATCGAGCGGAGGCGGATGTCTCCCTGCCCGATGCTCGTGCCGGGCTTGCAGTCGACGTCGCCGCGGACCAGCACCGGCGTGCCGGAAGGAACGTCGGCGAATGAGCCCAGCCGCGGGATGGCGGCCAGGTATTCCTCGAGCGGCATCCGCGGCGGATATTGCTCGGGAGCAACGAGTGCCCGGCACCAGGGAATGAGCGATTCGGCGGTAACCGGCATCGGTGACCTCATTGGCGGCGAGAAGACCGCGCCGCCGCGGCGCCTCTAAAGACGCTCCGCGGCGGCGCGCCCACAAGATATCACAGTCGTGGAATCCGCCAAGGAGTGGCGAAGGTGCTGGGCGGCATAGCCCTAGGATCCCCGGTCGCGCGGACACTAGCCCGAAGCGCTAGCGAGGGACCTTACGCAAACAAGCTGCGGCACCCTCGCTTCAGGAGAACTGCATAGTCCGTCTTCGCCGTGACTGGCACAGCCAGCGCACTTGCATTCGGTCGATGCCGACCGCCATGCACGGCTCGGATTCCGAGGAACGGGCATTGCCGCCCCGTCAGTGAATGCGCGCGAAAGAGTGACTATGCAGTTCTCCTGACCCTCGCTGGCGGTTCGGGCTAGTGTCGCGCTGCCGCTACCCTCGCTGGCGAGGTGGGCTTGCGTTTGAACCGCATAATGCGGCTTACTGCACGCGCCAGGCGTCGACGCCGTTGTCGGTGCCGACGACGATCGCGCCCTTGCCGTCGATCGGCGCGACCGACAACCCGCCGATCGCGGCGCCGACGTTGAAGCGATCGATCGGCTTGCCGTCGGGCGAGAGGATGTGAATCGATCCGTCGGCGCCCGAAACGACCCATTGGCCGGTGTCGCCCAGCAGGCGACCAGCGGCGATCATTTCCAGCGCGGCGTTCGGCTGGGCTCCGACCGGCAGATCGTATTGCCACAAGAGCGTGCCGGCGGGCGACAGACCGATGGCGCTCTCCACGCCGGCCTTGGCCGAGGCAATGGCGCAAATCTCGGCTTGGCCGTCGCCGTCGAGATCGGTCACCGCGAGCCAGCGGAGGAACAGGCCAGAGATCGACAGCGGCGCGTCCTCCTTACCCTGGTAGTCGATGGGGACCAGCGTGCCGCGGCCATCGGCGGCCAGCAAGCCGCGCTTCCCGGCGGCGTCCGGCCCGGTGACCGCCAGACAGAAGACGTTCTCGAGGGCGCGGTCGGCCCAGCGGCGCTCGCCGGTCGTCGCCACGCATTGCACTCCAACGACGCCCCAATAGCCGACGTTGATGTCGACTTGCCCGTCGCCGTCGAGATCGGCCAGCCGCACGTCGGAGATGCCGGCATGCTCGCCTTCGGGGAAAGCCAACAGCTTCTTGAACGAGGCGTCGAACAGGAACAGTTGCTGCTGCGCGCTGGCCGACCCGGCGAAGTAGCGGCTGCCCTGTGCGTCGGTAGCGGTGCGCAGATAGCTGATGGCCGCCTCATTGGGAATATCCAGTTCGTGTCGCGCGGCCAGTTGTCCGCGGCCGTCGAGCTCCACGATCGTCCGCCATCCGTCGTTGACCAACAGCCGCGTGCGGCCGTCGGATTCCTCAAAGGCCAGGATATTGCCCGGCCGCGTGGCCTCGTCGGAATGCCACAGCGCTTCGAGCGTGAGCTTCGCAGGCTCACTCTTGGGCGCGATCGTGGCCTGCGGGATGAGCGCGTCATCGGCCGCGGCCTGGTTTCCCGAGGCCAGGGAATCCTCGAAGGCCTTTTGGCGTGCTTCGTATTCAGCGCGCGCCTGCTTGTACAAACTCTCGCCCGCCAAGAGCTTGTCGAGCTTGCGCGGCAGGTCGACGGCCAGTCGCGGCTGGAAGCCGATCTCCATTGCTTCGATCGTGCCGTCGGGCCCCAGCAGGAACATGGTGGGCAGGCCCTGCACTTCGAACATCGAGCGCGACTGCTCGCGCGCGTCGCGGAGAATGGGTATGGTGAGTTGTGCCTTGGTGAACGACTCGCGCAACTCGGCGGCCGTGGTTTGCGGGTCGTCGGTGCTGACCGCCAGGATCGCCACGCGATCGTTCCCCTCGTACTTCTCGTACACCTGCTGGAGGTTGGGCAGCCCCTTGAAGCACCATTCGCACCACGTGGCCCAGAAGTCGATGACCACGATCTTGCCAGACAGCGAGTCGCGCGTCACCGGATTGCCGGACAGATCGACGAACTCGAACGCGCCGATCTTCTTGCCCAATAGCTTGGGCAGAGGCTCGGGTTGGATCTGAAATCGCTTGACGAGCTTGGCCTCCGTGGGAGCGTCGAATGCAAACGCGACGTCGGCGATCTTGCCGTTCAGGTGGGCTCCCTTGAACTCGGCCACGAGCGACACTTCCGTGACGGGCGCCTGCACGGAATCCGAAATCTGCTTCTTGAGCGAGTCGGTCGGATAGGCGATCTTCCGCAGCACGTAATTCTCCTGGTCGATCCACAGCGTGATCTGCCCGTCGGGACGTTTCACGACGATGCGATAACAGTCCGCGCCGTCGATGCTCTGGTCCTCGATCTTGCTGGGCGCCTCGGCGCCGTCGAGGATTACCGCCAGGGAATCGGGCAAAAGCAGAAGGGCGAGTTGCGTCGATTCGCCGGCCAGCCCCCGCGTCAGCACGCCGGCCAGGATTTCGTCGGCGTAGAGGTCTTCGCGCCTTAGCTCGGCGGGGGCTTCCACGTCGAGCACTTGTCCGGGCAGATCGGCGACGGTGGCGCGCAACTGCTTTCCGTCCGAGACGACGATCGCCTGGTAGCAGTGCATCCGCAACTTGTTGGGCCTCTCGAACGCGACGGAGTCGTCGGCGGTCTGCGAGACCAGGTCTTCGCCTTGCTTGCGGAAGGTCAAGCGCAACTGCCCGCTGTCGTCGTAGCTTTTGGCGGTGCGATACGCGTTGGCCATCTTTTCCAGCACTTCGCGCGCGGTGAGGGGCGCCTCGATCGGCGTCGAAGTGGCGTGATTGCAGCCCGCCACCGCTAGTGCGGACAGCAAGAGTAGGGCGGTCGGATATCGCAGGGTTCGTGGCGCCTGGCGCGCGGCGCGATGCGGAAGTGCCATGGCAAGTGTCCTGATGATGAGGAAGAGTCTGCCCGACCAACGAGAGGGAAGGATTATTGGTAACTCTTCGATTTCGGTAAAGCTCGGCTTTCGCGGCCGGGGGTGTTCCGGCTTGCCTCGCCGCGGTACGATTGACCGGCACGGTTGCAAGCAGCGGTTCCCATTCCACGCAAACCACCCAAATGATTGCCAGGGTACGCTACGGGCTCGAGCGTTCGTTGGAACTCGACCTGGCGGACGACCGGTTGATCGCCGCTTGTGGTATCCCTGCCGAACGACCTTTGCCGGACGTCCGCGAGGCGGCGCTCGCGGCGCTTCGCCACCCGCTGGCCTTCCCGCCGCTTGTGCAGGCGACCGTTCCGGGCGACCGGGTCGTTCTGGCGCTCGAGTGCGGCGTGCCCCGGGCGGGGCAGATCGTCGCGGCCGTCTTCGATTGCCTCGTTGAGCGGGACGTTGATCCCGGCGACGTCACGCTCTTGACGCCCGAATCGCACGCCGCGGCCGGCATGAATCCGCGCGACTTGGTGCCGCCCTCCTATCGCGATCGCGCCAAAGTCTTGGTCCACGACCCCGACAAGGATAAGCTTTCCTATCTCGCGGTGGGCACGGACAACGAGCCGATCTATCTGAACCGCGCGTTGTGCGACGCGGACCTGGTGATTCCGATTGGATGTCTTCGGTGCGAGCCGGCCCTCGGGTACCACGGCGTGCACGGCGGGTTGTTTCCGACGTTTTCTTCCCGCAAGACGCAAAAGAAGCTGCTGGACGACAGTTTTGCGCGCGTGGGGCGCGGCGAGGTCCGGGGCCGCAAGCGCGTCTGCGAAGTCGGCTGGCTTTTGGGCGTGCAATTCACCGTGCAAGTTGTGCCGGGTCCCGGCGGCGAAGTGCTGAACGTGCTCGCAGGATTGCCGAGCGACGTTTTTCGCGACGGTCAATCGGCGTGCCAGCAGGCGTGGACCTTTCCGGTCCCCCGCGAGGCGCAGCTCGTGGTGGCGGCGATCGACGGCGACGCCGAGGAGCACACGTGGGACAACGTGGCCCGCGCGCTCGCGGCGGCGCTCCGCGTGGTGGCAGCCGATGGCGCGATCGCGCTTGTGACCGCGTTGGCCGACGCGCCTGCCCCTGCCCTGCGGCAATGTGGTGAAGCGTCCGACCCACGGCAGTTGTTGCGGCATATCCGCCGCGGCGCGCCGGCCGACTTCTTGCCGGCCGCGGCACTCGCCCATGCGCTCGATCAGGCGCGACTCTATATGCTGAGTGGTTTACCAGACGCGGCCGTGGAGGAGCTGGGCATCGTGCCGCTGGCAAACGGCGCCGAACTGGCGCGGCTGGCGGGAAGACACGCCTCGTGCATCGTGCTCTCCAACGCTCAATACGCCGTGCCGCGGGTGGGCGCTTCGGATGATTGAATCAGGTGACCCAGGTCGTTCCGATGCCGCGCTGGACTACGGTGACGTGGCGAGCGAGTACGCGGCCTTGACCGGTGCGGTCGGCGTCGCCGATTTCACGACGCGGACACAGATCGAGCTCTCCGGCGCCGACCGGGCCAGCTTTTTGCACAATCTGTGTACGAACGAAATTCGGAGGCTCCCCGCCGGCGCCGGATGCGAGGCGTTTTTGACCGATGCACACGGGCACGTCCTCGCATTTGTGTACGTGTTCTGCACGGCCGATTCGTTGGTGCTCGAGACCGTCGCGGGCGAGGAGCAAAGACTGCTCGCGCACCTCGATCGCTACCTGATCCGCGAAAAGGTCGAACTTTGCCCACGCAGTGCCGACTGGGCCGAGTTATTGGTGGCAGGGCCGCGATCAGGCAGGCTGCTGAGTCAAGCGTTCGCGCTGCCGGGACAGGCAACCGCGACGATTCCCCAAGCTCTGCTCGATCACGTCTCGCTCCCCTTCAACGACGCCCACGCATACGTGCGCCGCGTCGACATGACGCAGCCGCTGGCCTATCTCGTCGCCGTCCCCCGCCCCCTGGTCGCGGATGTATGGGAGCGCCTGCTCGCGGCAGGAGCGGCGCCGTGTGGATCGACCGCCGTCGAGATGGCCCGCATCGAGGCGGGCACGCCTTACTACGGCTTTGACATCACGGACAAGAACCTGCCGCAGGAAGTGGCGCGCGACGCCCGCGCGATCAGCTTCGTCAAAGGGTGCTACATCGGCCAGGAAACGGTCGCCCGCATCGACGCCGTGGGACACGTCAACCGAACTCTGGTCGGCGTGCGCTTCACCGGCCGCAGCGTGCCGCCGCGCGGCACGGAGTTGACCGCGGCCGACGGCCGAACGGTCGGGCACGTCACGTCGGCGGCCTTGTCGCCAAGGTTCGACGCGCCCTTTGGGCTGGCGTATGTCCGCCGCGGCGCGAATGCGCCGGGCAGCAAGCTCGAATCGCCGCTGGGGCCGGCCGAGGTTGTGTCGCTGCCGGCGTAGAGAAAACTTGTTCTACGAGAAATGGAACTTCAAGGAGCTACCGGGCCACGCCATGCGGCTATTCCTGTCGGCCGATCATCTGGCCGCCATGATGGGCGCCATCTGACGTTCGATTGAGCCCATTGTGGATTTCCTCGCGCTATGCAACGCGCGGCGAAGCGGCGATCTCGATGCCGGCCGACAGTTGATCGAGCAGCCGGCGAAAGCGGCCGGGCACGTCCACGGTTGCCGGCGCCTGGCCGGCGAGCCGATAGCGATTTGCGTCCAATGTCGCGGCGAGTCGTTCCAGGCGGTGCTTCAATTCGTCGAGTAGGTCGCCCATTTCGTCGGCGCTCAGCTCGTGCCGCACCAGTTGCACCTCGGTGTCTGTCCGTTTGCGCGTCAGTGCCACCAGTTTTCCGAACTCCGCCTTGTAGAGTTGCCCGCCGATGTAGGCCCGCCGCAGGTGTCCGTCGGAGGTGAAGTGGTATACCGGATCGTCGCCGCGGTAGAGGCTTGCCGCGCCATCGCGGCGGAAGCCCAATACGATGTGCGAGCCGTCGGCATCGACGATTTCGGCCCGCTCGACCAGGGCGGTGGCCTCGGCCAACACGTCTTCGCGATGCTCTTCCTGGCGTGCCATGGGAAACGCACGTCACACGTGCGCATGCAGTAGTTGCCCTGGGGACCGTGTAGGACAGGCTACCCGCGCTGACGATTGCGGTAGCGGGCGCTGACGCGATCCAACAGTGCCTTGTCCTCGTCGGACAAGGCGTCGCGACCGAACTGATGGAGTCTGGCCAGCACTTCATCGACGCGGCGCTCGTCGTCTTCCTCGGTTTTTTGCTGCCGCAGGCGGCGCGCTTCGCGGCGGTTATCGAGCCATTGGCGCACGAGGCCGGGCGCACGGCGGCCCGGCGCGTCGAGGTTCTTTTCCAGGCTGGTGTAGCCTTGCGAGAAATCGTAGCCGAATACGCCCTCGTCGGACTCGCGATCCTGCAAACGGTCGGTCTCTTGCTTGGCGCTAAAGAACAAGAGCACGCCCAACAGCGCGAGCGGCAAAGAGGCGTAGGCGTAGTGCGAGTGAATCAACCATGCTGCGCCCCACGTGGCGATGGCCGTCGCCTTGGCCACGAGCGACACGAAGACCACGGCCGTGCGGTAGCCCTTCTTCTGCCACACCAGCGATCGCAGCACGCGACCGCCGTCCAGCGGATAAGCCGGGAGGAAATTCACCAGCGTCAACAACCAATTGACCCACACGATCAACTGCAGGCAGTAGATCCACGTCACGCCATCGGCGGACGGCGCTTCGAGCGGATTCAGTAGCGTCAGCACGTCCTGGCCAAGCCCCGCCACGAAGAGCACAAGCGCCGCCAACGTGCACAGAACGAGGTTCACCAGGGGGCCGGCCGCCGCCGTGACCAGCTCTTCGTGCGGCTGGTGCGACAGGTTGACCGGAACCAAACCGCCCAGCGGCCACAAAATCACCTGGTCAACCCGACCCCCCATGCGCCGCGCCGCGAAGCAATGCCCGAACTCGTGCGCCAGAACGCTAGCAAAGAGCACGGTCAAACAGACGGCGGCATCGGCCAAAAGCTCGCCGCTCGTGTCCTTCACCACCGCCAGCCATAGCGCAACGATCGCCAGCAGGATGAAGAAGACGTGGATCCGCACATGGACGCCGCCCCATCGCCCGAGCGAAAGATTCCATCCGAGCAAGTCTCGCATGGCGCAGTAGCGGGAAAGAGAGGGCCGCCGTCCGGGGGCGGCGTTGACCAAAGATCCACTGCCGCTATCTTATCACTGACATTCCGTTCGATCAATTGACCGGTCGGCGGCGCTGCCGAGCGGCGATGCTGTGGCCGAACCCGGCGGTGCACTTGTCTCAACGGCGCGGCGAACGGCGGCCGCGCATCGGTGGAAGCACAGGTCCGATTGTAGTGGACGAGCCTGAAATCCTTCTGGAAACGCGTCGGTTTCGGGTCGTTCGCCGCGTCGAGCGAATGCCCGATGGCCAGACGCACGCTCGCGACGTCATCGAGCACCCTGGCGCGGTGGGCATCGTGCCGGTGCTCGACGACGGCCGGATTTGCCTGGTGCGCAACTTCCGCGTCGCCGTGGATCGGTGGCTGGTGGAAATCCCCGCCGGAACGCTCGAACCGGGCGAGGACCCGGTAGCCACCGCGCACCGCGAATTGGCCGAAGAGACCGGTTATCGGGCCGGGCGACTCGCGCCACTGTGCCAGTTGCTGTTCTCGCCCGGCATTCTCCACGAGCGCATGCACTTGTTCGTGGCCTCGAACCTTTCGCGAGGCGCCACGCATCTGGACGTGGGGGAGCGCGTGGAGCCGTTCATCGTCGACCTGGACGAGGCGATTCTGATGATCGAGCGCGGAGAGATCGAAGACGCCAAGACGGTCGCTGGACTTCTGTACTACGACCGCTGGCGGCGCAAATCGCCCGCCACGTAAGAACCGGCGAACGGATTGTTCAGGAGCCGAACCCCGCGGTGTTGAGGCTGGTTTGTATCCCGCCCCACATGCCACCGGCCTGGCTGCCCACGGCGCCGATTGACGTGATGATCCCGGCAATGATCAATGCCAGCATCACGGCGTATTCGACCGCCGTCGCTCCTTCGGAGCCAGCAAGAAATTGGTAAACGCGCCTCATGGCTCGCACTCCCAGAACTCCGAGCCGTGCGTTGACTGCCGGGGTGGGCAAGACGTGACCCAATATCCCATCCCTGATGGAAACCATACGTCACATTCGGGGGGGCGTCAAATTCGCAGGCATGCGGGGTCTCCTGCGCCCGTACGACGTGTCGCTTGGGCAAGCCGCGAAGAACGGGGCGCGGCAGGAGCTTCGCCCCGCCTCCCGGGCTTGGCTAGCGCGTCGACGGGCTGAGAACTCGCAACTCCCCGATCCCGGGCGGATGTTCGGATCGTAGGGGCACTTGCCACCGCACGAGCCGCGAGGCGTCCCGCCCGTCGCGCAAATCGCCCGCGAACCCCACCGCGCTGCGCACCAGCCCCTCAATGGCCAGAGATTTTTCGGCGATTGTGCGGCGCGTCCCGTCGCGCCGCCGCCACACCGCCAGAGGCGCCTCGGGCGGCACGACCGATTCCTGGCCGGCCCAGCCGATCGACCGCAACACGACCGCGGGCGTGCTAGCGCTCTCGACGGCAATCACCGCGCCGTCGGCCCGTGGCGCGAAGACGCAGCCCTCGGCCTCGACACGGATTGTGCCCCGCGGCTCGGCGCTATCGCTATCGCGCACTTCGAGAAAGCACGCCGCATCCCGCACGGTGCAGTGCCACAGGCGAACGAGCGCCGACTGGCCCGCGCGCGGCGCGTCTAGTTCCACAAGCGGGCCGGGGCCCACATGCAGCACGTTCGACAACGTCACCGAGCAGTCAGCGCCGTTGAGGCAGCGGATGCCTGTCGCGACGCCCTCCAGCACGCAGTCGGAGAGCGCGATCTCCCGCGCGGCTTCACTGCCGGAATGCGGGGCAGGCGCTTCTTGATTGGGCAACGAAGAGACGATGACCAGGCCCACGCCTTGAAACGAGCAGTCGCGAAACGTGACATTTTGCCCTCCAACAAACAGCCGCGCCGTGATGTTCCGCGATCGATCGCAGAGAAAATCGACGCCCTCAAATCGGACGCCGTCGACGTTCAAGTCGCCGCCGCTTGCCGGAACGACGATCCGCGGCCGCTCGCCGGGCCGACCGTGGACGACTTGCCCGGCCAGCGGGCGGACGCTGCTCCAGGGAATCGGTCGCACCGCGGTAAGCAGGAATCCCGGCGATACGTTGCGAGCCGCGCCACGTGGCGTCAGCGGCTGCGCGACGGCCGCCAGCACGACGTTCGATTGTGGCTGGTTCGTTGCCTTATCAATGGGAGCCGGGCCGGTCCGCGGCGGCGGTAGAGCCACGACTGGGCCGGCACCCTGCTCGACTGCGATAGTCGCCGCCGCGTCACCAAGCACCCTGCTGCTGACCAGCGGCCAGCCGACAATGGAGGTTGCCAATAGGGCCCCGCCGGCGACCGCCACCCACACCGGCGCGTTCGGTGAACGCCGCACCGTGCGGATGCGGCGGATTAGCCGCTCCGGCGGACCGGCCCCGCGCGACAGGTAGCGGGCCACGAGCGCCTGGCCGCGATCGCTCGACGGCCCCAGCACCTCCAAAAGCGCGGCGATCGTCGCGGGGCGTCGCTGGACCTCTGGCTGCGTGCAGGCGGCGATCGCCGCGGCAAGCGGTGGCGGCGTGTCGGGCTCGATCGGACGGATGTCCGGGATGCGCGGCGACTGCGCGGCGCGCAATTTCGCGACGCCGCACGCGCCCACAAGCGGCGGGCGTCCGGCGAGCAACTGCCACCACAGCACGCCGCAAGCGTATATGTCGGCCGCGATCGACGATGGTCCGCCGTCTCGTGCGCGCTCGGGGGCCAGGTAGTCGAACGCCTCTGCCGGCAGGCCCTCGGCATTCTGCGTTTCGATCGGACGAATCACCGGCCGCAGGCCAGGAAGGATCAATTGCGCGATTCCCACCGGATCGAGCACGAGTGTTTGGGCCGACACGTCGCCATGCGCGATGCCCGCCGCTTCCAAAGCCAGCAGCCCGACGGCCATCTGTCGCGCTACTTCCAGCACCACTTGGGGCGGCATCCGTCCGCTGTGTACCAGCCATGCGGCCGCGGAACGTCCCTCGACCGAACGATGGGCAACCCACAGGGGCGTTCCCTCGGTGCCGCACTTCTCGATCGGCACGATCTGGGGGACGCTACAGGCTGCCGCGCGGCGGATCACCTCTTCTAATGCCGCCGCTGGATCGGCCGCGTCCTGCCGTTCGCCGACGGTCAACCACGCCTTCCGCCCGGTCGCGACCTCGCGCGCTCGATAGCTTCGCGCGTAGGCTGGCGATCGCAGGGGTGCGGTAATCGCATAGGGGCCGACACGCAGGCCATCGCCGCGGCGGGCATTGATCTCGGCCGCCTGGTAGGGCGCTAGGCGTCTGGCTTGCACGAGCGCGTCGACCCACACCGAGTCAAACCCCGTCAGATCGTGCGCCAGCCGCCGGGCATGGCGATGGGCCGCGCGCACCTCGGCCGCGGTAGCCAACTCGAGCCGGCCCAAGAGATCGACAAGTTCCGAAGGGGGTGAGGCCCGCACGCGCGTGTTTCCCTGGTGCGTGTCATCGACGGTAGCCCAGTCCGCCAGGCGCCATGGCCACGGAGGGACTCCGACGTGGCCATGCGCTTCGCCGCGCATGCCCTCGCTGAAGCGTGGGCACGGCACATAAGCTGGCGTGTGCTATCACAAACCGGTCATGGCGACAAGATCAGCGATGTTAGCCCCCGGTGAATCACCGGGGGCTAAGCCCGCCGCGGATTGCGATACAGGACGCGCGCCAGCAGCTCGGGCGAGCCCGGCTCGGCGGCCGGGCGACGGCGATGCCAGTCGCGGTCGGTCGGAACGAAACGCTCGTCGGCGGGCCAGGGATCGAACGGCTCATATCCCAGCGCGCTGGCGAGCTTACTTGAGTCCATCGACACGTTGCCGGCCCGCGGTGGGATTGGCCCGGCTTGCGCCCGCAGGCAACCCATCAAGCACTCCGGCGAATAGCCGCCGACGCGATTGATGACCTGTGCGATCTGGTAGAGGGTCATCGGCCTGGGGCCGCCGGCGTGGAACAATCCGGCGAGGTCGCTTGAGAGCACGGTCTCGCACAGCTCGTTAAGGCAATCGGTGTAGTGTGGCGTGCGGACCTCGTCGAAATAGAGCGTGGCCGGTTTCGACTTCTTGAACCGCGATTGAATCCAGTCGATGGCGCCGGCGTGCCCATTGAAGCTGATCCCCATCGGCAAGGAGATGCGGAGCATGCAGGCCTCGGGCATAGCGGCCTGGATCAACCGCTCGGCGGCGACCATCGTCTGGCCGTAGACGGTGACCGGGTCGGTCGGATCGTCTTCGACGTGCCCGCCCGCCCCAGCGCCGGAAAACACCAGGTCGATCGACAAGTGGACGAGCCGCACGCGGCGCGTGCTGAGACAATCGAGCAGATTGCGGACGCCATCGACATTGATCCGCCAGGCCAGCGCCGGGTCGAGCTCGCAAGCCCGCAGCGCGCAGTTGCCGGCGCAATCGAGCACGCTCTGAAAGCGATATTCATCGAACAGCCGGGCGAGCCCGACGGGGTCCTCGGCGTTGCAGGGGACGATGCCCGGCCCCGAGAGCCGCCAGTTGTCGCGCTGGCGAATGCCGATCACCTGGCCTGGATATCGCGCCTGAAAGTAGTTTAGCGCGTTGTAGCCCGCCACGCCGGCAATGCCGGTGATCAAGAGCGGAAGCGGCAGCTCGGCAGGTGTGGCGCGGAGGAACATGCGGGAATCGAGGGTTGGCGGACGGCGAAGTAGCGACTATCGGCAATCGCCGCGACGCGTGCAAGGGCAGCCGAGTGGTCCGTGCGTGCTGCGCCGCGTTGCACTTTGGCGATCAATTCGACGTTGGTGCCGCTTCGCACTGCTTCTGCGAAGCAGTGGCACACGCACACTCTCGCGCCGGTCACCGACCACCGACCACTGACCACTATTCCGCGACGATCGGCGACACGAGCGTCCCGATACCGGGAATCGAGGCTTCGACCACGTCCCCCGGTTTCAGGTACGTGCCGGTGGCGTTGCCGACGCCCGAGGGCGTGCCGGTCGAGATGATGTCGCCCGGCTCGAGCGTGGTGATTGCGGCGATGAACTCGATCACCGCCGCGACGGGGAAAATCTGCTGGCCGGTCGAGCCGTTCTGCTTCACCTGCCCGTTGACCGCGAGCTTGATCGGCAGGCTTTGCGGGTCGGGCACGGAATCGGCCGACGCGATCGCGGGCCCGCAGGGGCAGAAGCTGTCGTGCCACTTGCCGTGCATCCAGTCGAAGAAGGCGTCCTTCTCGCGCTTCTTGCGGTCGGGGTTGGGGCGGAACTTGCGGTTCGAGATGTCGTTGATCACCGTGTAGCCGGCCACGATCGCCAGGGCATCCGCCTCCTTGATCCCTTTCGCCCGCCGGCCGATGACCACGGCCAATTCACATTCCCAGTCGATCGCGCCAGGCGAGACCGCGGGAATGCGGACCGGCTGACCGGGATCGGTGAGCGTGGTCGATGGCGGCTTCATAAAGACGTACGGAAACGTCTCCGCCCTCTCCGCTGCGACACCGCCTCCCTCGCGAATGTGCTCGGCGTAGTTGCCGGCCAAGAGGAAGAGCTTGTTGGGACGCGGCACGGGGACAAGCAACCGGGCCTTGGCCGTGGGAATCCGCGCGGCCTGCGGCAGGCCCGTTCCAGCCCGCTCGACCCAGGCTGCGATTTTCTTTGCGGCGGCGAACGCCTTGCCGTCGGGCGGCAGAAAGTCGAGCAGGTCGTCGCTTGTGGCCAGCGCGAGCTTCTCGTGCGTGGCATCGGCGTAGGCCTTTGCCGCGGCCGCAATCGGCACGATTGTTTGCTCGCTGTAGATGCCGACCTGCGGCTTGTCATTCTCCAAAAAACGGCACAATCGCATGGCGGTTCCCCCTACAACGCAAAATGGCGAGGCGGGAAAATGGGACTGGCTCCGAGCATAAACAGCGCAAGTCCTTTCAGACCAACGTTGCGTCTCGGTGCCTGTCCCACTTTCCCGCCGGTGCGCCGCCGGCAAGCTTGAATCTGTGAACGGCCCTGAGCAATTCCCAGCGCGATTCCCGGCGGCCTTAGCGGCCGTACAACTGACATCAGACCTTCCGGATAAACCCGGAGGCTCGCTGGCACTATGGTGCGGCGAATTTCGTCGCGGCAGCCGGCTATTTCTTCGCCACGGCGGCCTGGGCGGCCGCCAGCCGCGCGATCGGCACGCGGAACGGCGAGCAACTGACGTAGTCCAGGCCGATCGCGTGGCAGAAATGGACCGTGGCCGGGTCGCCGCCGTGCTCGCCGCAGATGCCCACCTTCAGGTTCGCGCGCGCCTTGCGGCCGGCCGCCACGGCCCAGTTCATCAGCTCGCCGACGCCAGCCTGATCGATCGTCTGGAACGGATCATTGGGGATGATGTCGTGCTCGCGGTAGTAGTTGATGTAGCCGGCGTAGTCGTCGCGGCTCATACCCAGCGCGGTCTGCGTCAAGTCGTTGGTGCCGAAGCTGAAGAACTCGGCCCTTTTGGCAATCTGCTCGGCGCACACGGCCGCCCGCGGCACCTCGATCATGGTGCCGACCAGGTACTCGGCCTCGATGCCCTTCTCCTTGAAGACCTGCGCGGCGACCTCGCGGACGATCTGCTCCTGGTCCTTCAGTTCCGCTTCGAAGCCGACGAGCGGAATCATCACCTCGGGCAGGACCTTGGTGCCGGCGCGCTTGACGTCGCAGGCGGCCTCGAAGATGGCGCGGGCTTGCATTCGCGTGATCTCGGGATAGACGATCCCCAGCCGGCAGCCGCGATGGCCGAGCATGGGATTGAACTCGTGAAGTTCGGCCACTCGCCGCGCGATATGCGCCGCGGTCACGCCGATCTTGCGGGCCAGGTCTTCCTGCTCGAGGGCGGTGTGCGGCAGGAACTCGTGCAGCGGCGGGTCGAGCAGGCGGATGGTGACGGGCCGGCCGTTCATGGCGCGGAACAGGCCGTCGAAATCCTTCCGCTGGAACGGCAGCAGCTTCGCGAGCGCCGCCTCGCGCCCGGCGACGGTGTCGGCCAGGATCATCTGGCGGAACTCATCGATGTGATCGAAGAACATGTGCTCGGTGCGGCACAGGCCGATCCCCTCGGCGCCGAAGGCGATGGCCTCGAGCGCCTGCTTGGGCTCGTCGGCGTTGGTGCGGACGCGCAGGCGGCGCGCTTCGTCGACCCAGCGCATCAACTGCTCGTAGCGGCGGAAGGTTTCGGATTCGGCCGGCTTGAGCGTCTTCTCGATCAGGACCTGGAGGATTTCGCTGGGGCGGTCCTGGACTTCGCCGGCGAAGACTTCGCCGGTGAACCCGTCGATCGAGATCACATCCCCTTCGCGCAGCACCTTGCCGTGAACCGTGACGGTGCCGGCGCGATAGTCGATGTCCAGGTCGCCGCAGCCGACGATGCAGGCCTTGCCCATCTGCCGGCTGACAAGGGCGGCGTGGGAGCTGGCGCCGCCGAAGGCGGTGAGAATGCCCTTGGCGATCTTCATGCCGCGGAGGTCTTCGGGACTGGTCTCGCGGCGGACCAGAATCAGCTCGATCTTGTTGTCCTTGAGCCATTGGGCCTCGGCGTCCGAGGCGTGGAAGCAGACGTGGCCCGATGCCGCGCCCGGTCCGGCGTTGATGCCCTTGGCGAGGCGACGCCCCTCGGCCAGCGCGGCGCGCTTGCTGGCCGGATCGTAGATCGGCTGCAAGAGCTGGTTCAGATCATCGGCCGGGATGCGCTTCGGCTGCAGTGCGTCTTCCTTTGACACTAAGCCTTCGTTCACCAGGTCGACGGCGATGCGCACCGCCGCGAAGCCAGTCCGCTTGGCATTGCGCGTTTGCAGCATCCACACGTGGCCGCGCTGCACGGTGAACTCGATGTCCTGGACGTCCTTGTAGTGCCGCTCCAGCTTCTTGCCGATGTCGTTGAGCTCGCGATACGCGCTGGGCATGTCGCGCTCGAGCGTCTCCTCGATCCGCTTGGGCGTGCGAATGCCGGCCACGACGTCCTCGCCCTGGGCGTTGATCAAGTAGTCGCCGTTGAGGCCGGGCCCGCCCAAAGCCACGTCGCGGGTCATGGCGACTCCGGTGGCGCAGTCGTCTCCCAGGTTGCCGAAGACCATCGCCTGCACGTTGACGGCCGTTCCCCATTCGTGCGGGATGCCATACGTGCGGCGGTACACGAGCGCGCGGTCGTTCATCCAACTGCCGAACACCGCGCCGATCGCGCCCCAGATTTGGTCCATCGGGTTGTCGGGGAAGTCCTTGCCGGTGCCTTGCTTGATGGCCCGCTTGAACTCAGCGACCAGCTCCTTGAGGTGCGCGGCCGATAGCTCGGTATCGCTGGTGACGCCGGCGGCGCGCTTCTTGGCCGCCAGGATCTCCTCGAACGGATCGTGGTCCTCCTTGGTCTTGGGCTTCATGTCCAAGACCACGTCGCCGTACATCTGCACGAAGCGGCGGAAGCTGTCCCAGGCGAAACGCTCGTTGCCCGATTGCTTCGCCAAGGCTTTGACCGTTTCGTCGTTCAGCCCGATGTTCAGCACGGTGTCCATCATGCCGGGCATGCTCTCGCGGGCGCCCGAGCGGCAGGAGACGAGGAGCGGGTTGGTGGTGCTGCCGAACTTGGCGCCCATCTCCTCCTCGACCTTGGCCATGGCCGCGGACACCAGCTCGCGCAGCTCGGGTGGATAGCTCTTGTCGTGGGCGTAGTAATAGGTGCAGACGTTGGTGCCGATCGTGAACCCGGCGGGCACCGGCAGGCCGATCTTGGTCATCTCGGCCAGGTTGGCCCCCTTGCCGCCGAGCAGGTCTCGCATCTTGGCGTCGCCGTCGGCGCCTGAGCGTCCGAACGAATAGACGTACTTCACGTCAGTGGCCATGGTGGGTATCCCTCGCGCAAAGCGAAAACGAAAAAAGAACGGTCGCCGAGCCTCCGGCGGCTGCCGGGCGCGCGATAAGAAGGCGAACCATTCGAGGCGGGGCCGTCACGCACAACCGGCTGAGTCTATCAATGCCGGAAAGGACCGTCAAGGAAGGGCTAGCAGCGGCGCCGGGCCGTTGTGTTTTTCAAAATGGCGAGGCGGGAAAATGGGACTGGCTCCGAGCATAAACAGCGCAAGCCCTTTCAGACAACGTTGCGTCTCGGTGCGTGTCCCACTTTCCCGCCGCCGGCGCTCATGGCGGACAACGACTCCTCTGGCCACACACCGAAGCTACCATGGCGGCGGTCGGCGGTTCACCGCCCAGGAGAACTGCAAAGTCTTGGGAGAGGGGGTCAGGCACATTTCGGCCGAAGGTCCTTCGGAAGAATTGACAACCGCATGTGCCGAAAAATGAGCCAGACCCCGGACTTTGCAGTTCTCCTGGTTCACCGCCCGCTGCCGGGGCTGATCGCGGTCCTCACAGAGCACCCTACGACGAGGCGCTGCGTGTCGCCGCGTAGCCGCGGCGGCTAACCGCCTGCCTGCTGCTCGCTGACGGCCGCCCGCTAATAATCGTACCACACGGCGATGGCCAGTTGCTGCTCGAACGAGTTGAAGAACTCGTACTGCTCGCTCTTGCCGTTGAAGTACTGGAAGCCGAAGCGCAATCGGCGCCCGGTCACGATCGACAACCATTGCCAGCCGGCTTGCACGACCAGGCTGCCGCCATAGTTCACTTCCTGCCGCAGGCTGCCGTTGATGGCGGCGAACGGCGAACCGACGAAGCCGGGGCCGAAGATCGGGCTGTACTCGGCGCCGAACTGAAAGTGCCACGGCTCGCTGCCGCCGTCGGCGAACAGGGCGTAGTCGGCCTCGGCGTACAGTCTGATGTTGTCGGTGGGGAAGTAACTTACGCCCAGCACCAGTGCATCGCGGCTGTAGTTGATCCGCTGCACCGTGGGGTTCTTGATCATGAACTCATCGCCGAGGTGCGAGCTCAGGTGGTAGTACTCGAGCTTCATTTGAAAGGGGCCCGCCCCGTAGGTGAGCGGGAAGCCCCCGCGGAAGTCGGCCGATTGCAGGTCGCGATCATTGTTGATTGACAAACGCGGAAACGCCGCCGCCTCCACGTCGAGCTGAAAGCCGTCGGGCCGGAAGCTGTTCGGCGTGCCGTAGCGCAGCAGGCCCACGCGGCCACCGAGCGTGAAGTCCCAGTCCCACTGGCCGTTCTGCTGATGGGCCCAGATGCTTGCCAGGCGCGGCTCCTTCGGACCGGCCAGGTAGGAGTGCCAGATCAACCCCTCGGGCAGCAGTTGCCATGTCCACGGCGTATCGTACGCCAGCACGCCCGGCGGGAGGCAAGGCGCGGAATAAGCCGCCGGCGGCGGCGCGCCATAGGGCGGCGGCGCGACGACGGGAGGCCCCGCGACGAGCGGCTCCTCGTCGCTCGCAAAGGCGTCGACGTACGGTCCGCCTGCGGTTCGCATCGAGCGCGGCAGGTCGTCCAGTTGGACGTCGGCATGCGCGGCCGGCAGCGCAATGGTCGACAAGAGCGCAAGGACGATCGCGAGAGGGAGGCGCGGCGCATTGTGATTCGTGCATCGCGTCATGAAGGTCGTTGTCCCAGGCGCGGGGCGCTCCACTTCCAGTTTGGCCGCCGCCGCCACGCGGCGCGGGGCGAGGACCCCCAGCGCGCGGACGCTCACCGACTGCCAGCTTGCAGCCTTCGGCCGCGCGGGGGGACGAAGAAGAGGGCGGCATTGTAGCGGCCTTGCGTTCGCGGCCCCAGAGAGACTTCGCGGCCGTCAAAAGGCCACAAGCCTGAACGACTTACCGCGGTTGCACGCGACCTTGTGCCGCTCGACCGCCGGCGCCGCGGGCATAGAATAGGACTTTGTGGCCGGGACCGCGCCGCCGTTTGGACCCACGGGTTGCCACCCGTGGGCTTCGCAAGCGATTTGTCGATGAACTGAGCAACCCGAATTGCGCTTGTGTTCGCATGTACCTGCTCGAATTCAGCATGTCGCCGTTGGCCAAGGGGGAAAGCGTCGGCGCGTACGTCGCCCGTTGCCTTGAGATCATCGAGCGGAGCGGGCTCGACTATCGGCTGCACGCGATGGGCACGATCGTCGAAGGGGAGCTCGACCAGTTGCTGGCGGTGCTCAAGGAATGCTTCGAGGCCATGGCCGCCGACTGCGATCGCGTCGCGTGCACCGCCAAGTTCGACTACCGCCGCGGGGCAAGCGGCCGTCTGGAATCGAAAGTCGCGAGCGTCGAAGAAAAGCTCGGCCGTACGGTGAGGAAGTAGGCAGTAGGCAGTATGAGAAAATGATGAATGCGGAATGATGAATGATGAATGGGGTGGCTGGGGCCAAGCGCGGCGTGCCCCAGAGCCGCCGCAGGCTTCGCAAATCGGCGCGAGCACCGCTCCTGGCGGCCGCGCGGTGTCGCACTATAATTCAGTGCCAATGCATCACGCCCGATTCTCTTTTCCGCGCTCGATCCCTTGATCGCCACACGCCTTTTGCCGCTGGCTGACGAGCTGCGCGCCGTGGTCGGCACGGACGGAGTGCTGACCGCGCATAGCGACCTGTTGGTCTACGAGTGCGACGGTTTCGTCATCGAAAAGAACTGCCCCGACATCGCCGTTTTTCCCCGCACGACCGAGCACGTACAGGCCATCGTCCGGCTGGCTAACGAGTACGACGTGCCGTTCCTGCCGCGCGGCGCCGGCACCAGTCTGGCCGGCGGCTGCCTCCCGGTCGGCGGCGGCGTGATGATCGTGCTTGTGCGGATGAAGCAGATCCTGGAAATCAACCTCCGCGATCGGTACGCCGTCGTCGAGCCCGGCGTGGTGAACGTGTGGCTGACACAAGCCCTCAAGGGGACCGGCTACCATTACGCGCCCGATCCGTCGAGCCAGGGCGCCTGCACGATCGGCGGCAACGTTGCCACCAATTCCGGCGGGCCGCACACGCTCAAGTACGGCGTCACCGTGAACCACGTGCTGGGCGTCGAGGCGGTGATGGCCGACGGGTCGATCGTCGAGTTTGGCGGACCAGCGGAAGATCCGGCAGGCTTGGACCTGACTGGCCTTTTGGTCGGTAGCGAAGGGACGCTGGCCGTGGTGACCAAGGCTTGGGTTCGCCTGACGCGCGACCCGCAAGGCTGGCGGACGATGCTCGGCATCTTCGAGTCGGTTGCCGATGCGACCAACGCCATTAGCGCGATCATCGGCGCCGGCATCGTGCCGGCGGCGCTCGAAATGATGGACCAAGGCATTCTCGTCGCGGTGGAAGCGGCCTTCCACTTCGGCTTCCCGCTCGACGCGCAGGCCATCCTGCTGATCGAGGTGGACGGGCTCGAAGCGGGGCTCGATCGGCAGCGCGACCGGATCATCGCGCTGTGCAAGGAGAACCACGCCCGCGAGGTGCGGCTGGCGGCCAGCGCCGCCGAGCGACAGTTGCTGTGGAAATGCCGCAAGCAGGCGTTCGGCGCCGTGGGCCGCTTGAGCCCCAGTTACTGCACGCAGGACGGCGTGGTGCCGCGGACGAAGCTGCCGCACATTTTGGCGCGAATCACCGAAATCGGCCAGAAGCACGGCATCCGTATCGTCAACGTCTTTCACGCCGGCGACGGCAACATCCATCCGATCCTGCTGTTCGACGAGCGCGATCGCGAGCAGATCGCGCGGGTGCTAGCCGCCAGCGGCGAAATCCTCGACGAGTGCATCGCCTGCGGCGGCAGCGTCACCGGCGAGCACGGGATCGGCGTCGAGAAGATCGAGTTCATGCACAAGCTGTTCACGCCGGCGGACCTGGACGTCATGGGTCGCGTCCGCACGGCGTTCAATCCGCACGGACGACTCAGCCCGGCCAAGATGCTGCCGACCGCCGGGGCTTGTGGGCTGGAGCAAAAACATCCCGGCCGCCGCGCAGCCCTATGACGACGGTCTGACCTTCAACCCGTTTTTCGTGTGCCACTGGCTCCGCCAGTGCCGAGCTTCTGAGCTGACTATACCGTGACTGTCGCAACGACCCCATTGCCGCTTTCTGAAACCTTCGCTCCGCCGTCGCCGAGCGAGCTGGCCGAGTTGGTGGCCGAAGGCTGCCGCACCGGCATGGCCATGTACCCGATGGGAGGCGGCACGAGCATATCAAACGGCCTGGTGCCGAAGCGGTCCGGCTGGGGCGTATCGCTTGCGAACCTGAAGCGGACGATCGACTATCCGGCCCGCGACATGACAATCACGGTCGAGGCCGGCGTCACGATGGCGGCGCTCGCCGACCAACTGGCACGCGAGGGTCAGCGGCTGCCCGTCGACGCGCCGCAAGCCGCCGACGCGACGTTGGGCGGGGTGATCGCGACCGCCACGAGCGGGCCGCGCCGCTACGGCTGTGGAACGATCCGCGACTATGTGATCGGCATTACGGCGATCGACGGGCGAGGCACGCTCTTTCACGGCGGCGGCCGCGTCGTGAAGAATGTCGCCGGGTATGACTTCTGCAAGCTCCTGACCGGCTCGCGCGGCAGCCTGGGCGTGATCGCGCAAGTGACGCTGAAGCTGCGCCCGCTTGTCGAGACGACGGCGCTCGTGGCGTGCGAACTCACCGACTTCGATCAAGCCGAGACACTCCTGGCGGCGCTCGTGCGTTCCAAGACGACGCCCGCGGCTATCGAGCTATTGGCCGGTGCCGCTTGGGCCGATGACCCGGTGCTGGGTCCGACGTCGGCAGCCACGAAGGCGCGCCTGGTCGTCGGACTCGAAGGCACCGCCGCGGAAATCGACTGGATGACCAGCACCCTGGCCGGCGAGTGGCGCGAGCTAGGCGTGCAGAAGTCGCACACGATCAACGGCGCCGCGGCCGACCGCTTGTGGAGCCGGCTCGTTGAATTCCCCGCGGCAGGCGAGCCGCCGCTGGCGATCAAGGCCAGCGTGCTCCCCAGCGCTGTCACGCGGTTTGTCGTCACCGCGCTCGAGCTGGCCCCGGGTTGCTCGGTGCAATCCCACGCCGGCAGCGGCATCGTGCTCGTCCGGGTAGGTGAGTTCACGGCGGCCGACGCCCTGCGCCTGCTGATCGCGGGGCTACAGCCGGCGGCCGTCAAGGCTGGTGGGTCTGCGAGTGTGTTATCCTGTCCCGCGGGGACTGAGCTGACGCACCAGGCCGTGTGGGGACCGGTCCGGCCGGAGGCCGCGGTGATGAGGGCCGTCAAACAACAACTCGATCCGGCGGGCCTGTTGAACCCGGGCCTGGCCAGTTTCGATCTCCGATGAATCCAGCAAGCAACGAAGTCACCCGCGAGCCACCAATGGCGCATGCCGCTGACGCCGCGCCACCACCCATACCCGCCGACGGCGCCGCGCCGCACGCGACAGCCGCCAGCGAAGCCGCGCAAGTCGCTGTCCCCACCGGCCGGCCTGGCTCCAATATTAACTACGACCTGTTCCTCGACTGCGTGCACTGTGGGCTGTGTACCGCGGCCTGCCCGACGTATCTCGAATTGGGTAACGAGAACGACAGCCCGCGCGGCCGCATTTATCTCATGCGTGCCGTGACGGACGGGCGGCTGGAATTGACGCACGACGTGCGGCGGCACTTGGAGCTGTGCCTCGACTGCCGCGCCTGCGAAACGGCCTGTCCCTCGGGCGTGCAATACGGGCGGCTGATCGAGCCCTTTCGCGTCGCGATGGAGTCGCAAGGCGAAGAAGAGCGCAAATCGGCCGATTGGTTCCATCGTCTGATCCTGTTCGGCCTGTTCACGCAGCCGAACCGCTTGCGGAAATGGCTTGCCCCGGCGCGCGTCGCGCAGCGACTCGGCCTCGTGACGCTGGCCGAGAAGACGCGCTTAACGCGGCTGTTGCCGCCGCGGTTGCGGCAGCTTGTCGAGATGTTGCCGCCGCCGCGGCGGTCAGGGCCTAAGTTGCCGCCCATCCTGCCGGCGATCGGCAAGCGGCGGGCCCGTGTGGCGCTGTTCACCGGCTGCGTGGCCGATGTCATGTTCCGGCCCACGCATTGGGCCACGGCCCGCGTGCTGCAAGCCAACGGTTGCGACGTGCTGGTGCCGCAGGGCCAGGCGTGCTGTGGGGCGATCCATTTCCACGCCGGATCAAGCGAGCCCGCGCGCGAGCTGGCGGACGCAAACGTGGCGGCGTTCGACTATCGCAACGTCGACGCCGTGATCGTGAACGTGGCCGGGTGCGGCGCGATGATGAAGGACTACGGCCATCACTGGCAGGACGAGTGGCAGCCGGACCGCGCCGATTTCGCAGCCAAGGTGAAAGACGTGAGTGAATTCCTGGATTCGCTCGGCTTCATTCCGCCCGAGGGCGAGATCCCGCTTGTGGCGACTTATCACGACGCCTGCCACCTGGCGCACGCGCAGCGGGTGCGCGAGGCGCCGCGGCGGCTTCTGGCGAGCGTGCCAGGCCTGAAGCTGGTCGAACTGCCGGAGACGGAGGTGTGCTGCGGCGCGGCAGGCACCTATAACCTGACCGAGCAGGAGATGGCGGCCCGGCTCGCGCGGCGGAAGCTCGACAACATCCTCAAGACCGGCAGCCGCGCGGTGCTAACGGGCAACGCCGGATGCCTATTGCAGATCATGCGCGAGGCCCGCCGCCGCGGCGAGCGGCTATGGGTTGCGCACCCGATGGACCTCTTGAACTTGAGCTATCAGGGGAAGCAACCGCCCGTTTGAGAGGGCAACGCAAATGATGAATGATGAATGGAAGAGGGTGAGTCGTGCGGCACGCAACGGCCCACTGTCCACTTTCTTCCATTCATCGTTCATCATTCATCATTCCGCATTCGCCGAAGCATTCGACCTCCAACGCCGTGAGCTTCGTCACGACTTCGACCGCCGTTTGTGGCCGCCGCAGCGGTTCTTTGGCCAGCATCGCGTGCACAAGTTTCGCCACGTCAGACGGCATTTCGGGCACGAGCTCGCGGATCGGCGGCGGCTCCTGCTGGCGGTGCGCGTTAATGAGCCCCGCGGCAGTGACCGCTTCGAATGGCCGGCGGCCAGCCAGCATCTCGTACAGCACAACCCCCAGACTGAAGATATCACTCCGCACGTCGGGTCGGACGGCGGAGACGAACGTCTCCGGGGCCATGTACCATGGCGTGCCAACCATCGGCCGGCTGGCCTGGTCTTCGTCGGCCGGACGCCGCGCAAAACCCAGGTCCAATAGCGTGGCGTGTCCCTCGGGCGAGACCATGACGTTGGCCGGCTTCACGTCGGCATGAATCCAACCGGCCTCTTCGAGCGCGGCCAGCCCTTCGGCGACCTGCCGGGCCAGCCACAGTGCCTCGCCCACGCCGAGCTTTCTTTGAACCGCCAGCCGCGCCGCGAGCGTCTGGCCCGCCAGCCACGGCATCACCAGGTAGTAGGGCGGCTCATCGACGTGGGCGGCGAGGATCGGCACAAGGTGCGAGCTGGTGATCGCGCTACCGATGCGGGCCTCGCGGCGCAAGAGCCTGACGGCGGTCGGGTCGCTTTCGAATCGCGGCTTGAGCCGCTTGATGGCGTAGCCCTGCTCGTTCGGCGACGCTCGTCCGGCAGCCTGTGCGCGATAGACGTGCGCGAAGGCCCCTTCCGCGGCGACCGCCAGTAGTTCCCATTGCCCAAGCCGCTCGGGGCCCGATTTGCGCGTCGACGACGTGGCGCGGCGCGGGGCGCGCGAAGTCGACGTCGCGGTTGTGTCTTTGAGACTACGTGCCATGGCGCGTGCGCGGGAAGTGGCGAGAGAGTGAATCGCAAAAGAGAAACGCCCATTCCGGCACCCGGACGCGGGAACTTGGAAGACTTCGACACGTTCATCTTGGCGGCCTTGGCGACTTGGCGGTTCACTCCCCGGGGGTAGCGCGCTCACCCTCCCGCTCGCCCGGCCCCGCGGCGGCGCAAGAATCATTCGAGCCTTCGGATTTCTTTTGACATTCGGATTTCGACATTCGTCATTCTTCCTTGCCGCCTTGGCGGTTCCCGAGTTTCCTACGCGCCGATGTACCTGGCGTACAGCGTGCGGGCGGCTGACGGGTCGTCGGTGCCGCCGACGATCGCCCGGCCGTCGGGGAAGACGGTGATCGTGCAATCGTCGACCGAAAGCCGCAACAGGAACGCATTGTGGCTGACGCGGCCCACGCCCGCCAGTTTGCTGGCGAGCACGTCGAGCGACAGCCGCTCACCCACGGGCGGCGTCAACTGCACGGCGTTGCGGCCGCATAGCACGGCCGGCTGGCTGCCGCGCTCGCCTGCCAGCCATGGAAACTGACCGTGGCGGCAAGCCGGGCAGTCAGCCGTTTCGCGCAACGTGTCGAGTCGCACCTGGCGGACGCGGTTCTCCCACAGCTCATGGATCGACAGCGTCCGCGACACCGCATCGCGCTGGCCCGACATGATCTTGATCGCTTCCATCGCTTCGATCGAGGCGATCACGCCAATGGCCGGCGCCACGATGCCTGCCGTGTCGCAGGTGGGCGAAACGCCTGCGTCAGGCGGCTCGGGCATGAGGCAGCGGAGACAAGGTGTGTCGCCGGGCAGGATCGTCATGGTCTGCCCCTCAGCCCCCAGGCAGCCGCCGTAGACCCAGGGGATGCCGAGCTTGACGGCGGCGTCGTTGATCAGGAAGCGCGTCTCGAAGTTGTCCGTGCCGTCGAGGATGCAATCGACGCCATCACACAGTTGCTCGATATTGCGATAGTCGACATCGGCGACGATCGGCTCGATCTCGACCGACGAGTTGATCCGCCGCAGCTTGTTGGCCGCGGCCACGGCCTTCGGCAGATCGGCCCGCAGGTCGTCCTCGTCGAAGAGCACCTGCCGCTGGAGGTTATTGAGCTCGAGGAAATCGCGATCGACGATCCGCAGACGGCCGACGCCGGCGCGGACGAGCGTGTTGGCCACGACCGAGCCGAGCGCCCCGCAGCCACACACCAGCGCCCGCGAGGCGAGCAATTGCCGCTGCCCGGCCTCGCCAATCGGCGCATAACGCATCTGCCGGGCGTAGCGTTCGAGATCGCCAGGGGACGCGTCCATCATGGCAGCGCCCCGGGTGGAGGAAATGATGAATGATGAATGATGAATGATGAATGGGCGGCAGTAGGCAGACGGCAGTAGGCGGTAGGCAGTAAGAGGCAATGTGGCGAGGTGCTGGCCCCGAGGCTTCCTGCCCGCTGCTTGCTGCCTGCTCCCCTACATTCATCATTCATCATTCATCATTCCGCGTTGGGCCGCTCACGGATGAAACGGCGGGAGCTCGTTCACGCGGCGGCCCTCGATCATGTCCGCGACGTAGGCCGTGACCCGCTCGACGATCCGGTCGATGAACGCGCGTCCCTTGGCGGCCGTGGCCAGGGCCGGCTTCGGGTCCGGCTGGTCGGTCCACATCTCGGTCCGCACGTTGTCGGGAAACGCCGCCAGGCCGAAGGAGGTCTCGAATTCCTGGGCGTGGCCGGGCAGGTCCTTGGGCAGCCGGTGCCCGCCGGTCAATAGCTCGCGGCCATCCTCCTCGGTGAGCACTTCCCAATAGGGGAGAAAATGCAGGTTCACACCGGCGAGTCGCTGGAACTGGTCCCAGATACCGCGGCAGGGGGCCGTGTTGCCGCCGTGGCCATTGAGGACCAGGATGTTCTTGAAGCCGGCCCGCGCCATGCTGTCGATCATATCGTTGACGGCGGCGAGGAACGTGCCGGGGCGGAGGCTGAGCGTGCCCGGGTGCCGCATGTGGTGCTCGCTGATGCCGGCCATGAGGCCCTGCGCCACGAGCACGCGCGGCCGCAGGCGCTCGGCCACGCTGATGGCGACGTGGTTGACGCTCCGCCAGTCGTGCTCCATCGCCAGGTGCTCGAGGTGCTGCTCGATGGCGGCGACCGGAATGATGCAGGCGGCCAGCTCGCCGGCGGCCATCCGCTGGCGAAACTCACGACGCGTCAACTTGCCGAGGAGGATTTCCATGGAATCGTGGTCGGTGGTCAGTGGTCGGTGGACAGGAAATCACCGGGCATTATACCTGAGGAAGTGCCCACCGGCAGGCGTGCGATCGGGCGGGGGAGTTCGGCGGATTAGCGATCGATCGTGCAGCCGGGGACGGCGTGCTGGAAATCTTGCACGCCGGCGTCGGTCACGGCGGTGCCGACCAGACGGAGATGCCGCAATCGCGCCAGCCGCTTGAGCTGCCGCAGCCCGGCGTCGGTGATGGTGGTGCGGCTCAGGTCGAGATACTTGAGATGCTTCAAGGCCGCGAGTGCTGCCAGATCATCGTCGCGCAGCGGCACTGACGCAGGCTCAGCGGTGCCAAGCGTTCCGCCAACGAATAGGGCGTCGGCTGCCGCCGGGTCGGCCGAGACGTCGATGTGCACTATTGACCGGAAGTAGTCTGGACCCACCAGACGCTGCAACCACATCGGCGCGTCCGGATGGCCGTCTGAACTGAAGCGTCCGTCCTTCAACTGGCAGTCATGCAGCAGCGAGCCGCGGACCCGAGATACTAGGGCCGCCGCACGGCGCTCTTCCCTCACTCGCTCCGGATCGAAAAGGAGCCACAGTCCCACCGCGGCGGCCGCGACCGCGATCAACAGCGTTCGCAGACCATAGCGGATGCGTCGGCGGGGCGGGGCACTTTGGCGGTTCCACGAGAAAATCACAGCGGCTACCCCCAGGGCCGTTCACAGATTTAAGCTTGCCGGCGGCGCACCGGCGGGAAAGTGGGACAGGCACCGAGCGGCTGTGTTGATTGTCAAGTGTTTTGAGGGATAACGGTTGTTGTCCACGTGGTCTGATTGCGGACCATGGTGTTGAGGATAACCAGCAACTTACGCATGCAGGCGGT
>JACPPG010000065.1 GCA_016191115.1 Planctomycetia bacterium | reverse complement strand
CCCCCCCCCCCCCCCCCCCCCCCCCCCCCCCCCCCCCCCCCCCCCCCCCCCCCCCCCCCCCCCCCACAGCCCCGCCGGTTGACTCCTTTCGCCCACACATTCCGCCGAAGAGCCTTTTTTAGGGCAGGTGGCCGATTTTGCACTCGAGCCTCGGCCGAGTGTCGGTCTACATTGCGGATCACGAGCAAGCGGCAGCCGCCCGAAAAGCGGCTTGCAGCGGTGCCACCGCCGCAGGCCAGGCGGCGCCAGTTTCTTCGCTTTGTGCTGCAAAGGGAGGCGAAAAAATGCGCGGATTGTTGAACGCCATGTCCGGTACCCTATAGGGGGCGCTCAACAATTCGCGAATTGTTGCGCGTGCCTGCCCAAAAGAAGGCGCAATAATGAGCCGCTGGCGTATGAATCCTGCCACGATAGACTGATTGCTACGATGACACGTTCCGCCTGTACGAATTATTTTGCGGCCACGCGCCCTACGCGGCGCGAGGTGCTCCGCGCCGGTGGCCTGGGGCTCTTGGGGCTGTCGCTGCCCGAGTTGCTCGCGGGTCGCGCCGCGGGGGTGCCTGCCGGCGGCAGCCAGTTGCCGAGCGGCAGCTTCGGCCGGGCGAAGAGCTGCATCCTCCTGTTCATGTGGGGCGGCCCGGCGCAGCAGGAGACGTGGGACCTGAAGCCGGAGGCGCCGGCCGAGATCCGCGGCGAGTTTCGGCCCATTGCCACGCGCGTCCCGGGCATCCACATCAGCGAACACTTCCCTCAACTCGCCCGGCGGACCGACAAGCTGGCGATCGTCCGCTCAATGACGCACACGAACGTCGACCACACCACGGCGACTTCGTTTCTGTTGACCGGTCAGCCGCCGCCCGCGGACACGAAGCTGCGGAGCGACTGGCCGCACATGGGCGCGGTGCTGGCGAAGCTGGGCCGCGGCCGCGGCCCGCTGCCGCCGTTTGTCTCGATGCGTCCCAAGCTCGAAAACGACGTGCCGCGGTTCGTCGAGGAGAGTCACGGCCAGTTCGCCGGCTGGCTCGGCCAGGCCTATGATCCGTTAACGATCGACGCCGATCCCAGCCGCCGCGAATACCGGGTTGGCGACTTCGAGCTGCCGGCCGAAATCTCGGTGCCGCGCTTCGACGGCCGCCGCGATCTTCTCACCGAAGTCAATAGCGTGCTGCGGCGACAGCTCGACGACGGCGCGCTGGCGGCGTTTGACGGGCACCACCAGAAGGCCTTTGCCCTGCTCGGGTCGGCCGCGGGGGGCGACGCCTTCGATCTCGCGAAGGAGCCGCAAGAGGTGCGCGAGCGGTACGGTTTGAACCCGCACGGCCAGAGCGTCTTGCAGGCCCGGCGGCTGGTCGAGCGGGGCGTGCCGCTGGTGACCGTGTTTTGGCCGAACGACGGGATCAAGAACGTGAGCGTCTATTGGGACACGCACAGCCGCAATTTTATTGACTTGCGCGAGCGGCTGATGCCGACGGCGGACCAGGCATTCTCCGCCTTGCTCGACGATCTGAACGACCGCGGCCTGCTGGACGAGACGCTAGTGGTTTGGACGGGCGAGTTCGGGCGGACGCCGCGCGTCGGCCAGCGCAATAGCGACGCTGGCGCCGGGCGCGACGGGCGCGACCATTGGCCCGGCTGCTTCTCCACGGTGTTAGCCGGAGGAGGCATTCACGGCGGGCAGGTCTACGGCGCCTCGGACAAGCACGCCGCGTATCCGGCGGTCGACCCCGTGGCGCCCGTCGATCTGGTGGCGACGGCCTACCACCTGCTGGGCGTGGCGCCGCACCAGACGATAAACGATCAGCAAGGGCGCCCGATGATCATCTGCCCGGGCACGCCGATCGAGCGCTTGCTAGCATAGCCTGCCTGCGCCCGGCGCAGCTCGTCCCTTAAGAACAACAAAGCCCAGGAGCGATTCCTGGGCTTGTTGGGGGGCGATTGCAAAAGCGCGTCGGATTCAATTCCACACGGAGAAGAAGCGTTTCTCCAGCCGCGAGATGCGGACCTTCTCTTGCGCCTGCTCGTAGGCGCGGCGATACAGCTCCTGAATCGGGGTCGGCTGAGCCTGTGCCTGCGGCTGAAGTTGCAGGACGAACACGGGGCACAAGGCAAAACCGACCGGAACGGCCGCTTGCGGGGGGGCTTGGGCAGGGAGCTCGAACATCTGGGAAAACCGATTTCTGTGCATGGCCATTCATCCTTGCCTTGAAAACGCCTGCGCGGTCCCTCGCGCGGGCGCGCTCAATCAGCACTTTATTTATCAACATAGATCGGGCACTTTCTTTAGTTTGCTTCCACTGCTAGCGGGGCCAATTCTGCCGATAAGTAGGCGCTTCGAGCACATCGCCGCTACAAGCGCCAAAGTGAACCTCTCTTGCCTTTTTTTCGAGGACTTGGCTAGGATGGCGGTCGCACGTTCCCTGCACCAAATGCGGAACACGGGAGGTTCACACTTCCTACGTCGCGTAGCTGACTGGAAATGCCAGAGGTGCGCAGGACCTTGATTTGGGCCTCGTGAGCCCGAACGGACATACGATCCGGACGCTGCAGCCTGCTTGTGCAGTCTGCGGCAGCGGCTCTCGCCCTAGAAAAGGAGTTCGAGTATGTCGAGTGCGATGCTACTGGAACGATCGGGGCTGAGCTTTCCGGGTTACGGCAGCCCGGCTCTGGGCGGCCAGCCGAGCCCGACCAGCGCTCCCGGCACCAATTGGTGCGTCGTGCCGCGCTGCGAGTTGAAAGTGGAGAAGTGCCAGGGCGGCATGAAAATCCACTGCAAGTGCGACGACGAGGTCGCTTGCGGCACCCTGCAAAACCTGTGCAAGATGCTGGCCGGTGGGATGTGCAGTTGCTGCTGCACGTTCAACGGCATCCCGTGCTGCCAGTGCAATCTGGCCTGCGGGATCACCAAGTGCGAATGCACAAAGGACGGTGTGTGCATCACCTGCACCAGCGGCGACAAGACCTGCTGCGAGATGATTCAGTCGTGCTGCGAATGCATCTCAACCATGTGCAAGAGCGGCTGCTGCTGCTACATCTGCTTCAACAATACGCCGGTTTGCTGCGGCACCTGCTAATCGCCCCTAGGCGGAGAGCGTTGCCGAAGAACCGACTAGATTGTCTCCACCCCCGGGTTCCCAGCATCCCCGGGGGTTTTTTTGCGCGCCCATGGATTTCGACGCTAGCGGATGATGATCGGCTCGAGGGCGGTCGGCTCGGGCTTGACGGTCACCTTGAGCGGCGACGTGGCCGGGTTGCCGTACTTGGGTGGGACGACGTTCGGACCCGAGATCACGTCGCCCTCCGGCGATTTGACGACCTTGAACCACTCGACCGTTGCGACATAGTCGCCCGCGGGAACGCCTTCGCCCGCGCCGTAGATACTGACGGTGAACGTGCCATCCTCACCGACCCGGCCCACCGGGGAGACGCCTTCGGGCAATGTGTGACCGGTGGCATGCAGCACGACCTGCGCGCCGACGGGGATCTCACCGCGCACGGTGAGCTTTCCGGTCACGGGAACCACTGGCACCCTCACTTCCGACTTTCCGCATCCCCAGATTGCGGGCACGACCAGCAGAGTCCAAGCAAACGTTCGTATGCGTTTCATGACTTATTCCTCGTTTTCGTTTCCAGCGACGAGCCGCCGCGGCGCGGTTTTGGCCGCGCACGACTCTCCGTCGCGGTGATTACAAACCGCTTGTGATCTCCGCCTGGTTGCGGGTAACCAAAGCGGCCACGATGTCGAAGGACGTGTTTTCGTTGAAGAACCTGACCGAGCCATCCCCCAGAGCGATGTTGAACCCGCCCGGATGGAACGAGAACGGTTGGCTCGATCCCTCAGTGCCGTAGGGAGCGGGATAACCCGAGGCGCCGTATGCTTCGGTCGCGTGGTCGTAGCCATTGGTGCGATTGATGAACAAGCCTTCGCCGACACGCGTGCCGTCAGCGAAGGAGCCGGCGAGCATGATGTCGGTGGCTGCGCGTGCCCAACCGCCGCCATTGGTGTGGTGCTCGCTCGGGTCGCCACTCGCCTGGGCCCCCTTGCGGTAAACGAGTGGGCGACCGGCCGATTCCAGGAAGGCAATCGTGTTCGAGAGTCCGTCCGTCACGTCAGCAAGCCTTAGCGTGGCATTCTTGGGGAGCATGCCGTTGGTGGGTTGCGCTGCCGTCGATGTCATAGCCAGGCTGGCAAACACGGTCAGGGGCGGCGTTGTGGAGCCGGCCACGCCTTTCATCCGCGGATCGACGCCGACCGACGATCCGTAGTCCGAATTGGCGACAATGCCTACCCAGGCGCCGCTGCCCGGCCAACCGTCCGGATTGTGATCCAGGATATCGTTGGTGCCAGGCGCCGAAGGGCATGCAAAGAAAGGAATCACCTGTGAAGTGACCGGCACATTGGCCGGCGTTCCCCAGCTTTGGTTGACATCGTAGCTATTCCACAACACCCCCTGCTCGACGAATGGCAAAAGGAGCGTCAAGGACCCGATGCGCACGGTGCTGGCTGCGCTCGGGCGGCCACTGCTGGGCAGTTTGCCTTGCGTGTCGTGGAAATTCTGCAGCCCCAGGTCGATCTGTTTCAGGTTGTTCGTGCACTGGCTGCGGCGGGCCGACTCGCGGGCCGCCTGCACCGCCGGCAGCAACAGACCGATCAATAGCCCGATGATGGCGATCACCACCAACAGCTCGACTAACGTAAATCCGTTCGGTCGCGGGTGTCTTGTAGCAGTCATGGTCTTTCGTCTCCTTTCGTGCGCGCATTGACAATCAGCCGCGCGCCTCCGAAGGGATTCGGTCGGCATCGCTTACGTTTGGGAAGGGCCTCCCGCCTTCGCGGGTCGGCAATACGCCGTGTCCTTGTTCGCTTCCCGCCGCGTGGCCGCGGCGGCTAAACGCGCTTTTTTTGCCGCGTGGCCGCGGCGGCTAAACGGCTTAGGGTCTGCCTTGTGCGTTGCGGGCCAGCCGGGTCCGCTCGGTCCGCTCGATCTGGATCACGACGCCGTCCTGAACCGTGATCGCGATCTGACCGTAGCGCAAGCCGCCAAGCGCCTGGCGCACAAGCGCCAGGGCCTCATCCAAGCGCCCGCCGGATCGGCCGGAAGGCGTCGCCGTTTCGGCTTTCGTCCGTTCGTCCATGGTCAGCACTTCTCTCACGCGTTCGCGGCGAACGCCCTTTCGATGGTTCTAGATGACGTACTCGGGACCCTCTTCGGCCGCGGGCACGAACACCCGCACCCGGCGCGGCGAAACGTACACAGTGTCGCCCGGTCGGGGATTCAGTTCGGCGTATCGTTCCAGGCTCAGCTCGACGTGCACGCCGATTCCAAACTCCTCCGACAACACGAACACCTTGGCCACGCTGCCGGCCGGATTCACCCGCTCGACGCGGGCTTTTAAGCTGCCATTGGCGCCGCGGGCATAGTCGAGATCGAGCTCGTGCGGCCGCACGTACACCTTGGCCTGAAGCGCTTCGGAGTGGGGATAGTCGGGATACTCAAGCTCCAGCCCGCCCACGTGGGCATGGCCGTTCTGCAGCCGGCCGTGGAACACGTTGACGTTACCCAAAAAATCCATCACGAAGGCGTTGGCCGGATGCTCGAAGACGTCATGCGGCGTTCCATCCTGCTCGATGCGTCCGTCGTGCATCACCACGACCTGGTCGGCCACCTCGAAGGCTTCTTCCTGGTCGTGCGTGACGAAGATGCTGGTAACGTGCAGCTCGTCGTGCAGCCGGCGCAGCCATTGCCGCAGCTCCTGGCGCACCTTGGCATCCAGTGCCCCGAACGGCTCGTCCAGGAGCAGCACCTTGGGCTCGATCGCCAGCGCCCGCACGAGTGCCACGCGCTGCCGCTGCCCGCCCGAAAGCTGGGAGGGGTAGCGATGCTCGATCGAGTCGAGGCGAACGAGCTTTAAGAGCTCGCTCACGCGGGCCCGGATCCGCTCGCGCGACCAGCCCCGCACGCGGAGGCCGAAGGCCACGTTCTCGAAGACCGTCATGTGACGGAACAGGGCATAGTGCTGGAAGACGAAGCCGACGTTCCGCTCGCGAGCCGTCTGGCTCGTGACGTTCTCGTCCTTGTAATAAATGGTGCCCGCGTCGGCCGCCTCCAGCCCGGCGATCACGCGCAGGAGCGTCGTTTTGCCGGAGCCGGACGGGCCCAAGAGCGCCAGGAGCGCGCCGCCGCCGGCCTCGACGCACACGTTGTCGAGCGCCACAAAGTCGCCGAATCGCTTGGTCACGTTGTCGACTTTGATGCTCATGCGCTGGTTCCCACGGTTTCTGCCACGAGCGGTTCCGCGCCGACAATCTTCGTGGCGGCGGCTTCGGCCAGCTCGCCCCGCGTCTTGCGTTCGAGCGATACCTTGGCCGCCAGCGTCACCAGCGCCAGAAGGGTCAGGATGCTGGCTAGCGCGAACGATCCGGCCATGTCGTCATGGCGCAACTGCTGGAACAGCTTCTCGACCCGCAGCGGCATCGTGCACGTAAGCCCGTCGATGCGTCCCGAGACGACGTACACGGCGCCGAACTCGCCCATTGCCCGCGCGTTGCACAGGACGACGCCATAGAGCAGGCCCCACTTGATATTGGGGAGCGTCACGTGCCAGAAGGTTTGCCAGGCGTTGGCCCCCAGGCTCACGGCAGCGACTTCTTCTTCCGGCCCGATGGCTTCCATGACCGGAATCAGCTCCCGCGCCACGAAGGGGAGCGTGACGAACGTCGTCGCCAGGATCAGGCCTGGCAGCGCGAAGATCACCTTGATGTCGTGCTCGCGCAGCCACGGCCCCAAGTAACCTTGTAGGCCGAAGATCAGCACTATTAGCAGGCCGGCCACGACCGGCGAGATGGCGAACGGCAGATCGATCAACGTCGTCAACAGCGTGCGCCCCGGAAAGCGAAACCGCGCGATCGCCCACGCCGCCGCGACCCCGAAAACCACGTTGGCGGCGACGGAGATCGGGGCCACGATCAGCGTGAGCAGGATCGAGTGCCGGGTGTCGGCATCCGCAAGCAGGCTGGTCCAATAGGTGGTCCAGCCGGCGGAGAATGCCTGGGCAAAGACGTTGATGACCGGCACGATAATCAGAACGCCGACCACCAGCACCGCCAAAACAATCAGCATCCACCGCACGGCCGGATGATCGACCCGCGTCGAGACGTGGCGCGCGGCAATGAGTTGGGAATCAGGCATAGTGCCGCTTGCTCCATCGCTCCAGGACGTTGACGGCGATCAATAGCGCGAACGACATGATCAACAGCACCACGGCGATCGCCGTGGCCTCGCCGTATTGGAATTCTTCCAGCTTGGCGACGATCAGCATGGGCGCGATCTGGTCGACGAACGGTCGGTTGGCCGACACGAACACGACCGACCCGTACTCACCCAGGGCCCGGGCCAGCGACAAGGAGAACCCCGTGACCAGCGCCGGCAGGATCAAGGGGACGATGACCCAGCGGAACGTCTGCCACCGCGAAGCGCCCAGCATCGCCGCCGCCTCTTCCGCTTCGACTTCCAGGCTCTCCAACACCGGCTGCAGCGCGCGGACGACAAACGGCAGCCCAATAAACACCAGCACGACGACGACGCCCAACCGCGTGTAAGCGGCCTCGATTCCCATTGGCACGAGGAACTGGCCCAGCCAGCCACGCTCGACGTACAGACTGGAGTAGACCAGGCCGGCCACGGCGGTCGGCAGGGCAAAGGGGATGTCAACGAGCGAATCCAAGATCCGTTTGCCGGGAAACTCGTACCGCACCAGCACCCAGGCGATCAACAAGCCCAGCACGCAATTCACCAGCGCCGACACAATCGATGCGCCGATGCTGAACTCATAGGCGGCCCGCGCCTGCCGCGTCCACACGGCCGCCCAGAACTCCGCCGGGCTGAGCGACAAGGTCTTCATGACGCAGGCCGCCAGTGGAATCAGCACCAGCACGGTCAGGTACAGAATCGTGACGCTCAAGCTGGCCGTGAAACCCGGCAACACGCGGCGACTGGTTGTGGCCATGGCTGGTCCCGCACTTCTTTGCCGCGGTTTTGCCTGCTGCTATCCGAATAAAGTCCGCTATTTGTCCGACGGCTCATAGATGCGATCGAACACGCCGTCCGAGCTGAAGAACCTTCGATTCGCGTCGTCCCAACTGGCGGCGACTCGCTCGATTCCAAACAGCTCGATCGCCGGGAACGTGTCGGCATGCCGCGCCAGCACTTCCGCGTCGATCGGACGATAAAAGTGCCGGGCCACAATCTCCTGAATCTCGGCCGTGTACACGAAACTCAGGTACGCCTTGGCCACGTCCTGGGTGCCACGCCGTTTGAGGTTGGCGTTCACGACGGCCACCTTCGGCTCGGCGCGAATGCTGATCGGCGGATAGACCAGCTCAAGCTCACCCTTCGACTCGCGCACTTCAAGCTGCGCCTCGTTCTCCCAAGTCAGGTGCACGTCGCCGATGCCCTTCTGCGCGAACGTGGTTGTCGCGCCGCGGGCGCCGGAGTCGAGCACGGGCACGCGGCGGTAGAGCTCTTTGACGAATTTTTCGGCGTCTTCCGTCGATCCGCCGCGGAGCACGACGCTTCCCCACGCGGCCAGGAAGCTGAGCTTGCCATTGCCCGAGGTCTTCGCACTGGGCGTGATCACGGCAATGTCGCCCTGCACGAGGTCGGTCCAGTCCTTGACCCCCTTGGGATTTCCTTTGCGGACCACGAACACGATCGTCGAGAAGTAGGGGAGCGAACCATGTGGGAATTGCTCTTCCCAACCCTCGTCGATCAGGCCGGCCTTGCGGATGGCGTCGGTGTCGCTCGGCAGGGCCAGCGTCACCACGTCGGCCGGAAGGCCATCGATGACGCTACGGGCCTGGCTACTCGAGCCGCCATGCGATTGGCGGATCGCGACGCGAACACCGTGGTCGGCGCTGTATGCCTCCGCGAACCGCGCATTCACTTCCTGCCACAGCTCGCGCGTCGGGTCGTAGGAGACGTTCAACAACTCGACGGCGCTGGGATCACCGGCCGCTCCCGACCGTGTGGCAACCCAACCGGCACCAACCAACGCGGCGGCAAAGCCGAGGCCAAGCACTCCCTTTATCCACATGCCTATGCTCCTGTTTTGCGTCAAGATACCGCGTCCGACACGCGGTCTACGTCGTAAGTTGTTATTCAATAATGAGTTGTGGAGTGCATTTTAACATCACTAAGATGATTATGATGATAACTATCGTCATTTCAGTCGTGTTTGTCAAGCCTATGCCATCCGGTTTTCCGGGTTGGGCCGTTCGGGACGCTGACAGAGGGGTGGCCGATTGGCCGAATCCAGGCCGGCCTGTAGCCCCGATCTGGTAACATCCACGGCGAGCGGGACCGCGGGATGTGAGAAGCCGGCGGCAACGGCTGACGCGCGAGGGGGGTCAACGTCTGATGGGCGCTGTCGAAATCGTTCCCGTAGAGCGGCGGGCCGAGCTACGCGCCTTCGTCGATTTGCCCTGGTCGATCTACGCGTCGGAGCCGAATTGGGTGCCGCCGCTGAAGAGCGATGTGCGCCACCTGCTAGACACGCGCCGCCACCCGTTCTGGAAGTTTGCCAAACGGGCCTTGTTTCTTGCCCAACGCGGCGGCCGCACGATCGGACGGATCGCCGCGATCGTCGATCACAACTACAACCGCTTCCACGACGAGCGGATGGGCATCTGGGGCTTCTTCGAGTGCGTGGACGACGCCGCGGCCTCATCCGCGCTATTTGATGCGGCCGCCGCGTGGGTCAAAGACCGCGGCATGACGTTCTTTCGCGGGCCGCTCAATCCATCGACGAACTACGACGTCGGTCTTTTGGTCGACGGATTTCAGTATCCGCCCGTCGTGATGATGCCCTACAACCTGCCGCACTACGAGCGGCTGGTGACGGGGGCCGGCTTCCAGAAGGAAAAGGACCTGATCAGCTTCTTTATCGGCGAGGAGCAGTTTCCCACGGAGCGCACCGAACGGCTGGCCAAGGTCATTACCAAGAAGCACGGCATCTCGGTCCGCTGCGCCGATTTCAAGCGATTCGACGGTGAAATGGCCATTATCAAGGACATCTATCATGCCTCCTGGGAGCGCAACTGGGGCTTCGTGCCGATGACCGACGAGGAGATCGACGAGATGGGCCGCAACCTGATGCGGTTTGCCGACCCCGACCTCGTGTTCTTCGTCTATCGCGGCGAGGAGCCGGCCGGCGTCGCGGTCGTCCTGCCTGACGTGAATCCCATGCTCAAGCTCTTGAACGGCCGCATCGGGCCGATCGGCCTCTTGAAGGTGTTCCGGCACCGTCACGACAAGCGGGCCTTTCGCGGCACCGTGTTCGGCTTCAAGGAGCAGTATCGCAAGCTGGGCTTGCCGCTCGTGGCGTTCGACTACACCAACCGCGTGCTCCGCGACCCGCGAAAGCGAACGGCCTTCCTGGAATTGGGCTGGAACCTGGAAGATAATCGCGACATCAACCAGTTCGACAGCGACGTCGGCGGCCAGGTCTACAAGCGATACCGCATCTACCGCAAAGAACTCTGACGTATCACCACGGGAACACGGAGGCACGGAGAGGACGGATGATGAGGGATGAGGAGGTAGATCGTGTTGGGCGCTTGCGTTGAAACAACTGCCTATGGTTTACCGCCTACTGCCAACTTCTTCACATTCATCATTCATCATTCGCGCATTCATCATTTCCCCCGAAAGGAGCCCTTCGATGGCCTCTTCCCGCCCGCGGCGAACTCGTGGTGCCAAAAAACCGCGCCGAGATCCAGCGCGGCGCGTTTCACGGCGCAAGGTGCTGTCTGCCGCCGGCGGCGTGGCCGCGGCAGCGATGGCCGCGCCGCATGCGATCGCCGGGGAGCCGACGACCGACGACCCGAACTGGAAAGTCAAACAGGGCCGCATCAATCAGTCGGTCGTCCACTGGTGCTTCGAGCCGATGCCAGTCGAGGAGCTGGCGCAGGCGGCCGCCGCGATGGGGCTCAAGAGCCTCGAGCTGGTCGGGCCTGAGCACTGGCCGATTCTGAAGAAGCATGGCCTCGTCTGTGCCATCACTCCCACGCACACCTTCGTCCGCGGCCTGAACCACAAGGAGCACCACGCGGAGTGCATCGAGAAACTGACCCAAGCGATCGACGCCACGGCCGCCGCCCGCTGGCCCAACGTCATCACGTTCTCCGGCATGCGCGAGGGGCTGAGCGACGCGGAGGGTATCGCCAACATGGTCTCCGGGCTCAAGCAAGTGCTTCCCTTGGCCGAGAAGAAGCGCGTCAATATCTGCCTCGAGCCCTTGAACACCCGCGTCGACATCGAAATGAAGGGGCATCCCGGCTACCACTGCGACCGAGTGGAGTGGGCCGTCGAGGTGTGCGACCGGCTGGGCTCGCCGCGGATGAAGATCCTGTTCGACATCTATCACACGCAGATCATGCAGGGGGACCTCATCGCCCGCATCCGCAAGTATAAGGACTACATCGCTCACTATCACACGGCGGGCGTGCCGGGCCGCGGCGACCTGGACGAGCCGCAGGAGATCAACTACCCGGCCGTGATGCAGACGATCGCCGAGACGGGCTACCAGGGCTACGTGGGCCAGGAGTTCATTCCGGCCGGCAGCGACAAGATCGCGCGCCTCCGCCGCGCGGTGCGACTTTGCGACGTCTGAAACAGCGCAAATGATGAATGCGGAATAATGCGGAATGATGAATGATGAATGACAGAAGAGGGCCTCGCTCAATCGAACGCAGCCACCTGCTGACGTCTGCCCACTTCTTCACATTCATCATTCATCATTCCGCATTCAGCACTGATTTCCCTCCGTGCACCGGCGAGCGCGCGCGGTCCGTGACTTGCGCGCTGTAGATCGACTGCCTGTCGGAGAGCAGGAAGGCGACGGCGCATACCCATAGCGACGGCAAGAGTAGGTTATAGTTGCCGGTCATCTCGCTGACGATCACGAGGGTTGAGAAGGGCGTCTTGGCCGCGGCGGCGAAAAAGCCTGCCATGCCCACGATCGCGAAGCTGGCGGGATGGTGGACCAGGTGGGGCACAAAGTGGTGGAGGATGATGCCGGTTGCCGCGCCCGCGCACCCGCCGATCACCATCGACGCGCCGAAGACGCCGGCCGATCCGCCGCTGCCGATCGTCAGGCTGGTGGTGAGAATTTTGCCGAACGCCACGGCCAACAGCACCCAGGCCAGCGACAGATTCGCGGCCTCGGCCGGCGGGATCACCAGCACTTGCTGCAGCATCCCGTATCCGAACGACAGCACGGCCAAGACGCGCTCGTCCCGCCCGAACGCATAGTAGAGCGCGACGGCCACCGCACCCGTCAGCGTGCTACCAATCATGGGCCGCAATTTGGCCGGAACCGGCAGGCGATGGAGCGCGTACGTCAGCCCATAGAAGGTGCGCGTGTACAGCATCGCCAGGACCACCATGGCGATCGCCAGGAGTAGATACGCGGCCAGCTCGAGCGGATTGTTGAACTGCAAGTTCCCCAAAACTTCGGGCGGGATGACAAAAAGCGGCGTCCAACCAAGCGCCAGGCCGAACGTGCAATAGGCGGTGACGGTCGAGAGGCCGGCGGGGATCAGCACCTCGGACTCGAAATCGGCCGAGCTGTAGAGCACCTCGGCGGCGAATAGCGCGCCCGCTAGCGGGGCTCGAAAGATCGCGCCGATCCCGGCCCCCATCCCGGCGGCCAATAACGTACGGCGTTCGCTGGCGCTCAAGTGCAATATGCTGCCGAGGAATGAGCCGAAGCCGGCGCCGATCTGCGCGATGGGACCTTCGCGCCCGCCGGAGCCGCCGGTCCCGAGCGTGATGGCGCTGGCGATCATCTTCACCAGCGGCACGCGCGGGCGGATCTTACCTTCGTGCTGATGGTAGGCTTCGATCACCGCGTCGGTGCCGTGCCCCTCTGCTTCGGGCGCCCACGTGTAGACGATCCAGCCGCAGACGAGCCCACCGATCGCCGGCACAACCACGAGCAGCCATGGTCGAAGCGGCGTCGTGCCGGGGGCGAAGAGCGGCGGCTCCCCGCCGACCGCGGGCGGATGGTAGCCTGCCACGCTCGTCAGGGTGAAATGGAACACCGTCTGGCCAGCCAAGTAAAAGAGGATCGCGCCCAGGCCGGCAAATAATCCCACCACAAGCGACAGCACGAGCAGTCGCGACTGTGGCCGCAAACGCCGCCCGCTCTCCGTGAGAAACTCAGGGAACCAGCGCAGCGGCGCGGAAGGCGGGGTTTGAGGCATGGTCGTACGCGTTTCATCGGTCGGAGGCCGCGACATGAACCTTGTAAAACATATGGCCCGCCGCGTCGAGAGGAGAGGGATCCGCGAACGATTTGATCGTCTTCCGGCACACCAGCCCGACGCGCCAGCGAGGGACCAAAGCGAGTCCCCCTCGCTCGCGCTTCGGGCCGCTGTCGCGCTGCCTGAAGAGGGGCAGTCTTCCCACGATCGGCGACCTAGAATCTAATGGGCACACGCTTGTTTCGCGAGCGTGTGCCATTGGCTCCGCCAGAGCCTGGCAGAGGGATCTCTCACACCTTCTAGAAAAATCCGTCGCGTGACGACCGCACATCATCATTCGCACGGCGTTGCCGGCCATGCGTCGCACGCCGGACACGACCACCACGCGCGGCGGGACATCGCCAATGGCCGGCTCATGGCAACCCTCGTGCTCGTGCTCGTGTACATGGTGGCCGAGGTCGTCGGCGGCCTGGCCAGCGGCTCGCTCGCGCTATTGGCCGACGCCGGCCACATGCTGTCCGACGCGGGAGCGCTCGGGCTGAGCCTGTTTGCCGGGTGGATTGCCCGCCGCCCGCCGACGCCGCGGCGTTCGTACGGATACTATCGCGCCGAGATTCTGGCGGCGCTCGTGAACGGGGCCGCGCTGGGCGCGATCTCATTGGTGATCATCGTCGAGGCATATCGCCGGCTTCGCCAGCCGACCGAAGTTGCCGGACCGCTGATGCTAGGCGTGGCCGTCGGAGGTTTGGTGGTCAACGCACTGGGCCTGTGGCTGCTGCACCCCGGCCGGTCGTCGAGCATCAACGTCCGCGGTGCGTGGCTGCACGTACTGTCGGATCTGCTAGGTAGCGTAGCGGCCATCCTGGGTGGAATCGCGATCTGGGCCTTCGGCTGGTACTGGGCCGACCCGATCGCCTCCGCCGCGATCGCGATCTTGATCGTGTACTCTTCGTGGGGCCTGTTGAAAGAGGCCATTGCCATCCTCATGGAAGGAACGCCTGGGCACGTCGATCTCGACGAGGTCCGCGAGGCAATCGCCGCGGTCGACGGCGTTCGCGCCGTTCACGACCTGCACATCTGGACCATTACCAGCGGCATGGAATCCCTTTCCGGGCACGTGGTCGTCGACGATGGCCGCGGCCCGTCCGGGCTACTCATGGAACTCGCCGCCCTGCTGCGCGAGCGATTCGGCATCGATCACGTGACAATCCAAGTCGAACCGCCCGATTTTGACCAGTGCCACCAGGCGTGCTGAGGGGAAGCGATTAGCAACTAGCGATTAGAATCGACCGAAAAATAACTTCTCCTCAATACCCTCGCCCCTTGCGGGAGAGGGCAGCGTGAGGGGTCAGAGAATCAGGAAGTTATTTTTCGGTCGATCCTTAGCAACTAGCCGGAGCTATCGCCCGCTTCTTGCATGGCAGCCGAGCATCCCCAATCGGCCACCGTTTCCGGTACATCCGTAAAAGTGTCAGGAACGAATGGCACTGTTCCTGACACAGTTTCTGACACCTTTTCTTCCCGCCGCCGGCCGGTCGGCGGCGGGAGTGAATGGCGCCTCACCCATCACCGCTTCCGCCGGGACCTGGCAAACAGGTCAAGGAGGCCCATCGCGGCGGGCGCGGACGAACCGGGAGCGCTCGGGGATAGTCGAGTAGTCGACGGTCGAAGCAGGAGCAACGGCGTCCGGTCGCTTTCGCACAACCTGAATGATCCAGCCCAAGCCGCGCGCGTTGAGGACAGTTGCTTGCTCAACCACGTCGAAGTGGCGGGCGATTTCAATCGGGAGCGTCAATAACTTGCGAGCGATGTAGGTCGACACGATGAGAATTCCGTCCCGTTCCAGAAAAGCGGCATAGCGGTCTAAAATCTGGATCGGGTTGTTCATATAGTACAGCGTCTCGTTGAATATGATCACGTCAAACTTGTCATTGGTCGTGTACATTTCGGCGTCAGCTGCGAGGAAATCGGCAATGTCGATCTTCCGTTCATTCGCTTTTTGGACACTGGCCGCGTCCCGCTCAATGCCCCGAAGCAAGCGAACGTCGTGCCTCAATTCCTCGGCCAGCACACCATTGCCCGCACCAACGTCCAGGACGGTTGCATGGGGCCGCGCCCGGCGGACATATCCAACGATCACCGCATAGCGCGGCAACTCGCTTGAGCCGCAAAGATACTCCCACCGTTTCGAGTCGCCAGGATCAGCCATGATTGGCTCTTTCAAGGCGTTGCGGAAACCCCGCCGCATCGTGAGCAGCGCCAAAACCAGGCCGCTATGCAGCGCGAACAACAGCAGGTAGGTCTTCCATCTTTTCATAACAGGTTGGACCCCGTGGAGAGTCTTTCTGAGGTGCCGCGAAGGGGCGGAATGGGAGAGCTTTCACCCTTTTCATGGCTGTCTCGCCTCGAAAGCATAGGCCGGGGAAGAAAAGGTGTCACGGAGAAGAAAAGGGCAAGAAAAGGCAACAAAAGGTGTCAGGAACCGTTTTCTGGTTTTCTGGGGGCTCTTCCGCGGGCCCGATGCGAGCGGCCAGAATTAGCCACCTCTCTTCGCGGGGTTCACGGCGAAGAGCCCTGCCACAGGTAGACCTCCCCGGTGTCGTCGTCCCGTTGGCCGCCGCTGGCGAGCACGGTGCCGTCGGGTGAGAAAGCCACGGCCTCGACCTTGCCATGATGGGCTCGGAAAACGGCCAGCTCCTGCCCCGAGGCCACGTGCCACAATCGGACGGTCGTGTCCCACGAAGCGGTGGCGAGCGTGCGATTGTCGGGCGAAAAGGACACCGAGGTCACCCGATCGAGATGTCCTTGCAACACCAGCCGCGGCGCCGCCTCGGCTTGCGCGACGCTCGCCGCATCCAAGGCATCGGCGGCAAAAAACTGCACGGTGCCGTCCGCGCGGCCGACGGCCAGCGTCTTGCCGTCTGGCGTGAAGGCGAACGAAGCGACCGCCGAATCCTCCTCGTGGCCGACGCGCACTAGTGGCGGCTGGCTAACTTCTCGGCGCAGGTCCCAGGCCACGATCTGGCCCCGCTTGTTGGCCACGAGCACCGATCCTGAAGGAGAGAACGCCAAGGCGGCGACATCCGCCGCGTCGGTGCACAGTGTCACGCGCTCGTCCCACGTTGTGCCTCGCGCCAGTTGGACCATACCGCTTCGTGTGGCCACGGCCAATTGAGCGCCGCCTGGAGAAAAGACAAGAGCGGTGACTGGGTCGAACGGTTTCAGAGCGCCGCGGGCGGGCGGGTGGCGGCCGGCCTGCGGTCCCCAGGAGAGCGCGGCGGCACTGGCGGGGTTGACGGCAAAGCGCGCGACCGGCGCCGCCGTCTCGGCGTTCCAGATCCAGACGGTGCCATCGTGGCTGCCCCCGGCGATCGTGCCCTCGCGCGACCAGGTCCACAGTGGTATAGCAGTCGATGTCGCGCGGTCGCCGGGCAAGAACTGCTCTTGTCGCGTGGCGACGTTCCACAACCGGCACGGCGGACCCCCGACCGCCCAGGGAACGCGATCGACGTGGACGACATGTTGAGCCATCGCGCCAAGCGGCGCGCGTCGCGGCAGGTACTGCCTGATGTTTGGCGCCGCGGGGAGATTGTCCTTCATGGGGCGTTCGCTGCGCGCGGCTTCGTCGCTTGACACGGCCAACGTCGTCCCGTCCGGCGAAAATGCCAGCGATCGCACCGGACCGTGCGGCGACTTGGGGAGCGTCCTGGTCGTCCACTCCTCCAGGTTCCACAAGGTCAAGCACCCTTCCCGGCTAACCGTGGCCAGGGTGTGGCCATCGGGACTGTAGGCGGCGCACATGCCCCCGACGCGCCTCCCGGAAAGATCGTAACTCATCTCTTGCGTGCCGATGTCGAAGGCCCGAAAAACGCTGTCCGACCCGCCTACTCCGACCAACCGATCATCGGGCGAAACGGCGAGTGCTCCGCGGTGATTGCCGGGCCAAAAGGGTTGCATTCGCAGGGGCGCGGAAGCTGGGTCGAGGGACGTCCAAATCGCGAGCGCGCCGTCTTTGAGCCTTGCGGCCAGGACTTTGCCGTCGGCCGAGCACGCCAATTCGTGGATCGGCGTGCCTGCATCCAGTGTCTGGTCACGCGGCTTTTGCGTCTCGGGGTCCCACAGGCGGATCCGGGCATCCGTACCGGCCGAGGCAAGCAAGCCACTTGAAGCGAGGAATTTCAAGCCCGTTACCGCGCCGCCATGACCGCCGATGACCCTCAGCTCATGGCCATCGTCGGGATCGTGGAAATGAAGGAGATAGTCGTCGCCCGCCGACGCAACCGGCCCTGACGGCGACGTCCACGTCACGCACTTCGTTCGGTCGCTATCGACGTGCCACAGCGGCGTCCCGTCGTCGCGGCGCCAGCAACGGATTGCCAGGCCGTCGGTGGTGACCAGCCGCGCTGCGTCGGAAGAAAAGGCCAGGTCGGCGATTCGCTCGACGTGTCTGGGCAGGCGCGCGTCGACGCGTCCCGTGGCAACGTCGACGACCAGCACGGAGCGGTCCGGCGTCGCCGCGGCCAGCGTGCGGCCATCCGGCGAGAACGTCACAGGCCCGACCGTGGCGTTCTGGGGGCGCAGCTCGTCGCATGCGTCGAGCAAGCGCCCGTCCCAGACGAGCACGCCTCCGTCGGGCGTGGCGGTCGCCAGCCACCGATCGTCGGCCGAAAACGCCAGATGCACCAGCCGCGTGCCAAAACCGCGGATCGCCCCCTCCGCTTTGCCGGTGCCGGCGTCCCATATCTTCAAGCTGCCGTCGGCTGCCGTCGCGACCAGCCGGCGGTTGTCGCCCGAAAACGCCACGCGGCTGAACCGCTCGCTCTCCGCCGCGAGATAGTGGACCGGAGCCGTACTGCGCGGGTGATAGATGCGGACGTCGGTGTAGTCCGGAAGGTCGCTGAGCACCGCCAGCATGGTCCCGTCGGGCGAGCACGCCACATGGCGCACCGGACCGGCCAGCGCGAGCCCGCGCTTAAACGCGCTCGCCGGCACATCCCAAACACTGACCGTGAAGCTCGCCGCACCGGGGCCAACGCCGATGAGCTGCCGGCCGTCGGGCACGAACATCACGATGCTGCCGGCCGGGTGCTCGCTCACCTGCCGGCCGGTAGCGCAATCCCATACGACCGTCTCGCGCTCGCAGCCCGCGGCGACGCGAGCGCCATCGGGCGACATCGCGACGGCGACCATGTCGGTCTCCCGGCCGAACCGCGCGACCTCGGCCTCGCTTGAGACATCCCACACCACAACGGTATGCGCGTCGAGCAGCGTAGCCGCTCGTCGACCGTCGGCCGACAAAGCGGCCCTCCCTTCGGTCGACCGGCGACCCTTTCCCGCGCGCACGGGAAACGATCCCAGCTCGCGGCCGCTAGGTACGGCCCACAATCGCAATCGACCATCCTCAATTCCGGAGGTCGCCAACGTGTTCCCGTCCGCCGAGAAGGCGAGCAAATCAACCTGGCCGGCATGCGCCGCGATCTTGAGCCGACAAGCATCGCGAAAGCGATTCAGGTATCGCCATTCGAACGCCGGCGCGTCGGCCGGCGTTTCCGCGGCGGAGGCTACGGCTCCGGCGGCGGCATCGGCGACGTTCATTTTCCGAAGAGCCAGTCCCCTGTCCGGCTCGGCCCGGTACCGATCGAGCAAGCTTGCCAAGGCGCCGAAGTTTCCCTCGTGACGCAGTTGCTGCATGACGCGGATATCGGATACGTACATGTGCTGGCGCACGCGGGCTTCGTTCCGGCGGGCGGCGATAGCGCTTCGTTCGGCCGCTGCTTGCGCCGCCACGGCGTACGCATGCTCGCGCTCGAGTCGGAGCGAGTGCCACAAAAGAGCAGCCGGTAGCCCCACCATGACGGCCAGCACCGTCGCGACCATGACCGCTTGGGCCGGATGCCGCTTCACCCACAGCCGTCCGCGGCGCACCAGCGATGGCGGGCGGACTCGAACCGGCTCGCTAGCCAGGAACCGGTCCAGATCGTCCGCCAGCGCGCCGGCGGTGGTGAAGCGCCGCGCCGGCTCCTTGTCCAAACACGTGAGACAAATGACCTCCAGGTCGCGTGGAACGCTGGGCTGCAGTTTGCGGACCTGCGGCGGTTCGTCCTGGTGGACCTGGCGAAGCGTCTCGAGATCCGAGTCGGCCAAAAACGGCGGCCGGCCGGTCAACATCTCGTACAGAATCACGCCCAAGGCATAGACGTCCGCCGCCGGGCCCACGTCGATCAGCTTGCCCGACGCTTGCTCCGGCGCCATATAGGCCGGCGTGCCAAGCACCGTGCCCGTTCGTGTGCTCATGGCGTCGTTTTCCGCCAGTTTCGCCAGGCCAAAGTCCGTCACCAGCGGATCGAAATCGAATTCCGTGTCGTTGACAGATCGGCCGGCGGACCTGTCGCGAGTTTTCCGCACAAGGAGAATGTTGCTGGGCTTCAAGTCCCGATGCAATACGCCTTCCTCGTGCGCGTAATGGATGGCCCGTGCGATCAAGCTGATCCACTCGGCCGCTCGGCGCGGCGGGACGGGTTTGGCGCGTGCCGCCAGCCACGCGGCCAGCGTCGGCCCTTCACAATACGCCGAGGCAATGAAGCAGATCGGCCCGATCTCTCCGACTTCAAATACCGGCACGAGATTGCGATGCTTGAGCCGCGCCGCCGCCTGACCTTCGGTGGCGAATCGCCGCCGCACGTCGGCCGTCAGCAGGATCTCCGGCAGCGGCACCTTGAGCGCCACGTCCCGGTCCAAGACCGGATCGTGCGCCAACATGACCACCGCGTGGCCGCCCGATCCCAGCTCCCGAATGATCTCGAACCGGCCGATGCGCGGCGCGCCCGGCGGCTCCGGGGCGACGGGCGGGCACGCGCCGTTAGGGCCATCGGTCACGCGGGGCACGGACGGGTCGATCGGCGATTCGGGGCCGCTCTCCGTCTCGCGGGAGTCGGCAATCGCGGCCGATCGCATTTCTTCCAACAGCCGAAAACAGGCTTTCGCGCGGTCCAGCCTTTCGGCGATCGTCTCATCGCCCGCAGCGCCGACGTCCTCGTCGAGCGAAATGTCACCGGCAACGAGGCAAGCCTGATAATCCGCCAAGAGCGTTGTGAGCCGTTCGGCGGCCTCTCGTTCGGCGGCCGACGTTTCGTGGGGCGCTCGACCGCGATCGGCGTTGGGCAGCGCCGGCTGGCCGTTGGGTTCAGGGCTTGCGCTGTCGCGGTCCACGTCCATCGCCAGGCTCCAGCTCTTGGCCAAACACGCGGCACGGTCCGTGAACGCGCCCCGGCCGGCCGCGGCTGGGCGCGCCGCATGTTGCCGATATCGGCAAACGATCGCAACTCCCAGCCCCGCTGGCGAATCACCGCATTGGCGCCACGGTGCAAAATGCCGCGTTCGTTCCAATATGGATGCTTGGTGAGCAGGGAACAAGCAAATCGATCGCCGTTTTCCGCAAAATGGCCGAATCTTTGATCGAGCTGCGAATAGAACGCCAACAGCGGACCAGCCGGGCCCAGGAGAACTGCAAAGTCCCGGGTCTGGCTCATTTTTCGGCGCAAACCATTTCTCGTCTCTGGGCTTCGAGATTTGTGCGGCATAGGCAACCGGAGCGGCTTCGGTCGGCGAAGCGATGTTGCCGTTGGCGTATTCCGTTGCCGCGTACGCATTCGTGGTATGGCAATGCCCTCTTTCGCTCACCCGCCTTTGTCAGACGTGTCCAGTAGAATGCTGGGGCCTCATTTGGCGTCGCTGGATCCGGACGGGGCGATTGCATGGCTAAGAAAAAGATATCGGTCCCAAAACCACGTCCAGATGCCGATCGTCGACTCCGTCAATCTTTGTGCGGCTTGGCCGGTTTCTGTCGGCGCCTTGTGCTGGTAAACTGGGGCATGATTTCGACTCCGGCAATGGGTGCGGGTGTCAAAGTGGGTGTCAAGGCTATGATGCCCGCCTGGCCGCCGGGGTCAAATTCCCTACAAAAATAGGGTCTAGAGGCTGTAGCTCAGTTGGTAGAGCAACGGACTTTTAATCCGTAGGTCTTGGGTTCAAGTCCCAACAGCCTCACTTGGTTTTTGCCGCGAGAATCGGCGGCGTTTTCGCATTTCTCTCGGAGATGCGTGCGATTCGCGCCGGTCGCGCTTCCCTTGCCTTTTAGTGCATCGCGGCGCGCCGACCTGCCCGCGTCAGGGATTGCCGAGAGAATCGAGCGCAGCCTTCGCTAAGTCGGTTCGTTTGCGTTCTTTGCGCGTGTCAGGCTGCGATGATTCTCGTGCGGTGTTGAACTCCTTGCTCGCCTCGATGTATTCGAGCATGGCGTCCCGCCGCGTAGGCTTCGCCGTGGGGGCGCAACCGATGACGGACACTGACAAACAGACCGTTGCAATCAACAGGCGCATGGCGGCAGCCTTCAGAGGGACAGAGAGCGAACCCGCTTAGAAATGAAGGGCGACGGCTCAGGGCTCGCAGGGCAGCCGCAGACAAGTCTACGTCGGATTCGGGCCGACGCTGCCATGCCGCTCGCCCAAATGAACGCCAGCAGCAGGTTTGCCGAAACGGCAGCCACAGGATCGCGCCAGACAAGCGCGAAGCGGTTGGCACGACCCTGGGAGACCAGCCCATCCGCCCCAAGAAACGGCCACCGGCGCGCCGCCGGTGGCCGCAACGCGGCGTCACCGGGCGGTCTTGACACCCGCCCGATGCTCTTAGGGCCGCGCGACGTTTGAAAAAAACGGCCACCGGCTTGGTGACCGGTGACCGCCTGCGCGGCGCGCGAGTGGCTGGCAAGATGAACTTCCATCCGCTCGACTGTGGCCGCGCGACGTTGGAAAGCGGAGCCGCCAGCGCAGCAACCGTGCAGTAGCCGGCGGCATCCGCCAGGCCGAGGCACCGGGAACCGCTAGGGAACCGGCAGCGCGGCCAGAAAGCAGAAAGCCATCCCGAGTCGGGGGTGGCCAGGACTGGTGAAGATTGGCTCCCGGAATGGGAGTGTCCTGAGAAAGGCTTGGCCGCCCAGCAAAGAGGCAAGCTCACCCTATCATGTCAAAGCGCGGTTGCACAGGACAAATCCCGGCGGATTGGCCAGATGTAGTAAAGCCAGCCGCGCAGCGGGCTGACGTCGCACGGCTCTCGCTCCGCGCTGCTGGCAAATCTCGTTCAGAGCCACAGCCGACCCAAAAGGAAAGAGCCGCTCGGGTCGTGGCAGAATGCCCCGGCGGCTCGGCAGCTCTTTTTGGTCCCATAAAGCGAGCCACCACGGCTTCGTAGGGTCGTGGCGGCCCGTGTGGCTGTGCGGTCGATTCCACTTCGACCGACAACCAAAGTGCATGCAGCATAGGGGGCGGATGTTGCGATGCAAGAGAAATCCGCCAAGGAACGAAAAAGCCGCCGGAGGTTCCACACCACCGGCGGCCTTACTGGCCCGCGCTGTCAAGCAATCGCAGGCCGTCGCGCCAATGTACCACGCGCGAAGGCAAGAGCGCCGGAAAATCCAGCACGACGCGCAGAATTCTTACGTGCTGACGGCGACGCAAGCAGCGAAGTCGCGGACTGCCGACAGGGCGGATATGCTGCGCTTCGTGCAAGAGCTGCAGCGGCAACTCGAGGAGAGCATGAAGGAACTGCTATGAAGCTTCCGGCGATCAGACGCGCCGCGGGAGGGCGAGGCTCCGGCCGAGCCGCCGGGCTGTTCTTCGTGTCCTTCGTGCCTTGGCGGTTCTTCCCTGCGCTGCACTCCTCGCGCGAGGGGAGCGGTGCTCACAGAGCGGCCTGCGGCCGCGTCAGGCACCCCGTGCCTGACGCGGCTCCGCCCGCGCTGGTTGCCAGTGCGACGCCATGGCGCGCGCCCCGTCGTCAGGCAGGGGCTGCTTGACCTACTTGCCAGCCGCGGCGCACGAACAGTATTGCTGCACCCAGCACGGCGAGCGCCAGCGTGCCCGGTTCGGGCACGGCGGCCACGGCGTTACTGATGAAAATGCCGGCCGTGCCGTCGGTGAACTCGGCGCGGAACGCGACCTGGCCGAGATCGTTGAAGCCGCTGGCGCGGCCGTCCTCGTTGCCGCTGAAGCCGGCGAATTGCAACCCGCTCACCATGCGAAAATCGCCCGGCGCCACTTCCAAGGGCTCGCCGGTGCGGACGATCTTCACGAGATTACCCAGCAGGTCCGTGGCCCAGATGCCGGCGCTTGAATCGCTGAGCTCATCATCGAGAAAGGCAACCTGCCCTTGGGCGTTTATGACCGGCGCGTTCGGCTGAAGGTCGCCGGGGACGCCGCCCAGAGTGATGGACAGATCGCCAAAGTCGACGCCCGCAGGCGTGCCGGGCGCGTGATCCCCCTGACGTGCGACGAGCGTCAGATTTCCAGGCGCGCCGGCCCAGATTCCCGTCAACGAACTCGGATCGTCAAGCGCGGCGATAAACGCGACGTTGCCGGCGCGGTTCAACAGCGGCTGCCACAGTTCCTTGAAATTAACGGAGCCCAAAACTCCTGGCGCTGGGGCGCCTGCCCGCGCGACGATGCCCAGTTGCCCCGGCGCGCCCGCCCAAATCGCTTCTCCGCCGCCTATCCCCACCATCTTGCCGCGAAACGCCACTTGGCCGGCAGCGTTAATCTCCGCACGTGCGAAATCCTCCGGATGCAACGAGTCGGGCATCGAGTAAACAACGCCGGCGGGAGCGCCCTCAGCCTGATCGCCCCACCGTGCCACCAGCGTCAATCCACGCGGACCGTTCATCCAGATGCCAAAGTCGTTTTGACCTTCCGTAACACCTTGGCCCTCGAGGAAGGCCGTGAACGCGACCTGGCCACTGCTGTTCAGTGATGGAACGCCGAACGTTGTGGCGTCGCCGAAGATTTCGCTGCCGCCGAAAGTAACCCCGTCCGGCGTTCCGGGTGCGTGTTCGCCTGTTTGTCCCACGGGTGCCAGCGCGGTAGGAGCGCCTGCCCAAATGCCAGACGTGCGTGGAGCGGGCAACGTGCCGGCGACAAACGCCACCTGCCCGCTGTCGTTGGTCGCGGGAACCGGGAGCTTGGGGAGCAAGTTAGTAATCACGAAGGCAGGAGAGTACACCCTGCCGGGCGTTCCGGGAGCAGGATCACCGACACGCGCGACGAGGGCGGCACTGGCGTCATCTGCGATGCCCGTTGCCGGATGTGCGATGTCGGAGACCATCCCGTCGAAGGATACGCGTCCTGCCGAGTTGATCGGCTTTGGGTACCAATATTTGAAGTCGCTGGTCGAAAGCGTCCACGTGTCGACTCCCGTCGGAGTATTGATGACGTCCCCCGAACGAACCAGCAGATGCACATTGCCTGGCGCGCCCGCCCACAGGCCGGCGTTGTTTGCGGCGCTCACGCCATCGCCATCCAGGTTTGACAGGAAAGACACCTGCCCGCCATTGTTGATCGCGGGGGCATGCGCGAAAGGCGCCGCAACGCTCGCGGCAGCGACGTCGAACGTCACCCCATCCGGCGTACCGGGCGCTTGCATGCCCGAGACGGCCACCGTAATGATCTGCCCAGCGGCGGCGAAGGAAACAAAAGACGCTTCGCACAGTGCGACGACCAGACTGGCGAAAGTGATGTGATGATTGCTGGTGCGGACGAGCGTCGCGAAGGATGAATGATTTACAAGGCGACGCGCGCGCAGCAGCAAACTGCGGCGGTGTTCTGCCACCATTTGTGCCTCCTCTTTAGTCCCGATTTAGGATTGGTGTTGTGCGGACGCGCCTCAGGCGCCGCGACGGTTTAGTACCGGACACGCTCATGATTCATTGGCCGGCTGTCCGCGTCTCGTGGCCTGCGGCGCTCGCGATGCACTGTGCGCGACTTTAGGCGGCGCGTGCGCTTGCCCGGGACTGGCTGGCAGGCGCAAGCGCTTACACCGTTTGGCGCGCGACAGCACAAATAACGCCGTGAGAACTAGCCGGAGACGAGAAATCGAAAGCGGCAGCCGCGAACGCGCGGCACCGGCCTGCTTGGGGCGAGAAGCTTTGCCAGCGTGCTCCGACTTGGACCTGCCCCTTGCTCCCTGGCAGATCGATGTGCGAGGAACCCGCGAGGCCGCTTGATGGAACTGGCCAGAATCCCGAACGCGGCTAAAGTCCCTTGCCCGAAGTTTACACCTGCGCGGCGCCGGATAACAAGGAAATAGTTGACATTTTGCGAAACAGTTCACATAGGCCCACATAGGTCAGGCACTCCCGTGCCTGACGCCGCCGCCGCGGGTCCCGTCCCCCCGTGTGACGTCATTCCGCGCCGCATGTCAGGCACGGGGTGCCTGACTACACGCTGCGGATTGCGGTGCTCACAGAGCACCCTACGATTCCACTGGCCACTACCAGCTCACCGGCTGCTTTTCACGCGCAGGCAAGCGATGGCGATCCAGATCTGGTCGTAATCGACCTGTTCGTTGAGGGCCAGATAGATCGGCTTCACGCGATCGATGCCGCGCTCGCGGGCGGCCGTGGCGATGCGCTCGAATGTAGAGGTATCGATCCACGGCGAAGGATCGGCAATGCCCTCGCGCTCGATGTGTTCGACGAGGTACTGGATCGTTGTGCGGCGCGAGCGGTCCACCGCCGCCGCCACTTCGTCGATCGCCTTGCCTTCCGCGAACATGCGGTACGCCTGCGTCCGCGCTGCCGATCGGGCCGGGTCGCGGGCCCGCTCGCGGCGCGGCTGCGCGTCGCGCGACGGCGGCGCGACTTCGACGTCCATCGCCGCGCCGGTGTCGCGGCAGTAGGCGGCGATCTCGCCGAGCACCTCGGCGCCGTATTCGGCCGATTTTCGGCTGCCGATCCCGTGGACCAGGAGCAGCCCTTCGTCGGTCGACGGGCGCCGCCGCGCCAGGTCGCGGAGCGTGGCGTCGCTGAACAGCATAAACGGCGGCAGCCCGCGGGCGTCGGCCCGGCCGCGCCGCCAGGCGCGCAAGCGTTCGAAGAGACCGCGATCGACGCCCTCCCACGACTCGCGCTCGAAGCGTGAGACCTGCCTGCCGCGCTCGGCCGGCTTGGTGAGTTTCGGCACGATCTCGCCGCGGAGCAATTGTCGGCCGGTCGGCGTGACCGAGAGCAGGTTGTACTCGCCGGTTTTTCGCAAGAACTGCTGAGATACCAACTGCTCGACCCAGTCGCGGACCGCTTTCTTGCCCGGCTCCGCAAGCAATCCCCAAGTGCTGAGCCGGTCGTGGCCGTTGTCGAGAATCCGCTGCTCGCGCGAGCCGGTGAGCACCTGCGCCGTGTAGTCCGCGCCGAAGCGCTCCTGCACTCGCAACACGCACGACAGGATCTTTTGCCCCACGATCAGGGCGTCGTCGACCAGGTCGACCTCGGCCAGGCAGACGTCGCAGGCGTTGCAGTACGGGTCCGGCAGCTCCTGACCGAAATAGCGTATGATGGTGCGGTGCCGGCAGACGGCGCTATTGCAGAAATCGGCGATGCCGGCCAGCACGGCCTGGGCGACTTTGGCGGCCTCGGGCGACAGCTCGCTTTGTAGGCGTCGCCAGGTGACGAAATCGGCGTCGCTGTACAAGAGCCAGCATTCGGCCTCTAGCCCGTCGCGCCCCGCGCGGCCGCTCTCCTGTTGGTAGTTCTCCAACGACTTGGGGGCGCCGGCATGAATCACGTACCGCACGTCCGACTTGTCGATCCCCATGCCGAAGGCCACCGTGGCGACGATGATCGCGGTCTCGTCGTTGGCGAAGGCGTCCTGGTTGCGCTTCCGATCCTCGTCCGGCATGCCGGCGTGATAGGGCAGGGCCTTATAGCCCAGTTCCTGCAGGCTGGCGCAAATCTGCTCGACATCAGCGCGGCGGATGCAATAGATGATGCCGGCGCGGTCGCGATGGCGTTCGATCACCTCGACGATTTGCCGCATCCGGTCGGCCCGCCTCTGCACGCGATAGACGAGGTTCGGCCGATCGAACGAGCCGACGAGGAACTCCGGCTCGCGCAAGGCCAGCTCGCGCGCGATGTCGTCGCGGACGTGCGCGGTGGCCGTGGCGGTGTAGGCGTGTACGCCGATCGCCGGAAACGTCTCCTTCAGCCGCCGCAGCATGCGGTACTCGGGCCGGAAGTCGTGCCCCCACTCGCTGATGCAGTGTGCCTCGTCGATGGCCACGAACGACAAACGGACCTCGCGCAGAAAATCGAGCGTCGACTCGGTCATCAGCCGCTCGGGCGACAGGTACAAGAGCTTCAGCTTGCCGGCGCGGGCCTCGCGCGCCGCGCGCTGCCGCTCGTTCAAAGTCGACATGCTGGTGACGCAGGCGGCCGGCACGCCGCAATCCGCCAGCGCGTCGACCTGGTCCTTCATCAGCGAGATCAAGGGCGACACCACGACCGCCATGCCGGGCATGTGCATCGCGGGGGCCTGAAAGCACAGCGACTTGCCGCCGCCGGTCGGCAAAACGACGACGGAGTCCCGCCCGCCGATCACGCACGCCATGGCCTCGGCCTGCAGCGGCCGAAACTCGTCGAAGCCCCAATACTGCCGCAAAATGCCGCGGATGTCTTCCATGCCTGAGCTACGCGTAGCGTCGAGAATTGCCATGCGGTCTAGGTATAGCGGGCGGGGCGCGATTGCTCAACGCGCTGTACTGCGTGGCGCTCCCCCAGGGGTGGCCACCCGCGGGGCTTCGCAAGCGGGTGGCCAGGCCGGTGCTGAGAAGGGTCACCGGCGGTTCGGCGACTACTTGGCCGCTTCTTCCGTCGTAAAGGCCCGCCCGTCGACGAAGATGCGGCCGGCGCGACGCACGATCGGAGGGGCCGTGTTCGCTAGTAGCTTGCAATCCTCGATCGATGTGACCGACACACCGTCGGTGAGCACTTGCGCGTCGCCGTTGTCGCCGACCAGGCACGACTCGAGCCGCACGCTGGACGCCCCGCCCACGGCGATCCCGGCCCGGCCGTTGCCCCGCGCCACCAGCCCCACAAGCGCGCAGTCGCGCGCGCTGTCGTGGGCATTCACGCCGTCGAGCTGGAAACCCTGCACCACCAGGTCCTGCACCACCGCATCGTGCACTTCGTAGAGCGTGATGCCGACGGTGAGCGCCGCGTAAGATAACGGATATTGGACGGGCAGTTGGTCCGGCTCGACGCGAAAGTACATCCATCCGCCCGCCAGGCACCACTCGCGCGGGTCGAGCTGGGGCAAACGCCCGGAATTGGCCGCATGGTAGCGCCGCACCGCCGGACGCCCATCAAGAAACAACTGGCCGAACGCCAGCCGCTCGGGCCGGAAGCGGAACACCTCGCCGGCGAAATGTTCCCAGGCCTTGGGCGGCACCGGCAGCGAACCGTCGAGCGTCGCCCCGTTGCCTTCGATCACGAACGGCCGCGAATCGCGACCGCTGTTGCGGCCGCCGAACAGAGTCACGCTCTCCCGGTACGGCTCGCCCGTGTTGCTCATCACGATCCGATCGCCCGGCTGAGCCAGCGCCAGGCCGCGGGTGAGCGAGTGCACGGGTCCGCTGAACCGGCCGGCGGTCATCGACGTGCGACCGTCGCGAACGTCGTCCCCCAGCGCGTTGTCGACGAACAGGTCCGCGCCCGGGGTAGGCTGGGAACCGCCGACCAGCAATAAAATGGCGAGGCAGCTCGCGAGGCGCATCAAAGTCTTCCTCGAAAAGGACCGCGTGAACAAAGTGTAGCATGCTCTTGGACACAAGCCCGAAGCCCGACTCCATCTCCAACAGGGCTTGACGCAAGGGAGCGTTGAAGTCGCCTTTCTGCCAACGCGGCCGCGCCAGACACCTGGTGACCTGGCTGCGGTGGACGGCTTCGGTGCGGATCGCGCCTGCGGCCTGAGAACAAGACATCCGCCCCCGCCGCAGGAGAAACGTCAGCACCAGCCGCATCACCATCAACTGCGCAAAACTGCTCAGGCCGGTCCGCTTCAGAAACCCCTTGAGTTCTTTGGCCGAATCCATGACCATGATCATCGCGAACGCTCCTGGATGGCTGGAGAGATTTCAATGATCTGGTCATGCGGGAGCGCTCGCCTTTATGCCATACCAGTTTCCTTGCTAGCAAACCAAACTGTGCAACTTCAAAACTGGCGCTTCGGGCTAGTGTGCCAGGGCAACCCTAAAGCAAGGTCCGCCCACTCATGTGGAACTTTCAGGTCACGCGCCACTTCAGATCCTTCGCTAGTGCTTCGGGCTAGTGTCCTTTCCCCGCCAAGACCCACCCTAACTGGAATTTTCGGTCGATGAACCGCTCGAAGACCCGCTGGTATCGCGAGTTGACCCGCTACCACTGGTTCGTGCTGGTGGTGGCGGCATTGGGTTGGCTGTTCGACACGATGGACCAGCAGCTTTTCAACATGGCCCGCGTGCCGGCGATGCGGCAATTGCTGGCCCCCAGCGAGACCGAGGCGGCGCCCGCCGAGACTGTTGCCAAGTACGGCGGATTCGCGACGTCGATTTTCCTCATCGGCTGGGCCAGCGGCGGGTTGGCATTCGGCGTGTTGGGGGACCGGATTGGCCGGGCGAAGACGATGCTGTTGACGATCCTGATTTACTCGCTGTGTACCGGACTGAGCGCGCTATCTGTCGGCTTCTGGGACTTTGCGCTGTATCGGTTTCTGACGGGTCTGGGTGTCGGCGGGGAATTCGCGGTAGGGGTGGCGCTGGTGGCGGAAGTCATGCCCGATCGCGCTCGCCCGCACGCCCTGGGATTGTTGCAGGCGCTCTCGGCCGTGGGCAACATTTCGGCCGCGGGAATCAGCATGACGCTGGGCGTGCTGGGGGAGTACAAGCTGGTGTCCGGGACCAGCTCGTGGCGGATCATGTTCGTGATCGGCATGGTGCCCGCGCTTCTGGCGATTCTGATCCGTCGCCGCCTGAAAGAACCTGCACGGTGGGAGGCCGTGGCCCACGAGCACGTGGCGGAGAAGCAGCTTGGCTCGTACGCGGCGTTGTTCGGCGACCCGCGGTGGCGCAAAAACGCCGTCGTCGGCCTATGTCTGGCATTCTCCGGCGTGGTGGGCCTGTGGGGGATCGGCTTCTTCAGCTTCGACCTGTTGCAGTCGATATTGCGGAAGCGCTTCGAGTCGCAAGGGCTCGATCAGCAGACGATCGCCGCCCAGCTCGCGTGGTGGACGGGGATCACGTCGGTGATGCAAAACCTCGGTGGTTTCTTCGGCATCTACGCGTTCAGCGTCGTCACGCATACCCTGGGACGGCGGCTGACGTTCGCCATCTCGTTCGTCGCCGCCATGTTCAGCACGGCCTTGGTGTTCGGCTACATGAGCGATTTTGCGCACATCTTCTGGATGATCCCACTAATGGGCTTTTGCCAGTTGGCTCTCTTCGGCGGCTACGCCATCTATTTCCCGGAGCTGTTCCCCACGCGGCTGCGCAGCACGGGCGTGTCGTTTTGCTACAACGTGGGAAGGTTCGTGGCCGCGTCAGGACCATTCGCGTTGGGATATCTGACCAGCACGGTCTACGCGCATCAGCAGGAGCCGATGCGGTACGCCGGCGTGACGATGTGCGGCGTGTTCCTGCTGGGCCTCTTGGCGCTACCCTTCGCGCCCGAGACGAGGGATCAGCCGCTGCCGGAGTAATAGGCAGAAGGCGGTACGCAGGAAGAAATGATGAATGGGGAAGGGAAGCGTCCGCGCGAGCCGACTGCTAGTTGCCAGTTGATCTTTTGGCATTCATCATTCCGCATTCATCATTCATCATTGCTCTTGCCGTCAGCCTCCTCTCCTGCCACGCACGTGGCCAGGACCAGGTCGCCGGTGACGTTGAGCGTCGTGCGGCACATATCGCACAGCCGATCGACGCCTAGGATGATGCCGATGCCTGCCTCTGGCACGTGAACGCTCTTGAGCACCACGATGATCAGCGGGATCGATCCGCCTGGCACGCCGGCGGTGCCGACGCCGGCCAGGATTGCCATCAACACGACCTTGATCTGGTCGGCGATCGCCAAATCGCGGCCGAACACCTGCGCCAGGAAGAGCACGACCACGCCTTCGTAGAGCGCCGTCCCGTTCTGGTTGCCGGTCGCCCCCACGGTGAGCACGAAGCGAGAGATTTCCGACGGCAGCCGCAAGTTTTCCCGGGCCACGCGCAGCGACACGGGCAGCGTGGCGTTCGAGGAGGACGTGCCGAAGGCCGTCAGCACGGCGTCGGAGACGTCGCGAAAGAATTGCCAGGGCTTGCGGCGGGCCACGCCGGCCACGACTGCCGAGTACACGACGAACATCTGTATGGAGAGTCCCAGCACGACCGTCAAGAAGAACCAGAACAGCGTCCGCAGGACGTCGGGGCCCTGCCGCGCGGTGATGCCGAAGACCAGGCAAGCGACACAGTAGGGTGCGATCTTCATCGCCAGCCCGATGATCACCATGCACACGTCGAAGACGCCTTCCAGCACGCCCACCAACGGGCCCGTCCGCTCGCGCGTGATGGCTAGCGCGATACCGAACAAAAGAGCGAAGAACATCACGGCCAGCATGCCGTTGCCCGGCGAGCTGCCGTCGAGCGCGCCCACCATCTCCTGCAGCGGGTTCTTGGGGATAATATCGACCAGCGTGCGGGCAAAGGGCTTCGCCTCGCGGGCCTGGGCCTCGAACTTCTCGGCACCCTCCGAATATTGCGCCTGTAGCGCAGTGCGCTGCTCCTCCGAAAGGCTATCGCCCGGGCGGATAAGATTGACAAGGCCGATGCCGATGGCGACGGAGATCACCGACAAGAGGACGGTAAAGCCAAGCGTCCGCAGCCCCACGCGACCCAGCCGCCGCAGGTCGCCGAGCTCCAGCACGCCCAGCGCCAGCGCCGAGACCACCAGCGGAATCACGACCATTAGCACTAGTTGCAAAAAGACCTGCCCGATCGCGTCGGTCCAGACCAATAAGTCGTCGAGTCTCTTGCCAGCCACGAAACGGTTGGCAAGCGAGCCCAGGATGGCGCCAAGAATCAGTCCGATGAGGATCTGCGTGTGCAGCGCCATCCGTTTGCGCTGCGGCTGGGCAGGGCCGGCTTGCGCGGGTGCCGGTTCAGGCGATTTCGCTTCGTCGGGCGGCATGGAGTCTCGGGCGGACTGATGGCATCAGAAGCGGACCGCCGAGCGGGCCGCGGGTCGCGACATTCTAGCGGTCAGACCGCCCCGTCGCACTACCATAGGCGCCTGGGGCATAGTAGACTGCGACGCCATTTGACCGACACGGCGGGCCGGCGGGCCGCCAGCGTGACCTACAGTTGACGAGCATTGTCGCGGGCAACGGGACGGGCTGAGGACATCGGCTGGAACATAGCATGGAACTCGTAACGCAGTTCGTCGACCTGCTCGTACACCTCGACAAGCACTTGGGCTCGGTCATCGAGCAGTACGGCACGTGGACCTACCTGATCCTGTTTGCGATTATCTTCTGCGAGACGGGCCTGGTGGTCACGCCGATCCTGCCGGGGGACTCGCTGTTGTTTCTGGCCGGCGCCTTCGCCGCCCGTGGCTCGCTCGACGCGGCGAGTCTCATTGTTCTGTTGAGCGTGGCGGCGGTGGCCGGCGACGCGGTGAACTACGCCGTCGGCCATTATTTGGGGCCGAAGGTGCTGGGGCGCGACGGGCGGTTCCTGAAGAAGAAGTATCTCGACCGTACGCACCAGTTCTTCGAGAAGTACGGGGGCAAGACGATCATCCTGGCGCGTTTCGTGCCCATCGTCCGCACATTCGCCCCGTTCCTGGCCGGGGTCGGCACTATGTCCTACCTTCGCTTTGCCAGCTACAACGTCGTGGGCGCAATCGTGTGGGTCGCCGCCTTCATCCTGGGCGGCTACTACTTCAGCAGGTTCCCGTGGGTCGAAGACCACTTCACGCTGGTCGAGGTGGCGATTGTCTTGATCTCGATCATGCCGGCCGCGTACGAAGCATGGCTTGTGCGGCGAGAGGCGAAAGAAGCAGCCCTCCGGCAGCCCGCGGTCACGAGCAATGATGAATGATGAATGCGGAATGATGAATGAAGGAGTCTGGCACCTCCCAATTGCTCAACCACCAACGCTTGCGGCTTAGCCCCCATTCATCATTCCGCATTCATCATTTTCCCTTCGCCGCTCTCACGGCCACGTCGGGAAAGTCTGAGAACAGCCCGTCGACGCCGTAGTTCCAATAAAAGCGGCGTGCCGGCGCCTCGTCCTTGCCGAACGTGTAGGGGTATACCTTGAGGCCCCGCTCGTGGGCCCGGCGCACCAGCGAATTGCCGTCGACCGGGCGACCGTCGTTCTCGATCAGCTTGGCCGAGGGCCCGATGCCGTCGGCGAATTTGGCCAGCTCGTCGAGCGTGGCGTCGTCCAGGGAATCGCCCGTCAGATAGACGAGTTTCAGGTCGCTCTTCAGTTCGTGCCGCATCCGCCGCAGGCTCTCGAGCTCGAAGCACTGCACGATCACCGGGTCGCCGCGCCGCGACAGGCCGCGAGCGGCGTACGCGGCCAGCAACTTCGGCTCGATCGGCTGCCCTTGCTCGCGATGCCAGGCTGGGCTCTTGGGCTCGGGGATCGTTCCCACGGCGCGGCCGCTCCGTTCGTTGAGCCGCTGGACCATCGTCAAGAGCTCGTCCAGCGTCGCCAATTGGTAGCCCGGCTCCAGGGGGTCGTTGCGCCCCTTGGCCTGCAGCGTCTTGAGCTCAGCCAACGTAAAGTCGATGCAATAGAACTTGCCGTCTGGCCGGGCGCGATCGGGAAATCGGTGGGCCACGTCGGTGGTCTGGCCGAGGTGGATATCGTGGTGGCAGACAAGCACGCCGTCCCGGCTCAGAACGACGTCCGGTTCGATATAGTCGGCCCCCAGCCCATAGGCGAGCGCGTAGGCCGGCAGCGTATGCTCAGACAGATAGCCGCTGGCCCCCCGATGGGCTATGACCAGCTTGCGATCGGATGGCGCGCCGTCGGCCCGCGCGACCGCCGAAGCGGACAGACATGCGAATGCGGCCCAGGCGAGTGAGAATTGGCTCATGATTTTGGATGCGCTCAAAGTGTCCGACCGGGTGTTCGAAGTCGAATCGGCTCGACCGACGCGCCATACAGTAGACGCGCGACGAGCCAATTGCCAGCATTGATGCGCTCGTTGACGCGGCGAGAGTCCGCATGGGCAAGCGGAGCGCGAGAGTCGGACACGGTTGACGCGCCGCAAAAAACTGCTTCCTCCCTGTTCGGGTGGATCGACGGCTCGGACGAAGGCTGCTATAGTTGCCCGTGGGACGCGCCCTTCGGGGCGCTCCTGGGTCGCTAGGTTCCTGCCCCACCTGGCGGCCCTTTTTTTTGCGCGCGATTCGCCCTCCATTCCGAGAGTAATGCTAAGCCGCAGGCGCAGTGGCACGCCGGCATCGCGTGGGCGTGCCCATTGCGCCGCCGCGTGGCGCCTCGCTACGACCGTTGTGCGCGGCCCCCTGCGATCCTCCCGGTCGCTTGCTCGGCCATAACTGGCGGGCTAGGATCGAGCAGCATCGCTTTTGCACGCATTTCCCGACGAGGGTCAACCATGTTCAGGCGCAAGTACCATGTGATTTTTGCCGCCATCGCGCTCGTGGCCGTGGTGTTGCTCTTTGTCTTTCAAATGATGGACGACGGCGGGTTGCAGCCGGGGCCGGCCGGGCAGCCTCAAGAGGCCATTCTCGACCCGCCGACCGCGACCGTCGAATAGGCGGCTCGCACCCGGCCATCGGACGGCCCCCCCGCGGCGATGGTCGCCTTCGACACGATTCCCGCGCTTTAAGGGCCTGCCCATGAACAATCGCTTCGACCCCGAGAAGTACTACGACCATAAGATCGTCGACGGAACCGGCGCCGTGGTCGGGCACATCCGCGTCAAGCCGAGCGGCGTCCTGTGGGCACCCAAGAACGGCAAAGTCTGGCACGGCCTGCCGATCGAAAAGTTCGGCGAGCTGATGGAGCGCGAGGGAAAAACGCAGAAGAAGTGAGGGGACGCATCCGCAGATTTCGCAGATATGGAAAGTGCGTCGATGCCTGAACCGCGCCGCCGCGCACAGCGGAGTCGCCGCTCTTCAGGTCTTTGAAATCTGTGACATCTGCGGATCACCCTCTCGTCGGCGTCCCCTATCACCAGTGGACGTGCAAATTGGGCAGGCTCTTTTGCAGTTCGGCCACGCCCGCGTCGGTAACCTTTGTTCCCTCGACGTACATCGACTCAAGCTCTCTGAGGCCGGCCAATTGCTGGATACCGGCGTCGGTCACCGGCGCGTTCTCGATGATGAGGAACTTGAGCCGCGGCAGCTTTGCCAAATGCGCGAGCCCCTCATCGTCGATCTGTGACGCACCGAACCGCACGAGTTCCAGTTCTTGGAGCTCGGCAAGCGGCGCGAGGCCCGCACCGGTGACGTCGGCGGCCGCCAGATTCAGGATCCGCAGCCGCGGCAGCTCGGCCAACATGGCCAGCCCGCGATCGGTGATCGTCGTTTCGCCCAGCACGATCGTGTGCAGGTTCGTGAGGCCGGCCAGGCGCTGCGCGGCCGCGTCGCTGATGACCGCACCGTTCAGCTTCAGCGATTCGAGCTGTGCCAGGCCACGAAGCCGTTCTAAGTCTTCATCGGTCAGTGCGAGATCAGCAAGGTCGATCTCGCGCGACTGTCCGGCGGCAACGGCCTCCACCTGGCGCGCGAGCAGCTCCGCGCCGGTCTCGGCTACGGCCTTGTCGCGATTGGTCGCTTGCGCCGCGCGATCGGCGGTCGGCCCCCTCCCGCACCCGGCCAAGACAAGGCACGCGATCGCGCATGACGAACGTCGAATCCGCATGCTGAATCCTTCGACCTTCGAGCTTCGAGGCACTGGTGCTCGCAGAGCACCCTACGGCCGCTGGCCGAAGTCGCCTTGCATGTCGCGCCACACCGAGTGAATGTGGTTCGCCGGGTTGCCGGCCGAGTCGGGCTGTGTATTGACGAACTCGATGACGAACGTCGGGCCCTGCACCACGTAGTAGTGCCCCACGCCCGGATGATCGGCGCCGGCCCAGGCGAACGCGAGCTTCTCGATGCCGGCCTGATCGACGGCTTCGAGGCGCTTGTGAGCCACGGCATCGGGCATGTTGTCGGCGTAGGCCTTCAGGAGCGCGCGGAGTGCCGCGCGCTGGCCGTCGTTCATGTCGGCGGCTGACAGCCCCCCGAGCGACTCCCGTGGCGGGCGGGGCGTGGCGGCGCCACGCAGGTCATTGGGCGCCTTATCGGCAACGAGCGCCTTCTTGCGCTGCTCGGGCGAGAGCGATGCCAGAAGCTGGAAGCCCAAGTCCTCCTCGGGCTTCAGCGCGCGCGTCCCCTTCTTCGGACCGACGGCGAGGTCGCTTTTGACTTCGGCCGGATTGGCGCCGAAGAAGGTGGGCGTGGTGGCGGTGACGCGATCGCCGTCGACGACGAAATTCAAGGACAGGTGATGCCCCTCGATGCTCCAGCCCCACCGGCCTGAGCTGGCGGGCGTGCCGAAGACCGTGAAATAGTAGCGCTCTGGATCGCGGACGGGGGCCCCGGTGCGCGATTTCTCGAGTTCGTGCAGGATGGCCTCGAGGCTCATGATCGTGGTGGCTTTGTCGTAGCCCAGGTGGCTCAGGCCACTGGCCAGGAGCTTGTGCGCCGCCTTGCGCTGCCGCTCGTCCATGTGCTTGATTTGCAGCCCCTTGCGCTCGGGCTTGGGGATGAAGTGCCAGTCGAGGCGTGCCGGGTCGTCGAAGGGGAGCGTGGCCGTGGCCCGCTGATCGGCGGAAAGCGATTCCAGAAAGCCCTGCGCGGCGGCGACCATGTCCGGTCCCGGATCGGCCAGGACCAGGCCCAGCCCCCCTCCGGCCACGGCCAAGATCAACAACCCCGCCCCCACGATGAACTTCGACTGCATGATGAATCCGCCTTTCTCACCCCTCAACCGTTCACCTGTCACCTGCTTCCCTGCTCTATTCCGCCGCCAGGCTGGCCGCCACGAGCTCCTTGTCGTTGCGGGCGAACACGTGCTTGTACGCGTACGCCGGGTGCGACCAGCAGACGCCGTCGCGGCGCGGGAGCTGTGCCTTGGTGGGCTCGATCAGCTTCGCGCGGCTGATCTCGTGGAAGCCCGACGAGTCGAGCCGGCTGATGATCAATTCGCCGCGGTCGTTGAACATCCAGATATTCTTGCCATTTTTGACCATGTGGATCGTGGCCCAGCGTTCGCGCGGCACCGCGTCCCGGCTTTCCCAGATGCGGTCGCCCGTCTTGGCGTCCAGGCAGCGCAGCTCGCCGTAGCTGTCGACGCCGTACACGTAGTCCCCTTCCAGGTAGGGCGTGCTGATGATCGCGTGCAGGCTGTCGGTGTGCTGCTCGTCGGGCCCCAGCCGGCGCCATACCTGCTCGACGGTCGGCTGGTCGCGTTTGAGGCGCAGCATCAGCGAGCCATCGTAGAACGAGCTGACGAACAGCCGGTCCTGCTCGACCACCGGCGTGGTGATGCCGATCACCATCCGCGTCGGCTTGAAGGGGTGCTCCCAGACGAGTTTCCCAGTGTCGGCCTCAAGCGCCGCGACGTTGTCGCCCGTCCAGCAGACGACCAGTCGCTTGCCCGCCTGCTCGATCGTGATCGGCGCCGCGTACGAGGCGCGGTCGTTCAAGGCCCGCCAGCGTTCCTCTCCGGTGCGCTTGTCGAGCGCCACCAGGCAGGCCCCGTCCTCGCCGCCGATGTGCAGGATGACCAGGTCCTTCTCCACGAGCGGCGCGGCGGCGATCCCCCAGATCGGCATCTGGATCTTGTACTGGGCGTTCAGGTCCTTGCTCCACAGGACGCGGCCATCGGCCGCGTCGAAGCAATTCAGGTGCCCCATCGTGCCCAGGGCGTACGCGCGGCCGTCGGCGATGGTGACGCTGGCCCGCGGCCCCGCCACGTACGAGACCGTGTATTCGCAGTCGTACTGGTGCGACCAGATTTCCTTTCCCGTTTCCCAGCCGAAGCAGTGGACCCGCTCGATCTGCTTGGGCAAATCGACGCGGTCGGTGACGTAGACGCGGCCGTCGGCCACCGTGGGCCCGCAGTAGCCGCTGCCGATCGGGGCGCGCCAGCGGATCTTCAAGCTGCCGGCGGGAAACTTCTCAAGGATACCCGTCTCGCGCCACACGCCGTCGCGGTTGGGCCCGCGCCACTGGGGCCAATCGTCGGCAGACGCAATGATGAATGATGAATGATGAATGATGAATAGAAAGAGAAGGATAGAGCGCATAGTTCTTCCATTCATCATTCCGCATTCATCATTCATCATTTGGTGTCGGCGCACGCGCCGACCCTCTTGAGAAACGGCCGACGACCTACGGCCCCTAGTTCGAGCCTGCCGCGGCGGCGGCCGGCTTGGGGTTCTTGGCGTTCGCCGCCAGGAACTCCTTCAGCCCGCCGATGAACGCCTTGTTCGAAAAGGCGTTCATGTGATCGGCGCCATCGATGACGATCACCCTGAGGTTCTTCATCCGCGGCTCGAGCTCGTCGACGCCTATCTTCAAGGGGTCGATCTCGCCGATCAGCGCCAGGGTCGGCACTTTGTTTTCCTTGAGCTTGGCTTCCGGCACGGCCAGGGCCTGCATGCCGCGGATGCACGCCGCTAGCGCCTTGGGATCGTTCATCAGCATGATCATCTGGTTGATGCCGCTCATCTGCTCCTCGGTCGGCTTGGGCTTGCCCGGCGGCGTGAGCTGCTCGATCAGCGGGCCGATGCCTTTGCCGGCATCCAGCGACTCGGCCAGGTTCGTCAAAAAGGCCAGACGCTGGTCATCCGCCTGGGCCCAACCGGCGCCGCCCAGCGTGGCGGTGAGCGCCCGATCGGGGTGCACGGAGATGAGCTTGTTGGTGATGAAGCCGCCCATCGAGTAGCCGACGATGTGCGCCTTGTCGATCTTCAGGTGATTCAGAAGGCGAATCGAATCCTCGACCATCTGCTCGCCATACTGCTTCGGATCGTGCGGCTTGCCGCTCTTGCCGTGCCCGCGGTTGTCCAGCGCGATGACCTTATAGTCCTTGGCCAGCTCACGAATGATGCCCGGCAGGCCCCATTGGACGTCGATGTTGGCCGTGAAGCCGTGGATCAAGAGGACGGGCTCGCCCTGGCCCTCGACGATGTAGTGGATCTTGACGCCGTCGGAATCGAAGAACTGATCCTCGGCGGCCCGCGCGAGGGCGGGGGCCATCAACAATAGTGCGACCAACAGGAGGGGGAACCGGCGTGCCATGGAAACGTCCTTTGAGTGGGGCCAGGAGAAAAGTTCGCGAGCCGTTGTCGGGCGACGCCGTTGCTCTACGCCCTGGCGGCGATTTTACGGCGGTCGTCCCAAGCGGTCTATTGTGTGCATCTGCCGCGCGTCGGTCAATTGGCGCGAGGTACGGGTTCGGCCGCTCGATATTAGCCCGAAGCGCCAGCGAAGGACGTGCGACGCGGCTCCCTCGCTAGCGCTTCGGGCTTGTGTGCCACGGGAGCTGAAAGTGGTATCACGCACTGGCTAGCCTTCGGCGTGCCGGCCCCGCGCGCAGAATGCCCGCCGCGACGGCGGCAAGGACATCGTCGCGGCGGTGATCGCGCGAAGAACTGTCGGCCAGATCCGCTATCGCCAGATCGTGCCAGAGCGGGCGTTGGAGCGCGGGGCTCGAAAGCGCCGGTTCGGCCGGCCGGGCGGCGAACGGCCTTGCTCCTGGACCGGACGTTGCGGCGGCTCCGCCCGCCCCGCCTCCGGTCGAGAGCCAGTGCGCGGCGATGGCCTGGATTTCGGAGACGTCCACCAGGCCGCTGCCGTTGGCGTCGACGATCGTCGACGATTGCAGCCAGCGAGCGGCGACCGCCTGCACGTCGGAGATGTCGACGATCCCATCCTGATTCACGTCGGCGGGCAAGACGTTAACGCGGAACGAGAAATCGCCGCCGGCCGTGCCGTCGCCCGATTGGCCGGTGCTGACCTGGTTCGTCCATTCGCCGTCGAGCGCGTTGCCGACGACGTCGGTGACCGTGTCGGAGAGGTTGAGCGTCAGGTTGTCGGCGCCGAACGGCGTGGAAAACGTCCAGGTGGCCGTGTATGTAAGCGGATTGTACGTAAACGCGTTCGCGGCATATGTCGGGACGTTCACTCCGGTCGCCTGCAAGTCGCCGATCGCCACCTCGACGTCCTCGGTGAAGGCGATCGACATCTGGTTGAGGCCCGTCCACGGCAGCGGCTTCAGTTGGTCGGCCCCTGTTGGCACCGCATAGCCGTCGGCCGTTCCCAGGTTGTTCGCCACCAGGTCGTCGCGGAAGCTCGTACTCCAGGAGTCCGAGCCGACCTGGACTTTCGCCACCCGCGGCGCCACGGTATCCGGCGGGCTGGCGTACGTGATCGTCAGGATGGGCCGATTGGCGGCGGCGGCGGCGTTGCTCGAATCGAATCGCCAGCCATCGGTGCCGGTCGTGGGATAGATAACCCAGCCGCGCGTGTCGAGCGTGTTGTTGTTCGACCAAAGCTGGACGTCGGCCGTGACATCGAAGCTGACCGTGGCCCCTTGCACTGACGGGCCGTTGACCGAAGCTGTGGCGGCGCTCGCCGCCTCGACGCCGTCGAGCGAAGCGCCCGCGTCCATGCTGTTCCAGGTCGCGGCTTCGGTCCAATCGGCGATCATCCGATGGAGCGAAAAGATGTTGCCGGCCCCGCTCTGGTCGTTGGCCACGGTGCCGGTGCGGACGGTGAGGATGGCGCTGGTGATGACCGAGCCGTCGGGAATGGGCCCTTGCCCGCGCGCACCGGCGGCGGTGTCGAACAGGTGGTCGAAGCGGATCAGCCCCTCGACCCGCTGGGGAGGCGTTTCGGACGTGCCCAGATCGTCGTCGCCGTCGGACACGACCTTGACGTTGGTGCCCTGGTTCGTGTCGGGGGCGTCCTCGTGCAGGTAGGTGTCGAGCGTGCCGGTGTAGCCGTCGGCTCCCTGCTGAAAATTGATGACATTGGGCAGTGTGGGATCGATGTCGATCGTTAGCGTGGTCTGGGCGAGCGTATTGGCGGCCAGGTCCTTGATCTGGCCGCCGGAGTTGAGCGTGATCGCATAGTCGCCGCTGGCGAAGTTCCCGCCCATTGGCGTCAGCGTGATACGGTCGCTCGGGGCGTCAAAACCAAACGTGTAGTTCACGCCGGCCACGAGCGGCTGCCCGTTCTTCGTGAGCGAGACGGCGGCCGAGACGACCGTGGCATCGTCGATCCCGTCCCCGATATCGTTCAACTGCACCTGGAAGCTGCCCTGCGGCGTGGCGATCGCCACCTGACCGGTGCCCGGGTCTTGATCGGCCGGCCCGTTGTCCAGCGGCACGCTTACCGCGGCCGTCGGGGGCGTGATGTCGGGGCCGCCGGTGATCGTGAAGCTGTCGAGCACTTGCCCGGCCGTGTTGACGTAGCTGTATGTGAGTTGATTCGGCGTCACGTCGATCCGGCCGAAGCCGAACTGAACGGCGGTCGGCGTTGTGCTGGAATCGATGCCGCGAGCGACGGGCGAATTGGCAAACGTGGCGTCATTGGCGCCGTAGCCCAGCGACTGGCCGCCCGTTCCTTGCACCACTTGCACCAGCCCAGCCCCCTTGGCATACGCGCTATCCGTGTCGACCACGTACGTGGCCGTGGCGCCGGTGTGGCCGGTGAGTGGATAGCTGCGCTGATAGTTGTGGGCGTGCGCTTCCAGAAGCAGGTCAACGCCCGCGCCACCGGGCCCTGCGCCCAGCCGCGAGACGACCTGGTCGTAGTAGTAGTCGTCGGGCGTTTGCTCCGTGTGGCCCCCCAGCGAGACGATCGGATTGTGGCCGTACACGACGACCCAGCGGGCGTTCCCCGCGGCCCGCGCGGCGGCGATGTCGGCCACGACCCAGTCCAATTGCTTGTCGAGGGCGGCGCTGTTCTGCCAGTTATTGGTGTCGAAGGTCACGAAGTGAACGCTGCCGTAGTCGAACGAATAGTTCTCCTCGGCTTGCACGTCGGCGTCGAAGGCCAGGCCGACCGGGCCGGTCACGCCGGCCACGGGGATCGGCACGGAATAATTGTCGTGCGACGGCTGCCCGCTACTGGTCGCGTTGTCGTGATTGCCGTTGCCGTAGTAGTCGACGTGGTTCTTGTTATACGTGGTCAATTCGGGATTGACCGACGGGTCGAGACGACGGTCGAATTCCGCGTGCGTGCCCGAGTCGTAGGCGTTGTCTCCCAAAAGGAGCGAGAACGCCGGATCGACGACGTTGATCCGCGCCTGCACGGCCCGAAAATCGACCGGATCGGTGACGTTGGCCGCCGAGTCCCCATAGGCCGCGAAGGTGAAGGGCGTGTCGTCACCGGCATCCAAGCGCGTGCGGAACGTGCTTTCGTACGTGGCGATGGGGCTGCCGTCGCGGAGGTGCGTGATGCGGTAGTCGTAATCGGCATTGAACGCCAGGCCGCTGAACGTCGCCGAATGGTTGATGCGGGTGGATACGCCCGTGATGATCGGGGTATTGAGCGCGGCGCTGGTCCAACCGACTTGCCCGGTCTGGCGGAACTCGGCGGTGAAGGAATCGGTGTCCTGGGCGCCGGTCGTCTGCCAGATGACTTCCGCCTGATCGGCGCCGCCGTTGTAACCGTCGAGCGGAGCATTCCCCAGTTGCAAGTACGGGGTGTGGTTGACGGTGAACGCAAGCAAGCGGCGGTCCTCAAGCGGCTCGACCGCAAGTGGCCGGCGGCGCGGTCTGGCTCGACCGCGCCGTGTGATTGAGGATCGGCGAATTGTGCCAAAGTTCCAGTGCGTCACGGCCGCCTCGAGTGGCGCCCCTTGTAGCGTCTCCGCCTCACGGTTGGCAACCAGCCAGACCGTGCCGCGATCGGGATCGTGGCCCCAGCATGACCGCCCCACGCCGCGAGGGCAATGCTACCGGCCAGGACATTTTCCGCGAACCGCGGGGTGGCAAAGGCCGGCACCTAGCTCGACAATCGGGGTTCAACGAGTAAGCCCGAGGCGAACGTCGCGTCGGCGATGGTGGCCCACCTCGATTCGGGAGGCACAGAATCATGTCTCGCTCTCTGGTGGCACGCTGGTTGATCGTCGTCGCTGTGGCCGTGGTCCTGTTCGCGGCGGTCCCCTCGCCCATGGCGCGGCGGACCGTGGCCGCCGATACGCCCCGGCCGAACGTCGTAGTCATCGTCGCCGACGATCTGGGCTATGCCGACGTGGGCTTCCACGGCTGCAAGGACATTCCCACGCCGAATCTGGATGCGCTGGCCAAGGGCGGCACGCGCTGCACCAATGGCTACGTGTCCTGCCCCGTGTGCAGCCCAACGCGGGCCGGCCTGTTGACGGGCCGGTACCAGCAGCGGTTCGGCCACGAGTTCAACCCGGGCAATGCCCAACAGGCCGATCCTGAGTTCGGCCTGCCGTTATCGGAAACGACGCTCGCCGACCGGCTGAACAAGATCGGCTACGCCACCGGCATGGTCGGCAAGTGGCACCTGGGCTACCAGCCGAAGTTTCATCCGCTAAAGCGCGGCTTCGACGAGTTCTATGGGTTCTATGCCGGGGCGCATCCGTACGTGAATCTACGCGCCGATGCCGAGGCCCCGATCGTTCGCGGCACCAAGCCGGTCGACGAAGAGGCCTATCTGACCGATGCGTTTGCCCGCGAGGCGGCGGCCTTCATCGATCGGCATCGCGAGCAGCCGTTCTTTCTCTATCTGACGTTCAACGCCGTGCACGCGCCCTTGCAGGCCACGGACAAGTACCTGGCTCGATTCCCCAACATCGCGGACGAGCGGCGCCGCAAGTACGCCGCCATGCTCAGCGCCATGGACGACGGCGTGGGTCAGGTGATCGGGAAGCTGACCGACGCGAAGCTGGCGGACAATACGCTCGTGTTCTTCGTCAGCGACAATGGCGGCCCACCGCAAGGCAATTCGTCGCGGAACGATCCGCTGCACGGTGCGAAAGGGGGCGTGTACGAGGGTGGCATACGAGTGCCATACGTCGTCCGCTGGCCGGGTCATATTCCCGCGGGCGTCACGTACGATCGGCCGGTTTTCACGCTTGACATCCTGCCGACCGCGCTCGCCGCGGCGGGGGTCGACGCGCAGCAGGCAGCCACGAGCGCCGGCCGGCCCCTGGACGGCGTCAATCTGCTGCCGTACCTGGAAGGCAAGGACCGCCAGCCGCCCCACGAGGCGCTGTTCTGGCGATTTGGTCAGGCGCACGCCGTGCGGAAGGGGAACCTGAAGCTGTTGCGCATGCCAGGCGGCGGCGACGAGCTGTACGACCTGGCGGCCGACATCAGCGAGTCGAAGGACCTGGCCAAGGACCGGCCGGAAGCGGTGGCCGATCTGCAAAAGACCTACGACGCCTGGAACGCGCAGTTGGCCGAACCACGGTGGGGACCAGCACGGCGCACCAATCCGAACGCGGCGGCCAGGCGCCGGGCTCGGGCGGCCCCGGCGGCTTCGCGCCCACAGTAACGAGAACGTCCCGCCTACGTCACCACCAGCGTGATCTGCTCGATCGCGGCGTGGCCCGACTTGCGGAACGGGCGCGGCAGCGGCTGACCGATCCCTTTCGCATCGACGGCGCGGGATCGCAGCGTGTACTTGCCCGGCGACAGGCCCGGATGGATGCCGGCCCAGTGGACCTTCGCCAGCCGCATCGGCCACGCGCGCGGCTGGCCGGTCGAGGGATCAAAACCCTCGGTCGGCACGGGAATCTTGTCGTCCGGCAGGCCGCCGCCCCAACTTGTCGGGGCGGGTAGCACCTCCATGTCGACCCACGGGGCCCTAGTGAAGTACGGGTCGCTCGCGGGCGGCTCTTCACCCTCCGGCTGAATCCACACTTGCACGTTCGATAGCCCGCCGATGCCGACCTGCGCGTAGCCCGACATGGGAATACGCTGTCCCGCCTTCAACTCGGTGGGCACAAACAGCGTGGCGGCGAAGCTCTTGAGCGGGCTGTCGACGTCGTTATTCTGCTCGGCGTACGTGTCGTTGGCGTACGGCAGGTTCGTCAGCACGACGTGCGACAGCCATTTGATGCACTTGAAGCCGTACGCTTCCGGCACGACGATCCGCACCGGGCCGCCCCGCTCGGCCGTGAGCCACTGCCCGTTCAGCTTGTAGCACACGATGACCGGCGGCAGGTCGAACGGGTCTTCCAACACCCGGCCGATCGGCAGCGAGCTACGAAACATCTGCTTCGGGTCGTCGTTGTGATAGCCATAGTAGAAGACCCGCCGCAGGTCCTCGCGCGGAGAAGTCATCCAGACGATGTCGCGCAGGGGCACGCCTTCCCAAATGCCCATGCCCAGCGGGCAGCCGATGTTGAGGCAGGTCATCACCTTGGCGAAGCGGACGGCGCGCTTCTCGGCCAGCGCCATCAGGGCCGTGAAATCGAGCGCCGTGCCTGCGCTTTTTGAAAGCTGCTTGCGCAGCTTGGGCGGGTGCTCGGGGTCGGAGATGACCTCCAGCTTCCACGTTTCCTGAGTCAGGCCGACCTCGCGCTTCTTCTCGTCCGGCAGCGAGTGGGGCAGCGGATTGCCGCGCGACACGTCGTTGAAGCCGTCCTGAGGCGTCAAGTAGCTGCCAAGCTTGGCGAGGGCCTGCTCGAGTTCGGGTGACGCCGGGTCCGCCATTGCCGACCGGGCCCACAGCCCACCGGCGACCAGCCCGCCGGCACCGAGCTTGACGAAATGGCGCCGTGTCAGGTTCCGGTGGTTGGCCAGGAATTCGGAGAGTGCATGCATGGGGAACCTCCGTTTCCGTCTTTGGGAACGGGCTGCCGTTTCTCGGCACTATCTTACCAGCGCGGCGGGTCGGCACTAACTAAGCAACGTGAGGACAGGAATTTGCGGCAATTCGGTTGCGGCCCATTGACAGCGGCGTTGCGGCAGATACACTGGCAATCCAAATGAGAATGATTCTCATTATCAGCTAGCCAGCCGCCGCGCCCGCCAGCTTCCTACACAACCTCCGGTCCTAAGCCGCTCCTCCCTGGGGTCGCTCGGCCTGGAGAGTGTCCTGCCGCCGCGGGCTGCTCACACGCGATTTTGTGAGCGGATTCGATTCCTCGGTAACGCAGCGGTTTTGCCGATCCACCTTTTTTCCATTTGATGGGAGCCTGGAATGTTGCGATCGACCTCACTGATGCTGACCGCGTCTTGCTTGCTGCTCGTTTCCGCCGCTACGGTGTCGGCGGTGACCGTTCCCTACACCGAGGACTTCCCCACGGGCGACGCCAACTGGAAGAAGGCCAACAACACGGCGCCTGACTACGTGGCGACCGGCGGCCCGGGTGGAGCGGGCGATGCCTATATTTCGTCGCTGCACGCGCTAAGCGGCTCGGCCACCGCACAGACCATCTTCCGCGGCCAGGACAACTTTAACTCCAGCGGCGACGCCTTCGTCGGCGACTGGATCGCCGGCGGCGTCACGCAGTTCAGCTTTTGGATCCGTCACAATGCCGCTGCCGCCTTGACCGTCGGGACGCGCTTTGCCACGCCCGACAACTTCCCCGGATTCGGCGCCCTCTCGACGCCCACCACTGTGCCGCCGAACCAATGGACGCAGATCACCTTTGCCATCGATCCGAGCAATCCGGCCCTTCAGCCTGAGGGGCCGGTAAGCTTCGCGACCGTGTTCGGCAATTTGGGTAACCTGCAAATCCTCGCCGATCGCGGCTCGCTGGCCGTGGGCACGCAAGTCACTTTCGACTTGGACAAGGTGAGCATCGTCCCGGAGCCCGCCGGGCTGGCGATAGCGGCCGCGGGAGGGGCTCTGCTGATCGTGGCCGTTAGGCGCCGCCGGCGGGTAGCATAATTCAAAATTCCGCTCACCCGCGGTCGACCCCGAACGTGCTCAAGTCGACGTCGGTTGCTTGGCCGAGGATCGCTTGCCGCATGAGCACCGCCGTTCCGGGCGATAGTTGTAAGCCGCTGCGGAAATGGCCGGCGGCGACGAACATGTTGTCGTAGCCGGGCACGCGGCCGAGGTAAGGGCGTCCATCGGCCGAGCCAGGGCGCAGACCTGCCCAGCATGTCTCGAGCTGCGCTGCCGCGAGCGCAGGCACAAGCTCGGTGGCAAACGATAGTAGCCCGGCAATTGCTTCGGCGGTCGTTTGCTTGTCGAAACCGACGTCCTCCTCGGTCGAGCCCACCAGCACGCGGCCGTCGGCGCGCGGGACCAAATAACAGCGGCCCTCGTTGATCACGCGGCGCAGCACCGGCGCGCCGGTATTCAATAGCGCGATCTGTCCACGAATCGGTTTGACGGCGATGGCGACTCCTAACCGCGCGAGGAGCCCGCGGCTCCAGGCGCCGCCGGTAACGCAAATCGTGCCGGCGGCGAATCGGCCGCTCGTGGCCCGAACCGCCACGACGCGATCCCGGGCTGTTTCAAAGTCGTCGACGGTGACGCCGCCGCTGACGCGCACGCCCCGCGACGCGCACGCCGCCAAGAGCGCCTTCATGTGCCGCGGGTTGCGGAGCTGCGCCTCGTCCGGGAGGAACAACGCCGCGGTGACGCCGCGCTCGACGCCCGCGAGTGCCGGCTCGCACTCGGCCAGGCCCGCCGGTGAGGTCTCGATAACCGTGATCCCACGCTCTTTCCAATAGCGGGCCTGCTGGCGGATTCCTTGCGCGGCAGCCACGGTGCGGGCCAAATAAATACCGCCGCACCGCCAGTAGCCGTTGTCGATGCCCGTCTCCTCGCGCAGCCGCGCGGCCCATTGCGGGTGCAAGTCATGGCACAGCCGAGCGAGCTTTTCGTCGGGCGTAACGGGGGCGGTGATACTACCGGGCGGGAGAATGCCGGCCCCCGCCCAGGAGGCTTCCCGGCCGGGCAACCCGCGCTCGAGGACATGTACGGCGCACCCCTGGCCGGCCAGTTCGTAGGCCAGCGAAAGACCGATGACTCCGCCCCCCACGATCAGGCAATCGTCCATCCGCGAGAAACTCCAGCGGGACCGCGTGGCAATGTGAGCAGCCCTGCGGCCATTTTAGGGCCAGGCCGCGCTACGTCGAGGACCCTTGCGCGTGGCGTTGAGGGCACGGCATCCGACGGGAGGGCGAGGCTCCTGCCGAGCCGGCATGCAATGGCAGCATCCCATCAGAAACCCGGCTCAGCGGGAGCTTCGCCCTTCCGGGTCGTCCTCCCTGCCAACAGACGGCGCAGCAGTCGCTCGTCGACGCGGCCGCGGAACCGCTCGCGTCCTTCGATCTCGACCACGGGCACGCACTCGTTGTAGCGCTCGCGCAAGGCCGGATCGGCATCGATGTCGACCGTTCGCGGCGCGAGGCCATGCCGTGCGAGCACGTCGAGCGCTTCGTCGCACAAATGGCAGCCACGGCGGGTGTAAACTACGACCGGAAGCATCGCGGAATCCTACCGACGATCGGCGCGTGAGGCCAGTTGCGGTGGCCAGACTCCTGTTTCCGGGATGCCGGCACGCGGCTTCGATTCTGGTTACAATGGGCCAAAAGCCATGACGCCTACCCCGACGCTTCCTGCCCCAGGGCATTTCCTGTCGCCGCCCGCACGTCGCTTGGCCTGCGCGCCGTGGCTCGCCGCGCTGGCGCTCGTGGCCGGCGCATCGCGGACGAGCGCCGGCGATGCCAATCGGCTCACGTATCTCGACTCGGACGATCCGTACTATGTCTCCCGCGATTTTCCGCGTCTTACGACGCCGCAATGGGTGGGGGAGCCGGGCGTCGAGGCCGTGGTGGTGCTGGCGATCGACGACATGCGCGGCCATGAAAAATGGGAGGCCTACCTCCGGCCGATCCTCGAGCGGCTGAAGCAGATCGACGGCCGCGCCGCGCTGTCGATCATGACCTGCCAGATCAAGCCCGACCAGCCGCACTTGCAGCGGTGGCTGGCCGAGGGGGTGAGCCTGGAGACCCACACGTTCGACCACCCGTGCCCGCTTCTCGGCAAGAGCGACTTTGCCAAGGCGAAGGCCACCTACGATCGCTGCGTCGATCTCATGACGACCGTGCCCCGCAATCGGCCGGTGGCGTTCCGCATGCCGTGCTGCGACTCGCTGAACACCGTCAGCCCGCGGTTCTTTGCCGAGATCTTCAATCGCACGACGCCCGAGGGGCGGTGGCTGTCGATCGATTCGTCGGTGTTCCAGCTCTTTACGGCCAACGACCCGGCGCTGCCGCGCGAGGTGGCGTTGGACGCCGACGGCCGCGAGCGGTTCCGCAAGTACCTGCCGGCGGATCGGACGTTCGTCAACACGGTTGCCGACTATCCGTATCCGTACGTGATCGGTCGATTGTGCTGGGAATTCCCATGCATTGTTCCCAGCGACTGGGAGGCGCAGCGCCTTCACAAGCCGGCCAACCCGCAGACGGTGGCCGACATGCAGGCGGCGATCGACGCCACGGTGGCCAAGCAGGGTACGTTCACGCTGGTGTTCCATCCCTACGAGTGGATCCGCCCTGAACAGATCGTGACCTTGATCGATCACGCCGTGGCGAAGCACGGCCGCAAAGTGAAGTTCCTCAATTTCCGCGAGGCGCTCGAGCGGCTCGAGAAGAACCTGCTGGGCGGCCAGTCGCTCCGCGGTGCGAATGGGCAGGACGCGGGCGCGCGACTACTCGACTTGAACCAGGACGGCTTTCTGGACGTGGTGATCGGCAACGATCGCGTCCGCAAAACGCGCGTCTGGTCGCCCGCAACGGGCTCGTGGAAAACAAGCGACTTCCCCGTCGAACTAGTCGAAGCCGACATTGCGGGCCGGCCGCGCGACGCCGGCGTCCGCTTTGGCGTCGTTCGTGCCGGAGATGATGCGTCGATGCTCGTGGCGAGCAAAAGCCACCGTGGTGCATGGACGTTTCGCGACGGCAAATGGCACGATGACCAGCCGCTCGTGGCCGGCCTGACGATCGACGGGCACGACGTGCTCGCGGGCGACAACGGCCGCGATCGCGGCGTCCGGCTGCGCGATCTCGACCGCGACGGGGTCTGCGAGCTTTTGGTCGGCAACGACAGCCAGCGGGCCGCCTTCGGCTTCGATCGCCAAGAGAATTCGTGGCGGCGCCTGCCATTCTCGCTGCCCGAGGGGACGGCGATCGTCGATGCCCGCGGCCGGGACGCGGGCTTGCGCTTCGTCGACGTCGACGAGGACGCCTACGACGACGTGGTTTTTTCCAACGACGAGCGTTATTCGATCGATTTGTTTCGCTCGATGGACGCCGGTTGGTCGCGACGCGTCGCCTCCGGCAAAGCGAGCACTACCGGCGCGCTGCCGCCGATTGTCAAGGAGGGAACGAACAACGGCGCGTGGTTCCAGGCGCGGCACATGTGGGTGCACAACGAAACGACCGACCGCATGAAGGACCTGGTCGATCGCCGGGCGTTCGCCGACTTGCTGAAGGAGGTCGAGCCCGAGGCCAAGTCCCCCGAGGCCTCGCTCCGCGCCATCCGCGTGCGGCCGGGCCTCACCGTCGAGCTGGTCGCGGCCGAGCCGCTAGTCGTCGGCCCCGTGGCGTTCGACTGGGGGCCCGACGGCCGGCTGTGGGTCGTCGAGATGCGCGATTACCCGATGGGAATGGATGGGCAAGGCAAGCCGGGCGGGCGGATCAAGTATCTGGAAGACACCGACGGCGACGGCCGCTACGACCGAGCGACCGTGTTCCTCGAGGACTTGCCCTTTCCCAGCGGTGTGATGGTATGGCGGAAGGGCATCTTGTACACGGCCGCGCCCGATATCGTCTACGCCGAGGACACCGACGGCGACGGCCGCGCCGACGTCAAACAGGTCCTCTTTCACGGCTTCGGCGAGGGCAACCAGCAGCACCGCGTCAATGGACTGCGGTGGGGACTCGACAACTGGATCTATTGCGCCAACGGGGACAGCGGCGGGCAGATCGAGTCGACCAAGACCGGCGAGCGAGTGCCGCTTAGCTTCCGCGACTTCCGCATCCGGCCCGACACCGGCCAGCTCGATCCGGAAATCGGCCAGGCCCAATTCATGCGCGAGCGCGACGACTGGGGCAACTGGTTCGGCTCGCAGAATAGCGATCCGATGTTCCAGTATGTGCTAGAGGACCACTACCTGAGGCGCAACCGGAATGTGCCGTCGCCCAATCCGCGCAACGACGTTTCGGTCGCGCCTGGCGCCGCGCCGGTGTTCCCGGTGAGCCGCACGTTGCCGCGCTTTAACGACTTCAACGTCGCCAACCGCTTCACGTCCGCCTGTAGCGCGATCGTCTATCGCGACGAGCTGTTGGGCCCGGCGTTCGCGGGCAACACGTTCGTCAGCGAGCCGGTGCACAACCTGGTGCACCGCGAGGTCATGTCGCGCGAGGGAGTGCTCTTCCACAGCCGCCGCGCCGCCGACGAGCAGCAAGCGGAGTTCCTGGCCTCGAGCGACAACTGGTTTCGTCCCACCATGGTGCGGACCGGACCCGATGGCGCGGTGTGGATCGCCGACATGTATCGCGCCGTCATCGAGCACCCCGAGTACATCCCCAAGGATTGGCAGGAGCGGCTGAACCTGCGGGCCGGCGAGGACATGGGGCGCATCTATCGCGTCTACCCGGTCGGCACGCCGCCGCGTCAAGTTCCGCGGCTGGATCGGCTGAACACCGCGGGCCTCGTGGCGGCGCTCGATAGTCCCAACGGCCCACTGCGCGACATGGTGCAGGGGCTTCTTTTGTGGCGCGGCGAGAAGGCGGCGGCGCCGTTCTTGGCGAAGCTGGCGACGACGTGCGGCCGTGGCACCGCGCGGCTGCAGGCGCTGTGTACGCTCGACGGGCTGGGCGCGCTCGACGAAAAAGTGCTGCTCGCCGGTCTGGCGGATGCGGAGCCCGGCGTCCGGCGGCACGCCATTCGGTTATCCGAGCCGTGGCTGGCTCGTTCGCCCGAGGTGGCCGCCGCCGCGCTGGCCCTGGTGAGCGACGCCGATGCACAAGTCCGCCTGCAATTGGCCTACAGCCTGGGCGAATGGGGCGATCGCCGCGCCGGCCAGGCCCTGGGGCGGATCGCGCTGGCCGACTCCGGCGACATCTATATCGCGGCCGCCGTCATGAGCTCGATCTCCAGCGATCACTTGGATAGCGTGGTGGAGACCGTGCTGGCGGGCGTGGGCCACGAGCACCCCGTCGCGCTCTTCCAGAAGTTGCTGACGCTGGCCACGGCGTTCGACAATCATCAGGTGCTCGTGCGGCTCTTGGCCGCGCTGGCTGAGCCGAAGGACGGCACTTTCGAGGACTGGCAGGTCGCGGCGCTGGCCGGCTTGCTCGACACGTTGGATCGGCGCAACCTGTCGCTTGCTAAGTTTCAGAAAGACGCCGACGAGGGTCTGAAGGCCGGCTTGAATCGACTCGCACCGATGTTCGCCTGGGCGCGGGAGACCGCCACGAAGGATTCGGTCGACCCGGCTGCCCGCGCCGCGGCCACTTCGCTTCTGGGGCGCGGGCCCGACCGAGAGCAGGCCGACGTGGACCTGCTCGCCGGCCTCTTGGTTCCGCAGTCGAGCGCCGAGCTTCAGGCGGCCGCCGTCGCGGCGCTCGCGAAACTGGACGACGCGCGCGTGCCGACTCTGTTGCTAGCGAACTGGAAGGGGTCTGGGCCCGAAGTCCGCGGCCAGGTGCTGGATGCGCTTATGCGGCGCGGGGCCTGGCTGACGGTATTGCTCGACGACATCGCCGCTGGCCACATCGCGCCAGGCGAGATCGACGCCGCACGCCGCCAGCGCCTGGTCGAGCATCGCGACAACGAAGTCCGCGCACGGGCCGAGAAGCTGCTGGCCGTCTCGGGCGATTCGGATCGGCGGGCCGTGATCGAGAAGTATCGCGCGGCGCTGACTTCCGGCGGAGACCGCCAGCGCGGCAAGGCCATCTTCAAAAAGAGCTGCTCGGTCTGTCATCGCTTGGAGGATATCGGGACCGAGGTTGGACCGGATCTCGCCGCGCTGACCGACAAGGGCAATGAAACGATGCTCGTGGCGATCCTCGATCCCAACCGCGCGGTCGAGAGCAAGTTCATCAACTACACCGCGGCCACTACTGGCGGACTGACGTACACCGGCATGCTCGCCTCTGAAACCGGCGCCAGCGTCACGCTCGTCGGGCAGGAAGGAAAGCAGGCCACGATCCTCCGCAGCGACCTGGCCGAGCTCGCCAGCAGCAGCAAGTCGCTCATGCCCGAGGGGTTGGAGAAGGACATCAGCCCGGCGGAGTTTTCCGACCTGGCGGCGTACCTGTCGGGCATCAGGCCGCCGCGGCGCGTTTTCGCCGGCAACGAGCCGAAGATCGTCGAGCCGGAGGGCTTCCGCGGTGAGTTCTGGTTGCTCGCGTCGGATTGTGAGATTTACGGCAGCACGCTCACGTTCGAGCCGCTCTATCGCAACTTGGGCATGTGGGGCAGCGAGAACGATCACGCCGTGTGGACGTTCGAGGTCACCCAGCCCGGCAAGTACATCGTGCGGCTTGACTGCGCGTGCGCGCCGGAGGTGGCCGGCAACGGCTACCAGCTTCTGGTCGGCGATGCCACGCTGGCCGGCAAGGCGCCGAGCACCGGCAACTGGGACACTTATCGCCAGGTGACCGTCGGCGTCGTGGCGCTTAAGGCCGGCCGGCAGCAAGTCGTCCTGCGTCCGGCGGGCAAGCTGACGGGCTACTTGATGGACCTCAAGAGCGTGCGGATCACCCCGGTGGCGACCGACTGAACGATGGTCCTGGCAGTCTTGCCATGCGAAATGCCCTGGGCCGACCGCCGACTGCCGGGTGCCAGGCCCACGCTCGCGTGGGCATGCTTATGCTAACAAGCACGCTGCTCACGCTTGGGGTGGTGGTTGGAGCGGGTCATGTTCTCGCTGATCCACCGGCGGCTACGTCCGACGACGAAGATGCGATTCTCGAATTGCCGCCGGGTTTGATCGCCCATTACAGCGGCAGCGACGGCCGTTCTCACGCGCGCCTCGATCCGGCCGTGCGATTCGTGTGGGGCGACTCACAACCTGACCCGCGGGTGCCGTCGGGAGAATTCACTGCCCGCTGGTCCGGCAAGCTCAACGTGCTTGCGCCGGGCCGGCACCGGCTGCACATTCATGCGGGTGGCGGCACGGTCCGGCTGACGGCCGACGGCAAGACGCTGCTAGACGCAGCCGCCGACAAACCGGGGTGGATCGACAGCGAGCCCGTCGAGTTGGAGTTCGGCCACCACTCACTCGAACTCGACTTTCGCAAGACGGGCCATGCCGCGCAGATCGGGCTTTACTGGTCCGGCCCGCGATTTCAGTTGGAGCGCGTGCCGGAGCGATTGTTGTTCCACGATCGGCAACCTGTGTCACTTACACAGTTCGACGAAGGGCGCCTGCTCGTGCGGGGGTTGCGGTGCGCGGCGTGCCACGACCTGCCCGACGTGCAGCCGGTGCTCCGCGCGCCGGCCGTTACGCACTTGTCAGGGAACGTGTCGCACGATTGGTTGACGGCTTGGATCGGCGGGAAGAAGGGTCCACCGGCCATTGCCGCTGCGCCGTCGAAAGATGAACGCGGATCGGCCAACTCGCCGTCAGCCTCGGCCATCGACGATGTGAAGTTCCGCATGCCGGGCCTGGGCATCAGTCGCGACGATGCACGCCATATCGTGGCGTTCCTGCTCGCAGGCTCGCAGCCGGCGTCCCCGATCGCGCGGCCGAATACCTCCCGCGCGGCGGATGAAGCCGATCGCGACGCCGGCGAGGAGCTGTTCTTATCGATCGGTTGCCTGGCCTGCCATAAGCTCGGTGCGCTCGGCAACGGGCGGCTTTTTGGCGGCGGTGATCTATCGACCGTCGGTAGCAAGCGGCCGGTCGATTTCTTTGCCCGGTGGCTGGCCGAGCCCGCGGCCACGAACGCCTCGCACCGTATGCCGGTTTTTCCGCTCTCGGACCAGCAGCGGAACGATCTGGCCGCGTACTTGTCGGCGCAGCGCGAGTCGGACGCCGCGCCGGCCGATGCCGCGCCCAACGGCGGTCCCGACGATGACCCTCCCGGCGACCCGCGTCACGGCGCGAAGCTGGCTGCCGCCCATCGGTGCGGCGCGTGTCATGATCTGCCGAAGCTCGACAATCGAGCACTGCCGCCGGCGCCACTCAGGGTCGCGCGCCTGGCGGCGAAGCCGAACTGGGGCCGAAGCTGCCTCGGAGAGCCCGACGTGGCTGCGCATCGCCCGGGCTACCGGCTACGGCCCGAGCAGCGCGAGGCAGTCATTGCGTACGTCACGGCGATGGCCATTGCGCCGCGCGCGAGCGAAGCGCCAATCCGCGCGTCGGACACGGCAGCGGACAAACCGCTGGACGGCGCGCGGCTGTTGGTCGAGCGGAACTGCCTGGCGTGCCACAGCCGCGGGCTGGCGCCGGGCCTGGGCCCGCGCATGCCCGAATTGATCGCGGCGCACCCGGAGCTGGCAGCGGTCGCGGCGGCGCTCACGCCGCCGTCGCTTGAGGACGTTGGCGATAAGCTGCGCCGCCCGGCGATTGTGGAGGCGGTCACGACGTCGCGCCCGCCTTTGCGCCCCTGGCTGAAAATTCGCATGCCGCGGTTTCGCTTCGACGGGAGCGAGGCCGAGGCGCTCGCCGATTGGTTCGCCGCAACCGACCTGCTGCCTGAGCGGCCGCGGCAGCCCAAGCCAGCACTCGACGACGAGGCGCTGTTCGCGGCCGGCCGGCGGCTGGTGACCGGCGATGGGTTTGGCTGTACGAGCTGCCACCAGATCGGCACCGCCGTGCCCAAGCAGGACAATCTGGCGGCGCTAGGGACGGATCTTTCGCTTGTGGGCAATCGGATTCGCCAACCGTGGTTCGATCGATGGACGCGCAATCCGGCGCGGATCGTTCCGCGGATGGAAATGCCGGCCATCGAGGTTCCGGTGCGCGGCGTGCTCGACGAGCGGCTCGACGATCAACTGGCGGCGCTGTGGCACGTGCTCAATGTGCCGCGGTTCACTCCGCCCGAGGCAGGCGCCGTGCGCGTGGTGCGGACGCGGAACGTGCCGGAAGAGAAGGAGCGGGCGGCCGTCTTGACCGACGTCTTTGCGATCGATCGGCATCCGTTCGTGCGGCCGCTGGCGATCGGCTTGCCGAACCGCCACACGGTATTGCTGGACTGCGAGCAGAACCGGCTGGCGGGCTGGTGGATCGGCGACGCGGCGCGGGAGCGGACGCGCGGCAAGAGCTGGTATTGGGAGGCCGGCGGCACGCACCTGGTGGACGTGCGCCCCGGCGAATCCGAGTTATCGCTGCTCGTGGGGGGCGCCGCGCGCGAGCCGGTTGTCGGCGGTCAATTCGCCGCCGACCTCGATTCGTGGCAACACACCGCCGAACGCGGCGTTACGTTCACATACCGCCTCCACTTTGGTGGCGACGCAGGGGAAGATACCAGCCGGCTCGTTCTGCGCGTCGCGCAGACGGTGACGCCGATGTGGCAAGACGGCGCAGAGCGGCGCGGCGGCTTTCGGCGCCAGATCGAAATTCGCGGGGCGCCTGCGGATAGCGCGATCTTCTGGCGGCTGCTGCCCGCAGACGTCACGGGACCGCTCGACGGTGGCCGCTTCACGACAACCGGCGGCCCGGCGGGATCCGTGTCGCTGCGGTTGATCGAGCCGGCCGGCGCGGCCCTGAGTGTCGAGGGCGCCGGGGCGCCGCACGCGCGATTGACCACTCGCGACGGCCATAACGCGATCGCCTGCGAAGTGGAATACACAAGCGAGCTGGCGGCCGACCGTTACCCGCAACCACCCGCCGCGCCGGTGCCGCTGCCGGCGGCGCGGTTAGCGTGCGTGCCGGGCTTCGACGCCGTGCGGCTTCCGTTGCCGGCAAGCGATATGCCTACGGGCTTCGCCTGGCGGGGCGATGGGGCGTTGCTTTTCTCGTCGCTCAAAGGACAGGTGTGGCTGGCACGCGACGCCGACGGCGACGGCCTGGAAGACGTGCTGCAAGCGATCAGCGATGAGCTGGCCGCGCCCTACGGTCTGGTGGCGCGAGGCGACTATATCGACGTCATCAACAAGAACGGCCTCGTGCGGCTTTCGGATTTCGACGAGGAGGGTCGCGCCGGGCGCACCGAGATCGTGGCCGACGGCTGGGGCCACACCGATGACTACCACGATTGGGCCGTCGGCCTGGCACCGGACTCATCGGGTGGCTACACCATCGCGCTTCCCTGCCGGCAGGACAAACGCAGCGACAAAGAGGCCAGGCTCCGCGGCTCGATCGTGCGGCTCGCGCCGGGCAAGCAAACGCCCGACGATCCGCGCAGCTTCACACTCGAACCCGTGGCCAGCGGGCTGCGCTTCCCGATGGGGCTGGCCCGCAGCCGCGCGGGCGCGGTCTTCGCCACCGACAACCAGGGCAACTACAACCCCTTCAATGAACTGAACCATATCGTGCCGCGAGCGCACTATGGGTTTCTTAACAAGGTCGAGGCCCAGGCTGGCACGCCGCCACCGCGGACCGGCCCGGCGATCGAGATACCGCATCCCTGGACGCGGAGCGTAAACGGCATCGCCTTTCTCGACACGCCGCCGGCGGTGCGCGAGAAATCAGGACGCGACGTGTTCGGCCCATTCGAAGGACATCTGGTCGGCTGCGAATACGACACGCGGCGGCTGGTGCGGATGAGCCTGCAACCGGTGGGCAACACGTTTCAGGGCGCCGTCTATCCGCTTTCGATCGAGCCGCCAGAAGGGGAAGACACGTTCGAGGGCCCCGTTGTCTGTCAGGTCGCGCCCGACGGCGCGGTGTACGTCGGCAACATGCGCGACAGCGGCTGGGGCGGCGGCCAGAACACAGGATCGATCGTGCGGCTATCGGCCACGGGCCGCTGGCCGTCGGGCATTGCCGAAATCCGCGCAGGCCGAAGCGGGTTTACGATCGACTTCACGGGCTCGGTTGACGCCCAGGCCGGCGCCGATCCGGGGAACTACGGCGTCGTCTCGTATCGGCGCATCCCCACGCCCGAGTACGGCGGCCCCGACGTCGATCGGCAGACGGCCCGCATCCGCGCGGTCACGTTGTCGGCGGACCGCCGGCAGGCGGCGTTGCTTGTTGACCACCTGCGCGAGGGTTTCGTCTACGAATTCCGCCTGCAGAACCTGACGGGCACAGGCGAGCCCTTCTTCCCGGCGGAGGCGTACTACACGCTGCGGAAAGTGCCGCAGTAGGGTCCTACCGAGTGTTCCACCCGCGCCGGCGCTACTTCGTATTCATGCTCATCAGGAACTCGGCGTTGCTCTTGGTCTTCTGCAAACGGCTGACCAGAAGCTCCATGGCGTCGGTGGGATTCATATCGTTCAGCACGCGGCGGAGGATGCACACGCGGCGATGCTCTTCCGGGTCCATGAGCATTTCCTCGCGGCGGGTGCCGCTGCGGTTGACGTCGATGGCCGGCCAGATGCGCTTGTCGACCAGCTTGTGGTCGAGCACGACCTCCAGGTTGCCGGTCCCCTTGAACTCCTCGAAGATCACTTCATCCATCTTGCTGCCGGTGTCGACAAGGGCCGTGGCAATGATCGTCAACGAGCCGCCCTCCTCGACTTTCCGCGCGGCGCCGAAGAACCGCTTGGGGCGCTGCAGGGCGTTGGCGTCGACGCCGCCCGAGAGGATCTTGCCGGAGTGCGGCACCTCGGCGTTCCAGGCCCGGGCCAGCCGCGTGATGGAGTCCAGGAAGATAATCACGTCGTGGCCGTACTCGACCATCCGCTTGGCCTTCTCGATGACCATTTCCGAGACTTGCAGGTGCCGGGCCGACGGCTCGTCGAACGTCGAGCTGATCACCTCGCAGTTGGGCCCCTTCACCTGACGCTCCATGTCGGTGACTTCCTCCGGCCGCTCGTCGATCAAGAGCATGATCACGTACACCTCGGGGTGATTGATCAACACGCTCTTGGCCATCTTCTGCAGGAGGATCGTCTTGCCGGCCCGCGGCGGGCTGACGATCAGGCCCCGCTGCCCGAACCCGATCGGCACGATCAGGTCCACCACCCGCATGCTGACCTCGTCGGGGGCCGCCTCCAGCACGACCCGCTTGTCCGGGTGCAAAGGCGTCAGCTCATCGAACGACACCTTTTCCGACAGCATGTTCGGGTCCTGGTAGTTGATCGCCTCGACCCGCAAGAGCGCGAAATACCGCTCGTTCTCCTTGGGCGGGCGGATCTGGCCCGAAACGGTCGCCCCCGTCCGCAGCCCGAAACGGCGAATCTGGCTGGGGGAGACGTAGATGTCGTCCGGGCAGGATAGGTAATGGTAGTCCGGGCTGCGGAGGAAGCCGAAGCCGTCGGGCAGGACCTCGAGCGTCCCTTCGCCGAACATCAGGCCGTTGAGCTTCACCCGTTCCTTGAGAATCCGGAAGATCAGGTCCTGCTTCTTGATGCCGGTGTAGTCGGTGAGATTCTCGTGGCGGGCCTGTTCGATCAACTGGGGCATGGTCATGCGTTGCAGCTCGGCGATGTGGATGTCGCCTTGCTTGATTTGCTCGTAGCGCTCGTGGATGTCGTCACCGGCGAGCGCCGCCTCTTCGGCGATCTCCTCGGCGAGCGAGAGGGGCTCCCTCTCGTCGACGGCGTCGGGCTCAAAGCCCTTGTCGAGCGTATCGGATTTCGGTTTCACGGTGCGTGTGGGTCGGGTTTCTGACATAAACGACGTGCTCCCCCTAAAGGGTCGACCGTGCCGGCGCGCGGAAGGCGCCAGCGGAGGGTGGTAACGCGGAAGTGATAGTGCCTCGAAGCCAAGGGCGAGCAAGCGCAGCCTTGAACGGCGGCGGCTCGAGCGCCCACGAACGGTTCACTGTTTCCGAAACATCGGGAAGTGCTGAAAGGAACGGAATGTCAACGACGGACGACGAACTTGACGCGCGAGGATGAGACTTGGTGAATCGCCAGTTGCGTGAAGGCGGGCGGGGACGAACCTGACCAGGACGCGAAGGACTGTCAGCCGGTGAGCGAGCGCCAGAACCGCTCGACTTGCTCTCGGGTGGACTCCGGGGACCCGGAGTTGTCGATGATCACATCGGCGCGACGGCGCTTCTCGTCCAGAGCCTGTTGGGCGGCCTCGCGGGCGGAAAACTCCGCCTCGCTCCAGCCGCGCCCTTTGGCTCTGCTCAATCGTACCTTACGCGGGGCCTCCACGAAAATAGTTTTGTTACAGAATTCGTTCCAGCCGGCCTCGACCAATAGGGGCGCGTCGAGCACCAGCACTTGCGTTCCCGCTTCCTCGAGGCGCGTGGCTTGCCGCCCCAAGAGTTCCCCGATGCGCGGGTGCGAAAGCTGCTCCAGGAATTGCCGCTTCTCGGCCGCCTCGGACCCTGGACCGAACACCAACCCCCCAATCGCCGGACGCGAAACGCGCCCATCGGGGGCAAAAACGCCCGGACCCCAGCGAGCGCGAATGGCCTCCTTCACGTCCTCCTGTTCCAGAACCTCGTGCCCCGCGCGGTCCGCATCCAGCCAGCCCGCCCCCAATTCTACAAGTTGCCGCGCCACCAGGCTCTTACCGCTTGCTACTCCGCCCACCAGCCCAATCACTTGCACGGTACACCGTCCACGGCCAAGGCGTGACGCGAAATGATAAAGCGTTGCGTTAGGCTTCGTCGTCGGCGTCCGCCGGCGCGAATTGTGTTTCGGCCGCCTGGGCGTCCGACCACGGTTGGGTTTCGGCCCAGTTGCGCCCGGTCTTCACGTCGACAACCAAGGGCACGGCGAGCGCCATCACGCCGCTCATTTCCTTCCGCACTAGCCGCGACAGGGCATCCAGCTCGCCGGGCGGTGCTTCAAACAGCAACTCGTCGTGGATTTGCAGCAGCAATCGCGCGGCCAAGCCGCTGTCGCGCATACGACGATGCACGGCTAGCATGGCCAGCTTGATCAAGTCGGCCGCCGACCCCTGAATGACGGTGTTGATAGCAGTACGCTCGGGCAGGTTCCGTTGTCGCCGCGCGTCGGGCCGAACGCCGCGAATGGCTCTTTTGCGCCCCAGGATCGTTTTAACATAGCCGTTTTCCCGGCATTTGACCAGTATTTGTCCGAGGAATTTCTCCACGCCCGGATAGCGGTCGAAGTAGGCATTGATGAACGCGGCCGCCTCATCCTGCGCGATTCCGAGGGCCTTCGCCAGGCCAAACGCGCTTTGCCCATACAGCACGCCGAAGTTCACGGCCTTCGCGCGGCGGCGCATTTCAGGCGTGACGTCCGCGAGACGCACGCCAAAGACCTGCGCCGCGACCTGGGCGTGAATGTCTTCCTCGCGCGCGAAGGCCGCGCACAGCGCCTCATCGCGCGAGAAGTGCGCTAGCACCCGCAGCTCGATCTGCGAATAATCGGCGCTGGCGAGCATCCAATCGGCCGGGTCCGCGAGAAACGCCGAACGGATCTCGCGACCTTCGCGGGTGCGGATGGGAATGTTCTGCAGGTTCGGATCGGTCGCGCTCAAGCGGCCCGTCGCCGCCACGGCTTGTTGAAACGTGGCGTGTACACGGCCGGTTCGCGGATTGACCATGGCCGGCAGCGCGTCGACGTACGTGTTCTTCAGCTTCGCGTACTGGCGATACTCGATAATCTTGGCCGGCAAGGGGTGCTGCTCGGCCAACTCTTCCAGCACCGAGGCGTCGGTGCTGGGCCCCGATTTCGTGCGCCGCACGACGGGCAACTGCTGCTCGGCAAACAGCACCTGCTGCAATTGCTTGGGCGAGGCGATATTAAACTCGCGCCCGGCCAGCGCGTAGATTTCCGCCTCGAGCGCGGCCACCCGCGCGCCGTAGACGTCGCTCAGCTCGGCCAGCCGCTTCGTATCGACGCGGATGCCCGTCCGCTCCATGTCGGCCAGCACGCCCACGAGCGGCACCTCCAAATCCTCATACAGCGCGGCAAGCTCGTGCTCGTGCAGCTTCTCGCTCAGGATCGGCTGAAGCCGCAACGCGACGTCCGCCTCCTCGGCGGCCAGCTCACCGATCGCGGCGACGGGCACTTCGTCGGCGCGCTTCGCCTCGCTGCCGCTACCGGTGACTTGCGCCGGCCGGGTGACGGCGTGGCCGAGATACCGCTGCGCGAGCTCGGCCAGGGTGTGGTTCCGCTCCCCGGCGTCCAAGAGGTAGCTGGCGAGCATGGTGTCAAACGACATGCCGGCGGCGCGGATGCCACGACCGGCCAGCAGGATCATGTCGTGCTTCAGATCGCGCGAGACCTTGGCAAGCTGCGCGTTCTCGAAGAAGGGGCGCAGCGCCGACAGCGTCGCTTCCGCTTCAAGAGTCGGCTCGCCGGTCGGCGCGGCGAGCGGCAGGTAAAACGCCTCGCCCGCGCTCCACGCCACGGCGATCCCGGCGACGTCGGCCTGCACCACCGACGTGGCGGTGGGCTCGACGCGCATCGCCACCTGAGTCTGCCGCGAGAGCACCGTAACGAATTCCTTGAATTTCGCCGGCGTGTCGACGATCCGGTACGTTGCTTGCCAGGCCGCCGCCGCGGCGGCCGGCTGCCAAGCGCGCAATTGCTCGGCGAAGCGGTGGAACCCGAATTCGCCGCACAAAGCCAGCGCGCGATCGACGTCGATCGGTCCGGTGCGGCCAGCCTCCCAGTCGATCGCCACGGGCACGCCAACATCCAGCCGCGCCAGCTCCCGGCTCAGCAAGGCCTGCTGCTGGCCGCTTACGATGTTCTCGCGGCGCTTGGTTCCGGCGATCTCGGCGGCGTGCGAGAAAATCCCTTCCAAGGTCTCGTACTTCGCTAACAGCTCCTGGGCGATCTTCGGGCCGATCAACGGCACGCCGGGGACATTGTCGACCGCATCGCCCACCAGGGCCTGAAAATCCACGACCTGGTCGGGCCTGACGCCCCAATCGACCGCCAGCGCTGCCGCGTCGTACATGTAGTCCTTGCGGACGTTGTATACCTTGACCCGGTCGCCGATCAGTTGCCGGCAGTCTTTGTCTCCCGTCACCAGCACGCACTCACCGCCCGCCTCCTCCGTCAGGCGGGCGATCGTCGCCAGGATGTCGTCGGCCTCGTAGGAGGGCAGCTCGAGAATCGGGATCGCCAACGCGTCGATCATCCGCCGGATGGCCGGAAACTGCGGCGCCAGCTCGTCGGGCATCTCGGCGCGGTGCACCTTGTAGTCGGCGAACAGGTCATGGCGGAACGTCGGCCCAGCCATGTCGAACGTGCAGAACAAGTAGTCGGGCCGCTTCTTTTCCAAGAGGTACATGAGGTCGCGCGTAAAGCCGAACACGGCGTTGACCGGCTCGCCGCGAGGGCTGGTCATTTCCGGGATCGCGTGGAACACCTGGAAGATCAGCGAGTTCGCGTCGACCGCGTAAACCGTCGCGCCGGACAGGTCCGGCGGCCGCGTCGGTCCCTCGGCACTCGCGATCGGCCGCGGCCGCAACGCGGCGCGCGCTATCCCGCTGCGCGCGGTTGTCGTGGCAACCGGCGCGGGGGATTCCTCGTCGCCCATGCCGGGCAAGGAGGCCTGCCGAGTCGTTCGGGCCTTGGCCATGAATGCGGGGAGGAGGTGGAGGTCGTGGAAACGGCCGCCAGTCGCGTGGCAGGCGGCAGGGCCGGGGACGGTTCCGGGCTAACGCGCGGCCCCAAGGAGATGTCCGCGGACTGCCTCAGGAATCGTATGGCGGCCGGCGAAATCGTGTCAAGCAAGGCGATCGTGGCCAATGTGCCTTAGCTTCTACGGTCGCGTGGGACGTGGGAGGGCGAAGCTCCTGCTGAGCCGGCGGATGCAGCAGCGGAGCCGTCCTTCGGGCCGCGGCTCGGCGGGAGCCTCGCCCTCCCCGAAACCGGCGGCGCGACGATAGTGCGCAATCGCGTTGCAGCGGGCTATTCGCTTTGACACCTCCCGGCCGGCCGCTTACACTCGAAGGAAGGCCTTTGGTGGCCGTGGGTTACCCCCCCGCGGCCCGCACTTCGACCGGCCTCTTACGGAACATCTTCTTTCGCGCCCCTGGCTAGCTCCACGCGGCGGAGGTCTGACACATGGCACGCGCCGAAAATCAAGGTTTGCAGATCGCGCTCATCGTCTTCGTGATGTTGACGATCGTTCTGGGCGTCACCACGTTCCTCTATTTCCGCAGCTATGAGGAGGCCGCGACCGCCAATAAGACTTTGGCCGAGGCCTCGGTCAAGGACAAGAAAATAACCGCCGACACGCAGACCGAGATCAACAACATCAAGACGCTCTTGGGCGTCGATCAGCAGATGCAGTACAAGGAGATCGACGAGAACTTCAAGAACGATATGAAGCAGTTTGCCGCCACCCTGCCGGCCGACAAGCAACACTACCGGCAGGCGCTCGAATCGCTATTCAACAGCTACAGCGAGATGAGCGCCCAGCTCGCCGCGTCGCAAGACAACGTCAAGCAACTGCAAGCCCAACTCGTGCTGCGCGACCAGGAGCGGGACAAGCAGATCGCCAAGTTCAAGGAAGACTTCAACGCGAAGGCCAAGGATGCCGAGGGGGAGCAAGCCAAGTACAACGACGAGGTGACGAGCCTCAAGGCATCGCAAAGCGAGCTTGTGACGCAGAAAGAGGCCAAGGGCAAGGATCTGGAAGATGCCCGCGCCGAGGCCGCCGCGAAGGAGGCTGGCCTGACGAAGGAGAACGCACAACTCGCCCAAGAGAACATCGACAAGGGGATCACGATCCAAAAGCAAACGAACCCCGCTTTCGAAGTCGCCGATGGCCTTGTCGTGAACGTGAATCCCTCCACGCATATGCTGTACGTCAACCTCGGCCGGGGCGAACATTTGCGGCCGCTGGTCACGTTCAGCGTTCATGACGCCCGCGCCAATACCAAGCTCGGAAAGGGCCTGAAGGGGAAAATTGAAATCACGAAAATCGTGAACGAGCACCTTGCGCTGGGACGCATTTTGGACGAGGACTACGGCAACCCGATCACCGAAGGGGACAAGATCTACTCGCCGCTGTGGCAGGCCGGCCAGCAGCAGCACTTCGCCATTCTCGGCACGATCGACCTGGACGGAGACGGCAAGGACGACCGCGAACTGGTCAAGGACCTGATCACGGCGAACGATGGCGTGATCGACGCCGAAATGGATGAGCAGGGTAAGGTCACCGGCAAGATTACCGAGTTCACCCGCTATCTGATCGAGGGTACGACGAAGGACAACCTGGCGATCGGAACCAGTGTCTCGGCAATGAAGAAGGACGCCAGCATTCACGGGACCGAGCTCATCCCGGCCGTCAAGTTCTTCGAGCTGTCGGGCTGGAAGAATCCGCAGCAAGTGTTCCGCATGGGGCCCGATGGAACGCGTGAGAACCTGCCGGTCGCCCGTCCGGACGGCGGCCTGCGCACGAACCCGCCACAGACGTCGGCAAAGTTCCAGAAGCGCCGCCCCTGGTCGCCCGAGAAGGCCACCGGCACCAGTGCGTACGGCGAGCAGAAGTAGGCCCCGCGCCGCGTCGGCTTCAAATGCGAACGTCGAAGGGTCCGTCGGGTGCCATGGCCACGGAGGCACTCCGACGTAGCCATGCTCGATCGGGACCGCGCATGCCGACGGAAACCTGGGGATGGCACGCAAGTCCGTCGTCCTTCGACATTTCACGCCACGCGCCACTGGGAGCCGACCGCCCACGCGCAACCATTGCCAGAAACGGCTTCCGCGCTTGAGGCTTATGACGTATCAGGCGGATGGACGCCGTGCTCCACAAGGCCAGCGTGCCAGCGTTGACCCGTCGAGATGGGCAACGCAGGCGTCAGCCAATTGGCGAGTACGGAATCGGCCAGGGCGCTCCCCACACGCCCGAAGCTGTTCTTCCCCGATACACTGATTCGGTTCCCGACGGCTTCTGTTGCCCTTTCTTCCCGCGTTTCTTTCCCTGTTTTGTTCTGCAATTGAGTTGAACGGTCGAGGGTGTTCCTACGGCACGTACGTTTTGACCTGCAATCCTTTTTTATCGATCGTAAGTATCTTTGGCTCGTTGATCGTTGCGGACGCTGAGAAAAGAATCTTCCCTGTTGGGTTGTCCCAGGCGATGACGACCCGCTCACCTTCTCGGAGTTCGTCCCCTGGCGCGGTGATCACCTCCGCGCCTTTCGGCAAAAGCGGAATGAAATAGGTCGCGCCTTCGTGATAGCCGACAATCTTTACTCGAACCGCCGTCCCGGCATCATTGACGATCTTGCAAGGATGCGCTTTGATGGATCCCGTGGCTACGGTCACTTTGTCCGCGCAAGCACTTGGTTGGACGGAAACCAATGCGAATGCGATTGCGATACTCGCGGCGCAAATTCTTGTCATGGCGAGGGTCCGTTCTGGTTGGCTGGGTAACGTTGGCCAAAGTCCGCAAAGCGCGCTTCTCTCGGAAGCGCTCCTACCCACTGTTGGCCGTTTCGAGCCGAATCGTACGCGCAGCGCGGGATTTCCTTCCGAATCCGTCAAGATTGTCGCGCGTCGCGGCCATCTCGAAGGCGGGCGGGAAGGTCACGCATTGGAGTGGTGCGGTTCACCATGCACTGCGCCGCTTGCTTTCTTCGCCGCGCGTGGCTTGAAGTGTCGCGCACCCCAATGGATACTATCCCCGCCGAACGATTGCGCGTCCGGCAGACCTCTGGCACTCATCCGCCCTATGAAACCGCAACCCGTCATATCGTCGCGGGCACTCTTGCAGTCGGCCAAGGCGGGGTCGGCCGACGCGGTGGGGCACCTACTGGAGACGTGCCGCACGTATCTGGTGCTCATCGCGAAGGAGGAATTGGATCGCGCGCTGCGGGCGAAACTTGGCGGGAGCGACCTGGTTCAAGAGACGTTTGTCATCGCGCAGCACGACTTCGCCCGCTTTCACGGCCAGTCGCCCGAGGACCTGCGGGCGTGGCTGCGCGGCATTCTGTTGAACAAGCTTCAGGAGGTCCGCCGCAAATACAAGCGAGGCAAACGCCAGGTGGCCCGCGAGGTGCCGCTGGACGGGATGAAATCGGCGGCGCGGCAGGTGCGAGAGCATTCGACCAAAGCGAATTCTCCCAGCCGCCAGGCGGCGGCGACGGAAGAAGCCGAGCGGATCTCGCTGGCGCTATCGAGCCTGTCGGTCGACTATCAACGAGTGATTCAACTGCGCAACTGGAAGCGGCTATCGTTCGACGAAATTGGCCGGCAGATGTCCCGCTCGGCCGGCGCCGCGCGGGCACTGTGGGTCCGCGCCCTGGAACAATTGGCCAAAGCCCTGGAGCCACGCCATGGGTGACGATCGCGGGCAACCACGCGCCGACAATGTTAGCGAAGCATTGGCGGCCATTCACGAGCATCTGGTCGAAGGCGGTGGGCCCTCCTCGCCGTCGCTCGCGGGACTCGATCCCGACGAGCTGGCCCGTGTGCTGCGCTTGCAGGATTGCCTCGTGCGTCTGGAGCGCGCGCGGGTCGATGAGCCGAGCCATCCGGGTCGTGAGGCTGGCATCGACAGCACGGCCGCCGCATCGCACGGCAGCACGTTCCCGCGTCCGCGCGACGAGGAGTCGGCGCCTGAAGCAACCATTGGCTTTTCAGACGTGGATGGCGTTGGAGCCGCCGATCATGCTCCGGGTAGCGCGGAGACGGGTGTTGTTTCGGCTGCAGGCGCGCCGGGACGGATTGGCCGATTCGAGATTTTGCGCGTCCTGGGTCGCGGCGGCCAAGGCCTGATGCTGCTCGCGAACGATCCGGTGCTCGCCCGGCATGTTGCGCTCAAGCTGCCGTGGTCCGAGACGTTGATCACTCCGCAGTTGCGCCGCCGCTTCCTGCGCGAAGCCCAGGCTGTCGCACGGCTCACGCACCCGCACATTGTGGCGGTGTACGACGTGGGCGAGGTCGGACCGATCTGCTTCATTGCCAGCGCGTTTGTCGACGGCCAAAGCCTGGCCGCGTGGCTCAAGGAGCGCGCCCTACCGATCGATTCGCGTGAAGCGGCAACCATCGTCGCCGATCTGGCCCATGCGATGCACTACGCGCACGGCCAGGGGGTTTTGCACCGCGACCTGAAGCCCGCCAACGTGCTGTTGGAGCCGCCAGCGGCCTGCGTGCCGGATGGCAGCGGCGGACAAGCGTCATGGGCGGCCAAGATTGCCGATTTCGGCCTGGCAAAGATCCTCGACTTGACCGGCGAGGAAACTCGCAGCGGCGCGATTGTCGGCACACCGTCTTACATGTCGCCCGAACAGGCCAACGCCGACCGCCAGATCGGCCCTGCGACCGATATCTACGCCCTGGGAGCGATCCTGTATGAATTGCTCGCCGGACGGCCTCCATTCCGTGGTGGCTCCGACATCGAAACGCTTCGATTGGTCGCGTGCGAAGAACCTGTCGCCCCGCGGCGCATGAATCCGCGGTGTCCGCCTGACCTGGAGGCAATCTGCCTGAAGTGCCTGGAAAAAGCGCCTGCGCGGCGCTATGGCACGGCCGGCGCGTTGGCGGACGATCTAGGGCGGTTCCTCGGCGGAGGGCCCACCTCGGCGCGACCGTTGTCGGTCGCGCAGCGCGCCGCCCGCTGGTCGGGGCGAAACCGCGGAGTTGCCGCCATGCTGGCGACGATCGCCGTGCTGCTGGTGAGCATCACCGCGGTTTCGACGGTGGCCGCGATCCGCATCGGACGAGCCCGCGACCAGGCGCAGCAAACGGCCCAGCGCGAACGGGCGGCAAAAAACGAGGCAGCACTGGCCTTGGTCGCCGAGCAACAGTCGCTGGCCAAGGCAGTGGCTGCCGAGCGTACGGCGCAGCAGGAGCAGGCGGCCGCCAAAACTCAAGCGGACACGGCCGCTGGGGTGTCCAACTTTCTTGTGAACCTGTTCATGACGGCCGACCCGCTCGGCACCGGCAAGCTCGGCTTTCGGCGCGGGGAAGAGGTCGGCAAGGACATCACGCTGCTTGAGTTGTTGGATCGGGGCGCGAGCCAGGCCCAGCGCGCGCTCGCGGATCAGCCGGTTGTCCGCGCTAGATTGCTCGACACGCTCGGCAAGGTTTATAGCGACTTGGGGCTCGTGGATCGGGCCGAGCCCTTGGTGCGCGCGGCCTACGAGCTGCGACTTGCGAAGCCGGAAGACGAAGCGGACCTGGCGACGAGCCGGTTGAGCATGGGCGTGCTACTGGGGGCGAAGGGGAAATATGCCGAGGCCGAGCGACTCCTGCGACAGGCGCTGGAAATGCGGACCCGACTGGCCGGCCCCGATAGCCTGGAGGTTGCCGAAGTGGAGGTAGCGCTCGGCTGGACTCTGATGCAGTCGGTCAGGCTTGTTGGTCTTGGTGGTCGCGGGCGGAAGGAAATCGATGAATTCGACAAGATGATGCTCCACGCCCTCGACATTCAGCGCCGCGCGTTGGGAAGCAATCATCGCGACGTGGGGCTGACGCTGACGTACCTGGCGATGCGGTACTTCGCGGAGAACAAGCAGCCCGAAGCCGAAAAGATGCTTCTTCAGGCGGCAGCGGTGTTCGCGTCGCAGAAGGAGGGATTGTCGGCCGTGCTCGGGCTGATGGAGTTTCAGGCGGCTGCGCTTGCGCGGAGGCAGGGGAAATTCAATGACGCGGAACGGCGATACAAGTCGAGCATCAAGATGCTGGAACAGGCGCTCGGTCGTAGTAATCTTTTGGCCATAGCGACTAAGGCCGACCTCGGCGGCTTGTACCATGAACAGGGACGCATGAAGGCATTCGAGGAGAATGGCCGCGACGTACTCACGCACTGGGATGACATCCTTCGCGTGTTTCCGCTTGGGCATCCGATGTTCATCGAGCCTATGGAGATTTGGGCCGCGTTCGTCGGAACGCAAGGCAAGCACGACGAATCGGTCATGCTTTTGGAAAAGATCGTGGAATTCGAAGAACGATTCCAGGGTCCGTCCCCCTTGCGGCGTGCGCGGCGAACGTTTGATATGGCGGGCCACCGGCTGGAGCAGGGCTCTTTGGACGAAGCCGAACGGCTCTTCGCCGTAGGCAAAGCAGACCTCAACAAACTCGATGATCCAGCGAGTGCTGACTTTGGCCTCGTCCTGCACTATCACCATTTGCGTGGTGCACTGACTGGCGCGCGCGGCGACCTAAGGGAGAACGAGCGGATCTTACGAGAATGTGTTGCGATGGTGACCCACGATTTAGTGAGCGAGCGCGCGCAAAAGGCGGCGCTGGCAAGCGTTGTCCATGCGCAGCGCACCCAAGATCCTGAAACGCTAGAATTACTCGCCCTCGACAGCGGCTGGGCCACGGCCCTAATTCCACGCTCACCGCACAGCGCTTATCGACACCTGACCCTTGCGCAGGTGCTCATTGACCGCGGCAAGTTTGACGAGGCGGAGCCCGTTCTCAAGGTTGTCAACGATTTTGTCCACCCTAAGACGATGCCCGGAAGTTACTATATCGGCTGGGCGGACAGTTTGACGGGTACCTGGTTGGCTGCGATGGGAAAACGGGACGAGGCCGAGCCGCTGTTGGTCGCCGGATTGGAGAACCTGCGAAAATCTCGCGGCGATCATCATCGCTTGACGCACGAGGCGCTTGATCGGCTTGTGAGCTTCTACCGACAGAATGGCCGCAGTGCCGATGCCGAGCGGTACATCAAACTGCTCACAATACGCAATTCGCGGCCCGCTGACGGTGCAACCGGTGAGTGAGCCAGGGCCATTCTGTTTTTCAAAATGGCGAGGCGGGAAAATGGGACTGGCTCCGAGCACAAACAGCGCAAGCCCTTTCAGACCAACGTTGCGTCTCGGTGCCTGTCCCACTTTCCCGCCGGTGCGCCGCCGTCCAGCTTGAGTCTGTGAACGGCCCTGGTGAGTGAGCGACCAGTGTTTTCAAATCTCAAGGTCGAAAGCCGACTGTCAAAAGAAGCTCGAATGTCGAAGCTCGAAACGTTTCCGATTTCGACATTTGTCATTTCACGCCACGCCGGCCACCAGCAGCGTGCGGTCGTCGTCGGCCGGTTGGCCGGCGGCGAACCCTTCCACCTGCTCCAACAGCGCGTCGCGCACGCCGGCTGCTCGACCGTTTGTGGCGCGGAGCACGCGGTCGAGGCCGTCCAGGCCGAACAGGTCGCCCGCCATGTTGTGCGCCTCGGTGACGCCGTCGGTGTAGAGCACCATCACGTCGCCCGGCGCGAGCGTCTGGATCGCCTCCTCGTAGACTTCGTCCATCGCGATCCCCAGCGGCAGGTTTCGGACGCCGTCGAGGGCCAGGATCGACCCGTCCGGTCGTTTGAGCCGCGGAGGATTGTGCCCGGCGCAGGCGTAACGCAGGGTGCGAGTCGCCGGGTCATAGATGCCGTAGAAGGCGGTGATGAAGGTGTCGAACTGCGGCGTGTACAGGCTGGCCAACCGGCGGTTGACGAAGGACAGCATCTCGCACGGCGGCGTCGGCGGCCCGGGATACGCGTGGGCGATGCTGTGCGTGATGGCCATCATCACCGCGGCCGGCGTGCCGTGCCCGCTGACGTCCGCCAGCAGAATGCCCCATTGTCCAGAGGGCAACGGGAAGAAGTCGTAGTAGTCGCCGCCGGCGCGGCGGGAGGTTTGATAGTGGATCGCCAGGTCGAGCGTGGGAATGTGCGGCACAGCGACCGGCAACAGAGATCGCTGGATGTCGGCCACGATCGCCAGCTCGTGGTCTACCGCCGCGTACGCCGCCTGCAATTGCTCGTTCAGCACCAGGTTGTGCGTGGCGCGGCCAAATAGCGTGCTCAGCCACACGAGCTCCGGAAGCCTCTCAGGATCGAAAGCGTCGGCCGCGCGGCTGGCGCTGATGACCATGTTGAGCGCCGCGCCCCGGTCGAAGTGCGGCACGGCCATCAAAGACTTCATGCCGGCCAGGTACTCGGCGGCGGGGTCATCATCGGGGACCGCGAGCGGCGCGATGATCTTCGGCTCTTCGGCATAGAGCAGCTCGCCGAAAAGTCCACGGTCGAACGCCGGCAACCGGTGCGGCTCCTTCCACGGATTGATGTCCTCCTTCCAGAAGTCGGACCGCGTGATGCGATAGTGTGGCGCCACCAGCCCGCGCCTGCTGAGCGACACGAACCGGTCGACCGACAGCAACTGCCGCACTCGCGCGCCGTACGCCCGCACCATGACCTGCGGGTCGGTCTGCTTGCTCATCTCGCGCATCATGTCGATGATGAGGCGGAGCCGCTCGTTGGTGGTCATATCGGTGCGACTGGCGACGTCTGCCATGGCGTGGATTTCGCGCTTCTGGTTGTGCCCGTTTCGACTTCGGCCGGACAAATGGTATACGCGACGGCGGCAAAGAACAGTGCAACGGGGGCCGTGCGATTGGTGCGTTGGCCGCTGGTCGGCCCTTGGCGCGCCTTTGACAGCCGTTCCCGGTCGATTCAGAATGGGGCGATCGTCGACGTTGCCCGCTCCGGCGATGGCGCCGTCGGAAAGGATGGGTGCCATGGCCACGTGGCCATGCCGGGCCACGAATCCGCATGCCCACGCGAGCGTGGCACGGCACCCGAGGGCAACCGAACCGCGGCAATTTCAACTTCTCGCCTCCCACTCTCGCGGACACACCTAACCCGCTCAAAGGGGTCAAAAACGATGGCAAACAGCCGACACAATTCGGCACTTTCGCGCACGCTCGATCGCCGTTCGTTCCTCGGGGCCAGCGGCTCGTTGGCCGCCGCCGCCGTCTGGGCGACGCGGGCCCGTGGCGTTGTCCTGCGCGATGCGTCGCTGGCCGACTACCCGTTCCAGCTTGGCGTGGCATCGGGCGATCCAGGACCTTCGAGCGTTGTGCTTTGGACGCGGCTTGCGCCCAAACCGCTCGAAGGGGGTGGCATGCCGGCCGACGCGATCGAGGTGGCCTGGCAAGTCGCCGAAGATGAAAACATGACGAAGGTCGTGCGCAAAGGGACGACCGTGGCCGTGCCTGACTGGGCCCATTCGGTCCACGTCGAAGTGGATGGCCTCGAGCCCAGCCGCGAATACTTCTATCAGTTCAAGGCCGGCGCCGAAGTCAGCCCGAAGGGCCGCACCCGCACCATGCCGGTCGCGGATTCCGCGCCCGATCGCCTGCGGTTTGCCGTGGCGAGTTGCCAGCACTTCGAGACGGGCTACTACACCGCCTACGAGCACATGGCCAAGGAGGACCTGGACTTGGTCGTACACCTGGGCGACTACATCTACGAGGGCGCGCCCAAGGACAAGGGCGTCCGCCAGCACGTCGGCGGCAAGCTCGACTCGCTCGACGAGTACCGCAACCGGCACGCCCAGTACCGGACCGATCCAGCGCTAAAGGCGATGCACGCGGCCGTGCCGTGGATCGTCACGTGGGACGACCACGAGGTGGAGAACAACTACGCCGACGCGATTTCGGAAAACAACGATCCCGCCGAAGCGTTCCTGAAAAAGCGGGCACGCGCGTATCAGGCATACTACGAGCACATGCCTTTGCGGCAGGCGTCCCTGCCCAAGGGCCCCGACATGCAGCTTTTCCGCCGCCTCCCGTTCGGACGGCTGGCGGAGTTCTTCGTTCTCGATACGCGCCAATATCGGACCGACCAGCCGTGCGGCGACGGAAACAAGCCGCCGTGCGAGGCGGCGCTCGATCCGCGGGCCACGCTTTTGGGCGAGCGGCAGCGGAATTGGCTGTTCGAGGGCCTGGCCGCGTCGCCGGCCCGCTGGAACGTGCTCGCGCAACAGGTGATGATGGCCCGCGTTGACCTTACGCCAGGCGAGGCGGTCACGCACAGCATGGATCAGTGGCCCGGCTACGAGATGGACCGCCGCCGCGTGCTGAAATTCCTCCACGATCGCAAGGTCGCCAATCCCGTGGTGCTGACGGGCGACATCCACAGCGATTGGGCCAACGAGCTGGTGGCCGATTTCGACAATCTCGATTCCAAGGTCGTGGCCGCGGAGTTTGTCGGCACGTCGATCTCCTCGAGCGGCGACGGCGAGAGCCGGCCCAAGAACCAGGACAGCCTGCTCTCGGAGAATCCCTTCGTGAAATACCACAACCAGCAGCGCGGCTACCTGCACTGCGTGGTAACGCCGGGCGAGTGGCGCACGGACTATCGCGGCGTCGACTACGTGACGCGCCGCGGCGCGCCGCAAGTGACCCGCGCGTCGTTCGTGCTGGAGGCCGGCAGCCCACGGCTCAAGAAGGCTTAGATGAGCCGCGGCGCGGCTTTGCCCTTTTGCCGGCCCCCTGGCGCCGCTTTTTAGGGTACACGGCCTTGACGATCGATCGGGGCGTTCTTCCGCGCTAACACGAAGCCCATGTGAACCTGCGCAAGCGGCTCGTAAGGCCGACCCGCTCGTTCTACTCGTTCACGTGCGTCTCCAAGAACCGGGCCAGGCGGTGAAAATCGGACGCCGGCTCCACGTACCGCACAACGGTTACCAGCGTGTTCGGGTCGACCAGGTCCGTGAATGGCACGTAGTTCAACTTCAACTGCCCGGTCACCGAGACCATCACCCCGTTGAGCTTCTCCTCCACCAGCGCCCGGTACGCCCCCACGCCCAATTGGCTGCCCAGCATGACGTCGAAGGCGTGGGGCCGGGCACAGCGGGCCTCGTACCCCAGTTGCAAGCCGGTGACGCGGCGCGACCGGCCCGTCTGCTTCTTATATTCGTCGGCGATGAGCCTTGAGAACCGCCGGCACAGGTTCACCTGCTGGATCGAGATGTGCCCGTGCTCGTCGCGCGGGATGCCTTCCAGGTACTGGCCGGGCAGGAATTCGGCCAATCCTTCGGCCAGCACGATGACGCCGAACTCCTTGCCTTCATCGGTCTCGCGGACGCGCATCGTGGCGACCAAACGGCGGATGACTTCCTCGACCTTCATGACCGGCCGCACGCCCGGCTCGCCTGTCGCGGGATCGGTCCAGGGCTCCTCGCCGCGATACCGGCCGGTGATGTCCTCGACGCTGACGACCAGGCTCGCTTCGCCGGCGATGGCCGCCCCATACGCCAGCCAGCCGGCGCTGCGCCCCATCGTCTCGGCCAGGTAATACGACCGCGAGGCCTCGGCGTCGGCGAGCAAATTGCGGATCTCGCTGGCCAGCGTCTCCACGGCCGTGAAATACCCGAACGTGAAGTCGATCCCCATGTAGTCGTTGTCGATCGTCTTCGGCAGATGAACGATCGGGATGCGCCGCGCACCCGCGGGCAAGTGCGCCTGGAACAGCATGAACTTGTTGGCCGTCTTCAGCGTGTCGTCGCCGCCGATCGACACCAGCGCGTCCACTTCCAACGACGAGAGCGCTTCGTAAACGGTTCGCAGTTGGGCCGTGCGGGCCGGGTCGGACAGGTGCTCGGGACTGGCGATCTGCTGGCCAGGGTTGGTGCGCGCGGTCCCAATCATGATGCCCTGGCTGTTGCGGGTACGCTTGAGCATCTTGTGGGTGATGAGAACGTAGTCGCGCCCTTCGACCAGGGGATGGTCGGAGCCGTACTCGACCAGGTGCGAGTAGCCGTGCAGCACGCCGACCACCTGGATGTCGTTGCGCAAGAAGGAGACCGCTGCCGTCGAGATCACCGCGTTGGCGGCCGGCGCCGGGCCGCCGGCAAACAAGATCGCTACTTTGCGGATGTTGCTTTCGGCATGCTCGGGGCTGGATAACGCGGTGCTCATGGCAGGCTCGGGAGAATGACAAACGTCGAAAATCAAATGCCTAAAGAAGCACGAATGACCGAATGACGAAGACCAAAGGGCTCCAAGCGCTTCATCATTCGGATTTCTTTAGACATTTGATTTTCGACATTCGTCATTCCCTCCACAGGTACGGCCTTGTGGCGTCGGCATCCTCAACCGGGCCACGTCCTCTCGATGAACTTCGTGTCCACGGTCCCGGCGGCGAAGGCGGAGTGTCGCAGGATTTCCTGCAGCCGGGGCACCGTCGTCTTGATGCCCTCGATCCGCAGCTCCGCAAGCGCTTGCTGCATCGCGCGGATCGCCTCCTCCCGCGTGCCGCGGTGTACGATCAGCTTGCCGATCATGGAATCATAATACGGCGAAACGACGTAGCCGTCATGGGCGTGCGAGTCGAAGCGGACGCCCGGCCCCCCGGGGGGCCACAGCCGTTCGATCCGGCCCGGGCAGGGCTGGAAGCCGTGCTGCGGATCCTCGGCGTTGATCCGGCACTCTAGCGCCACGCCGGACACGTGGATATCCTCCTGCGCAAAGGGGAGCGGCTCACCCGCGGCGATCCGCAACTGCGTCTGGATCAGGTCGATGCCGGTCACCATTTCCGTGACCGGGTGCTCGACCTGGATGCGGGCGTTGACTTCGATGAAATAGAAGTTGCCCGTCGGGTCGACGATGAACTCGACCGTTCCGGCGTTGGTGTAGTCGGCCGATTTCACGAGCGACACCGCGGCCTCGCAAATGGCCGTGCGCACCCGGCCGTCGAGGAACGCGGCCGGGCTCTCCTCGATCACCTTTTGGTGCCGCCTTTGCATCGTGCAGTCGCGCTCCCACAGGTGCACGACGTGCCCATGGTGATCGGCCACGATCTGCACCTCGATGTGCCGCGGCCGTTCGATGAATTTCTCCAGATAGATGCTCGAGTTGCCGAAGGCGGCCTGGGCCTCGGCCTGGGCCTGCTGAATCGCGCTTTTGAGCACCAGGTCGTTCGACGCCACGCGCATCCCGCGCCCACCGCCGCCGGCCGCCGCCTTGATCAGCACCGGAAATCCGATCTGATGCGCCACGGCAATGGCCTGCCGTTCATCGGTTATCAAGCCGTCGCTACCGGGTACGCAGGGGACGCCGGCGTCGCGGGCCAGCCGCCGGGCCTCGTTCTTGTCGCCCAGCCGCCGCATCGCTTCGAAGCCGGGGCCGATGAAGTCGATGTTGCAACTGCGGCACACTTCATTGAAGTGCGCGTTCTCGGCCAGGAACCCGTAGCCAGGGTGAATCGCCTGCACGTTGCCGATTTCGGCGGCGCTGATCACGCGGTCGATCTTCAAATAGCTGTCCGTGGCCTTGGCCGGACCGACGCAATACGCTTCATCGGCCAGTTGCAGGTAGGGGGCGCCGCGATCGGCCTCGCTGTAGATCGCCACGGTCTCCACGCCCAGCTCGCGGCACGCGCGGATCACGCGCAGCGCAATTTCTCCGCGATTGGCGACCAGGATGCGTTTGAACATGGAGAGCGTCACCCGAAGGACCAAGACCAGCGGGCGGTTACTGGCGGGGGTCGACCTTGAATAGCGCCTGCCCAAACTCGACGGGAGCACCCGATTCGACCAGCACCGCCGCGATCTGCCCGGCAGTCTCCGCAGGAATCTCGTTGAAGACCTTCATGGCCTCGATGATGCACACGGTTGTCTCGCGGCCGATGCGATCACCCACCTTGACGAATGGAGGCGCGTCGGGGCTGGGGGCCGCGTAGAACGTGCCGACCATGGGGCTCTTGATGACGACCAGGTGCTGGTCGCTGGGTGGTGGCGGAGGTGCGGAGGCCGCGCCGCGTGTTTCGCCGCCCGTGGTCGCTCCGCCCCGCAGTCCGGCGTGCCGTACTTCGACCGGCGCGCCGGGAAGCTCAAACTGGCGTCGGAGGCGGATGCGCATGGCTCCCTGCCTCAGATCGATCTCGCTTAATTCGTGGTCGTTCATCAAAACGACCAATTGGCGGAGCTTCTTCAGATCGAAGACGTCGCCAGGCCCTGCGTCGGACATTCCGTTTTCTCCACAAGCAGCAGGCCCCAACCGCCGATCCGCGACGCGCGGAAAGAGCTAACCACGGAGACACGGAGGCACGGAGAAGATTCGAATGACGAATGTCGAAGCTCGAATGTCTAAAGAAATCCAAAGCCCGAAGGTCGAATGACGAAAATGAGGGCTCATAGTTCGGCTATTTCGTCATTCGGTCATTTCGTGCTTCTTTTGACATTCGGAATTAGACATTGGACATTTCTCTCCGTGTCTCCGTGGTAAGTTCTCATTGAACCACGACTTCCTCCAGCTTCTTCGGCACGTCGGTCAGTATCTCGCAGCCCGTCTTCGTGACCAGGATATCGTCCTCGATCCGCACGCCACCCCAGCCGGGCAGATATATTCCCGGCTCGACCGTGACGACCATACCCGGCTTGAGGACCTGCTCTGCGGCGGCGGCCAGTCGCGGGGCCTCGTGGATGTCGAGCCCCAGCCCGTGTCCCAGGCCGTGGCCAAACTGCCGGCCGAAACCCGCATCGGCGATGATCTTGCGAGCCACCTGGTCGACTTCGCGGCCGGTCAACCCGGGCCGCACGGCGTCGATTGCCCGAAGCTGCGCATCGAGCACAACATTATACACGCGTTCGAGTTTGGGCGAAATCTTACCGGTCACCAGAACACGCGTCAAGTCGCTCTTGTACTGCCGCGCGGTCGCTCCCCAATCGACGAGCACAAAGTCGGCATCGCCGATTTTCTGGTCCGTCGGCGACGCATGCGGCAGCGCAGCCCGCGCGCCGACGGCGATGATCGGGGGAAAGCTGCATCCTCGCGCGCCCATGAGCCGCAACTGATACTCGAGCGCCGCGGCGATTTCTTTTTCCGTCTGATCTGGCCGCAACGTCGCCCGCAGGACGGCGAAGGCCTTCTCGGCGTACCGCGCAGCGAGGCGAATCTCGTCGATCTCGTGCTTGTCCTTCACCACGCGCAGTTGTTCGACGAGGCCCGACGCGCTGACGAGCTTCGTCTTCGAGAGCCGCGCGGAGAGCTGCCCGTACAGCCCCACGCTCATAGCGTCGGCCTCGACGGCCAGGTTCATAGCCTTCGCGGCCCGCACCGCCTCGGCGATCCCATCGAGCATGCTTTTGCCGGGCGGGCGAATGTGACGGGTGACGTCGGGGCATTCCTCCTCGAGCTGCGTCGTGTAGCGCGGGTCGCTAACGACGATCGCGTCCTTCGACCCGAGCAAAAGATAGCTGTCGTCGCCCGTGAAGCCGGTCAAGTACGTGACGTTGGTGAAGCTGGTGATGAGTATCGCGTCGGCCCCTTCCCCACGAACAAGCTTGCGAAGCTGGGCCCGACGCGTGTGGTGGCGATCCATGGGCATTCGTTTCGGTTGACAATGGCGTTTGGGGGCGAAGCTCCCGCGGAACTGCTTGTCGTTCCTTGCTATCACGTGCCAGGCATCCTGACAACCTCAAAACGGGTCTCCAATGCGGTCAAAAGTCGGTCACGGCGCGACGGATCAAGATCCTGCGAGCCTCCGGGTTTATCCCGGAGGTCTTTGACGCGCGGCTTCGACCTCTGCCCCCCCAATCGCCGCCGAAGACCGCCGGGATAAACCCGCGGCTCACTGTGGTCGCCCGGCCGCGCGCTGCCGGGCATACTCGCATCGCCCCCTGCCGCCCGTTACCATGAAATCATGCAACCGCTCGACCTCACGCTCCTGGCACAAGAACTCTTGAGCGGCCAACTCTCCGTGGCCGACTTCGTCGAACACCTGTCGCAACGGGCGATTGCCGACATCGGCGAGGCGCAGCTCGACCTTGACCGGCGCCGCCGCTGTGGGTTTCCCGAGGTAGTCTTCGGCGCGGGCAAATCGCTGGAATCGCTGACGCGGATTTTCGAGACGCTACGGGACGACGGCGTCGACGTGTTCGCCACGCGGATTCCGGCCGACTTCGCCACGCAGCTCGTGCGAGCATTTCCGACCGGCCGGTACAACGCGCTTGCGCGTACGTTCCGCATCCCGCTCGACGACCCGCCGGCGGAGTCCGAGGGTCGTGGCCGTGTGGCGATCGTCACCGCCGGCACGAGCGACTTGCCGGTGGCCGAGGAGGCCCGCGAAACGGCGCTGTGGATGGGAACTGAGGTAAGCTTGGTGCAGGACGTGGGAGTGGCCGGCCCGCACCGGTTGCCAGCGCGCTTGCCCCAGATCTTGGGTTCGGACGCCGTGGTTGTGATCGCCGGCATGGAAGGGGCGCTACCGAGCGTGGTGGGTGGGTACGTCGATTGTCCGGTGATCGCCGTGCCGACGAGTGTTGGCTACGGCGCCAATCTCGGTGGCCTGGCGGCGCTCTTAGCCATGCTCAACAGTTGCGCGGCGAACGTGACGGTCGTCAACGTGGATGCCGGCTTCAAGGGGGCATACGTAGCCGGCCTGATCGCCCGCAACGCAGCCCGGCACCGCCGAACATGAGCGAGAAGCGAAAGGACGCCGGAGCGGCGAAGCCAGCAGGCGGTCAGGGTGCCCGCAACCCGGCGAGTGCGGCGCCGCTGCCGCGGCTGGCAAAGCGGCCGGCCGACAGCCACAAAGGAGATTTCGGCCGCGCGCTCTTGATCGGCGGCTCGCGCGGCATGACCGGCGCGATCGCCCTAGCAGGCATGGCCGCGCTGCGCGGCGGCGCCGGCCTGGTGCGGCTGGCGGTGCCCGATTGCTGCCTCGGCACCGTCGCCTCGTTCGAGCCGTCGCTGATGACGGCGCCGCTCCCCTGCGATGTCGGTGGACGCATCGCGGCGGCAGCCCGCTCCATTCTCGAGGAACTTCTCGCGCCGGTCACCGCCGTCGGTTGCGGGCCGGGCCTGTCGCGATCGGCCGAGCTCGATCGGCTTGTCGCCTGGCTCTACACGCGGCTGCCGCAGCCGGCCGTCTTCGACGCCGACGCGCTCAATGCATTGGCCACCCAGCCCGACGTGTTGCGCCGCCCCGGCGGGCCGCGCGTGTTGACGCCGCACCCGGGCGAGTTCGGCAGGCTAAGCGGCGACAACGAGTTGAAATCGCGCGAGGCTCTCGAAGAGCGGGCTGCGTCGCTGGCCGGCGAGTGCGGCGTCGTGATCGTGCTCAAGGGGCACCGTTCGCTTGTGACCGACGGAACGCAACGATCGCACAACGCGACCGGTAACCCGGGCATGGCCACGGGCGGGACCGGAGACGTGCTGACCGGCATCGTCACCGCGCTCCTGTGCCAGGGCCTTGCGCCCTACAATGCCGCGCGGCTGGGCGCCCACGTGCACGGCCTCGCCGGCGACCTGGCGGCGACCGAACTGGGCGAAGTCTCCTTGATCGCCAGCGATCTGGTGCGATTCCTGCCGCGCGCGATCCAAACCGTGGCCGATAGTTGAGCTGGCCGCCGGTTCAACGACGAGTCCTCGCGGGCGGCCGGCGGCGCGAATATCTTACGTTCCTAGGATGACGCCGGCGGTGAGGGTGTTGAGGGTGGTGATGTCGGCGCCGAGGTCTCGGCCGTCGCTGGCGCGGCGGGCGCCGGCGGCGGCGTAGAGGCTCGCTGCGCTTAAGGCGTAGTTCTTGTTGGTG
>JACPPG010000064.1 GCA_016191115.1 Planctomycetia bacterium | reverse complement strand
GCCTCCAAAAGATGGCGGCTGTTGAACGGTTCACAGCTACTAGCAGACGTGATCGCCGGAGCTCAATTCATCGACGGAATCAAACCCCAAGAAACCGCCGCCTGAAAATTCCCCATCCACAACTTATTGCAATAGCTCCAGAAGGCGTCGGAAATCGTGAAACTTTGACGCACCACCCGTGGCCATTGGCGACACCTCCGTTCAATTTGTGAGAGATTGCCTCCCCACAATGCACGCCACGTGCCAGTGGCCGCATGTTCAGTAATTGGATAGGCTCTAGCTCAATCGCATGTGCAGTTCGCTAAACGGTTACGTCCTCTGAGGATTGACCGCCTGGATCGTGTGGGCCGTGGCATCGAACGCGCAGGTGAACCGGCCAGCAACGTTGGTCGTGAACGATTGGCTTGCAATCACGATCCACGAGTCCCTTTGAAAATCGACGTGCGCGCTCACTCATCGAGGACTATGCACCGAGGGACATGCTTACGAAACTCTTGAACGCCGGCAGGCGTTACGGACGTGTCATGTAGGATGAGCCTCGTAAGCTTTGGCAGATTCTTCAGAGCCTCAAGGCCACAATCGGTCAGTGGCCCCCGCTCAAGTCCCAGTCGCTCGACGTTTTGCAGTCGAGCGACGTGCACCATCGATGCGTCGGATGCGGCCGGTCCATCGATCAGCAGCGTCCGAAGACGCGGAAGGGATTGAACCACCGCTATACCAGCGTCGGTAACATTTCGGCCACCTATGCAAAGCAATTGTAGATTTGCCAGCTCGGCTATCTCAGACATTCCCTGGTCCGATATCTTGTCCGAGACGAGAGCAATGGCCTTAAGGCTCCCTATCCCCGCAATATGGCGCATTCCGATATCATCGACGAGACATGGCTGTATCGTGAGACCGGTAAGTGACGGAAACATCCCGGGCGAGGCGAACGCAGTACCCGTGACGCGAGAGTCCTGAATGAAGAGTTCTGTCAACTTACTGAGGTGACGAAGATGCATGATCCCGTTATCGTCGATCGCCTTGCCCTGAAGATGCAACCTTTCAAGGCCGTGCTGCTTACCGATGAACCGAAGCGCGTCGTTGTCCAATGGTGCATCGACAAATAACGACTTCAATGCGCCATGTACTCCCATCTCGCTCAGGCAGCCCACACCTTCCGGGAGCGCGCGAATGGTAACATGTCGCACGCGAGGCAGGTTGGACAACGCTCGTACTCCGTCGCATCCCTCGACGTTTGCAGCGACAACCGTGGCAAAATAGTCCACCCCCATCGATTGCTGCAGCCATTGCCGCAACGTCCCTGTCTCCTCGTCAGCGCCTTGGACGTCGTACGATGCGGACCCGCCGGCTGCTTCGATCGTACGGACAGCACTTCTTTGCCGATGGGCCTGAGCCACTATGACGCACAAGATAATCGCGGCAAGGCATTGCGCGACAAACAAGCTCCGAAGCCCATACTTCAGAAGGCGGTTTCGAGGAGTCCGCGCGATCATGGTGCGACACGCCCACACGATAGGCCCAAGGTATAGATTCCGCGATGTGCCACTACTACACCCGCAATATGGCACGATTATTTGCAGGTGGATCAGCAGGCATGCAAGCTTCTGAACGCATCGACATTCTTACTATAACGAGTTCAGACAAGTAGTTAGACAGTTCCTCCAAGGCGTCGCGGGATCGTCAGTTGACGGGATCCCCTTTTCTTTTTTGAACTTTGCAAGTGTTATCAGGGTATTGTAGATCTGGTCGAAGCACTGTCGCCAGTCGCAACAATCGTTACATTGGTTTTGGGTCTTGAACTCGCGTTGGAGATCTTCTAGCTTCATACCTTGCGGCCTGCAGCAAGGACCCTTCTTTCCACATTTGCATGGGTCGAGCCCACCTCCTCGCGAATTGGGGGGCAAACGGGTCGTGCAGCAAAGGTAGCCAGCCAACCACGATGCGCCCTGTTCCCGTAGTTTTTTCTCTCTCTCGTCTCCGACGCACTTCGCGATGCACTCTGCCATTGTCGGAGGGTCGTCCTTCTTCAGGGGTGTTCCTTTCTTGGGATCATATGCCCGCGTGCATGCAAGAATGCAGTCAATAGCCCCCTTGCTTTCAAACGGGTTGGGCTCGTCGAGAGGGAAGGGAAACAGGCTGTCGCAGCCCGTCGGAGCTCTCTTGGGAGGTGCCTTCTTCTGATCGAGCCCGCTTGGATCGGTGAGTGCGAGCGGATTATTAGCGACATACCGATACAAGTTCCAGTCGCCGGTTTTGATCAGATCGACGCTCATCCACCGGGCGGTGAAGTAGTCGTAGTCTCGTGCCCTGACGTAGAGTGGGGGGTCGCCGCTGACGGTTCGTGGTCCGTCCGTCTGGTAGCCGATAAGTCCCAGCCAGCGGTAGGGGTTAGTGGTTGTGCTGGACTTGTCTGGGCTTCCTCGCGATCCAAAGGCCGGATACGAATAAGTGTCGGTGGTGGTCTGGCTGGCATTGGTCAGTCGTTCGGTGGAGCCCAGCCCGTCGTAGTGGTAGTAGCTGGTCGCCGCCTGCCGCATGCTGACCAGGTTGCCGTACAACTGCGGATCGAGGGTGTAGACCGCCTGGGTCGTGTTGCCGGTGTCGGTCTCCATCAAGACGTTCTGGCCGTCCCAGATGAAGCGCCTGCCGGTGACGCCCGAGAGTTGGTTCCGCTCGACCCGCTGGGTGTCTCCATTATAGACGTGCGTGTACCGCATCCGCAACGAGCCGGCAGCGACGAAGTTCATCCCCGTCATGCGGTTCTCGGCATCCCACGTAAAGGTGGTGCGGAAGTTGAGGGTGGTGTTGCGGTCCGCGATCCGGTTGCCGGCCGCGTCGAAGGTGAAGGTGGTGGTGCCGAAACCGCCGCTTTCCTGCCGTTTTTGGCTCTGGTTGCCGGCGTCGTAGGTGTAGGTGTCGACCCCGGCGCCGACACCCTTAATCCGGTTGCCGACGGCGTCGTAGGTAAACGAACGCCGGCTCGGAACATCTTCCTGGCGACAGAAGGCCCGGATCGACAGCCCGCTAACGCTGCTGCCGCGCCACCACTCCGCGCCACACCCGCCGCTTGCCGTCATCCCGTCGCCGCTTGGCCATCGCCGATGCTCCTCGTTCACCCCAGGAGCATTCAAGGTACCCGCCCCGCCAAGATGCAGTTCGCCGAACGGTTACGAAAGGTGTGTCGCCAGGTGCCATGCTGCGCTCGCCGTGGGCATGCGCCGCCGGGCCTGACCTCCGTGGCCAGGGCCACCCACATTTTTGGCCTGGCCGCACTACTCGACGCGACGTCGCCGCACAAGGGGCAACGTCGCTAACGCCAACAGGGAAAGCGCCCAACTGGCTGGCTCGGGCACGCCGATGGTGACGGTGCCGGAAGCACCCTCAGGAGAGTAGCGCACCGGATTCAGTTGACTGTCGAGAAAGCCTGTGTCGAGGCTGGGCACCAACTGAATCGTGAAGTGGTCGCCGTTCGCGGGCGGCAGCGCCGTGGCGGCACTCAGGTCGAGTCGCGCCATCAGCGTGGGTCCCGCGATCGTCACGTCGGCCCCATTGTTCGTGGAGTCTCCGCCGATGAGCGTGTCGGACGGCGCCGACTTGGTTGAGACATTCCCTAGCGGTGGGAAAAGCGTTGCCACGCTATTGCCGAAAAATATGTAGTTCGACAAGCCGGTTCCGGAGTCGGTCTGCGGATTGATGAACTCGAGCCGCGTCGCGCCCGCCGAAGTAATGCGGAACTCGAAGCTGGTGAAGGCCACCTTGTCGCCCGACGGATTGTCGCTGGCAACCGTCACATCGACAAAGCCGGTGCCTCCGGGCAGGATCGCGGCATTGCCGATAGTGAGCAGCAAAGCTGCCGACGCCTTGCCACCGGTCGCGAACAGACCGCACCAAACAACAACCGACACGCTTTGCTTCAATGAAATCATGGTGCCTGAAATCCTGGTAGCCCTCGTCAAGGAGAAAAACCTACGCCGGCGTGGGAATCGAGCGCCGAACCGCAAGAGATAGACGTTCCCCGATATCGGGGAGGTCAGCGGCCGGAAGGGACAAACACGCTCACAAGCTGCGCTCGACAAGGCGGAAAACCGGGAAATCGGCCTGTAGTCTACTCGCCGCCGGCCGCTTGTCTACCAAAAAACGGCACAAATCCTTCGCAAAATGGGTCTCCAACAAGGCGATTGACGTCGGCGATGCGGTTTCCAAGGCGCCTCGCTTGGATTGCCGAGCAATCGACATTCATATTACTTACGGCGCCGCCGGTAGCTCGATTTCCAGCTTGGCCAAATGAGCGTCCAGTGAGTGGCGCGCCCAGAGCAGGGCCTGCGCGGGAGCATCGTCGTAGGCCCGCGCCAGCAATTGGTCGAACGTCGTGGCTCCTTCGTCGTGCGCGCGTTTGATTTTTCCTTCCCTCCAGAGGCGGTGGTCGAGTTGCTGCTGGATAAACTCCCGTGGGCGTCCGGCGGGGTGGCCATGTGAGGGGATGATCAGCTTGTAGTCCAACGCGAGCAGTCTTTCAAGGCTGTGCATGAACGCTGCCATGTCGCCGCCATATTCGCGCGAGATGACAATCGTGCCGGGGTTGGCCACCATGTCACCGGCCAACAGGGCCCCGGTCGATTCCTCCATGAAGCACAGGTGGCCCGGATCGTGCCCTGGCGTGTGGATGCACCGCAATCGCCATTGTGGATCGCGGCCGCTCTTCAGGACTTCGCCGTCGTGCAGGTACCGGTCGATCTTGAAGGGTACCTGAGCGGCGGCGGCCTGGTGGGCCATGATCGGCACATCGTATCTGTGGCGCAACCAATCGGCCGCGGCGGTATGGTCTGGGTGCGAATGGGTCAAGAGAATGGCCTCGACTCTCCCGCCGAGCTCGATCAAATGATCGAGCTGCCGGCTCAGATGATCGCGTTCACCTTCCTCCGCTGCGCCAGGGTCGATCACATACAGTGACTCTTCTCCCACGATAAGACAGTTGGTGTGCGTCGCCGGCGGGATCGTCGGACTCTTGACCGGTACGAGAATGATTCCGCGACGAAGTTCGAACCAGTTGTGCTCGCCCGGAGCCCGCTCCGTTCCGCGCGTCAGCAACCCTAGCGCGCTGGGCAACCCGACGGCGGCCAGTTGTCGCAGCGTGTAGGCAACGGGCGTGGAAATCCGAATGTGGCCGCGATGCCAGCGCGCACGCGCCTCGGTGGGAGTGAGCCAATCGAGCCCGACGATCTCGCCTTCGATGAGCTCCTCTTGTTGGTCGCCGCGCAGACGATGCAAGAAATACCGAGTGGCAAAGCGAATGGGCGCGAACGACGGGGTGAGCCACTCTCCTGCCGGCTCAAAATCATCGGCGTCGATCGACAACGCATGTCGCGCGAGAAAGTCGCTGAAGTTCAGCTCTCCCTGTAACAGGCGGTGCCGCGCTTGCCGCGCCAGCTCGCTGGAGGGAAGTGCCCCGCGCGCGCAGAGTAGCCCGGTCTCCTCGAAGATCTCTCGCGCGGCCGCCTGGATCGCCCGGGCGTGGCCTTCGTCCGTGGCACTCGCCACGCAGCTCACGCTTTCACCCTCCTGCAGCCGCCCGCCGGGAAAGACGTGGTGCCCACCCATGAATCGAAGCGCCGGATTCCGCCGTGCCAGCAATACCTCCGGCTCGGCGTCACCACGCACGAGGATGCAAGCGGCGGCGGTTCGTGGTTCGGCAGGCATCGCCTTTTGTCCCTCGCGGCGAGTCATCGGCCGTGCGGAACGTCGCGAAGCACGCGGCACGATCCTCGCGGGCGGCGTTAACGGCAGCGTGTCAACGCATTCCGCCGGCGCGAGGCCCAAACCCCCACGATGCCTAGCACGATCAGGACGATCGTTGACGGCTCGGGCACACTGGGCGCCTGAGTGATGTGCAACGATCCGGCGACCGTATCGTTGGGAGAAGTAAACGCCAGGAGCAGCCCAAAACTTCCCCCAGGCAATAGGGGATTGGCAAACACGAAGTCAACCGACGAGGTTCCCACTGTCACCGATGACGCGACAGATGGCGCATTTACGACGACATAGCTGGGAAGGCTGCCCGTTACCGCCCAGGTACCAGGAATATCGAGCAGTGGAATGTGCGCTTCAAACATACTGAGGAGTGGATTGTCGAACGCCACGTGATAGTCGGTCCAAGGGACGGCCGTGTTGTTTGTAATCCGCTCGATCAGCCGAAGGCCATCGAAGTCTGGCCGCGGGAGGTCGCCTGTACCCCAGGTGATTGTCGACCCGACCGGGTCGGTCGTGGCGAAGCCCTCCTCGACCTGAACCGCTTCAAAGTTTCCGAAGTCCGGTAGATTGGCCACCGCGAAAACGCCCGCAAAAGTATCGCCGACAGGCAAAGGGTCCGGCGTAATGGCGATCGCCGCCACCGCCCGTTCGGCACGTCCACAGAGCATGCCCGCGACAAGACCTAAAACGATCGCAGCAGTCGTAGTTTTTCGCACGAGTGGTATCCAGTTGGGGCGCAGGGTTGGTTGCTTGCGAGTATCCGACTTCGACCTGGTGTGAAAACGCACATCAGCTCGGGAAGTCGAGCGAGTTTCAATGCAGGAGGCCGCTACGAAACGCGCTGCACGCCGTTGGCATGCGGGCACGTCAATGATCCAGGGCGCCTACGAAGAACGTCGCGGCTTGCCCGGGTGGAGGAGCGGCTAGAGCGTGCGAAGCATTAGCGGGTGCAGGCGAACGGCCGTCCAGCAACGAGAGTCCAATAAGTCCCCCAAGAGGCACAGCATATAGCGCTGGCATCAAGCTTGCCGGCGGCGCACCGGCGGGAAAGTGGGACAGGCACCGAGACGCAGCGTTGGTATGAAAGGGCTTGCGCTGTTTGTGCTCGGAGCCAGTCCCATTTTCCCGCCTCGCCATTTTGAAAAACAGAATGGCCCTGGTAGGAAAAAGGGCACCCGCGGGCGCCCAGTTGGCCGCAGCGCGGGGGCAATCCCGCGCATAGATTGATTGACTGCCTTTATCGTATGCGCCTGACAGGCCGAAACCGCGGAAAATGATCGCCGCGGGACCCGCCGGCGCCGTGGAACGGCACCAGGCGGGGTGATGCAGCCCTTGCGGACCGCCCGCGGTGGAGGTGATCCGCTCGGCTCAAGCTTGGGGCAGTCGACGGCGAGTACCGCGCGAACGAACCAAGTAGACCGCGCGGGTAGTTCCACTCCCCGCGCGGCTGCGCGGCATGCGATCGTCAAGGGTCGCACACCGCAACGCGCTCGAATGGGTTGGAGTGGTCCGGCCTTCGAACTGGCCGAGAAATGCGCTTAGGTGGACCGACCTTGCCAAGAGCAAAAGACGGGCCATACGCCGGCAACAAAGCGGCCCGCCGCGGATGCCGGGGCCGATCGGCCCGCGCGAGCCGCCGGCCCGCTACTTCCGGCGTTCGCTTGGGCCGTTACACAGATTCAAGCTAGCCGGGGGCGCACCGGCGGGAAAGTGGGACAGGCACCGAGACGCAACGTTGGTCTGAAAGGACTTGCGCTGTTTATGCTCGGAGCCAGTCCCATTTTCCCGCCTCGCCATTTTGAAAAACAGAATGGCCCTGGGCTCCTTGGGGACCTAGTTGGAGTTCGGCCCGGCAGGCGGTTATGATGCTTTCGCGTTGAATCCTCCAACCTTTGCAAAGGTGCAATTATGACAGCGGCGGCCATGCGACAGTTTGCTCTGGCGGCGATTCTAGCGGCATGCGGCACCGTGGCGCGGGCGGCCGATACCTATACGGTCGACCCCGTCCATTCGTCGATTTCGTTCATGATTTCCCACGTTGGGATCAGCAACATCCATGGGCGGTTCAACGACTTCTCGGGGGAAATCACGCTCGATAAAGCCGATCCGACCAAGTCGTCATTCGCGCTGTCGATCCCCGTCGAGAGCATCGACACCAACAACGCCAAGCGGGACGAGCACCTCCGGGCTCCCGACTATTTCAACGTCAAGCAGTTTCCGACCATGTCGTTTCGTAGCACCAAAGTTAAAGCCGTCGACGGAGGCTATGACGTCACCGGCGAGCTGACCCTGCACGGAGTCACCAAGCCGGTTTCCTTCAAACTCAAGGGGGGCGACAAAGTTGTCGAATTCCCCAAGGGAAAGAAGCGGATCGGACTGGTGTCGACGTTCTCGATCGCGCGCAGCGACTTTGGCGTGACGACCGAGCCCGTCGCACTTGGCGACGAGATTCCGATCTTTATCGGCATCGAAGCGGCCAAGTAGGAACGCGCACCCAGCCGCCCCCCGGGGCGAGTCGCACCATGCGCCTCGGCGGCCGATCCATCACGGGGGATGGAGCGAGTGCTTGATATCGTCCCAGCGGCAAAAGTCGTGCTGGTCGCAGCGCTGATCGCGGCCGCGGTCATGTGGTTGGCGGCCCGCCGGGCGCCGCGCGCGTGGCGGCGCGTTGCCTGCTGGAGCTGGGCCACGGGCGCGGGAGTTCTTGCCGCCAGCGGCGCTACCGACCAGTGGCCGCACTGGCCGGCGCTCGAAGACCGCGCGAGGTTTCTGACCCTGCTTGTGCCGCTAGCCTTGGTGGGCGAGACGTTGGTGGCGACCATGCGGTCGGGCAGCCTGGCGTGGATTGTGCGTCTGGGTCTGGCAACCATTGTGGCGCCAATTCTGTTGCACAACACGGTCTACCTGGCGGATCTCAGCGGCCCTGACTCGGCCGAATGGTCGCCCACCCAGGCGGCGATCGTCTTGTGCGGACTAGCGGCGCTTCTGACGCTAGTGTGGGGGACAATGAGTCGTCTGCAAGCGCGGACTTCGACTTCGGCAGTGCTGTGGGTGTTGGTTCTCGACGCCTTGGCGACGGCCGCCGCGGTTATGCTTTCCGGCTACTACCGCGGAGGACTGCTGGGACTGGGCCTGGCCGGGGCGCTCGCCGGCGCGACGCTGGCCTCATACGCTACTCAGCCGCAATGGCCGACAAGCGGCAGCTTGGGGATGGCCGTAATCGGCATCTTTTCGGTCGTGGTCATGGGTCGGTTCTTCGGCACGCTGCCGACCAGCCTGGCGGCCTGCCTGCTCGTTGCGCCGCTGCTGGCATGGATCGTCGAGCTGCCTCCTCTGGGCCGGCTTGCGCCCATTTGGCGCGGCGCCGGGCGGTTGATCTGCGTCGCCGCGCCGCTGATGGCGGTCGTGATTGTGGCGCAGCGCGAATTCGCGGCGGCATCCAAAGCCCGTTCCACATCGCCCGGCCTGCGATCGCCAGCGGAGCGCTGGCGCGGCGGAATGCCCGATGGTTGAAGAGCAACTATTCTCATGTACTCAAGGCCGCTTTTGCCAATCGTCGAGGCCAAGCTGAGCCAGCTTCTGCTGCAAACTCTGGCGATGGATGCCTAACTGCCGCGCCGCGGCGCTGATGTTGCCGCCGTGTCGCTCCAGTGCGGTGGTGATCGCGCGTTTCTCGAAGTCGGCGACCAATTGAGCCTTGGCTTGAGTCAGCGGCAGCTCGACGAGGGTCGCGAGATCGAGATCGTGGTCATCGCTGGTATCGCGACGCGGGAGCCGCAGGTCCACGACCGCAATCTCTTCACGTTCCGCCATGGCCGCGGCGGCCTTGACCGTTTGCTCCAGTTCGCGAACATTGCCGGGCCATTGGTGTGCGAGCAGCCGATCCGCCGCGTGGGCGGCCAGTCGTCGCGGAGCGTCCCCATTTCGCGCTGATTGCTCAAGAAAGTAGTTTGCCAAGAGCAGAATGTCCTCGCGGCGCGCGCGGAGTGGCGGCACCGCCAGCTCGATACCGCGAATGCGATAGTACAAGTCCTTGCGAAAATGCCCCTCCTCGATCGCCTTCGCCAGGTCCTGGTGCGTCGCCGTGATCACGCGCACGTCGACCGCCACGGTCTTCGACGATCCCACCGGCTGAATCGCCCGCTCCTGCAAAGCGCGAAGTATCTTGGCCTGCGCTGAAAGTGGCATGTCGCCGATTTCATCGAGGAATAGCGTGCCGCCGTCGGCTTGCTCGAAGACGCCGCGGCGATCGGCCTCGGCGCCGGTGAAAGCGCCGCGGACGTGGCCGAACAGCTCGCTTTCGGCGAGTGAGTCGGCGATGGCGGCGGTGTTGACGGCCACGAACGGACCACTGGCCCTTGGCCCCTGACGATGGACCTCGCGGGCGATGAGCTCTTTGCCAGTCCCGGTCTCGCCGCAAATCAGCACGTCGAGCTCGCATTGAGCGGCGCGCTTGAGCTCGGTGAACAGGTCGCGCATCGCGGCGCTAGCGCCCACCAAGGCTCCGCAAACGTAGCGACCCTGAAGGTCCGATTGCAGGTCCTCAATGCGCCGTTCCAATTCGCGCCGATGGGCAACGCGGCGGGCGATCCCGCGCAATCGCTCGACCTCGTATGGCTTGGTGATGTAGTCGGCCGCTCCCAGCCGCATGCACTCGACGGCCGCCGCGACGCTGTCGTTGGCGGTGATGACGACAATCTCGGCCCGGCACGGTTCGCCCGATAGCGCGCGAAGAACGCCCTGGCCATCGAGCCGCGGCATGTTCAAGTCGAGAAAGACGAGATCGATCGCCCCCTGCCGGAGACTCTCGAGCGCGGCTTGACCGTCTTCGACCTGCAGGATCTCGTAGGCTGGCTGCCCCAGGGCCTTGGCCATTCCAAATCGCGCCGGTCGTTCGTCGTCGGCAATCAAAATCCGCAGCGGGGCTGGCGTCATACGTGATTGGACGTGATAGGAGGTTGGCCGGTTGGGCCGCCGACGATCGGCAACTTGATTGTAAACAACGTCCCCTGTCCCGGATCGCTCTGGCAATGAATCTCGCCTCCCATTTCCTGCACGCGTCGACCCACGATGTAGAGACCCAGCCCCGTACCGGTCGGCTTGGTGGTAACAAATGGCTGGAACAACCGATCCTGGACTTCCGGTGGAATCCCTGGCCCCGTGTCGCGCACTTGGGCAAGCACGTGTCCGTTCTCGGCATGGCAAACGACCGAGACGCGCCCCCCGGCCCTCGACACCTCGATCGAGTTGGCGATTAGGTTGAAGAATACCTCGCGCACGGCGTTCTCGTCGGCGCATATGGCAGGGCATGCCGCGGGCAACTGAAGCTCAAGCGTTACGCCTCGCCCGTTGGCCAGATGCCGCATGACGCCCAGCGTTGCCTTCAGCACGTCCGACACGGAGCATGTCTGCGTCGTTCCGTTTGCCGGCCGCGCGAACGACAGCAGTTGCGTGGTCGTGGTTGCCAGGCGATCGATCTCGCCGAGGATCAGCTTCAAGTCCTCCGCGTGCTCGTTGGCTGACCCAAGCTGCTCGGCCATCACGGTGGCAATCGTCTTGATCGAGGAAAGAGGGTTCTTGACTTCGTGGGCGATCGAGCTGGCCAACAGGCCCAGCGTGGAGAGCTTCTCGCGTTCGAGAGCGCGGCGCTCGTGCGCTAGGCGCTCGGCTTGCAAGACGCTATTTCGCAGAGTGATGCCCAACTGCTCGGTCAACAGCACAAGCGAATTCGTCTCCTCCTCGCCGAATTCGCGGTTGCCTCGCCGCCGGCCAAATACAACCAGGCCGCTCGCCCCGGGTTGCTCCAGGGCAACGGCCAGCGATGCTTCTGCCATTTCCAGGCAGGCGGTCCCGCGGTCGGGCAAATCGCGATACGTCCAATACGCCTGACCAAGGTGAGCCAAGAAACGGCGTATGCCGACTACGTCATCGTCGGTCAGGCGCGTTTGCGACCAGGTGGCCGCCACAATCGTGCCGCTACAGTCAAACAACCATCCGGCGACGTATTCAAGGCCCAATAACTCTCGCGCCGTATCGACGAACCACGCCAACACGTCACGCGGCGGTTGGCCAGAGAGATTGGACAGCCGCAGCGCCATCTCGCGCGACCGTTTGCGAACTTCTGCCACGGGTGAGCCGAGCAGGTAGCGTAGCGCCTCGGCCGACCGGCGGCGTAGCGGTGGGTAAACGACAACCAGCGCCAGGACGAGGACTCCTTCCAAGACCCCAAAGTCGATTTGGAAGCGCTCGCCGAGCGCGGCGGTGCTGCCCTGCAACATCACGCGATGAAACAGCATCGCGGCGGCCACGATCGCGCCGTACACAATGGTCCGCTCCACCATCAACTGCATGAACCGGAAGCGCAACACGAAATAGCCAAACAAAAGCGCCAGCGACACCGGTGAGAGTACGACCAAAAGCGAAAGGTAGGGCCGCCATTCGGGCCAGGCCTCGATGGCATGGAGAAGAACGAATGACTGCACGACGCCAAGCGCAAACAGGACGATGGCTGAGCACGTCAAGAATTGCGCGGCTCTCGGAACGTCGATCCGCCGCCGAAACGCGAAAAGAAACACCCCCGCCACAATGTTGACGACGCCCAGGTAGACCGCGTAGGGTTTTACGAGCGGGGCCGTTGCGTCAAGAAAGTTCGCCGCTCGCTCGGCCGCCAATAGCGGCCATAACGGCGCAAGCAGCAAAAGCGGCAGATACGCCAACGCGTAAATGCCGCGCATGCCGGGCCGTATCTCAAAACCGGTGTTCGCGAGCCGCCAGCAGGCGTGAATCAGTGCGCTGGGTATCAATAGCAGGCCGGCCGACATTGCCACCATCGCGCACAAATGCACGTCGCGCGCCCAGAGGTCGGTCATGTCGACCAGCAGTTGACTCGCAAACGCGCCGGTATGCCACAGCCAGGCGCCCACGACCAGCGTCAGGATCGCCGTGGCGAGATACCGCCAGTTGCGTCGCTCGAGCAGTGCAACCAGTAGCACCGTGTCGAGCACGGCGGCCAGGCCGATTGAGAGCAGTTCGATGCGATGGAACATAAACCATCCGCTGCCGGGTCCCGCGCCGCCGCCGGCGATTCCGCCATGTTACTCTGGGCGCGTCCGGGGGGCCATCCGCCGTAGATTTCGATCGTGCTGGCCGCGACAACGCGCTCGTTTCGGTTTTCGATCCAGCGCACCATGGGTTGGTGGCTCGATCCCAGCGGCGTAATCCACAACTCGCATGGCCCCCGTGAGCTACGGCACTCGTATCGAACATAAGGCCCGGCCGCGGTCTGCCCTGTGCTGCGTTGGAGCACTTCCGCGGGCCGGGCGTCGACGACGACAATGCACGGCGTCGCCAGTCGCAGCAATCGCCCTTCGCTGGGCGAAATGCGAATGCGATCGGCATTTCCCCACGCCACAATCAATCGCCAGAGCGACTTGGCGAGCGCGCCGAGCGTTTGACTAGTCATCGGTCTGGACACGGCGCTTCAGCTCGTCGAACTCGCGCTGGAGCCGCTCTTGCCGATCGGTTTCCGCAAAACGGCGTTCGAGCTCCACGGCGTCGGGGTCCTTTCCCTCCAGCCGGTCATACGCCTCGCTCATGGCCTCGGCCCGTTCTACGCGCTGTTCCAATCGATTGAACTGCGCGAAGGCCGAGCGGCTGGTTGTCCGGTTGAGCGCCGTGTGGATGCGCTGGGCCGAATCGGCGCGCGTGAGTCGTGCCAAGAGCAGCGTTTGCTTCTGTCGTGCCTGGCGGATCTTGGCGTCCAAATCGCGGACAGCCTCTTGCAGCTTTGCGGTCTGCTCTTTTTGCTTGGCGTACTCTTTGTCGAGCGACGTTGCTCGCTCGTCGGCCAAGGCCTTCTGCTCCAGCGCCGATTTGGCCGCGGCTTCGTCGCCGCGGCGCAGCGCGGTCGTGGCCCGCTCGAGCCAGTGCTCGGCCTCTTCACGTGCCTTTTGAACCCGCTCGCCGAGCTGGATCTCGTCGGCAATGGCGCCCGCGACGCTAGCCCGCACGCGCTCCAATTCCTCCTCCATGTCGATGATGAGCTGGTGCAGCATCCGCTCGGGGTCTTCGACTTTCTCGCGCAGCGTCAGGATGCTCGACCGCATGATCAACGTAAAGTTTTCCAGCCAACTCATGACGTCTTCTCCTCGATGAGGGTGATTGGTTCAAGGTCTCATAATTTGGCACGAGCGGGTGCTTCGATCGCCACCAGATCGCTCTCTCGGCTAGTCCCAGGCCGCCAGTGCCGCCGTCAGGGCTCGTAGTTGCTGCAGCAGTTTCTCGCGGTGCAGCTCGCAGAAGGCACCCAGCGTCACCACCCCGGCGCCGAACGCCAGTCCGGCGATCCACAGCAGGTTCGGGTGGTCGATGCTGCCACGAGCCACCATGCCCATGATGTCGGCCACGAGAAATGCCGTTCCGGTATACACAAGTGCCCGCACCCGCAGACCGATTGCCAGAAGGACCAGGGCGACCGAGGCCAGCATCAACGTCAAGAGGTGCAACCACACGCCGTCGACGATGTGGAACGTCGGTGACACAAGGATCACGAGGGCTCCCAGGTATCGCAGCGGATCGCGCAGGTCCTCCGGCAAATCGTTCTTCAGCAACTGCACAAGGCCCAGGATCGATGCTCCGATCGGGATCATGAAAAACTGTGGATCCGTAAACGCGAGCTCGCGCCACAGCAGGCACAGGGCGCTGTTCGCTACCGCGGCCGAAAGAACAAAGAAGGATTTGCGCCGCGTCTCGACGGCTTGCCAGAAGTACAATCCCGCCGCCAGCAGAATCGCCAGGCTGTTTGTTCCGAGCCAAGTGACGGGCCCAGGTGCCCCGATCACGTGCAGGTGCCGCGCCACGCCCAGCGCCGTCGTGACCAGCGGCAATATGGCCCCGGTCAACTCGAGGGGTTGCGCGAACACGTCGAAGCGGCCACGCCGCCTTAGTCCACGGCCGACCGTCCACGCCAGCACGCCCAATACAAGCACGACGAACATCGCGTACGGCTGACCTATCGGCACAATTCCGAAGATCACCAGATAGGCGATGGCCAACCCGGCAACCAATTCGGCCGTCCACACGCGATCGGACGATTGGGTCACGTACGCCGATCGAGCCTCGTGGGCAACCACCATGGCAAACGCGGCCATTGCCATCACAAGCGACAGGGGGCCGAGCACCGAGAGAAACAGACTGCCAGCAAGCGAAACGCCCGTGACGACTCGCAGGCCGACCTCTTGGATGGTCGCAACGTCGCGCGAGAGGTTCGGTAGGCCCGCCATACCCGGCCGCACCGCGCCGCCGGCCAAGTCGGGTGAGGCGAAACGTGACCAGGCTAGCGCGCTTACCGCGGCGGTCAGAGCGACGGGAAGACAGCTCGCGACGACGTCGATCCCTTCAAGCACTCCCCGCTCCCAAGCGCCGGGCGGCACGAACCAGACGACCGTCGCGATCAGTTGCCAGTTGAAGAGCGCGAGCGAAAGCATTTTGGCCGGCCCGCTCTTGACGGCGCGCGACCAGGCGAGCAGGCCCACAGGCGCCACGAGACCAGCCAGGCGCAGCTCGGGCGACAGAAGTGGAAGTAGACCGACGGAGAGCGTCAGCAGGCCGCCGGGAATCAAGTAGTCGAGCGGTTGGCCCAATGCACGCCAGGCGGCCGCGGTGCGCGCCGCGGCCGGCAGTGTCGCGAAGCTTGCCTGCGTTACGATCGACTCGTGACGCCGACGCAACATCGTGGCCAGCGGAATCGCGGCCGTTGCCATTGCCGCCCACAACGCCGGCAACCAGTGGAAGCTTTCACTGCCACCGACAAGCACGGCCAGCGAAGTGGCGCAGACGACTACCGCTGCATAGCCCACCGCTGCGAGCGTCGGCGACAGATGGCGGCGGGCCGCGTCGAATACCCAAAAGAGGATGAGGACCCGACAGGCCCACCAGGGAGCAAGGGTCAGCGCCGCGATCCCGGGAATGACATCGGCAACAAAGGCCGGCAGGACCGCAAAAAGGAGACTCGTCACAAGTCCGAACGTGGCGACCATTTCGTTGGCTGGTGCGAACGCCTGACTGATTCGCGCGCGCGAAAACCGCCGCAGCGCGTATCCGGCAATCCACTGTCCAAGCCAGACCAGGGTGAGTGCCGAGACCACCGTCGGCATGGCACCGCCGGAGTCCAAGGCCAGCATTGTGGCCGCGGCTGTCGTGAACGCGAACGACACCACGCCCAGCGGCGTTCGCAGCCAGCGGAAGGCATGCGCGAACAAGAGCGCCGCGATTGCAACCGCGTTGGGCCAGGTGGCGAAAAACGGATCGTGCTCTTGGCGGGCGACAATCCATGCCACCGCGGCGCCGAGCGTCAAAAGCAGGCTTGCATGCTGACAAAGATGCCTGGTGGACGTGTCGACGTCGTCGTCCGTTTGGAGCCCTGCGACCCGGACGGGCAACGGTGCCATGATGCGGTCAACGCGTCCCCCCCACACCAAAAGCGTAGCCGCCAGAACCAGCAGGCAGGTCATCGAAGCGGCAGCCGGCAGCGAAACGGCGAACACCGCCTCGACGAACGGCGCAAATCCCCAAGCGGCAAGACTAGTCGCCAAGAGCGCAGGAATCGCCAGGCCGCGGTTGCGGAAAACAATCGTCTGCGCGGCGAATAGCCCCGACATGGCAACCGCCACGGGGAAGAAAGCCTTGGCATGCGTCGGGGCAGCGGACAAGAGGAGCATTGCCAGGCCAATCGCATACAAGCGCATCGGTCGGGCAAACAGTTCTTGGCCGCGCCGCGTGGCCCATGCGCTGGCGCTCGTCGTCGCTACTAGCAACGGCAGAAAGGTCAGTCCGTAGTAGGCCCACGGCATCTTGGGCTCGTGTACCGCGATGGCGACGCCTTGCACCGCCTGCTGCGCCAGGTCGGCGAAGAACACGGGAACGTAGCGATACGCGAGCGTCAGCGCCACCAGCATCGCCCAGACGAAAGCCTCTTTGCCAGTGCGATGGGCAACGACGCCCAGCACCGCCGCCGCCAGCGCCGCTGTGGGAACCAGTGCAAATGGCAATTGACCAGTGGCAAGACCGGCACCCGAGAGCACGACGCCCGCGGCGCACAGCAGCACGCCGAGCACCAGCGGAAGCGCGATCGGCCAAGGGATGGGCCGAACAAGGTCGCCCGTGCGCTGTTTGAAAACGCGCGATACGGCGTCCGCCGCCTGCAAGATCGGGATGGCCATCAACACCCCGCCCAGGCCGAGCCAGTCGAGCGAGAACGAACGGCCAAAGCTGGCGGCGAATACGGCAAGGAACTGCGCGGCAAGCATGGCGATGGGAAAGAAGCCAAAGATCCGCGGCGCCTGGCGTTCTTCGGTGAGCCAGAAGACGTGGCGGTTGATCTTGATGCTGCCGACGGCGTACGCTGCCCACAGCAGCAATGCGCCCGTCACGCTCCAAGCGCCGTGGACTGCGGGGGCGATGGCGCCGGCCAATGCCAGCGTCACATAGCACGCCAAAAACGTCGGATGCGGACCGCGAAAGAAGTGCTTGAAGACGTTCCCCGCCGCCAGGACGGTGAAAAGCCCCGACAGGACCAGCAGAGCTTCAAACACGCCCGCGGCAGTGGTGCCTTCGGCCGCCGCGAGGCGGACCCAGCCAAGTGCCCAACAGGCAACCGGCAACAGCAGAACCGCGAGCGCGAGGAGGATGGTGCCGGTTCGCCGCAGAGCCAATCGGTGGTAGCTCCAGGAACCGGCGCCAAAGATCAGCGCGGTATATCCCAGCAAGATCAGTTGCTTGGCGGCCGCGCTGTACCCTTCCCATTGCGAGGACACGAGCATCAAAGACGATCCCAACAGAATCGCCGCGCCGATTCCCAGGATCCATTTGATATTGCGGTCCTGCAGGAAATTGTCGAGGAACCGCGCCAACGCGGGGGGCGAATCGGAACGTGTCTCCATAACGCAATCTCCGACTTTTGGGCGGTCGTCCATTGGTTGAGTTGCACGCAAAGCAACCCCGGTGCCAATCGCGAGGATGACGGGAAGCCTGGATCACGCAACACCATGCTGGAACAGCGGTTGATGACGTCGCCCGCCAACGGCAGGTGGTCCTGCGCAGGAAGGTCGTGCAGTGACTTTGCTGCGGATTCAGGAGGCAGGTGCAGCTCGCAGACTGCACGCGTCGGCCGGGACAGAGCTGTGGCGACCGCGCCGGGAAGGCACGGTATAGCCGCATGCGGCCCCTCATGCGGCCGCCGTTTTCGGAACGGCCGGGCCGTTGAAAGGCGCAAGCGATGTGCGGGCTGCATTTCGGCCCGCGTTCTTTTACAATGGGCGGCGTCGGATCGGCGCGTCTCGACCCCAGCCACCAAAAACACCCGTTCGTCTGCGACAAAGCCCCCACAGCACAATATGACGCCATCACGGCCCCACATCTTGAGCCCCGTCGACCGACTTTCGCGCCGCACGTTGCTGCGGATGGGCGTCGGGGGGCTGGGCTTGAGCTTCACAGGGTTGCTGCAAGCCCGGGCCAAGGCGAAATCGATCGCCCTCTCCGGTCTGTCCCCTCTCAAAGCCTGCGTGGTCGTGTTCTACTACGGCGGTCCGAGCCATTTGGACACCTACGACCTGAAACCCGATGCCCCGGCCGAAGTGCGTGGCGAATTCAAGGCGATCGCCAGCTCCGTGCCGGGCCTATTCGTGTGCGAGCATCTGCCGGGGATGGCTCGCTCGATGCACAAGGTCGCGCTGATCCGCAGCATGCATCACCAGAACCGGTTGCACGATTCGGCGTCCACCGAAGCGCTGACAGGTCGGCAGCCGCCGACGGGAGATCGCGAGGAGTTCGCGCCGATCAAACAAGTATTCCCGTGCTACGGCGCGTCGCTGAGTTACTTGCGACGTGAATTAGAGCTCGACGTGCCGCATGCCGCGCTGCCCTTTGTCTTTCACAACGTTATCGACGTGCCGTGCCAGGGCGGCGGATTCCTCGGCGCGGCGTACGACCCTCTGCCAATCGCGGTCGACGCGGACCGTCAGACCTATAGCGCCGGCGCACTCGCTCTACCCGGCTCGGCGGCGGCGCTGCAGGAGCGGCGGCGCTTGCTGTCGGCTTTGCAGGAACAGTCGCTCTTGGGTGTCCAATCTTCGCTGCTGGGAAAACAATGGCGGCTATCGAGCGACAAGGCGTTTCAACTGCTCGGGACTCAGTCTTTCCGAGACGCTCTCGATTTGTCGCGGGAAACGTCGCAAACGCGCGAGCGATACGGATACGATGCGGCGCCAGTCGCCGTCGGCTCCGGCGGAGGCGGCGGAAACGGGGCCGAGATGGGGTTCGCGCGCCAGATGCGTGGCCAGAATCTCCTGTTGGCGAGACGATTGGTTGAAGCTGGCGTTCCGTTCGTCAACGTGTTTGATTTCCGGCAGCAAGGTCAGAACTGGGATGCGCACCACCAGAACTTCGCTCAGCACAAGAGCCACCTGCTGCCCATCGCGGATCAATCGCTCTCCGCATTGATCGAGGATCTCGATGCGCGCGGATTGCTCGACACGACGTTGGTCGTGGCCATGGGTGAGTTCGGTCGCACGCCGCAGATCAACAAGAACGGTGGCCGCGATCATTGGCCCGACTGCTATACCGTGCTATTGGCCGGCGGCGGCGTGCGCGGGGGAGCCGTTTTTGGAGCGAGCGATCGAACGGGCGCGTACCCGGCGAGGGACCCGGTAACCCCGGCCGATCTCGCAGCCACGATCTTTTGGCGTTTCGGCATCGACCCGACTTCCGAGATTCATGACCTCACTGGCCGGCCCTGGCGCCTCGCCGACGGCCAGCCCATTAGATCGCTGTTTGTATGATGAGGACTCCTGTCGTCCTGCCACAACCATCAGTCGCGTTCCGGGAGAAGTTGCGATGAGTCCTTCGCTGAGCGACGAGCGGCAACAGACCGCGCTGATCTCGCGCCGCCGACTTCTGCAGGCCGGGGGAATCGGCGCCCTGACTCTGGGACTGCCGGGGATGGTTGCCGCCGGCGTCGACAGCAAACGGGGATTGGGCGGCGGCGCTGCCGACAAGTCGTGCATCTTCATCTTGCTGTGCGGCGGCCCCAGCCACCTCGACACGTGGGACCTGAAGCCTGCCGCGCCGGCGGAAATTCGCGGCCCCTACCAGCCCATTGCCACGACGGTCCCTGGCATGCGCATCTCCGAGCTTCATACGCGGCTGGCCACCTTAACCCGGCATTTCAGCCTGATCCGGTCGATGACGCATGTCGGGAACATCAGCAACCATTTCGACGCCATGCACCATTGCCTGAGCGGCCAGGCGGACGCACCGGCCGACTCTCCGTATATCGGTTCCATCCTGGCAAAGGTTCGCCCCAACGAGAGCAGCGTCGCTCCGTACGTTTGGCTCATCAAATGCGTCGGCGATCCTGTCTTCTGCGCGCCGAATATCGGCACCGGCGGTCACTTGGGCGTCAGCTACAGCCCGCTGTTCGTCGGCTCGGCGGCCAATCATCCAGCCATGCCGGGTTTCAAGGCCCCCGACGAGTTGCTTCCGGTCGTCCCACTCGAGCGGATGCAGGAGCGCCGCAGCTTGTTGGAAGGTCTGAACGTTGCCGAAAGCCTGAGTGCGGAAAAGCAAGCCATGCGCGAGTGGCAAGAATTACAAGGCAGGGCCTTCGACTTGGCGAGCGGACCGGGCGGACGCCAGCCGTTCGAGCTGGACCGAGAGCCAGTGACCGTTCGCGATCGCTACGGTATGCACCCCCTCGGACAAAACCTGCTCTTGGCGCGCCGGCTTGTCGAGTCGGGAGTCGGGTTTGTCACCGTCAATGGCTGGACAGGGCCGGCTCCCGGCGAGACGGGTGGTGGACCTCCCAGCTCTAGCTGGGACATGCACGGCGGCGAAATGGGGATGGGCAATGCCTTTGGCAGCGGTTCGTACGGCATGGGCTGGTGCTTGCCGCGACTTGATGAAGCATTGTCCGCGCTGCTCGTCGATCTCGACGAGCGCGGTCTCCTCGCGAGCACCCTGGTCGTGGTCGCCGGAGAATTTGGCCGCACGCCGCGTATCAATGCGGTTGGCCCCAATCCCGGGCGGCAGCACTGGCCCTCCTGCTATTCCGCGATCCTTGCAGGCGGCGGCATTCGTGGCGGCATGGTCTACGGAGAGTCCGACAAGACCGCCGCCTTTGTTAAGGACAAACCGGTGCGGCCCCAGGACCTGGGCGCCACGATCTACCACGCGCTGGGCGTCCCGCTCGATCTTCGTCTGGGAAAGGACGGCTTCACCCGCCCCATCAGCTCGGGCCAGCCAATCCTGGATCTGTTCGGATAGAGCACTCGGGCGCCGGTGGATTGCCGCTGGAAATCCAGTCCCCGCAGATCGAGACCCAAGCGACTGCGCCTTACGCTCGAGGTTTGGCGGTGTTCGTGCGACCGGTGCGTTTGTGGCTACCGTTTGGAATCGCGCATCACCTTGTGGCAATTGACGCAGCTTAGGGTCAATTGCGAAAAGGCCAACGTGGCGCCGTCGATGCTCTTCTTGTCGGCCTGGCGGATCAGCTCTTCGTTGGCGTAGTGGAAGATCTGCAGTTGCACGCGGTACGCCTCGGAATCCACTCCTCGGCGGGTCCACTTCTCGACCTGGCCGAGGTTGTTCATGCTCGTCGCGCTTGTCGAAATCCGGTCGAAGTCCGCCGTGACCAGGCCCGAGAGAATGTGTTCGGAGAACTCCAGCTTCTTTTTCATCCAGAAGCTCGGCTCCTGCTCGGCGTTCTTCTGTCCCCAAACGGTCCAGGCGGAAAGAACGGCGGCAACCACGGCTAAAGCGACGAAGATCCTTTTCATCCCATGACGCTCCTGTTTGTCGCGTTTCGTGACAGTCCCGGACAGCAGGTCCCGATTCGGAACGAACGGCGGCACGTGCGCCGGTGCTATCGGGCCGATGCCATGCGAACGCCGCGCGTGTATTTGTGGCAGTTGACGCAGCTCATGGTCAGTTGCACGTACGCCAGGGCCGCGCCGTCCAGGTTCTTGTTCTGCGCGGCCTTGGTCAAATCGGCGGCGATGCGCTGAAAATCGGCGCTGTGGTGACGATACTCCGGCGTCTGGAACACCTGCCAGTTTTCGTCCTGAGCCAACAGACCCATCTGCTGGGCGTTCTTCGCGATGAGCTCAAAATCCTCCAGGGCGACGCCCTCGAGCACCTTTTGAGAGTGGCTAAGCTTGAGGCGCATGAAGGCGGCCACGTCGTTGGGGCGCGGCATCGGTTTGGGGTCCGCGGCCGCGGGATCGCTCGAGGTTCCCCTTTTGGGCGCCGGTGCTTTCGGTCGCGGTTGCTGCGTCCACGCCGTCGACAGCGAAATGGAACCGAGGATAGTCAAGATCGCGACGAGCACTTTTGTTCCGTTCATGGTTTCCCTTGCTTTCTTCCATTTCGAGCGGCGAGGTCGCTGGGGCGCGATCACGCATGACATGTTGACCAAGCCGGTGCATTCGTCGTGCCGGCCGCGCAGCAACGCCGCGAAGGACGCGCCCTGGCGAGGAATGCGGCGGTCTGGCGACTTTGGAGCGACGGCACGATGCCGCTGCCGGGGCATCGTGGCTCGCGGCCGTGCGAATTCGCACAGCGGCTGTGCCCCGGGGCACAGCGGTCAGCCGCGTCAAGCCGTTCGGCGATCTGCATGGCCTGCGAGCGTGAGCGATACGTAGAAGCGGCTCCCCTTTCCGACGTCGGATTCAACCCAGATACGGCCCCCCTGCTGTTCGACGATGCCCTTGGTGAAGTACAACCCCAAGCCCGATCCCGGCACGTCGTGATGCATCGGCAAGCGGCGGAAGGGAACAAAAATCTTTGTCCATTCCTCGCGGGGGATCCCCGGGCCGTTGTCGGCGAAGCAGAGGATGCAAGTGCCGCCACGAATCTCCGCCGTGACGGCGATGTGCCCTGGCCGCTTGTCGATGAACTTGGCCGCGTTCGCAAGCAGATTGTAGAACGCCTCGCGGACTCGCGGGCGGTCGGCCGTGACCCACGGCAGGCCCGCGGCGATCGACAGCTCGATGCCTTTTTCCAGAAGCTGCGGGCGGACGCGGTCGGCCGCTTCGGCGATCGCCTCCCCGACGGGGAACTCATCGGGCTCGGCGTCGGAGTGTATCGAAATCGTGGAGCGCAGCAGCTCGTCGATCGTCGTGCTCATGCGGAAGGCGCGCTGCCGGGCTGCTTCAATCAGTTTTTTGGCCTCTGCCGGCAGGCTGGTGGCAAATTCGTCCAGCACCTCATCGCAAAGGTTGGCGACGGTGGCCAGCGGGGTCTTCAGGTCATGGGAGGTGAACTGCGCGAATTGCCGTAGTTCGGCGTTGCTGGCGAAAACAAGCTCCAGCGCCTGCCGCAGATCCTGCGTGGCCTGCAAAAAATAGGCGTCCAGCGTCAGCCCCACGTCGAGCAGCACGACTTTCAACAGCGACAGCATCTGCTCAACGAACTGTTTTTGTGTCGGATCCGTCCCCGGCGAGAGCGTGCGACAACAGAACTGCAAATACTGATAGTAGGCGCCCAGGAACACATGCGGCTTGATTCCCACCTGCGCGTGGGCGTCGCCCACCCGACCGCGACGGGCCACGTACGCGTCGTCCCAGCCCGCATCGAGCATCGATTCCAAGTGGTCGCGCTGCATCGTCTTGAGCCGTTCGACAAGCCGCTCATCCTGCAAGACGGCGGCCGTTTCCGGAAAACTCAGCAGATGCCGGTAGAACTGCTCGACGAACGCTGGCGCGGAGCGTTTCAACTCCGGGGCGATCTGGGCAAGCCGGTCGCGGTCCGCGTCGTCCAGCTCAAGAAACCGCCGGCGGCCATCGAGATCGATCGCTGCGTCGTCGCGTCGTTCGTGGTTGAAGAGATCCACCTGTGACAGCCTCTCCTTGGCGTTCATTCCTTGTGGGCCGCGAAGGATGTTTACGGGAACGCGACTCGCCCCGTACGGTCGCAAGTTCGATGCCGGTCCAGTATCGGACATGGGCGTCAGGTGGGAAGGGCGCGCGACAGTCGTGTGTGATGTGCGATCAAGCCCACTGTGTGTCATAGGGGCGCGCGGTCAGGGCGTCGCTCTTTCGTGAATGGTACCAAAAAAGGCGTTCGCATCGGCGGGATTTGCCGCCCACAGACCCCTAGGCACGCCATTTGCTTGGACGCGTGGGGCAAACAGAACGGAGATTCTGGTTTTCCGCACCCATGCCAGCGCGGGGGCGGTAGCCGTTTTTCTGCGTCCGCGTCGATCGCCAATAAGGAGCAATTGGACCCATGCACAAGGCCATCCCCCTCGTGATCTTGTCGGCGGTTTCCTGGGCACTCACAGCGCATGCGGCCCCGCCGTCGCCGGTCGGCAAGAAGATCGACAGCTTTACCGCCCGCGACTTTCGCGGCAAAGAAGTCTCTTTGGCCGATTTTCGCGAACAGATAATTGTCGTCGTGGCCTTCATGGGAACGGAATGCCCCTTGGCGAAATTGTACGGGCCTCGGCTGGCGGAATTGGCAGCGGAGTTTGGCTCCCGCGGCGTGGCCTTCGTCGGCGTCAATTCCAATCGCCAGGACTCGATGACGGAGATCGCGCACTACGCCCGCACGCATAAGATCGACTTTCCGCTGTTGCGCGATTCAGGCAACGTGATAGCCGACCAGTTTGGCGCGATCCGCACGCCCGAGGTCTTCGTGCTCGATGGCGATCGGACGATTCGCTACTGGGGCCGGGTCGACGATCAGTTCGGATTCCAAGGCAAAGGAATCGCGTATCAGCGCAACGAGCCGCACCGCCGCGATCTGGCCGAGGCCATTGAGGATCTCTTGGCTGGGCGAAACGTCGGCACACCTGTGACCGTCGCGCAAGGCTGCCACATCGGCCGCGTGAAGGAATCCACGGCGGAAGCCGAGGTCACGTACTCGAAACACATCGCCAAAGTGCTCAACGACAATTGCGCCGCCTGCCACCGCCCGGGCCAGATCGGCCCGTTCCCGCTGACAAGCTATGACGAAGCGGCCGGCTGGGCCGGGATGATCCGCGAAGTGGTCGAGGAACAGCGGATGCCCCCTTGGCACGCCGATCCGAAGTACGGACATTTTCGCAACGACGCGCGCCTGACCGACGGTGAGAAAGCGCTTCTGTACGAGTGGGTCGCCGCGGGCGCGCCCGAAGGCGACCCCGCCGACCTGCCGGCGCCGCCGCAATTCACCGAAGGATGGATGATCCCCGAGCCAGAGCAAGTGATCTACATGCGGGATGAACCCTTTGAGGTCCCGGCCCAAGGGACCGTCGAGTACCAGAAGTTCCTGGTCGACCCGGGATGGACCGAGGACAAGTGGGTCAAGGCGATCGAGTGCAAGCCGGGCAACCCGGCGGTCGTGCACCACATTATCGTGTACCTTGTTCCGCCGGGAGTAACGCCGACGGGTGCCGCGGGGCGCGTGCAATCCAACTGGCTGGGGGCCTATGCCCCTGGCTTGCGTCCGGTCGTGCTCGATGAGGGGCTGGCCCGTTACGTGCAAAAGGGATCGAAGTTCCTCTTTGAGATGCACTATACGGCCAACGGCTCTCGGCAACTGGACCGGAGCTACGCGGGATTCGTTTTTGCGGACCCAGCGAAGGTGAAGAAGGAAGTGGCGGTGCAGAACGCGGGCAACTTCACGTTCAAGATTCCGCCAGGAGACCCCAACTTCCCGGTCGAGGCGGACTTCGTCTTCCGGCAGAATTCGCTGCTGCTGTCGGTGTCGCCGCACTTGCACGTACGCGGCAAGGACTTTCTGTACGAATTGATCTATCCCGACGGCAAGAAGGAAACCGTGCTGTGGGTGCCACGGTACGACTTCGGCTGGCAGACGACGTACGAGTTGGCCGAACCGAAACAGGTGCCGCGCGGGTCGAAGCTGCACTGCGTGGCCCATTTCGACAACTCGCCCGACAACCTGGCGAATCCCAACCCGTCGGCCGAGGTCGCCTGGGGCGAGCAGACTTGGGAGGAGATGATGTTCGGCTGGTTTGAGATGGCCCTGGCCGACCAGGACCTGACGAAACCCGCCAGCGAATCGGCCCTGCGGGTCAAGGACTTTCTCGAACGGGTCGCCGAAGGCAACGTGAATCTGGACGACCAGATTCAACATCTGGCGCGGCACGCCTTCGAGTCGGACCGGCAGTTCTCTCTGCTGTGCTACCAGTTGTTCGACTTGGTTCCGCAGCTCGATCGCGTGTGCATCACAGCGGTGCACGACGACCACCTGCGGCTGAGGATGATCGCCGAACGGCCAGGGCTGAAATCGGCGTTTCGCAGTCCAAGCACGGTGGTGAAGGCGGCCGGTCAGGCGTTGGCCGAGTACGCGCTGGCCGATCAGGTCACCGTCAACGACGACCTGACGGCCGTGCACGGCTCGATCATGACAAAGATCGGAGCACGCGACATCCGCTCCAGCATGCACGTGCCCGTCGACATCGGGGGCCAGCCGGCAACGGTCAACTTCTGGAGCGCTGAGCTGGGCGCGTTTCCGCCTCCGGCCGTCGAACTGCTGACCGACGTCGCCCGAGCAGTGGCGCAGGGCCCATCGAAGGCTGATGCGGGTGCGGCAACCGCGCCGGACTGAACCCGCGCGTTCTGTTTTCCATTGACCCCGTGAAATGCTTCGTTGTATCGTCAGTCCGCTTGAGGTGCGCGCCGGGTTGGACCGCGATTTGTGGAGTCTGAAGCGGATTGCATGACCGAGAGACCGAAGCCTTTCTGGAGCGTTCCCTGCGACGCGCTGATCGCCCAGCTTGGCTCGCGCTCCTCGGGCCTCACCAGCGCCGAAGCCGAATCGCGGCAAGGCACCGTCCGCCGCGAGATTCCCCATCATCGCGCGAGCGACTTCGCACTCGCGCTGAACCAGTTCAAAAGCCCGATCGTCCTGATCCTGATCTTCTCAACCGCGCTGTCGTTCGCCCTCGGTGATCGCGCGGATGCGACCATTATCCTGATCATCATCGTGGCGAGCGCCGGTTTGAGCTTCTGGCAAGAGAGGACCGCGGCCGACGCCGTCAGCCGGCTGTTGGCGACGATCACGACCAAGGCCACGGTGCTACGCGGCGGTCACGAGCAGGAAATCCCCGCGCACGACGTGATGCCGGGCGACGTCGCGGTGCTCGCGGCCGGCGACGCGATCCCCGGCGATGCGCGAATCCTCGAATCGCAGGACCTGTTCGTGGACGAAGCGGCTCTGACGGGCGAGACCTACCCGGTCGAGAAGCAGGCCGGCACGCTTCCGGCCGACACGGCGCTCGCCGCCCGCGCCAACGCCCTTTTCCTGGGCACGCACGTCGTGAGCGGACGGGCGAAGGCCCTCGTGGTGGGCGTGGGAGCTACGACCGAGTTCGGGCACATTTCCGAGCGGCTGGCGCGCCGCGCCCCCGAGACCGATTTCGAACGCGGCGTGCGCCGCTTCGGCTACTTCCTTCTGGAGGTAACGCTTCTTCTGGTGATCGCCATCTTTGCCGTTAACGTGTACCTCGAACGCCCCGTGCTGCAGGCGTTCCTGTTCTCGTTGGCGCTGGCGGTTGGGCTGACGCCGCAACTGCTGCCGGCGATCATCAGCGTGAACCTGGCGCATGGGGCGCGGCGGATGGCCAAAAGCAAGGTCATCGTTCGCCGGCTGGCATCGATCGAGAACTTCGGCAGTATGAACGTGCTGTGTTCCGACAAAACCGGCACGCTGACCGAGGGAACGATCAAGTTGAAGGCCGCGCTGGACGTGGCCGGCCAGCCGTCCAAAAAGGTCTTGGAATACGCGTATCTGAACGCCAGTTTCGAATCGGGCTTTGCCAACCCAATCGACACGGCCATCCGCGCAAGTGGCGCGTGCGATATGGCCGCGTGGCGAAAACTCGACGAGATACCCTACGATTTTCTTCGCAAGCGTTTGAGCATCCTGGCGGAATCGCCGCAGGCAAGGTTGCTGGTGACCAAGGGGGCAGTGCCCAATGTGCTGGCGGTGTGCACGCGTGCCGAGACGGCGGACGGCCAGATCGTTGAGCTGGCAAGCGTTCGCCGGAAAATCGAGGAAATCTTCGCCGACTTCGGTCGGCAGGGCTTCCGGTCGCTGGCCGTCGCCTGCCGATCGGCGCAAGGAGTCGACCGGGTCGGCAAGGAGGCCGAGACGGATATGACGTTTCAGGGGCTATTGATCCTCGAAGATCCGCTCAAGCCGCAAATCGGCGATGCCGTGACCGCACTCGATCGTCTGGGCGTGAGGCTCAAGATGGTCACCGGCGATAACCGGCTGGTCGCCGCCACTATCGCCCGGCAAGTGGGCTTGGACGGCGCCGGGCTCGTCACCGGCGGTGAGATGCGCGATATGAGCGACGCGGCGCTGCGGCGCCGCGCGGGAGAGGCGCACGTCTTCGCCGAAATCGAGCCCAACCAGAAGGAGCGGCTTATCACAGCGCTGCGCGGCGCGGGCTACGTGGTCGGTTACATCGGCGACGGGATCAACGACGCCTCGGCGCTGCACGCGGCCGACGTGGGGATTTCCGTCGACACGGCCGTCGACGTCGCCAAGGAAACGGCCGACATCGTGCTTTTGGAGCATGACCTGCACGTCCTCGCCCACGGCGTGCGCGAAGGACGCAAGACGTTCGCCAACACGCTCAAATATGTATTCATGGCCACGAGCGCGAACTTCGGAAACATGTTGAGCATGGCTTTGTCGAGTATGTTTCTGCCATTTCTGCCGCTCTTGCCGAAACAGATCTTGTTGACGAACCTGCTCACCGATCTACCGGAGATGATGATCGCCACCGACTCGGTCGACCCTGAGGCGGTCGACCAGCCGCGGCGGTGGGACGTGGCGTTCATCCGGCGATTCATGCTCGCGTTTGGCACGATCAGCTCCGTGTTCGACATCATCACGTTCGCCGTGCTGGTGTGGCTGCTGAAGGCAAGCGAAGTGGGGTTTCGGACGGGCTGGTTCCTGGAGTCGGTTGTGTCGGCCTCGTTGATCGTGCTGGTGGTTCGCAGCCGGCGGCCGTTCTTTCGCAGTCGGCCCAGCCCGCAACTCGTGGCGGCCACGCTCGTGGTCATCGTGGCGACGATCGCCCTGCCATGGACGCCGGCCGCGCGGCTGTTTGACCTCGGGCCGCTGCCGCTCAAGTACCTTGGCGTGTTGGCGGCGATCGTAGCGGCATACGTGGTAACGGCGGAGGCGGCCAAAGTCGTCTTCTATCGTGGACCGCGCCCTTGACTTGCGTCATCCCTTACCCGCCGCCGATGGCCGGCAGGATGTGGATCTCGCTCTCCGGCTGGACGGGGGCCAGGAGTCCGCGAGCCGTGATCGCGCCGTCGATCGACACCGCCAGCCCGGGCGCGATTCCCTCGCCCAACGCGACCCGCGCCGCCAGACCGGGGTGCACCGCCTCAAGCGCGCGCAGCACTTCTCGCAACGTCGCGCCGGCGGCGGCCACGCGGTCGGCGCCGCCGGTCAGATCGCGCATCTGCGGAGGGATGAAGACGGTGGCCATGAATCAATGATGAATGCGGAATGATGAATGGGAAGAAGCGGGCAGGTGACACAGCCAACAAGGCGGGCGTTCTCCATTCCGCATTCAGCATTCATCATTCGTCATTTTCTTCGCCGTCCACACGCGGTGGGGGGCCATCGGCAGCTCGCGCAGCCGCACGCCGGCCGCGCGGTAGATGGCCGCGGCCAGGGCCGCCGGCGGCGCCACGATCGGCGTTTCGCCCACGCCGCGCACGCCGTACGGGTGCGCCGGATTCGGCACCTCGACGATGATCGTGTCGATCATCGGCAGGTCGAACGCCGTCGGCATGCGATAGTCCAAATAGCTGGCATTACGCATCCGCCCGGAATCGTCGTAGAAGTACTCCTCGTTGAGCGCCCAGCCGATCCCTTGCACGCTGCCACCTTGCATCTGCCCTTCGACGTAGCTGGGATGGATGGCACGGCCGGCGTCCTGCAGGGCCGTGTAGCGCAGCACCGTCACCTTGCCGGTGTCGGGATCGACCTCGACGTCGGCGATGTGCGCGCCGAAACCGTGCGAGGGTCCTTCCGGGTCGACCGTCGCCCGGCCCACCACCGCCCCGCCGGTCTGGTGCATCTTGCCGGCCAGCTCCTTGAAGCTAGTCGACTTGTCGCCACGACGGAACACGCCGTCGGCGAACGTCACCTCCTCCGGCTTGCACTCCCACAGCATGGCAGCGCGAGCGGCCATTTGGCGGCGGATGTCGAGCCCCACTTCGTACGCCGCCAAACCGGTGGCGAACGTCACGCGGCTGCCGCCCGTCACGTCCGTGTAGCCGACGCTGTCGGTGTCGCCCACTTGCGGGTGGACGTCCTCGGCGGCGATGCCCAAGGTCTCGGCCAATTGCATGGCCACGCTGGTGCGGGTGCCGCCGATGTCGGTCGAACCCTCGACGAGCGTAACCGTGCCGTCGGGATTGACGTTCGCCGCGGCGCTACTCTTGAGCCCGATATTGAACCAATAGCCGCAAGCGATGCCGCGGCCACGGTTTTTGCCCGTGAGCTTGCTCCGCCAGTGGTCGCTATTCCGCGCGGCTTCGAGCGTCTCGACCAGGCCGACGCGCGGGTACGTCGGACCGTCGACGCGGCGAGTGCCCTCGCGGGCGGCGTTTTTCAGGCGCAGCTCGATCGGGTCGATGCCGAGCTTCTCGGCCAGCTCGTCGATCACCGATTCGCAGGCGAAGGCGGCTTGCGTGGCGCCCGGCGCGCGGTAAGCCGCGGTCTTCGGCTTGTTGAGCACCACGTCGTATCCGTCGACGCGAGCGTTCGGGAGGTCGTAGCAACTGAAGACGCACATGCAGCCCGGGCCGATCATGCCGCCGGGAAACGCGCCGGCGTCGTACGCCAACCACGCCTCGCCGGCCACAAGGCGGCCGTCCTTCTTGGCGCCGAGCTTCACGCGTACGAACGATCCCGGCGTGGGCCCGGTCCCTTCGAAGACCTCGTTGCGGTTCATGATCATCTTCACGGGCCGGCCGCACTTGCGGCTCAAGATTGCCGCGACCGGCTCGAGATAGACGCTGATTTTGCCGCCGAACCCGCCCCCGATCTCGCACGGCACCACGGTCACTTGCGAGATTGCGATCTGCAAAAGCTCGGCCGTTTGCTGTCGGGCCGTGAACGCGCCTTGCGTCGAGGTCCAGATCGTCAAGTGGCAATCGTGGTTCCAGAGCGCGGTCGAGACGTGCGGCTCGATGTAGCCCTGGTGGACGCTGGCGGTCTTGTATTCGCGCTCGATCGTGACGTCGGCCTCGGCGAAACCTTTCTCGACGTCTCCTTTCTCGAAGTGCAAATGGACCGCGATATTGCTCGGCTGTTTGCCGAGCTTGCCCATTTCGCTCGTGAACACGTTGTCGTGCAACAAGGGCGCGTCGTCCTTCATGGCGTCGAGCACCCAGGTCACGGCCGGCAACGGCTCGTACTCGACCTTTATTTTCTTGAGCGCCTCTTCGGCAATATGCGGGCTCGTGGCCGCGACGGCCGCCACGGCTTGCCCCTTGTAGAGCACCTTGCCATGGGCCAGGCAGTTCGCGCCCAGGTGCGCGAGGTTCACAGTGCCTTCGCCCAGGTCGGCCATCTTGTCGCGAAGGTCGGGCATGTCCTTGCCCGTCACCACGGCGACCACGCCAGGCATCTTCTCAGCGGCGCTCATGTCAATCGCCTTGATGCGGGCGTGCGCATGCGGGCTGCGAAGAATCCGGCCGTGCACCAGGCCGGCCATTTGCACGTCCGCGCCGTAGATCGCGCGGCCGGTCACCTTGTCGACGCCGTCGTGACGGATGGGGCGCGTGCCGATGACCTTGAACGCCTGCGGCTCGCCGTTGGTCGTGTCGGCAGCTTTGCCCGTCTTCTTCTTGTCGGGCGAGGTTTTGGTGGCCATTAGTGTTTACCCTCCAACGCCGCGGCGGCGTCTTGCACCGCGCGGACGATCTTGTCGTAGCCCGTGCAACGGCACAGGTTGCCCGCCAGCTCGAAACGGATGTCGTGCTCGGTGGGCTTGGGATTGCGATCGAGTAGCGCCTTGGCGGCGACGATGAAGCCGGGCGTGCAGATGCCGCACTGCAGGGCCGCGTTCTCCAAGAAGCATTGCTGCAACGGGTGCAAGTGCGCCTGCTCGGCGATCCCTTCGATCGTCGTGATCGTGGCACCTTCGGCTTCCACGGCCAGCACCAGGCAACTGTTCACCGGCAGCCCGTCCATGAGCACGGTGCATGCACCGCAGTTGCCGTTGTTGCAGCCTTCCTTCGAACCGGTCAGTTCCAGCGTGTCGCGCAAAATCTCCAGCAAGCTCTGCCGCGGCTCACACAGGAACTCGGCCGTTTCGCCGTTGATCGTCGTCGAGACGTGCGTTTTCTTTACCACCGAATGTCACCGCCGTTGGGGAATCGTTTGTTGCTCGAACGCGTTCTGTTATGACAACGCGCCGCGTGGCCGCGGCGGCTGACGCCGGTGCTCGCAGAGCACCCTACGTCCTGTTAGTGCTCTTGTCCGTTGGGCGAATGGCCGATCACGATGCCGCGGGCCCGGTCGACGGCGCCCGCAAGCGCGCGGGTCACGAGCACGCCGACGATGTGCAGCCGATACTCAGCCGGAGAGCGCATGTCGCTGATCGGCTTGGCGAGCCGTCGGGCACGGTCGCCGGCTTCGGCAAACGTGGCGGCGGTGGCCGGCTTGCCAGCCAACCAGGCGCCGACCTCGGTCGCCGGAAGTGGCGTCGGCGCCACGGCGGCCAGGCCAATCCGCGCCGCGGCAATCGTGTCCTTGGCCGCGTTCAGTTTCACCCAGACGCCGGCGCCCACCACGGCGATATCCATTTCGTTGCGGGGGATGAAACGCAAGTAGCGGGCACCCTCGCCGTCGCCGACGGGCGGAAACTCGAGCGTCACCAAGAGCTCGCCCCGCGCCAGCACGTTGCGCCCCGGCGCGGTGCAGAACTCGGCCACCGGCACCGTGCGCCGGCCGGAAGGACCGGCGATCACGCACCGCGCGTCATGGGCGATCAGCGCGGGTATCGAGTCGGCCGCGGGCGACGAGTTGCACAGGTTGCCGCCGATACTCGCCCGACTTTGAATCTGCCAGCCGCCGATGATCCGCGCCGCGTCGGCCAGCGCCGGGTAGGCGGCGCAAATCTTCGCGTCGCGATAGATCCGGTAACAGGGCGTGCTGGCGCCCAGCCGCAGCCCGCGCTTGGCGTCGTGCGAGAGGCCGACCAGCTCGGGGATCTTCTTGACGTCGACGATCAAGTCGGCGTCGCGCAGGCCTTCGCGGAGTTGCACCAGGATATCGGTCCCACCGGCCAGAATGCGCGCCTTGTCGCCCCGCGCGGCCAACAGTCCAACGGCCTCGTCGACGCTGCGGGCGGCGGCGTATTCAATGTCTTTCACGTGTGCTTGATAGCTCCCGGAACGCGGTCGAGTTGGGTCTCAAGCTTGCCGGCGGCGCACCGGCGGGAAAGTGGGACAGGCACCGAGACGAAACGTTGGTCTGAAAGGGCTTGCGCTGTTTATGCTCGGAGCCAGTCCCATTTTCCCGCCTCGCCATTTTGAAAAACAGAATGGCCCTGAGGAAAGCGGGGAAAGCGGCCGGCATCGAACGCGAGCAAGGCATGTCAATCGCCCTGCTGGGCGATGGGAGCCCCCTCCAGGAATACCTGCCGGCACATCGGCAGGCGTTTCGCGCTTTCATGCCTTCGCGGTTCCCGTTATCCTCTCGTTATGAACGATTCCCTCTCGCTCGGCCGCAGCCCGGAGTTGATGTCGCCGGCCGACACCGGACTTCTGGTGGTCGACGTGCAGGGCAAGTTGATCACGCTCGTGCCCGGTCATAAGCGGATCATCTGGAATCTGCGGCGGCTCGTCGACGGCGCGAAAATCCTTGGCGTGCAGACGGCCGCCACCGAACAATACCCCAAGGGCCTCGGGCCGACCGTGCCAGAGCTTGCCGAGCGACTTGGGCCGATCCCTCCCAAGACCGAGTTCACTTGTTGCGCCTGCCGCGAGATCTTCGAGCGATGGGACGCGGCCGGCATTTTCCGCGTGCTCGTGGCCGGGATCGAGGCGCACGTGTGCGTCCAGCAGACCGCCTTCGACCTGATGGCCTCCGGCTTCCGCGTTTACATTCCTGTAGATGCGATCGGCGCCCGCTATGAGGTCGACTACCAGACGGCGCTGCGGCGGATGGAGTCGGGCGGGGCCGTCTTGACCACCACCGAGGCGGCGCTTTTTGAATGGTGCCAGCGATCCGGCACGCCCGAATTCAAGCAAATTAGCGCGCTGGTGCAGGACAAGCCGCCAGCCGAAGCGTGACGCCCTTGCGGCCGCCACCGACTTCAATCAGACTCGCCTCGAACACGCGGGATTGCATCGGCCGGCCCCATCCCAGCCTTCGCTCCTCATTCCATTTTTCACGCTCCCTCCATGCCCGACACTCTCGCACCCGAGCTCAAGCCTCCCGTCCGCATCCTCATGGGGCCCGGCCCCAGCGACGTTCACCCCCGCGTGCTGGCCGCGCTGGCGGCCAGCACCGTCGGCCACTTGGACCCCTACTATCTGGCCTTGATGAACGACATGCAGGCGATGCTGCGGTCGCTGATGCGGACCACCAACCGCATGACGTTTGCCGTCAGCGCCACCGGCAGCGCCGGCATGGAGGCCACGGTTGTCAATCTGATCGAGCCAGGCGACGCAATGGTCGTGTGCGTGAATGGCGTGTTTGGCGGACGGATGGTCGACGTCGCCCAGAGGGCGGGTGCCCGGCTGACGCGCGTCGATCGGCCATGGGGCGCAGTGTTTGAGCCCGCCGACCTGGCCGACGCGCTGGCGAAGGCCAAGCCGAAGGTCGTGGGGATCGTCATGGCCGAGACCTCGACCGGCGCCTGGCAGCCGATCGAGGAGATATCGCGCCTGGTACACGACGCGGGCGCGCTGCTGTTGGTCGACGCCGTTACGGCCCTGGGCGGCATCCCGGTCGAAGTCGACCGCTGGCAGATCGACGCCCTGTACTCCGGCACGCAAAAGTGCCTCAGTTGCCCGCCGGGCCTGGCGCCGATCAGCTTCAGCGACCGCGCGATGGAAGTCATCCTGGCGCGGAAGACCAAGGTGCAAAGCTGGTACTTGGACGCCTCGATGCTCGCCAAGTACTGGGGCGAAGAGCGGGTCTACCACCACACCGCGCCGATCAACATGACCTATGCGCTCTACGAAGCGCTGCGGCTGATTCACGAGGAGGGGATCGAAGCATGCCACGCCCGGCACATGCGCAATCACCGCGCGTTAGCCGCGGGCTTGGCGGCCCTCGGGATCAGCTATGCCGCCGCCGAAGGGCACCGCCTGCCGATGCTTAACGCCGTGTGGATTCCCGCCGGTATCGACGACGCGGCCGTCCGCGGCATGCTACTCTCCCGGTTCGGCATCGAGATCGGCGGCGGGTTGGGCGATTTCAAAGGCCGCGTATGGCGAATCGGGCTGATGGGACACTCATCCCGCGCCAACAACGTCTTCACATTCCTGGGTGCGCTCGAGCAACTCCTGGCCGAGCGAGGGCACCGCTTCGAGCACGGCGCCAGCCTGGCGGCGGCGAACGAGGCGTACGCGACGGCGGCGAGTGCAACATGAGTCGGGGCACAGCCTCCGCAGCTTTGCCAAATCACGCATCCTCGCCGCCGTCATCGCCTGTTTGAGGCCATCGGCGTCCTCGGCGAACCGTCAAGAAAGTTCGCTTGTATCTGGTCGCTGGCATCGCTATCCTTTCGCTGCCAGCAGGACGGCACGGCGGCCGTCGCGAACCTCTCTACCGCGGGTTACGTCTTGCCGGCACGCCAATTCGCATCCCAAAAAGCGCGTCCCATCGAAGGAGCCAGCCAGCAATGCTTGTCTTATCCCGCAAGGTGGGCGAGCGCATCGTCGTGGGGGGCAAAGTCGTCATCACCTTGGTCCGCATGGGCCAGGGGAGCGTCCGCATCGGCATCGATGCGCCCTCGGACATGGCCATTGTCCGCGAGGAGTTGATGGCGCCGGCGGATCAGCCCGCCGCGGTCGACGTCGAGCTCTGCGACGTGGCCGCGGAGTGAGAGTCGGCGCTGCTGGCCCGCGGTTTGAGCGCCGGCTCCGCGTGTGCCACGGCTTGACCGATCAGGGCAAGCCGTGTTGCGCCCCGCGAGGGCGCCGGCAATCACAATCCACGTTCGGCGCCGCTTCGCACGGCTTCTGCGAAGCCGTGGCACACATTGCCGCTCTGCGCGTGCCGAAGCCGTGGCACACCTCGTCTCACTGCTTGAGTTTTTCCGCGGGATCGCTGCCGCGGGCCGTGCGATGCGCCGGCGTGTAACGCAGATCGAGCTCGGGGGGCGCCCCGCTGGATGGGCTGCGCGACTGTGCGGCGATGAATTCTCGCAGACGTGCCACTTTTTGCGCCGCTTCGGGTTCGCCCGGTTCACGTGTCGAAGGCGCATGGCCCCAGATGACGCGATAGGGCGCCCGGCCCCCTTCGTTCCGCGGGACAAGCTCAAACAAGATGCCAGGAGTGCCGGCGCCGCTGACGGCGATGTGATCCAACGGCAGTTCCTCCCAGGCGTCCAGGAGCGCAGCCGCCACCTCGGCGCCGCCGGCCACGTGCAAGTCCCCCCACGGCAAGCCCACGCCCCCGGCCGGCAATGTCGTGACGCCCGAGAGCCGCGGATACCGGCGCGCCTCATCCGCCAGGAAATCCCCGACCGGCAACAGCACCCCCTCGGCATCGACGGGAAAGACTCCGCCCGGCACGCCGGGGACTTCCACCATCAGCACGGGCCGGCGATAGACGAGATCGACCTCGACGCGCGCGGGCGCCCGCTTCGTCACCCGCTCGACCTTGGCGACCCAAGCATGCACGGCAAAAGCCTTGGCGATCCGCTCGGCCAGGTCGTCGTCGTGAATCCACGTCCCCTCGGCGAAACCGCCGTCGTCGAACGCCTGCCTCCGCACGTCGGCATGAATCCACGCCGGTTGGCGCGTGATGACCAGGTTGTCGACGACCAGCCGATACTGCTCCTGATGCAGCACCGTAGGCGCTATTGCGCGCCAGCCGGCATAGCCGGCGCCGCCGAGAATCGCGATCACCAGGCCCCAGCTCAAGAGCCACCGAAGTGGGCCACGCAGCAGCAGCGCCAGTTGGCTCGGCGGCGGCTTGGCAGCCGGCTTGGCCGGTTCGGCCCGCTTCACAGCGCTCATCGGGTCACCTCGGTGGCCAGGCAGTCCTCGAGCATCCATTCGCACAGCGCGGAAAGATCGTAGCCCGCGCGGGCCGCCGCCTTCGGGGCGAGACTGTGCGGCGACATGCCGGGAACGGTGTTGACTTCAAGCACCCACAGGCGCGTGTGGCGATCGACAATCAGATCGACGCGCGCCAGTCCAGACGTGCCGAGGGCCTCGGCCGCGGCGATGGCCGTTTGCTCGATCTGGGCGATCGTGTCGGACGAGAGTCCGCTCTCGAACCGATGCTCGGTCATCGCGCTTTCGTACTTCGCTTCGTAGTCGAACAGGCCGCCCGGCGTCACGATCTCCACGATCGGTAGCGGCCGCCGACCCAACAGGGCGACGGTGAACTCGCGCCCCGCCAGGTATGGCTCCACGAGCACGAACGGATCAAGCGCGGCGGCCACGGTCACGGCGGCCGACAGCTCACGTGCGTTCCGCGCCAGCCCCAATCCCAGGCTCGATCCTTGACCGTCCGGCTTGACCACCAGCGGAAACGCGAGGCCGGCCGCCTTGTGGGCAATCTCGTCCGGCGAATCCGTCTCGTGCACAAGGACGTACGGAAGCGTCGGCACGCCCTCCTGCCGGAACCGCTCCTTGCTGGCGCTTTTGCACAAGGCCAGGCGTGAGGCGCGGGCGTCGCTGCCGGTGAACGGAACGCCCCGCGCGGCGAGGCGCTCCTGGATCCGCCCGTCTTCGCCGGCGCCGCCGTGCAGCGCAATGAAGCAGGCATCGAAGCGCGACCAGTCAATGGCATCGAGGTCGGTGGCCGCCGGATCGAACGACTCGACGCCATGGCCGCCGCGGCGCATGGCCGCCGCGACCCGCTCGCCGCTCGCCAAGCTGATCGGCCGCTCGGCCGAGTCACCGCCGGCCAGCACGGCCACCCGCAAGCCCAAACCGTCGGGCGTGGCACGATCGCTGTCGCCGGCGGCGCGGCCGGCAGCGAATGAAAACAACGCGCGAGCCTTCTTCGAGATATGCTTCATCGCCATCCTCCTTGACGGCTAATGTTTGCGATTCAATTGCCGAACGAACGTACGTAGTCCGTAGGTCAGGCACTCCCGTGCCTGACATCCACGCGAAGCCAGCGATCCAGTTGCGTCAGGCACGGGAGTGCCTGACCTACGGCCTTGTCCTTGCCCCCGGTCCTTGTCATTTCACCAGACCTCGATTTCCATCTCCAGCTCCACGCCCAGCCGCTCGGCCACTCGGCTTCGCACCAGATCAATCAAGCGCAGCACGTCCTGACTGCTGGCCGACTCGTCGGCAACGATAAAATTGGCGTGCAGATCGCTGACCTCCGCTCCGCCGACGCGGCTCCCCTTCAGCCCCGCCTGATCGATGAGCATGCCGGCGCTCATGCCGCGCGGATTCTTGAAAATGCAACCGGCGCTCTGATGCCCCAACGGTTGGGCCGCCTTCTTGATGATCCAGTGTTTCTGCATCCGCTTGGTGAGCTCTTCCGGGTCGTCGCGTTCCAACTCGAACTGCCCCTCGACGATCACCAGTTCGTCCAGGCTGCTTTCGCGATAGGCGAACGTCAGATCGTCGCGCTCGCGCTGAAGGAGCTCCCCGGTGCGCGTCATGACCGTGGCGCGGCACGTCCATTGGCCGACGTCGCCGCCCCGGCTGCCGGCGTTGCCGTGCAACGCGCCACCGACGGTGCCGGGTATGCCGACCAACGGTTCGAGCCCGGCCAGGCCCTCGCGGACGGCCACGGAGATCAAATGTCCCAGCTTCGCGCCCCCTCCCGCCGTGAGCGTGTGGCCGCTCGCGCGAATCTCGCCGAACGCCGGTTCCGAAAGACTGATCACCATGCCGGGCACGCCTTCGTCGCGCACCAGCACATTCGATCCACCTCCCAGGAGCCGCACGGGAATGCCTTCCGCGGCGCTGCGGCGCACCAAGCCCGCGAGCTCGTCGATCGAGCGTGGCGTGGCGAAATACTCGGCCGGCCCGCCCAGATGGAACCAGGTGTGCGGCGCGAGCGCCTCACCCTGTCGCACAATTTCGTCGAAACCTGTCAGCAAGCTCATGGCAAGTGTTTCCGAATATCGCCGGCACCCATCGTGAGGACGACGTCGCCCGGCCGGGCCGCCGCGGCCACGTCGCCCACGATCGTTTGCAGTTGGTGGCCCGGCAAGACGGTGCCGCCGAGGCGGCGCGCCCTGGCAGCCAGGTCCTCGGCCACGGCGCGGGGCGCGGCGCCCGCCACCTCGCGTGCCGCAAACACGTCGGCCACTGCCACCCGATCCGCATTTTGCAGGCTGGAGGCGAAGTCGTCCACTAGCGCGCGGGTGCGGGAGACCTGGTGGGGCTGGAAAAGGCACCATACGCGGCGATTAGGGTACATCAAACGCACCGCCGCCAGCGTCGCCCGAACCTCGGTCGGATGATGGGCATAGTCGTCCAGGATTTCGACGCCGCCGAGGCTTGCCACTCGCTCCAGCCGCCGGTGGATGCCGGCGAACTCGCTCAGGCCGCGCTCGATGGCACCGGCGGCGATCCCCGCTTCCTGCGCCGCGGCAACGGCCGCCAGGGCATTTGAAACCTGGTGCCGGCCAGGCACGCGCAGCCGGATTTCGCAGAATTTTCGGCCGGCTTGAAGCACCGTGAAGCGGTGCAGCCCGCCAGTCTCTTCGACGTGCGCGGGCCGCCAACAGGCGTCGGCCGCAAGTCCGAATGTCATCGCGCGGCACCCGGCTGCGGCCAGGCAGCGCCGCGTGGCGGGGCAATCGAGGTTGGCGACCACCGTACGGCCGGTTCCATTTCGCCCTGCTTGCGACATGAATCGCACAAACGCCCGTTCAAGCGCCCGCGGCGTGGGGTAGCAATCGAAATGGTCGGGCTCGATATTCAGAATGACGGCGATCTCGGGCCGCAGGCGCAGGAAGTTGGCCCGATACTCGCACGCCTCGGCCACCAGCCACGGCCCCCGCCCGGCGCGTCCGCCGCAAGGACCGCCGTCGAGCGGCGCGGCTCCGCCGATTACCGTTGGGTCGACCCCAGCCGCGACCATGATCGCGCCGATCATCGCCGTGGTGGTCGACTTGCCGTGCGTGCCGGCGACCGCGATGCCCCGCTTGTGCGCCATGAGCCCGGCCACGGCCTGCGGATAGCTCGACTGGGCGATCCCCAGCCGTGCCGCGCGGCGCCGCTCGACGTTGTCTTCGCCGACCGCATCGCTGTGCATGACCAGGTCGGCCCGTGCGTCGATGTGGCGCGCGTCGTGGCCGGCGTGCACTGTAACGTCGCGGCCAGCGAGCCAGTCGGCAGCGCCGGGATCGACGTCCGAGCCGGTCAAACGCCAGCCGCGCGCGAGCAGCACCGCGGCGAGCGCTTGCATGCCGGCACCGCCGATCCCGATCAGGTGAGCTCGCCCGGGGCCTCGCCCGCGGGCGCGCGACGGCCGTGACTGGTGGACGATCGTGGGTCGGCTGAAGGCAATCAAGGCGGGGCGTTCCAGGCGGGTTCGCGCTCTCCGGCGCGCGGCAGCGCACCGTCGCGGCGGGAGAGGGCGGATCGCAAGCGGCGCGATCGTACGATTCATGCGGCGGGGATGTCAATGCAAAGTGGGCAGCCGGGAGGACTTGAGGCGGTTCAGGGAGCACGCGAGCCGAAGGACGACTTATAGGAACTTATATAGATTTTCTTATATAACTGGCAATAAGTTGCTATAAAGATCGGCTATGGATCCCATCAAGAACCCGTTTTCTCCCGGTGCTGGCTCTCCTCCTCCCGAGCTCGTGGGGCGTGATCCGGTTTTGAACGAGGCACGGGTTCTCTTCGGGCGCGTCAAGCGGAGGAAGTCGGAGAAAAGCATGTTGCTGACGGGCCTGCGCGGGGTGGGCAAGACGGTCTTGCTCAACGAAATCGAGCGACTTGCGAAGGCGGACGACTACCGGACTGTTGCGATCGAAGCCGTCGAGGACAAGGCTCTTGGGCGGTTGCTTGCGCCTTACCTGCGCGCCCTTCTCTATGAACTAGATCGCATGGCGGGAGTTGGCGATAAGGTAAAACGGGGTCTCGCCGTTCTACGCAGTTTCATCGGTGCTTTGAAGGTCACGGTGGATGACGTCACGTACGGCCTTGACATCGAACCGGAAAAAGGAGCGGCGGATAGTGGCGACCTGGAAGTTGATCTGCCCAATGTGTTCGTTGCCGTCGGCGAAGCCGCCGAGAATCGCGATACTGCCGTCGCCATTTTGATCGACGAAATCCAGTATTTCAGCGGCAAGGAATTCGCCTCCTTGATAATGGCAATGCACAAGGTGCAACAACGACAGCTTCCCGTTGTGCTCTTGGGAGCCGGACTTCCCATCTTGCCAAGACTGGCGGGCGAGTCGAAGTCATATGCGGAGCGGCTGTTCAGCTTTCCAGACATCGGTGCGCTTTCGGCACCCGATGCCGCCAAGGCGCTACAAGATCCAGCGCGCGCAGGAGGCGTCGCTTTCGAACCGGCCGCCCTGGACGAGATTTTTCGCCTCACTAAAGGTTATCCATACTTCGTCCAGGAATGGGGCTATCAGTCATGGAACCTGGCTGATCGTAGCCCAATCACAATGCAGACTATTCAGAAAGCCACGGGACTCGTCATCCCGCGTCTCGACCACAACTTCTTTCGCGTGCGATATGATCGCTTAACGCCCAGCGAAAAGAGGCATTTGCGAGCGATAGCCGAGCTCGGGCCGGGCACGCACAGAACAAGCGACGTCGCCGAACTATTGAAGGCGAAAATAACGAGCCTCGGCCCTGTGAGGGCGAAGCTCATCAAGAAGGGGATGATCTACAGCCCGGCGTACGGTGAGCTGGCATTCACCGTTCCGTTGTTCGACGAATTCATGGTTCGTGCCATCCCCGACTTCAAGCCGTAGTCCGAGTCACAACGGCGCTCGTCCGCTTGATGCGGCGGTGCCTATTGCGTTTGCCGCGTCGACAGGGCCATGGTGTGTTCTTCCCGCGCCATTCGCATGACAAGTTTCGCTGAGAGCGCGGCCGCATCGGGCCTTGCCAAATGTGTCATCGCGCGGCTCATCGTCTCCTGGCGCGGGGCGTCCGGCAGAAGAAGACTCAGCTCTTGCGCGAGATTGCCGGCCACCGCTTCGACCCCGAGACGAGTGCTTTCGATCATCCCGCTGGCGCCGGCGGCGGCATACGCCAGGGCGTTGCGCCGCTGATGGTCGTCGGCCGAGCCGGCCAGCGGCACGAGCATCGCTGGCACGCCCGTCACGGCGAGTTCCGCTAGCGTCGACCCGCCGGCACGACAAATGGCCAGTCGCGTCCGCGCCAAGGTCGACGCCACCTCGTCGATGAAGGGGACGACCGTGGCCGCGATCCCCGCCTGGCGGTACGCCGCGCTTGTGGCCGATTGGTCCGCCGCGCCGGTCTGATGCACGACGCGCCAGGTTGCCAGCTCGCGGCGCAAGGGTGCGAGCGCCTTCGGCACGGCCTCGTTCAGCAGCCGCGCGCCGCCGCTGCCGCCCAGGATCAAAAGGGTGTCCCGCGACGGTGACGCTCCGCCGCCCGACTGCGCCGCCTCCGCAAAGCACGCTCGGACAGGCGTGCCGGTGACGATGATCGAGCACCGACCGAAGCGCCGCGCCGCGGCAGGATTGCTCGAAGCGATCGGCGGCAGGCACAGCACCGCCGCAAAGCGTGCCAGCCACCGGTTCGCGCGGCCGATCACGGCGTTTTGCTCAAGAAGCACAAGCGGTACTTTGCGGCGAACGGCCGCCAGCGCCATCGGCACGCTGGCGTATCCGCCCAGCGCCACGACCGCCGAGACCCGCTGCGAAGCCAGATACGCCGCCGCCGTGCGATATCCGCCAAACATTCGCCGTCCGAAATGTGCCACATCGCGCAGCCGTCGCGGGGACCTAGGGCAGGTCAGCGGCACATAGTCGAAGCCCGCCTTTGTCACCGCGGCGCGCTCGAACGCCGACCCTGGCCCCGCGAACGCAACGCGGACCGTCGGATCACGCGCCACCAGTTGTTCGGCAACTGCCAGACCCGGATAAAGATGCCCGCCGGTCACGCCACCGGCGAACACGACGCGCAAGCGGTTATTGGTCGCGTTAGACATGCGCGCCCGGAAGGAAAGGTGCCGTCAGCGACGCGGCGCGGAATCGCGCCCGGCGACCGTCGCCGGCGGCTTGCCCTCGGGCGAAGCGGCACGAACGCCCGCAAGCATCACCGCCATGCTCAACAGCGCACACGCCGCGCCGGCCATCCAGAAGCGCGTCACAACGCGCCCTTCGGGCCAGCCGGCAAACTCGAAATGGTGATGCAGAGGAGCGCAGCGAAGCACTCGCTTCTTCGTCCATCGATAGCAGCCGACCTGCAAAACAACGCTCGCCGCTTCCGCGACAAACACGCCGCCGGCCACCACCAGCACTAGCTCCAAGCCCGACGCGGCCGCCAGCAGCCCCAGCAGCCCGCCGAGCGACAGCGATCCGACATTGCCCATGAACACCCGCGCCGGATGGCGGTTGAAGCACAGGAAGGCGCCCAGCCCGCCGATCATCGCCGCGGCGACGATTGCCAGCTCGCGGACCTCGTCTCCGCAAAAGACAATCATCCCCGCCGCGACAGCGAGCGTTGCCAACGCGACACAGCCGGCTGCCAGCCCATCGAGCCCGTCGGCCAGATTCACCGCGTTGGACGATCCCACGATCGCGATGGTCGCGAGTGGAATCGCCAGCCAACCCAGCTCGACCGTCGCTCCGCCGGGCAGCCAGAGGATGGTTCCTTGCGGCGCGTCGAGCTGCCAGTAGTAGATGCACGTTGCTGCCGCTAGCCCAACGGCGGTTTGGCAAAGTAGTTTGACGCGTCCGTCGAGCCCCGTGGCCGTGGTCCGCAACTTCACCAGATCATCGACGGCGCCCACCAAGGCCAACGCAACAACCACAAGCAGCGCCAAGAGGACATATCGGCTTGCCAAGTCGGCGAGCGTCAGGGCCACAAATGCGATCCCGGCGACAACGACCAGTCCGCCCATGGTCGGAGTGTTCGCCTTCGCGCGATGCAGTTGATCGAGCATCGCCGAGCCGCTCTTCACCGGCTCACCGAACCGGACCCGCAACCACCGAATGGCGTACGGCCAAACCAGGAGCGACGCCAGAAAGACGAGCACGGCCGCGGCCACGATCCGCGGCGCGGCGCGCAGCACACCAACGGTCCCAGCCAGCGCGCCCGGCGCCGGATAGAGTGCGCATATCCCGTCGAAGAGCCAGAGCAGCATGGGACGGGGTGGCAGCTAGAAAAATGATGAATGATGAATGATGAATGCAGACACGCGGCGAAAACCTCATTCGTCATTTCGCATTCATCATTCCCCTAATCCCCAACCCCCAATCCCTAACCCCTACTCACTGATTCCCTGAGCAGCCGGAGCGGCCCGAAGGCCGCCCCGGCGCTCAGTCATAAGCTCCATCGCGAAGCACTTGCCGGAGCGGTTGACCCAGTAACCGCTTGATCCGGCAAGCTTATGCTCCTACCCAGGAGAGAGGGCAGCGCAGCGGTTCCCGCAAACCACTTGCGCAGTCGATGGAGCTTGCAGCTATTTTGTGTTGTGCCCCGAAGATGTGACGCACGACGAGACGTGTGACGTGTTGTTCCGGCCCCGCTACTTTCACGCGGCCTTGGCCACGGGCATTTCAAACCCGGCGACCAGCCGCTCCAAGCCCACCCGACGCGATCCTTTCAGCAGCACGACATCGCCTGGCTTGACGAGCCGTGCCAGGTGCGGCCGTGCCTCTTCGGCCGAGTCGCAGGCGATCGTTCGCTCGCCCGGCATGCCGGCCGCGGTGGCGCCCGCGACCACGTCCGAAGCGTGCTCGCCACAGGCCACGAGCACGTCGGCGCCGCCGACTGTGACCACCTCATTGCCAGCGCGCCGGTGCAAACGCCGGCTTTCCGCCCCCAATTCTTGCATGTCGCCGCAGACGACGATACGCAGCCCCGGCGCGGGCTCTTCGCTCATGGCCTCGAGCGCCGCCCGCATGGCGGCAGGGCTGGCGTTATAGGCGTCGATGATAAGTCTTGCGCCGCGGAAGCTGCTCACCTGGCATCGCATCGGTGGCGGCTCGAACCGGCCCAACGCATCGCTGATTTCCGCGGATGAGAGCCCGAAGGCCTTGCCAACGGCCACCGCCGTAAGCGCGGCGGTCAGGTGATGCCGGCCCCATACGGCGACCGAGTATCGGTGACGACTGACAGTGAAGCTCAAGCGTCCGGCCGCGCTGTGTACGTCGGTGGCGATCAGGTCGCAGTCCGCGCCGCGGCCCACCCATTGGACCATCGCTCGCGTGCGAGTCGCCAGGCGGCGGAGCCGTCGATCGTCGCCGTTAAGCACGGCCAGGCCGTCGGCCGGTAGCGCTTCGAGCAGTTCCGCTTTCGTCGCCGCCACGCCCGCGGCGCCGCCGAAGCCGCCCAGGTGCGCGTCGCCGATATTCGTGATGACGCCGATTTCCGGCCGGGCCAGCTCGCACAGCGCCGCGATCTCACCCCGCGCGCTTGCCCCCAGTTCCACGACCGCGTAGTCGTGAGCGGCTTGCCAACGGAGCATGCTCAGCGGGACGCCCAGGTGATTGTTGTAGTTCCGCGGGCTGGCCGTGCCCGAAAAACGGCTGGCCAACACGGTGTCGATCATCTGGCGGGCGGTGGTTTTTCCGGCGCTACCGGTAACCGCGACCACGCGCCCGCCGAATTGGTTGCGCTGCCACGAAGCTGCCTGACGGAGCGCATCCCCCGTGTCGTCGACGATGAGGGCCCAGCGACCTTCCGGCGGCGACACATCGCGGCGATCGGTCACGACGCCGGCGGCGCCGCGGGCAAAGGCGTCGGCCGTGAACTGGCCGCCGCTGCGCGTCTCGCCTTGGAGCGCCCAGAACGTGTCGCCCGTGCGAACCTCGCGGCTGTCGATGCGGACACGGTTGAGTCGCACCGGAGACCGCGCGGCCGCATCACCGGCCAGGCGCGCCCCCAGGATGGCTTGCAGTTTGTCGAGGGATGCTTCGTTCATATTTCCGCGGAAGCTGTTCTTCATGCGGCGCGATTCATTTGGTCGACGAGCGACGATTCGTACAGCCAGTGGCGGGCCACTTCGCGGTCGTCGAAATAGACACGGTCGCCGCCGATTTCCTGGTAGTCTTCGTGCCCCTTGCCGGCGATCACCACGCAGTCGCCGGCCTGCGCTTCGTCCAATGCCCAGCGAATAGCGCTGGCGCGGTCGAGGATGATCTGCCCGCGGGAGATGTCTTCAAAACCGCTGCGCACTTCGGCGGCGATCCCGTCGGGGTCTTCGCTGCGCGGATTGTCGTTGGCGATCACGGCCAGGTCGGCCCGCTCCTCGACGGCCCGCCCCATCAGCGGCCGCTTCAGCCGGTCGCGGTCGCCGCCGGCCCCAAAGACGCAGATCAACCGCCCCTGCGTCACCATCCGCAGCGTGTCGAGACACGTGGCCAAGGCGTCGGGCGTGTGGGCGTAATCGACGAACACGCCGAACGGCTGCCCGCACTCCAGTCGCTCGAGCCGGCCTGGCACGAATCGCACGCTTTCCAGCCCGCGCACGATCGTGTCGAGGTCGATGCCGTAGACCATGCCCACGGCGGCAGCTACGAGGCAGTTCGAAATATTATGGAAGCCGATCAGCGGCGTCCGCACAGGCACCGATTCGCTGCCGGTATCCAGGATGAAAGTCTGTTCGCTTGTGAATTGCTCGAGGGGGGTCGCCGTGATCTCGGCCGGCGATTCGATCGACACGCTCACCAAGGGGCCGTCGTACCGCGCGGCGCAGGCGGCGCTTCCCGGATCGTCGGCGTTGATGATCGCTACGCCCTCCGGAGGAAGCAGATCGAGGATGCGACTCTTGGCCGCGACGTAACGGCGGTGCGTGCCGTGGAAGTCATAGTGGTCGTGGCGGACGTTGGTGACGCAGGCGACGTCGATGTTCACGCCCGCCGTGCGATGCTGCGCCAGGGCGTGGCTCGACACTTCCAGCACGGCATGGGTGCAGCCGTTGGCTTCAATCCGCGCCAGCCAAGACGCCAAGGTCGGCGCGGGCGGCGTGGTGTGATCGGCCGGCGCGACGACGGCACCGTCGCAATAGCCCAGCGTGCCGAGCATGCCCAGCCGATATCCGGCCGCCGCCAGGATTCCGCCGATCAGGTGTGTGGTGGTGGTTTTGCCGTTCGTGCCCGTGACGCCCACGACGCGCAGCCGGCGACTGGGGTTGTCGACAAGAGCCTGGCACACCAGCCCGTAGGCGACGCTGGTGTCCGGGACAAAACACGTGGGGACGCCGATGCCGCCGAGCGGCCTGCTGGCGAGCACGGCCGAGGCGCCGCGCGCCACGGCCTCGGCGGCAAAGTCGTGCCCGTCGCGGTCACGCCCTACGAGCGCGACAAACAGATCGCCCGGTCGGCAGTGGCGCGAGTCGCCGGAGCAGCTTCGCACGTGAATATCATCCGCGGCGAGAAACTGCGCGTCGGGCAATAGCTCGCGTAAGCTCAGCCCGCGGACCCTCGTGGCCCGATATTCCATGGCGAGCGGCCTCCATGCCGGCAAGCGCGTGGATGTTCTGGATTGGTACGATTCCGTCGGCCGCTTTGCCTGCCGCCGAACGCGACCAAGGATGGGCGTTCGGCAGAGAGGTGCATCCGGGCCCTAGCGTTCTTGCGCGTGGTGCGCCCGAGCGATGCGGGGCGGATGGGTCGGACGAAAGGATTTTTCCGTAGGTCGAATTGCGGCGGGGATTTTGGCGATTTTCGGTCCGGTGTCAAGGTCGCTCGGCGACGAATGCGGCGTGTTTTCAATGTGGCGAGGCGGGAAAATGGGAGTGGCTCCGAGCTACGAGGACGTAAGTCCTTTCAGACCAACGCTGCGTCTCGGTGCCTGTCCCACTTTCCCGCCGGTGCGCCGCCGTCCAGCTTAAATCTGTGAATGGCCCTGCCCCGAAAGGGCTTGGGGTGGACAATGCCGGCACGGTCGCGGAAGAATGGGAAGTCTGCCGTGGCTTCCGCGGCGCGTGCGCTTTGCTTCGCGCTTGGCCATCTTGCACAAACCGTGCCTCATGCCGGACGAAGATTTTGACGTCGACCGCCTGGCGGCGTACTTGCACCTGGCGCCTGCGCAGGTGGCGAAGCTGGCGGAACGCGGCAACCTGCCCGGTCGCAAGGTGGCCGGCGCCTGGCGGTTTTCGCCCGCCGAAATCCATCATTGGCTCGAGGAGCGAATCGGCCTTTCGGACGCCGAAGAGTTGGTGCGGGTAGAAAACGCATTGCAGCGCGCGCGGGAAGCCGCCGAGCCCGTCATTTCCATTGCGGCGATGCTGCCCGTCGCGGCGATCGAGATTCCGCTGCCGGCCCGCACGCGCAATTCAGCGATCACGTCGATGGTCGAGATTGCGGCGCGGACCGGTTGGTTGTGGGATCCGGCCAAAATGGCCGAGGCCGTCCGCAGCCGCGAGGACCTCTATCCCACGGCGCTAGAGACCGGCGTGGCGCTCTTGCATCCCAGGCGACCACTCGCGGGCATTCTGGACCGGCCTTTGCTGGCGCTGGGCCGCTCCGATCAAGGCATTCCCTTCGCCAGCCGTCGCGGCCTGCTGACCGACGTGTTCTTTTTGATCTGCTCGGTCGACGACGCCGGGCATCTGCGGACGCTCGCTCGGCTGAGCAGGCTGCTGGCCGCGCCCGGTTTTCTCGACCAACTGCGCGCGGCAGCCACGCCGCAAGAGGCGCACGCCTTGATCGTCGCGCAGGAAGGAGCGATTCCCGATTAGCACGCACGTCGCCGATCGCGTTGCGTCCGAGTTTTGCCGGGTCGACGGCCGACGACCAGCTCGCTGGCCCCTCCGCGCGCTAGTGCTGGGGGACACGATGCGAAATGAGTTTCGCGCGGCGGCCAACCAGATCGCCGCGCTCACCGCGGCGACAGCGGCGACCACGATCGACGTCGCGCTTTGTGCGCTTGTGGCCGATGAGGACCCGCCCGATCTGATCGTCGTCGCGCAGTCGCGGCCGGGCGAGTTCAGCGGCGCGGATATCGAGCGGATGCGCTTCGCGGCGCCGCTCGCGAGGATCGTGGCCCTGCTGGGCGCGTGGTGCGAAGGGGAATCGCGAAGTGGCAGCCCGTGGCCCGCCGTGCCGCGCGTCTATTGGCACCAGTGGCCCGCCTGGTTCGCCGGCGAGCTGCGGCGGCTGCGCGAGGGGCGGTGCGGGGCACTGTCGCTGCCGATCACGGCGACCGAAGAAGAGCGGCTGCTTCTTGACGGTGAGGTGCCGCGACACGGTTGTGGGAGTATCGCCATCGCGACCGCGTCCCGTGAGATGACAGCGCTACTGACCGATGCGTGCCGCGCGGTCGGCTATAACCAGGTGATCGTGCCGCAGTCCGGCACCGTCGAGGCGGCCGACCTTGTCGCCGCGATCTGGGACCAGGGCACGCCCGGCGCTTCCGATTTCGTGCAGTTGGAACGCGTCGTGCAGCGCGTGAGCGGCGTGCCGGTCATTGCGCTTTTGAGCTTTCCGCGTTCGCAGGATGCAGCCCGTGCTATCGATCTCGGTGCGCGGGCAGTGGTCTCGAAGCCGCTCGCGGTCGATGAATTGCTTGCGGAGATTGAGCGGGTTGCCACCGTCTGAAAGACCTCGGGGATGAAGCCCGCGGCTCGCTGATTCGATCGTGCGGTGCGGACTGGCACTAAGCGCCTAAAGCGTGCTCATTCACTGTTAATAAGCACGTCCACCCGCACCAGCTCGCGCTTCCAGCCCTCTTCGTGTACCGGCCAAGAGCGCATTCGGTAGCCGATCGTGGTTTGCTCCTGCACCTGCCCACTCTCGTGCGCGGCGTGCCGGCAGTCGCGCTCGGCGGTCGTGACGGGCGGCAATCGTCCGGCGAAATTCGCCCGGCGGAACGACAGCTCGTCGTGATCGTAAACGCTGGTGACAATCGGCGCCGCGAAGTCCAGCATCCGCCGCAGGATGAGCTCGTGGCTGGCCGTGCTGAAGCGCTCCTTGAGCGCTGCGAGGTCCCAGTCGCACTCCGCTCCGGCCCGGCCAAGCCACCGCGTGGGCAAGAGCAGACGCCCGGCCAGTTGATTGGCCACCCACTCGCGGGCCGCCTCCGGCGCGGTCCGCGGGTCGATCGCCAGGCATTCGAAAACGGTCACGGCCTGCTGCTCGCCGATCTCGTGGGCCACGGCCCAATGGCGCCGCTCGACGCGTGGCTCGGGCCGCAACAGGATCGCCGGCCGTGGCGCGCCGCCGCGCGCGCTGGCCAGCTCGACATAGCGCGCCCGGGCATCCTGACGGCGATCGACGGCCGTCTCAATGCCCAGCGACCGCGCCAACCGGATCGCATCGACCGGCGGCGCGAGAATCGCCGCCTGGCGCAACACGCGCGCCGCCGCGCGATCCAAGACCAGCGCCAATTCCTCGGCGGTTATGTCAGGCAGCATGGTGGCCCTCGCGGAAATGTACGGATGTACATTATACAACGCCGACTGAGAGCCGTCACGATTTTTTGGCCGGGAGGGGGCGCGCCTTCGTAGCTTCTGACTGAAAGCATTCGCCGGACAACCCGCAGGCACCGGATCGAAGGCGGGCAGGATGCCCGCCCCCCGCGACACCTCGTCAGTTTCGGGCGAATTGGGTAGCATCGAAGGCACGCATCCTCCGCGACCGCTGATCCGCGGCCCACGCCGCTCGCGTCCTAACCTCAACTCGGATAGAAATTTGGCCGCCACGCTCGCCACGCCCCGTTCGACAGAGACCGCAGTAGGGAGTCCTAAGGACACCAAAGCCGGATCGGTGCTCGCACAGCACCCTACGAAGGGAACTTACGCCTTCGTCAGCTTGGGCTGCCCCAAGAACCTGGTCGACAGTGAGCGGATGCTCGGACTTCTGCAGTTGGACGGCTACCGGCTGGTCAACGATCCCGACGGCGCCGACCTGGTGGTGGTCAACACCTGTGGCTTCATCGAGCAAGCCCGGCAGGAGTCGTACGGCGCCATCCGCGAGATGCTCGCGCTCAAGCGACGCGGCGGCACCAAGGGCGTGATCGTGTCGGGCTGCCTCGCCGAGCGCGAGAAAGACGCACTCTTGGAGCGATGCCCGGAGATCGACTACCTGGTGGGCGTATTCGGCCGCGAGAGCGTGACCAAGGTGGCCGATCGGCTGCTGGGCGGCCTCTCCGAGCAGCGGACGGTGTTTCAGCCGGCGCCGTCGACGCCGCTTTCGGACCGTTCGCGGCTGCGGATCACGCCGCGGCACTTCGCGTTTCTGAAAATCTCCGAGGGGTGCGATCGGCTGTGTACGTTTTGCGCGATCCCCAAGATGCGCGGGAAACACGCCACCAAGCCCATCGAGGAAGTGCTGGCCGAAGCGCGGGAGCTCGTGGCCGACGGGGTCCGCGAGTTGAACATCGTCGCGCAAGACACAACGTACTATGGGATGGACTTGTACGGCCGCCCGCGGCTGGCGGAATTGCTCACGGAGTTGGACCGGATCGAAGGGCTCGACTGGATCCGCGTCATGTACGTGTACCCGATGTACGTGACTGACGATCTGGTCGGCGTGCTGGCCGGCGCCCGGCGGATCGTGCCGTACCTCGATATCCCGCTGCAGCACATCAACGACACGATGCTGCGGCGGATGCAAAGGCGGGTGACGCGACGCGAGACCGAGGAGCTGTTGGCCCGGCTCCGCGGGGCGATTCCGAATCTCGTGCTGCGGACGACCTTCATCACCGGCTTCCCCGGCGAGACCGACGAGCAGTTCGCCGAGCTGGTCGCGTTCGTCCGCCGCGAGCGCTTCGAGCGGATGGGGGTTTTCACCTACTCGTTCGAGCCCGACACGCCCGCGGCGCGCCTCACGGATCACGTCGAGGAGGCGGTGAAAGAGGCCCGCCGCGACGAGCTGATGCGGGTGCAGCAGGAGATCGCCTTTGGCTTCAACGAGTCGCGGATGGGCCGGCGGCTGGACGTGCTTTTGGACGCGCCGGTGCCCGACGAGAAAGGGGCCTGGATCGGCCGCACGTACGCCGACGCGCCGGATGTGGACGCGGTAGTGTATGTTACAGGTAGGGGGCTGCGGGCGGGCTCGTTGGTCGAGTGCGAGGTCGTCGCCACGCACGGCTACGACCTGGTGGCCGCGGCCGTCGGCAAGCCGCGATAGCCGCCCGCGGCCGCGAGTCACGGACGATTCCCGAAACAACGACAAGCGAGACCCACGATGACCGTCACCACCAAGAACCTCGCCAGGACCACCACGTTCAACCTGCCCAACCAGTTGACGACCCTGCGGCTGGGTTTATCCGTGGTGCTTTTCGTGTTGATCGCCGTGAAGCTGTACACGGCATCGTTCGTGATCTTCTTGGTCGCCGTGTCAACCGATTGGGTCGACGGCTACCTGGCCCGCCGCTACGGGATGGTCACGACGCTGGGGCGGATACTGGACCCCTTCGCCGACAAGATCATCATCTGCGGCACGTTCATCTTCCTGCTGGCGGTTCCCGATTTGCAGCCGTACTTGCAGGCCTGGATGGTGGTGGTGATCGTCGGGCGCGAGTTGTTGATCACGGCGCTGCGGAGCTTTTTGGAACAGCGGGGGCGCGACTTCTCGGCCGTGATGTCGGGCAAGCTGAAGATGGTGCTGCAATGCGTCGCCGCCGGCGTGGCGCTCTTCTATCTGGCCTACGCGGCCGGTGCGGCGCCGCAGGATGTCAAATGGCTCGAATGGCTGCTCACCGCCAGCGTGTGGGCCGCGGTGCTGATGACGATCTACTCCGGCGTCTCCTACGTGCGCACGGCGACGGCGCTCTTGGCGGAGTAAGCCGGCGCGGCGGATCTTTCATGCCGAATCAGGTCGCGTTAGGATATGTCGTGCTGGGGATCGTGGCCGCCAGCCTTTCGGCGTGGGCCATTGTCGCGCGGCGCGTCGCTTCGGGTCGCGAGGTCGTACGGTACGAGTCGCGCCACGCTGTGCCCTGGAACGGCTGGCACGTCGTGCTGGTCGCCGCGGCGTTTTTGGCGATGGTCTTCGCGGTGGGGCTGGGCTTTCGGCTGTCGATGGGGCCGCCGGACGCGGTGGATCAATCCGCGGAAGCCACCGCCGTCGAAGCGGAACCGCCGGCACAGCCTTCCGCCGCCGATCCCTTGACGATGCTCGCCGCGGTTTCGACCGCGAACGTGCTGACGTTCGCCTTCACCGTGTTGCTCCTGACGTTCGGCGCGCGAGCCGGTCCGAGCGATCTGGGAATCGTTCCCGGTCGCGCCGCGCAGGATGTCGTCCTCGGTCTGGCGGGGTTTGCCGCGGTCAGCGCGCCGGTGCTCATAATCCAACGGTTGCTGGAGGAATTCGTTCACTACGAGCATCCGGTGAAAGACATCTTTGCTGGGGAGGCGGGGCCGTGGGCCCTATGGCTGACGGCCGCATTCGCCGTCATCATCGCGCCGTTGACCGAGGAATTCTTCTTTCGCGTCGTATTGCAGGGATGGCTCGAGGCACGGTTGGGGCCGCACGGCCGGGACGATCGGACAACGATCGTGGCAGAGCCTTCACCTGCCGAGGGAGACGACGCTTCCCTGCCCTCGCCAGCCTGGCCGTCCGCTCGGCCTGGCCCGGCGGAGCCAGCCGTGCCGACGCTTGATGTCCCTTCGGGCGGATGGGAGACCGAATGGGCACTGCGCGATGCCGAAATCAGCCGGATCGCGCGACAGGAGGAGACCACCGCGCGGCGGCGATGGCTCGCGGCTGCGATTCCCATTGGCGTCTCTTCGAGTGCGTTCGCCCTCATGCACCTGGGAAGCGGGGCCAGCCCGATCCCCCTTTTCTTTTACGCGCTGGGGTTGGGCTACCTCTATCGGCAGACGCACCGGCTGCTGCCCCCGCTGGTCATGCACGCGTCGCTGAATCTGTTCAGCGTGGCGATGCTGTGGGCCGGGGCCGGGCCATAGCAGGGCCGTTCACAGATTCAAGCTTGCCGGCGGCGCACCGGCGGGAAAGTGGGACAGGCATCGAGACGCAACGTTGGTCTGAAAGGACTTGCGCTGTTCCTGCTCGGAGCCAGTCCCATTTTCCCGCCTCGCCATTTTGAAAAACAGAATGGCCCTGCGGGCCATAGCAGGCCCCTGGCTGAGTCGCGCGGGCGTTCTTATAATCCGGCTCTTTCGCGATTCCAGGCATCCATGTTTGGAATGGCCGTGTGCCACTGGCTTTGCCCGTGCATGCCGGGTGGTTCAGGCGGCACTGGCGAAGCCCATTGGCACACGCTGGCACTTCGGCTCAAGATTGGAAATGACTGCGTAACAGGACCACTCGCTATGAGCTTCGGATTCGGCGTCATCGGCTGCGGCATGATCGCGAAGTTCCACGCCCGGGCGATCGCCGATATCCGCGGCGCGAAGCTGGTGGCCTGCTACGACGCCATTCCCGCAAGCGCCGATCGATTGGCCGCGGAGACCGGCTGCCGGGCGTATCACAAGCTTGCCAATCTTCTGGCCGATCCGGCGGTCGAGGTGGTCACGATCGGCACGCCCAGCGGCGCCCACATGGAGCCGGCCGTGGCCGCCGCCAAGGCCGGCAAGCACGTCATCGTCGAGAAGCCTCTCGAAATCACGCTCTCGCGGTGCGACAAGATCGTCGACGCCTGCCGCAAGGCGAAGGTCAAGCTTTCGGCTATCTTCCCGTCGCGATTTCACGACTCCAGCCAGGAGATTAAGCAGGCGATCGAGGACGGCCGCTTCGGCCGCCTGACGATGGGCGACGCCTATGTGAAATGGTTCCGTCCGCAATCGTACTACGATAGTGGCGCATGGCGCGGCACATGGAAGCTCGACGGCGGCGGGGCGCTCATGAATCAGGCCATCCACAGCGTCGACCTATTGGCGTGGTTTATGGGGCCGGCCATCGAGATTCGGGCCCAGACCGGATTGCTCGCGCACGAGCGGATTGCCGTCGAGGACACGGCCGTGGCCACGCTCCGCTATGCGAACGGCGCGCTGGGCGTGATCGAGGCCAGCACCGCCGCCTTTCCCGGCTACCTGAAACGGATCGAGATCCACGGCTCCGAAGGCTCGGCCGCGATGGAGGAGGAGGACATCGTTAAGTGGGACTTCGCCCGCAAGCACCGCCGCGACGTCGCAATCGAGCGTGGCATGCACAAGCACAAGAGCACCGGCGGCGGCGCCAGCGACCCGGCTGCCATCGGCCATCACGGACACACCCGACAATTTCGCGACGTGCTCGCGGCCATTCGCGAGGGGCATGAGCCGGCGATCGACGGTCACGAGGGGCGCCGCAGCGTCGAGATTATCCTGGCGATCTACAAAGCGGCCGAAACGGGCCGCGCGGTCAAGCTGCCGCTAGCCAACGACCCCACACTGAAGGCACGCAAGCTGGACGCGGGGAAAGAACGATGAATGCGGGATGATGAATGATGAATCGGCCAGCAACCACGCGAATCGTGATTCTCAGACCAAGGCGGGCAGGATGCCCACCCCGGGCACTTCATTCATCATTCCGCGTTCATCATTCATCATTTGCGGTGGTCTTGGTCTTCGCGGAGCACCCTACGACTTAGCACCCGCGGGCGCTAGCGGCACGAGCGGCTCTTTGGCCGCCATCTCGCGGATTTCTTCCGTGATCTTCATCGAGCAGTACTTTGGCCCGCACATGCTGCAGAAATGCGCGCTTTTGAACGTGTCCTGCGGGAGCGTCTCGTCGTGCATCCGGCGGGCCGTCTCCGGATCGAGCGACAGCCGGAACTGCTCGTTCCAGTCGAAGGCGAAGCGGGCCCGCGACAGCGCATCGTCGCGGTCGCGCGCGCCGGGACGGTGCCGGGCCAAGTCGGCCGCGTGGGCCGCGATCTTGTAGGCGATCACGCCTTGCCGCACGTCGTCCTTTTCCGGCAGCCCCAAGTGCTCCTTGGGCGTGACGTAGCACAGCATGGCCGCGCCGCTCCAGCCGGCCAAGGCTGCGCCGATCGCGCTTGTGATATGGTCGTAGCCGGGCGCGATGTCGGTCACCAGCGGCCCCAGCACGTAGAACGGCGCCTCGTGGCACCACTCCATTTGCTTCTTCACGTTCATGTCGATCTGGTCCATGGGGACGTGCCCGGGACCTTCGACCATCGTCTGGCAGTTCTTCTTCCAAGCGCGATCGACCAGCTCGCCCATCACCTTGAGCTCGGCGAACTGCGCGTCGTCGCTGGCGTCGGCGATCGAGCCGGGCCGTAGCCCATCGCCCAGGCTCCACGTGACGTCGTACTCGTGCATGATGTCGCACAAGTCCTCGAAATGCGTGTAGAGCGGGTTCTGCTCACGGTGGGCCATCATCCACTTGGCCACGAGCGACCCTCCGCGGCTGACGATGCCGGTCACGCGATTCATCGTCAGGTGCAGGTGCTCCAGGAGCACGCCGCAGTGGACGGTCATGTAGTCGACGCCCTGGCGAGCCTGGTGCTCGACCATGTCGAGGAAGTGCTGAGGCTTCATTTCCTCGATCTCGCCCCCCAGTTCCTCGAGCATCTGGTAGATGGGCACGGTGCCGATGGGCACCGGGGAAGCGGCGATGACGGCCTCGCGAATGCGGTCGATGTCCTTGCCGGTCGAAAGGTCCATGACCGTGTCGGACCCGAAGTGCACGGCGGTGTGTAGTTTCTCCAACTCGCCGGCGCTGTCGCTGGTGACGGCCGAATTGCCGATATTGGCGTTAATCTTGGTTTTGGCGGCAACGCCGATGCACATCGGCTCCAGGCGCCCGGCCAGGTGTACGCGGTTGGCCGGAATCACCATGCGGCCGCGGGCCACCTCGCTGCGCACCAACTCCGGTTCCAGCCGCTCGCGCTCGGCGACGAACCTCATTTCCGGAGTGATCGTGCCGGCCCGCGCTTGTTCGATCTGGGTCGTCATCGCCGCCAATTGCCTCCGTGTGCGCTGGGACGAGTGGTCCTGAAGAGCCGAGACGGGCGACCACGCACGCAATTGAGCCGCCCGAAGTCGTGCCGGGGTCACGCTTTTTGGCCCGACGCCCGTCATCGTACTGGTCCCCTGGCGATTGGTCAATTGTGGCGGCGCAGCGCGCGGGAGTACGTACGCTCGCCAACTGCCGCATGGGCGACAACTTAGGTGAAACGCTCTAGGCCGGCCACGCCATCGGCAGGCCGGTAATTGCCAGTCGTCGTGGGAACGCGATCGCGCGCTCCGTTCAACGCCGCCATCCGCTTCGCGAAGCCCAGGGGTTGCCACCCCTGGGCTTGGCTAGCGCATATGGTTGTCCGCCACATTCGCGTCAAAGCGGGCGCGCTGTCGTTCACGTGACGGCGCGCCCGCGCGTCCAGCAATCCAGGCAAGATCGGAAATATCTGGAAAACGTGGGTGACCCGAATACTTCCGGCCGATAGCCCATTACAGGTTGAACTACGTGTCTTAACGCGGCATCGAATCCATTCGGGCGCTCGACAGACGGCGTGCGCTCGCTTGTATCTGCCCTGAAAGCCGCGCTCGTTGCCGAGCGCGCGTCGGTCATATATCTCCATGGTCAAAGAATCACGCCTCCTGGACGCTGAACCGCCAGTCGATAGTCTCGACGCGCCGTCGGAGTCGCAGACGCTGTTGGACTCATCCGACAGTGAGCCGCGTGAATTGTGGCGCGTCGTGTCGACCGACGGGTCGACGCGGATCTTTCAGACCAAGCCGGGCGCCGAGCAGTCCGCTGGCAAGCGGGCCGGCGTGCGTCGCGCGCTGCCGTGCGCGCTAAAGCCTGCCGATGGCGCGCCAGGACCGCTCGCGCAGCGCCACGACGCGGCGCTACCGACGGTGATCGCCGAGCAGGAATCGAGCGGCGACCGAACGGCCGACGCCGAACTATCGGCCGAGATCACCAGCGTCACGCAGGCCTGGCGGACGCTGTCGCCCGGCATTCGCGGGGCAATCATGGCGCTCGTGCGGGCGTCGGCGACGGCCCGCCAGCACCGCGCGATCGCTCTACCGCGCCGCGAATAAACTGGGCGATCTCGGTCAGCCCGGCCCCCGGCGTGAAGACCTTGGCCACGCCCAACGCCAAAAGCGCGGGCACGTCGCCCGCCGGAATAATCCCCCCGACGATCACTTGAACGCGGCCGAGCCCCTTGGCACGCAGCCCATCGATCAAGACGGGCACGAGCGTGGTATGGGCGCCTGAGAGCAGGCTCACGCCGACCACGTCGGCGTCCTCGTCCTCAACCGCGCGGACGACGGCATCGGGCGTCTGCCAAAGTCCCGTATAGATCACCTCCATGCCGGCGTCGCGCAGCGCCCGGGCGACGACCTGAATCCCGCGATCGTGGCCGTCCAGCCCCACCTTGGCCAACACGACGCGGATGGGGCGGGTAGGAGGCATGGATGTGGGGGATTCAGCGCGAATCAGGAAATCGGATCGAATCGTTCCAAGCCCACGGGTTGCCACCCGTGGGCTTCGCAAGCGGAATCGCGGGGATTAGATCACGATTTACACTCCCGGCTGGTAGCGGCCAAACACCTCGGCCATGGCGGCTACCATCTCGCCCAGGCTCACGTGCGACTCGGCGGCGTGGACGAGCGCCGGCATAATATTCTCTTCACTGGCCGCCGTGCGGCGGACGCGATCGAGCGCCGCGGCGACAGCCGCCGCGTCGCGCTGCGACTTCACCCGCGCCAGATTCGCCTTCTGCTTCCGCTCGATCTCGTAGTCGATCTCGAGTGTGGGAATCTTCAACTCTTCCGGCTCGACGAAGGCGTTCACGCCCACCAGCAGCTTCCGCCCGGCGTCGACTTCGCTCTGGAAGCGAAAGGCGCTCTCCGCGATGCGGCGGCGGAAGTAACCCCCTTCGATCGAGCGGATGACGCCACCGCCGCGGGCGATCTCGGCGAAGATCTCCTCGGCTTCGGCCTCCATGCGATCGGTCATTGCCTCGACCTGATAGCTCCCGCCCAGCGGATCGACCGAGTTGACGACACCCGTCTCGAACGCCAGCACTTGCTGGGTGCGCAGGGCGATCGTCACCGCTTCTTCGGTCGGCAGCGACAGCGTCTCGTCGCGGCTGTTGGTGTGCAGCGACTGGCAGCCCCCCAGCACTGCCGCCAGCGCCTGGTACGCCACGCGGACCACGTTCACTTCGGGTTGCTGCGCCTGCAAGCTCACGCCGGACGTCTGGGCGTGGAACCGTAGCGCCCCACTGCGCGGCTCGCGGGCCCCGTACCGTTCGCGCAGGTGGCGGGCCCAGATGCGACGGGCCGCCCGGTACTTGGCGATCTCCTCGAAAAAATCGCTGTGCGCGTTGAAGAAGAACGACAGCCGCGGCACGAAGTCGTCCACCGCCAGCCCGCGCTTGAGCGTCTCCTCGACGTAGTGGAAGCCGTCCACCAACGTAAAGGCCAGCTCCTCGGCGGCGGTGCTCCCCGCTTCGCGGATGTGGTAGCCGGATATCGACACCGGGTTGAACTGCGGCACCTCGCGCGTGCAGAACTCGATCGTGTCGATGACCAGCCGCACGCTCTCGCGCGGCGGGTAAACGAACTCGTTCTGCGCATGGTATTCCTTCAAGATGTCGTTTTGCAATGTGCCGCGCAGCTTCGACCAGGCGACGCCCTGCCGGTGGGCCGTGGCCAGATAAAACGCCAGGATGATGGCGGCCGGCGCGTTGATCGTCATCGACACCGACACGTCGCCCAAGTTGATGCCGGCGTACAGCCGCTCGAAATCCGCGACCGTGTCGACGGCCACGCCCAGCCGCCCCACCTCGCCCAAAGAGTTCGGATGGTCGCTGTCCAGGCCCATCAGCGTGGGCAGATCGAAGGCGGTGCTCAGCCCGGTCTGACCCTTTTCCAACAGGAAATGGAAGCGGGCGTTGGTTTCCTCGGGCGTGCCGAAACCGGCGAACTGCCGCATGGTCCACAGCCGGCCGCGGTACATGTTGGCATGAATGCCGCGGGTGAACGGGTACTGGCCGGGGTAGCCGCTGTCGCGCTCGTAGCGCTCGGTGGGCTCGTCCGGCACGTACACCGGCTCGACCGAGGCGCCGCTGATCGTGGTCAGACTCGTGTCGCGCTCGGGCGCCGCTTCGACGGCTTGCTCGCAAGCCTCGCGGGCGGTGAGTTTGGCATCAGTGACCATACGGCGAATGCTCTTATGTACAAAGCGGTCCCTGGCCAACCACCGTGCCGAAGCCAAGCCCAGGGGTGGCAACCCCCTGGGTCTTCCCCTGCGCAAGATGACTTCCCTGCCAAGTCTACCGCGCGCGTGACGGCGAAGAAAGGTCGCGTCCGACCGGCCTTCACAGTCATCGTGGCAGATTCCACGGCGACAGCCACCCGGCGAAGCTCAACCAGGCGAGCGAGAACGCCCCCGCACGGTTCGGGTCGGGCAGGTCGCGAATCGCGTGGATCGCGTCCGCTAGCGCGATGAAGGCGCCGGTGATCGAAGCGGTGCGCGTGCCGCCGTCGGCTTCGAGCACGTCGCAATCGACCGTGATCGTTCGCTCGCCGAGTGCCGCCAGGTCGCACACGGCCCGCGGTGCGCATGGGGTGAGCGTTGAGCGAGCGGTCGAATCTTTCATTTGCCCTCCCCCACCTTGTGCCCGAAGAGCGAAAACGTCCGCAGCGAAAGACCGGCGTCGGTGGCGGTGGTGACGGTGTGGCTCTTTGGGAGGTCGAAGTTGCCGACGCGCTGCCAGCGGTCTTGGATGCTTTCCACGCGCGCCAGGCGGCCTGTCTCGGCGTCCCAGTATTGCACTGTGTAGCTGCGCGGCAGGTAGAAGCCGTCCGCGTTGCGCTCGTTGTCCAGGACGGTGATCGTCATGTCTTGCTCGTGGAAGTTGCGGTTGACGACCGCGATCTGGTTGTCCTTCACGCGGTAGCTGGAGGCGAATTGCCCACCGTCGAACTCGAGCAAGCGGCCGAGCGGGTGATCGTCGTCATCGTCGGCAAAGCGGAGCACGGGGTGCGAGCCGCTCGATGCATCGCCGCTAGCGGCCGCGCGGTGCATGGCGATCGACGCCAACTGGTCGCGGACCCATTCGGCCACGGGCTCGCCCTCGGCGTCGAGCTCGACCGAACCGTCGGCTGCCACGGTGACCGGACCCGAGAACGTCCGCCCGTCGACGTCGGCCTCGACCCGCGCCGTGATGCCGTGGAAATCCTTCCACTGGGCCCGCGTCGCCAGGGCGTCCTCGAAAAGCTTCACCGCCTCGGCGTCGGCGTCGGTCCGCACCAAGGGCCAGGTGAACGCCAGCGTGGCGAACTCGCGAATCTCCTCGTAATGCTTGCCGTCCTTTTCGCCGGGCGTCTTGTCGACGTAGGGCGTGTAGAGCGAGTAAACGCCGGTCGACGGCGGCGTGTACGCGACCTGCCCGTGCTCGTCGGTTTTTAGCTCATCGCCCACCAGGTTCACGTCGACGGTGTGGATCGTGGCGCCGGCCAGCGGCCGGCCGTCGCGGAGCACGGTCAACAGCACGCGCTCGTCCTCGAAGCGCGGCACGATCTCGAGGCGCGTCTCGGAGCGCGGCCGCAGGCGGTTCACTTCGTCCGGCTTGCCGGCCACGGCCTTCGGGTAGTGCCGCAACAGGAAGGGCGTCTGCAGCGGCCGGGCCAAGACGCCGTAGTCCAGCACGCCGATCACCGACAGGCTGCCCGCGATCGGCAAGTGGGCCCGCAGTCGATCGGCCCCCTTCGCGACCGCCAACGGGCGGAACGTGCCGGGCTCGGTCTGGGCCCAAAGCTGCGTCGAGGCGACCTTGTCGATATAGCGCGGATCGCCGGCGTCGGCCTTCTCGCTGAAGTAGACCTCGGCCGCGCGCCCCCCTTCGGCCGGCGGCAGGATGCGGACAAAAAGGAAGTGCGCCTGCACCGGCGCGGCGGCGAAGGATGACAAGAGGACAACGGCGGAGATGCTGTGAATAACTCTTCGATTCATGGCGAGAATCTCAACGTGCGGAATCGATCAACGTCAACAAGACTTCAGGCACCGGCCTAATATACCCCCAATCGCCGGCACGCGCGGCGGAGCGCCGGCACCACCTGGCGCGCGAACCACGGGTTGCGCCGCAGCCACATCTGGTTGCGCGGGGACGGGTGCGGCAGCGGCATGTACCGCGGCGCGTATTCGCGGAACGCGCGGACCGTTTCGGTAAGCGTCTTCTTGCGCCGCTCGCCCAGGTACAGCTCGTGGGCGTACTGGCCGATCAGGATCACCAGCTCGATGCGCGGCAACTGGGCCAGCAGTCGCGGCAGCCAAAGCTGCGCGCATTCCTTTCGCGGCGGCAGATCGCCCGAGGGGCCGCGGCCCGGGTAGCAATACCCGACCGGGACGATGGCGAAGCGCCGTTCGTCGTAGAACCGCTGGCGGTCGATCGACAGCCACTGGCGGAGACGGTCGCCGCTGGGGTCGTTCCAGGGGATGCCGGTCTGGTGGACACGGGTGCCGGGGGCCTGGCCGACGATGAGCACGCGCGCGGCCTGGTGGGCCCGCAGCACGGGCCGGGGCTCGAACGGCAACAGCCCCTCGCAGGCCCGGCAGCCGCGGACCTCTTTCAAAAGCGCGGTGAGAGAACGGGAGCGCCGAGACGCCGGCGATTCTGGCCGCGTGCGGGCGATGCGTGGGGTTGTTGCTGAGCTCATCGAGCGGCATTGTACGCAAAACCAGGCGCGGGCGCCTGCTGGCGCGCGGGGCATCAAGCTGTAAGAGGCGTCTCCCGTCGCCGATGACCCGCCATGTTGATCCGAAGACGGTTAAGCTTGCCGGCGGCGCACCGGCGGGAAAGTGGGACAGGCACCGAGACGCAACGTTCGTCTGAAAGGACTTGCGCTGTTTATGCTCGGAGCCAGTCCCATTTTCCCGCCTCGCCATTTTGAAAAACAGAATGACCCTGGTGAAACGGCGAATTGCCTTGCTCCGGCCAGACCCTAAGAATTATGATGTGCCGGCGGCCGCGAGCGGCCTGGGCCGTCACGCGCGTGCCACGGCTTCGCAGAAGCCGTGCGAAAGTGGCGGTGGACTGTCGAGATGATCGCGGCACGGCTTGTCCTTGTCGGCCAAGCCGTGGCACACCGGGGCGTTCGCTCAATGCCGCCCTACGAACAATGGGTCCGCGCGCCGGGAGGTTTGCCATGCCGCAAGATCGCATCCAATCGTTCGACGAGTTCTGGCCCTTCTACGTCCGCGAGCATAGCCTGCGGGCCACGCGCATCATGCACTTCGTGGGCACCAGCCTGGGCATGATCGTTCTGGTGGCGGCGGTCGCCGTGCAATGGTGGTGGCTGTTGGTGGCGGTGCCGCTTTTGGGTTACGGACTGGCGTGGATCAGCCACTTCGGCATCGAGAAGAACAAGCCGGCCTCGTTCCACTACCCGCTGTGGTCGTTCGCGGCTGACCTGAAGCTGTGGTCGCTGATGATCACCGGCCGCATGGGGGCCGAGGTGCAGCGGATCCTGGGCGCCAGCGCGAAATAGAGTCGTGGTCGGGGGCTGCTAGAACTCGATTCGCGCCGCGTCGAAGACCGGGCCTTCGACACATGTGCGCCGGTAGTCCCAGCGGCCGGCGTCGTCGCGAACGCGAGCCACGCAACTGAAGCAGATGCCGATGCCGCACGCCATCGGCGACTCGAGCGATACCTCGCACGGGATGCCGCGCGCGCAAACCATCTCGGCCACGGCGTGCATCATGGGCTCGGGACCGCAGCAGACGACGCGCGACGCCGGGGGCGAGCCGGATAGCACGTCGGCCAAGAGTTCGGTCACCAGGCCGTGCCGACCGGCGGTGCCATCGTCGGTGCTGGTCAGGACGCGCACGCCCAGCGATTCAAAGTCGGCGACGCCCGCCAGGTACTCGCGACTCCGCGTGCCGTAGCACAGGGTGACCTGATCGACGGCGGGCGCGTTGCGCGCCGGGTCGCCGTAGTTGCGAAGGCCAAGAGCTTCGCGCGCGAGCGCGACGAAAGGCGTCTGCCCGATTCCGCCCGCCACCATCACCAGGTGCTGGGCCGGGCGCGGCGCGAAGCCGTTTCCCAGCGGTCCCCACACATCGAGTCTGGTTCCCGGTGGGGACTGCGCCAGCCGCGACGTGAGCTTGCCGATCACAAGGTAGACGACGTCCAAGCCGACCGGGTTGCCAGCCGCGTCAAGCACGGTGTCGTAAAGCGCGAGCGGGCGCCCCAGAAGTGGATCGTTGCAACCGCTGGCGCGGGTCATCACGAACTGGCCCGGCACGATGCGGCGGGCGATGTCGGGACAATCAAAACGGACGCGGTAGGTGTCGCGGGCCAGTCGCACGTTCTCGCGAATCTCGACCGTCCGGTGTACGGCACGGTCAGCGAACCAGACTGCCTGCTCCGCGGCCATCAGCGGCGCTTGCCTTTCCATGCTTGCTCGCGGCGGCCGCGCGGCGCGCGCTTTGTAACCGAAGGCGCAGCCACAACCTTGTCCGCTACCGCCTGACGCCGACCGCGTGCCTTATCACGGCCCGGCAACGACCCTGCTGTATCCCGCACGGGGCGTGGATTTGTCCGCGGCCGCCGACCCGGGGGACGTTTGGTCGACGCGCCCCGGCCATGGCCCCGCAGAGCGCGAACCTCGTCGCCTGTCAGGCGGCGATACTCGCCCGGTGCGATCTCTCCCAGCCGTAGGCCGTCGATGGCCGTCCGCTTCAAGCGCAGCACCTTGTGCCCGACCTTGGCAAGGATGCGGCGGATTTCGCGGTTCTTGCCTTCGCGGAGGACAATCTCCAAGAGTGTGCTCTTGGGGAGCGACTTCTTCACGTGAACGCTGGCGACCCGCGCCAACCCCTCGGCCAGGTGCACGCCGTCGCGCAGCGTGGTGAGCATGTCGCGATCGGGGGCGCCGGCCACCAGAACCTGGTAGGTCTTTTCCACGCCGTATCGTGGGTGGGCAAGGTGATTCGCCAACTCGCCGTCGTTGGTCAAAAGGATCAAGCCCTCGCTCGACATGTCCAATCGCCCGACCGTGAACAACCGCTCGTGCGTGGGTGGCAAAAGGTCGATCACGCGGGGCCGGCCGGACGGGTCGAAATTGGTCGACACCACGCCCGACGGCTTGTTCACCAGATAGTAGACCAAGCGCGTCCGGGCCAGCGGCGCGCCATCGACGCGGACTTGCTGGTCCGCGCGGACCTTGGTCCCCAATTCGGTCACGATACGGCCGTCGACCTCGACGCGACCTTCGGCGATCAACGTTTCACAATGCCGGCGGCTGCCGATGCCGGCGCGGGCCATGACCTTTTGCAGTCTCGCCGGGTCGTCGGCGCGCGTCGTATCGCGCGGCGCGGCCGACGGACGCGCCGACGCGGGACGATCGTCGTCGCGGCGTTGAGGGAACCGGCGTTTTCGCGCGAACCGAGACATGGAGACAATAGGCAGAGGGCGGTAGGCAGCGAGGGAGAACCCGCCGTCCAGCATACACTACGGCGCGGTCTGGGGGCAGGAGTCGAGGATGAGCACGAGAGAGGCCGCAAACGGGCGCCGCCGGCGCGCGAGCGCTACCAGCGGAGCGGCTGGCCGGAGCGAAGTTGTTCGCCGCGAGCCCGGGCCGAACGCGCTTCGGCGTCCGCCTCCGGGGGCGGATTCAGGTAGTCGCGGGGACGAGCACTGTCGTCGTTGCGGCCCACTTGCGGATCGGGATAGGGATCGAACTTCTGCGCGCGGTTCCGCTGCTCGCGCGCCGTGCCGGGATCGAACCAGCGTGGACCTGAGAGATCGGCGCAGCCCGACGACAGCGCCATGATCATCGCGAACGACAGCCACGCGAGTCGCCGCATCGTGCCTTGTCCCAGGGGAGAAGAGTTGGTATCGCGCCAGATGAAAGCCGCGGCGCGCATTACCCCGGCCAAGATTGGGGGCCGCGAATTATACGCGCCCGCGAGCGAGCGCGGAAAGGCGAAATCACCTGGCTGCTAGCACGCGATCACCCGAGGCTTTTGCCGCGTTCTGATCGCGGCGAAGAGGCGTGGCGGCCACTTTCAACGCGGCGCTGGTGCGGGGACAGCTTCCACCGGGCGAGGAGCCGGTGACGCAGGCGGGGCCACAGGCACAGGCACCGGAGCGACGCGCGGGAACGTGCCCGGCCGAGGCCAGCGGCCACGCGTGGCCTCGGGCGGCGGTTCCAGGAAGCCGCGCGGACGAAAGCCGTCGGCGTACGTGCCAGGTCCCACGTCGGGGAGCGGGTAGGGATCGAACCGCTGCGCGTCGGCACGCTGCACCGCGATCGGTGGCGGATTGAACAGAAAGAACCGGCCCGGTGGACGAGCAGCGGCGACGGTCGCCGGTAGGGTGCTGCAAACCAGGGCGGCCCACAGGAACGTGCGGCGCATCGACTTCTCTGCTTTCTGCCGGGATGGCTCTACTGAAGAGCATCGACGCCGCCAGACGACGGCCTTGAAGCTTCGCGGCGTTGAATTACCGGCAAATCCTCGCCACGTGGCGCCTACGGCAGAAAGATGTCCAGCACAACCGCGCCGGACCCTGGAATCACTTCGGTCGCCGCTCGCTCGGCAGGCACGAGCGCCGTGTCGCCAACGGTCAGCGGTAGCTTCGACGGGTCGCCGGCGATCGTTACCTCGCCGGCGAGCGCGCTCACGATGTGGCACCGCTGGTCGTCGGGCAATCGCCACGGCGCTCGGTCGCGGTGGCGATCGACGACAAACTTGTCGCAGCCCACCAGACGCTCGATTTCGTGTCGGTCGGTGGCTTGCGGCGCGACGGGCGAGACCGGACCGATGGAAAAGTCGATCGCCTCGAGCGCTTCGTCGACGTGCAGCGGCCGCGGGCGGCCGTCGGGCCCGGCGCGATTCCAGTCGAACAGCCGCCAGGTCGTGTCGCTCGACTGTTGAATCTCGGCGACCACCAGCCCGCCGCCCAATGCGTGCACGACTCCCGCGGGCAGGAACACGCAGTCGCCCGGCCGCGGCGTGAAACGGTGGAGGCAGTCGTCGCACGCGCCACGGTCGATCGCGGCGACCAGAGCCTGTCGATCGACGCCGGGCTTGAGGCCCGCGTAGATGACGCTGTCGGCCTCGGCATGGAGCACGATCCAGGCCTCGGTCTTTCCGAACTCGGCAGGCGCGAGAAGCGCGGCCCGCGCGTCGTCGGGGTGAACCTGCACCGAGAGTGGCAAGCGTGCGTCGAGGAATTTGAACAACAGCGGAAAACGCTTTTGCGGCGCGTGGCGGCCCAGGAGTTCACGGCCGCGCGTTTTGACGAGGTCGCCGAGCGTCGCGCCCGTTAGCGGCCCGAAGGCAACGATGCTTTGGTCCGTGCCGCGGTCGCATATTTCCCAGCTCTCGGCATAGTCGTCGCCGTCGGCGATCGGCTTGCCGAGCAATGTGCCGAGCTTTCGGCCACCCCACAGGTAGCGGCGAAAGAGGGGGCGAAAGCGGAGCGGGTAAAGCGTAGTCATGCGCACAAGCGCTGGTTGATTGGGAGCGATTGTTTCGATTCGCGATGTGGCCGATGTCTTTCACCGCGCGCCAGTGCACGGAGCGCGGCGCGGCAAGTTGCCCACCCCTCGGCGGAGTGCTATGATCGAGCAGGTCACCCCCGGCGTGCCCTCATCCCGCCTGGCCGCGCCTCGCCTCTCGCGTAGCATCCCCCGATGAAGACCAAGTACGACGACGATCTATTCAAAGATACCACGATGACCTTCGGGGAACACCTCGAAGAGTTGCGGGTGTCGCTGTTCAAGGCCGTGCTGGGACTGGTGATCGGCTGCTCGATCGGGTTCTTCGTGGCGAGCTACGTCGTGGGGGTCATCGTCGACCCGCTCGAGGGCGCGCTTGAGACCTTCTATTCCCGCACGGCACTGGAAAAGTACGAGTCGTTCGCCCAGTCGCGGCGCGACGCGGGACTGCCTGTGCCGTACACGACGGATGAGATCAAGCGGCTCGTTACGAGGGATCGTTTGCTGTTCGACATCGTGTACGTCGACCCGCAGCCGGCTCTCGAAGAAGTGTTGCGCGTCACCCCGCATTGGCCGAGCACGCTACGGCCGCCGGAGAGGGAAGAGCCGAAATCGACAGATGCGGCGGTGGCACCGCCGCCGGCGAGCAAGGGGCAAGAGGCGGTCACCGACGTCGGGGCCCGGCTTGCCCCGCTATTTCTGTTTCATGCAATCGCCGATGACGCGCGCGTTCACGCTTCCAGCCTGGGGGCAACAGAGTCGTTCGGCATCTGGCTGAAGGCGGCGCTGGTGTTTGGCGTCGTCCTGTCGAGCCCGTGGGTCTTCTACCAGATCTGGTCGTTCGTCGCGGCAGGGCTGTACCCGCATGAAAAGCGGTACGTTCATATGTTCCTGCCGTTTAGCCTGGGCTTGTTCCTGTTAGGCGCGGCCACGGCCTACCTCTTCGTGTTTCAGCCGGTGCTCAATTTCCTGTTTGGCTTCAACGAGAGCCTGGGCATCAACCCCGACGCGCGGATCAGCGAGTGGCTGGGTTTTGTGCTGCTCCTGCCGCTGGGGTTTGGGATCAGCTTTCAATTGCCGCTGGTGATGTTGTTTCTGGAGCGGATCGGCATCTTCAGCATCCGATCGTACCTCGACAAGTGGCGCGTGGCGGTGCTGGTGATCTTCATCCTATCGGCGGTGCTCACGCCGGCCGATCCGTACAGCATCCTGTTCATGGCCTTCCCGCTGACGATCTTGTATTTCGGCGGCATCTTGCTGTGCCGATTCCTGCCGGCGCATACGCCGGCCGAACGGTAGGGCTTGGACGGGGTCTGCTAAGCCCGAAGGTTGTGCAGGGCGTACACGCGCTTCGCGTGACGCCGATCTTTACTGCCCGCTGCCGGCCGCCCGCTGCCGGCTTCTCAGATGGCTTCGCTGCCGCGTTCGCCGGTGCGGATGCGGATACAGTCGTCCATGGGCAGAATGAAGATCTTGCCGTCGCCGATCTCGCCCTTGGGGCCGCTGCGGCCTCCCTTGATGATGGCCTGGATCGTCGGCTCGACGAAGTCCTCGTTGACGGCGATCTGCAACTGGACTTTGCGCAGCAGGTTGACCGAGAACTCGTGCCCGCGGTAGACCTCGGTGTGCCCCTTCTGTCGTCCGAAGCCCTGCACGTCCATGACGGTGAGGCGAAAGACCTCGACCTCGGTGAGCGCGGCTTTGACGGCTTCGAGCTTGCTGGGCTGGATGACGGCGATGATCAGCTTCATACAAGTTGATCGTAGCCGGCGCGGAAGAGTCGCTCAAGGGGAGCCGGCGACGGGCCAGACCAACACCGATCGTCGAAGACGCCCCGGCTTGGGTGGGCTAGGCGGAGCGCCCACCCAAGCCATTGGGGCATCCTTCTGGATCCCGTAGAGCGCGGCGTCGGCGGCGCCTAGCGCTCTTGGTTTCGACATTTGGCAACAAGCCCCTGGCCGCAATAAGGCGCCGCGGACTGTCGACGCGGCTGGCACGAACGAGGCACTTCCGCGGCCAAGCGCACCACACCGGCCACGATCCTTCGTGCCCATGCGCGCTCGCCCTTCTGTGCTTCCTCGCTACAGGCAACAAGTGCAAAAAGTGGCTGACGCTTGGCCAGCCATTTACCCCAGGACGAGGGCGGGAAAAAATTACTCGCGGGTGAGGGCCCTTCACCCGCGAGTCACGCATCGCACGCCCACCAGGGCTTTAGCAAGCGGTGTGCCGAGGCGCCCGCAAGCGTGGCAGGGCGCGGCCGTAGGTTTTTGGAACACAAGGGTTTCCAGAAAATCGCCGCCGTTGAAATTCGGCGTAGCAAGGCCCGGCCGGCCCGTGATTTGCCCGTCATCAATGCACGGCGCGCCGCGCAATGATGCACGCGGCCAATAAAAACTCGAGTCCTTATTATGCATAGGGGCCGTGCATCAACCGCCCTATGGCTGGGCCGGTTCTTCCTGGGGTGGCACGGCCCACACCTCGGTGGCGGGCCAGCCGTCGCGCGATGCGCTCGCGGCCCGCCAGGACGTTACCTGCAAGCGATCGCGCTGGACGACCGCCGTCACCGCGCCTACGCGCGAAGTATTGAGCACCGTCGCGCCGCGCGTCTCGTAGGCGCTCGCCACCTCCGGGCGGGTCGAACGGCGGTCGCCGCTGATGATCACCCACGCGGGCGTGCTCCACGCGGCGAAGCCGGGCGGGTCGCTCCGCGCGCTGCCGTGATGGGGCGCCAGCAGGACGTCGCAGTGCAGGGGGCTCTCGGCCAAAAGCTCGTCGAGGCCGGGTGACTCCAGGTCGCCGGGCAGCAACAAGCGGCGCCCCTCGTACTCGACTGAAAGCACGATGCTGTTCGAGTTGTCGCTGCCCAACGTTCCGCGTCGCGGCGGGTGAAGGACCTCGATCGCACAGTCGCCGCCGCGCAACCGGTCTCCGGCCCAAATCTCTTTCAGCGGGACTCCCGCCGCCAAAATCGCCTGGCGCAGCGCTTCGGTCGCCGGGCTCGGCGCGTCAAACATCACGGGCGAGACGTACACCGCGCCCACGGTGAAGCGATTCAGCAGTTCCGGCAAGGCATTGAAGTGATCGACGTCGGCGTGAGAAAGGACCACCGCGTCGACGTGCCTGCGGCCGCGCGCCCAGAGGCAGCCGGAGATCGCCCGCGCGGCGGCGTCCGGCGAACCAAACTGGCCGGCGTCGTACACGAGCGTGCGCCCGTCGGGCAGCTCGAGCACGGCCGAGCAGCCATGCCCGACCGCGAGGACAGTACACTCGAGATGTTGCTGGTGCGAGCGCGTCCACCCGGCCGCGCCGAAGCCGACCGTCGTCCAGGCGGCGACGATCGCCGCGCACCAGCGCAGCGGCGGCCGCCAACGTGCATCAGCGACCCACAGGCCCAGCAAGCCATAAAACACGGCCAGCCACCACCAAGGCGGCCCCGGCAGCCAGAAATGACTGCCAGGCCACCGGTCGGCCGAGCTCACAGCCGCCGTCACGAACAAAAGCGACGCATCGCACATCCGGCCGATGACCATCGACAGCGGCCATATCAACCAACCAAACACGATGAGCGCGAAACCCGTCATCATGCCCACGGCAACCGGCACGGCCAAGACGGGCGTCAAAAAGAGGACGGCCGGCGCCACGATATGGAATCGGGCCAGCACCAAGGGAAGAGTCACCAGCCAAACGGCCGCGGAGACCGCCAAGGATCGCCACAGCCATCCGCCCGACGAGCGGATCGCGCGTTGTGGCCAGGGACGCGTCTGGGCGACGAGGCGCGCGAGCGGATCAAGCGGCCGCCGCCGCGCGACGCGTGGCCCGATCCACACGAGCGTTCCCATGCACAGAAACGACAGTTGCGGCCCGATGCGGAACAGATCGGCCGGATTCATGGCGACCACGACGAGCGCCGCGGCGGCCAGCAGGTTAAAGAACGACGCGCGACGTCCACGGTACATCGCCAGGCACACCAACCAGACTAGCACTGTGGCCCGCACGGCCGGCGGCTCGGCGTCGATCACCAGCGCGTAGACGGTGACGATCGTCGCCACGGCGACGATCGCCACGGTGCGTTTCACGAGGCCCAGCCGCAGTGTAAAGAATAACGCGCCCGCGAGGATGCCGACGTGCAGGCCCGATATCGAGAGCAAGTGTACGGTGCCGGTTTGAAAGAAGTGACGCGTCGTGTCGGCGTCGAGTTCTTCCCGCTGTCCCAATAGCAGGGCCAGCCCCAATCCGCTTTGGGCGCGGCTCAGGTCGCGCCACAAGGCGGCGTCGCCGGCCTGACGCACGCGATCCAGCAGCCGCGACGCGCGCCACGCGGACCCCTCCGCAACGCGCGTCAGGCATTGGGGATGATCGGTCGCCAGCAGGCACAACTGCCGGTCGCCGCGGCGATGCGCGGCGAAGTCGAACTCGCCTGGATTGAGCGGCGGACGCGGCGCCGCGAGATGCCCGAACACTTGAAGGCGGTCACCGGCTTGAATGCCCAGCACGTGCCCGTCGACGGTCAAGGTTGTCCGGCCGACGGCCGGAATCCACGTGGCGCCGTCACGGACGCCGGTCACTTGCAGCTCCATGCGACTGCGGTCAGGCCGCGCGATCGGCCGCAACGGATCGAAAGGCGGGGCCCGCAACCGGCGCGGACCCGAGAGCGCGACCGCTTCCACGCAAACCGGCTGGGCGGATTCGGCGGCGAAGGCGCCCAGATCGTTATTGTGAAAGACCGACCATCGAACCTGATGCCAGGCTGCGCCGGTTGCCACCAGGCAAAGGAGCATGGCGCCGCCGGCGGCCCTATCGCGTCGCGCCCACCACGCCGCGAGCCAAACGAACCACGCGGCCAGCGCGCCGCTCCACCAGATGATCGTCGGGCGTGGCGCATATCGATCCAACACGATGCCGGCGCAGACAGCCACGGCGACCACGACCAGGGGTCGATATCCTGGTCGCGTGGCACGTTCGACGGGGCGCGGCGGCAAGGCCACGGCAAAAAGCCCTTGGCGAAGGAACCTTATTTCAGGGCGAGAATCTCCGCACTGTAAGCGAAACGACGTGCGCCGGCCACTACTCGGGAATCGTGTTTTTTCTTCGATTGCGCCACTGCCGCGGAAATCGATGGGCTGCACCGTGGAATCCCTGGTCCCACGCAAGCGGGTGGCTCGCCGACTTGCGGGGCGGTAGCTTGCACCGACGATGCCCCTCCCCGTGCTTTGCGCTTGGCGATTCGCGGCGCGATTGAGTATGTTGCGGGTGAACGGAGTGCCCTTTGCGCGGCGGGCCGAAAGATTCCGTGGCCGGCCGCGAAATAACGACATCGAACCCCCAAGGAGGCCGCAACGATGAGGTCTTTCTTTCGCTCGATACCGATAGTCGCGGCCGCCCTGCTGCTGGTTTCCTACGGCTGCAATCCGGCAACGGTCGAAAAGCCGAAACAATCCGGCCCCACCGCGGTCGCCGAAGTGTTCGAGGAGGTCGAGACCGTGGCCCCGGCCGACGCGACGCCGCAGCCGGCGAACCCTTTGAAGGCGGCCGCGACCGGCCTCGGCGCGTCGAAGGGCCCCTTGCCCAAGTACTTGAAAGACGTGCCGCTTATCCCGCGCGAGGTCCTCTTCGGCAATCCCGACAAGGCCAGCCCCCGGCTCAGCCCGGACGGCAAGCACCTGGCGTATCTCGCGCCGGTCGACGGAGTCCTCAACGTGTGGGTGGGGCCGGCCTCTGATCCGGCGGCGGCCCAACCGGTCACGCAGGACAAGAAGCGCGGCATCCGCATCTACTTCTGGGCCTACACCAACAAGCACGTGCTGTACCTGCAGGACAACGACGGCGACGAGAACTGGCATGTCTACGCCGTGACGCTCGACAAAGCGGAAACGACGGACCTGACGCCGCTAGCGAAGGTCAACGCCCAGGTCGAGCAGCTCAGCGAACGCGTGCCGGAGGAAATCCTCATCGGCCTGAACGACCGCCAGGCCGAGCTGCACGACGTGTACCGCGTCAACATTGCAACCGGCGAGCGCAAGCTCGTCGAGGAAAACAAGCAGGGATTCTCCGGCTACCTCACCGACGACGATCTGAAGGTCCGCTTCGCGATGCAGTTTCTGCCCGACGGCGGCAACCTGATACTCAAGCCCGACGGCAATGGCGGCTGGCAAGACTATCTGAAGATCCCCATGGGGGACACGCTGACCACCTCGCCCGCCGGTTTCGACCGCTCGGGCGACGTGCTGTACTTCATCGACAGCCGCGATCGCAACACGGGCGCCCTGACCACGATCGACCTGAAGACGGGCAAGCAAACCACGCTGGCCGAAAACGCCCGCAGCGACGTGGGGGGCACCATCCAGCATCCCACGGAGAAAACCATCCAGGCCGTGGCGTTCACCTACGCCCGCAAAGAGTGGCAGGTGCTCGATCCGGCCATCAAGGATGACCTGGATTATCTGCGGACGGTGACCCGCGGCGACCTGGAGATCACCGGCCGCACGCTCGACGACAAGCTGTGGACCGTGGCCTACATGACCGATGACGGGCCGGTGCGGTACTACATCTACGATCGCGACAAGAAGAAGGCCACGTTCCTGTTCACCAACCGCGCCGCGCTCGAAGGGCTGCCACTGGTGAAAATGCACGACGTGGTGGTGAAGGCCCGCGACGGGCTGGACATGGTGTGCTACCTGTCGCTGCCGAAGGGAACCGACGACGACGGCGACGGGCAGCCCACGGCGCCCTTGCCTCTGGTGCTCAACGTGCACGGCGGGCCGTGGGGGCGCGACGACTGGGGCTACGACGCCGAGCACCAGTTGTGGGCCAACCGCGGCTACGCGGTGCTGAGCGTGAATTTCCGCGGGTCGACCGGCTTCGGCAAGGATTTCGTCAACGCCGGCAACCAGGAGTGGGGTGGCAAGATGCACACCGATCTCTTGGACGCCGTCGATTGGGCGGTCGCCAAGAAAATCGCCGCTGCGAACCTCGTGGCGATCACCGGCGGAAGCTACGGCGGCTACGCGACCCTGGTCGGCATGACGATGACGCCCGACGTCTTCGCCTGCGGCATCGACATTGTCGGTCCGTCGAACATCATCACGCTCTTGCAGTCGATCCCGCCGTATTGGAAGCCGCAGGTGCAACTATTCAAGGATCGGGTGGGAGACTTTTCGACCGAGGAAGGACAGAAGTTCCTGGGCAAGCGATCACCGCTCACCTATGCGGAGAAGATCCGCAAGCCCCTGTTGATCGGCCAGGGCGCGCAAGACCCGCGCGTCAAAAAGGCCGAGGCGGACCAGATCGTGGCCGCGATGGAGGAGAAGCACATCCCGGTGACCTACGTGCTCTATCCCGACGAAGGGCACGGCTTCGCGCGGCCCGAGAACCGGCTATCGTTCAACGCCGTCAGCGAAGCTTTCCTGGCCGAGCACCTGGGCGGACGCTACGAGACGATCGGCGATGCCTTTACCGGTTCCAGCATCCTGGTGCCGGCGGGCGCGGACCAGGTGCCGGGGCTGGCGCAGGCGCTACAGAAGTAGCGGGAGCGCGAAGGATCGCTTCACGTCGCACTGGCGCAGCCAGGGGCACGCGCCGTGCTCCTAGGCCTGCACGCGGCGCGTCGCCCTCTGCAAGAACACCTGGCCGAGGAACAGCACCACGCTGCCGATCAGGAAAATCGTCACGAGCGGCAACCAAGGGACGGCCAGGCCACCCAGCAGGATCCCCACGCCCGTGCCGGTCACGAACCATCCCGACGAAATGGGACCGAAATTATCGGGCAAGAACTTCACGGCGATTCCTCCTCTTCGCTGAGGCGCGTTTTTGCGACAAAGGCCCACTGAAGCATAGCTCGCAAACGCGGCACAAGCGGACCCCGGCGCGCGGCTGCGTGCGGCGGATATAATGCGCCGGCGACGCTCGAAGACCGATCCAAGCTCACGTCGCTATCGCCGCAGACCGCCGGGATGAACCCGCCGGCTCGCCTTTAGTGCCGCGCGAATCCACAGGAGGACATGCCGTGGATGGCCCGTATTTCGTCGACAAGTCGCAGTGCTCGCACCACCGGATCTTTCCCGGCGTCGACATCTATACCACGCACGGCGACCGGCTGATGATGTCGCTGGTGGAGTTCGCGCCGCACGCGGTCGTCGAGGAGCATAGCCACCCGCACGAGCAGCTCGGCTTGATGCTGGAAGGGGAGGCGGAGTTCATCGTCGGCGGCGAGTCGCGCTTCGTCCGCGCGGGCGAGATGTGGCGGATCCCCGGCGGAGTGCGCCACAAGGTGATTGCCGGCGACCGGCCCGTCCGCGCGCTCGACGTGTTCCACCCGATCCGGGAGGACTATCGATAGAAGCGGTCCAGCGAGTCGCTCGCTCGGTTTAGCGCCGCCTACGGCTTCTTCGCTGCGGGCAATCCGTTCCGCTGCAAGGCGCGCATCATGGCGTTCCGCTCGGCGGCATTGAGCTGTCCATCGCCGTCGAGGTCGAACTTCTGCTCCATCGCCGGCGTGACGCCGGGAAGCGTTCCGCCGCCGGGCAAGCCTGCCGCACCTGGGGCGCCGCCTGATCCTTGAGCCATGGCTTGCATCGCGGCTTGCTGCTCGTTGGGCTCGAGCTGGCCGTTGCCGTTGGCGTCGAACTTCATCAGCATGTTCGCCCCCGCGACCGTCGCGCCGCCGGCTTGCAACTGGGCCATGGCGGACTGGGCCGCCTTCATCTCCGACGGGTCGATGCGCCCGTTCTGATTGGCGTCGAATTGTTGGAGCATTTGCGCGGTGTACAGTTTCATCAAGCTGTTGTTGCCGCCGCGGTACGCATGCCGGCCGTTGCCGCCGACCTGCGGGCCGAAGCCCGGGGGCGGGGCTTGCTGGAGCTGGTTGGCGGCCGCGTTGTCGGCCGCGGCTTGCTGCGCCTCCTTGGCTTCGCGGGCCGCCTTCGCCGCGCGGGCCGCTTGCTTTTTCTTTTCCCGCGCTTCCCGCGCTGCCGCGATGGCCTTGTCGCGGGCGGCCGTCTTCTCATCCTTCGCGTCAGACTTCGCGGCCACGGCGTTGTTCTTGTCTTTCGCCGTGCCCTTTGCTTTCTCCTTAGCGCCCTCGTCGGCGGCGCCAGCTACGGACACTAGTAAAAAAAACGTGGCGATCAAGGCGACGGCCAGTCCGATGCGGCGGCTCAAATCCAGTGCGCTCTTCATGGTGTTCCTCCCGACGGTGCGGCACTCAAGAAAGTCAAAGCAGTCTACCTAGAGTCTAATCCCACTGAACGCCGGCGGACAGCAAAAATGCGGACCCCGTCGGCGAAAAAGCCCGGCCAGCGAGGGGTATTTACCCCTCACGCCCCAAGGAGCAGCTCCAGATAACTGCGGCGCTCCCCTTCGGTCAGCCCGAGGCGGGCGGCCAGCTCGGTCACGGCGGCCCTGGCGCCGGCCACGTCGGACTCGTCGGCCGATAGCTCCAACTCGCAGAAATGCCCCAAGCGGTCCACGCAATCCACGGCCAGCTCGACCTGGCGCCCTTGCCATGAGATGATCGCCGTGCGCCGCTGTTTGCGGACCGTGGCGACCGGCACGAAGCCCAAGGCCGCCAGGAGCTCGGCGAAGCGCGCCGCTCCTTGCGCGCCGGGCTCGATCACCAGCTCGAGCTCGCGCCGCGTCTTGGTCGTTGCGTCGATCTTTGGCCCTTTGTACGTGACCCGATTGTCCTCGCCGACCGAACGAATGCGCAGCGCTTCGTCGGTCCGCGCGAAGTCGCGCGCAGGATGGGCGAAATACTGGTCGGCCTGCACGACGGCCGGCCCCAGCTTCGCGCCGAGCGCCGCAGCGGTCGCTTCCAGCGCGGTGGCGTCCTCCAGCCGGAACTTCTGCTCGACTTCGTAGTTCATTCCCCCTCACCCCGACCCTCTCCCGCCGGGGGAGAGGGGGTTTCTAGAGTCCTACGGTTTGCGGGCGGCAAACGCCACCCAGCCGCGCGGCATGGCCAGGTCGCCGTAGCCGGGGAGCGTCCGGGCGCGAAAACCGGCCGCGCGCAGGTGCCGGGCCACTTCCGCACGAGTGTACAGCCGCAGGCGGTGCGTTTCATGGTCGCGGCGGTACAACTCGCCAGCGCGGCGAAACGCGGTGATCTCGCGCACCAGCAGCTTTTCGAGTCGATCCTCGCGTGCCGAGAAGAGGCACGCCCAATCGGCCGCTTCGGTGTACCCGCGCTGCTCGCCCGCCGGCCGGGCGTGGCCACGTCGAACAGCAGCAGTCCGCCCGGCAATAGCGCCTTGTACGCGCGGCGAAAAACCCGCGGCAGCCGGGTCGCCGCGCGGCGGGCGTCGAACAGATAGTTGAGAACCTCGCCGATCGCCGCCACCGCCACGCACCGCGGCAGCCGCGCGGTCAGGAACGATTCGCAGTGGAACTCGCCCCTTGGCACGCGATTCTGGGCCAAGGCCACCATGGCCGGCGAGATATCGAATCCGCAAACCTGAAAGCCAGCCGCGGCGACGCGCTCGGACAAGTTGCCGCTGCCACAGCCCAGCTCGACCACGAGCCCGTCGCGCGTCCCCTGCTGACGTAGTTGCCCGATCAGCTCGCCGGCGGCGGCGACGGCCAGGTGGCCAAATCCCGCGTCATGGATGTACGCCAGATCGTCACGGTAGGCGTCGGCGGCGGTTTTCGGCATGGTGTTCCGCGCGGGATCCGTTGGCACAGCGACGGCGAGTCAGGCGTGGCCAAATCGCCGCACAAATTCGGCCGCGGCGGCTCGCGGGTCTCTTGCTTCTGCCACCGCGGCGGCGACGGCGACGCGGCTGAAACCCGCCGCGGCCACGGCCGGCACGTTGTCGAGCGTCACACCGCCGATGGCGAAGGCCGGTAGGCGGATTTCCGCTGCGACGGCCTGCAAAAGCTCCACGCCGGTGAATGCCGCGAACTCCTTGGTGGCCGACGGGAAGGTCGGTCCCACGCCGATATAGCTGGCCCCGTCGAGCACCGCCTGTCGCGCCTGGGAAATCGAATGCGTCGAGACGCCGATCAAGGCCCGCGTGCCGACGATCGCCCGCGCCTCCTTGACCGGCAAGTCCTCCTGGCCCACCTGTACGCCATCCGCCTCGGCCAGGGCGGCGATGTCGGGCCGGTCGTTGATGATCGAGATTGCCCCGGCGGCGCGCGACAGCGCACGCAGCAATCGGGCCCGGCCCAATAGCTCGCCATCCCACAGTTTCTTGTCGCGAAGCTGGATCATATGGGCCCCGCCCACGAGGATGGCTTGCACCAGGCGGTCGAACTCGGCCTCGCTCGACCGGCCGTCGACGAGCACGCACAGCCGGACTCGCGCGAGTCGCTCGCTCGCGGCCCGCGTGATGTCGACGGCCCGTTCCAGCGTGTAGGTGCGATAGCGCAACTGCTCGATCCTGGCCGCCGCGGCCGGGTCGCACGTCTTGCCGTATTCTTCCAGGCTGCGGAGCGCCTCCTCGACACGTTTGAGGTTCGCCGCCACGACGCTGGTAACGTCGGGCCGTACCTGCTCGTCCGCGGTCGCGATCGTCGTGCCGACGTCGGACTGCGTTTCCCGGCCGGCCAGCAGGTCGTGCCGCTGAAACGCGGCGAGCGCGGCTTGCAGGTCGTGCCGCAACTCTTTCAGCTCGCGCGTCAGGTGGGCGTCGTCCAGCACCATGCGAACGTAGTCCTCGACAACGCGCAGCCCCTCGCGGGCACGATTCGCCGCCGCGTCCAACACGCGGGCAACGGCCGCCGGAAGACCAACGTGGGCCGGCTCTGCTACATGCTGCGCGGGCGCGGGCACCGGTGACTCGGCCCGATCGGGTGTGCCACGGGCCGGCCCGGCGGAGCGCGCCTCGGCCTCGGACGCGGCGGGCGGAGCTGAGGGATCGCGAGGCGACGCAACCGGCTCATCAATCGGCAGCGCCTCGACCGAAAGCGGCCCTGGATCGTGGCCATAAAGGCGATGGATCTGGACCTCGAGCGCGTCGGCGTCGAAGCCGTGCTCGGCGAGCCATGCCCCCGTCTCGCCAGGCGCCGCGACCAGGCCCAAGAGCAGGTGCTCGGTAGCCAATGTCAGCGGCCGGGGATACTCCCACAGCCGATCGACCGCGGCCTCGAACGCCTCGAGCAGCGAAAGCGAGAATTCGCGCGGGCCGTGTGCGCCGTTGGCGCGGCGCGCCAACGACGGCCACCGCCCCTCGACAGCCGCCGCGTCGATCCCGCGTGCTAGCAGCATCGCCGCCGCGCGGCATTCCGTTTCGGCCAACAAGCCCAACAGCAGCTCGGGCGTGTGAAGGTCGGCACAATCGTCGCGACTGCGCCAGATGGCCGCCTCGGCCAGCGCCCGTTCCGCAGCGGCGGTGAAAGACCACGTCATAACGCCCTCAGCTTCGCAAATGACGGGGCGAGCGCCAAACTGGCCCCGCGGAATTATTCCTCGCTGCCCATTGCCAGGCGCTGTCCGAAACGTGCCTGGGCAAGTGGCGCTTCGTTCCGGCCGCCCAGTCTGCGGACGTAAAGTCAAGCGACGCTTCTGGTTGCCTTGCTCCAAGTGGCTTTTGAAGATACAATTCCCGGCCGGACGCAGCGGCTAGAAAGGAATCGCACCGATGCGAATCATGCGCTACGCGGCATATCTGTGGCCTGGACTGCCGGATCTGTGGTGGCGGGGGGCGTGGTCGGGACTGGTGTTGGCCGTCGTCTTCGCGCTGGTGGCCGATTTCGCGGTGTGTGCAACGTGGGTCTGGGACGAGCTTTTGGGGCCCGGGCGCGCGCGGACGATTGGGATCGCCTGCGGCGCCGCCTGGCTGACGTTGACGCTTGTTTCGCTGCGGCGCTCGTCGCGCGGGGGCGAGGCGGTCGCGGGTTCGGAAAGCGACTTGTATCCCGTGGCCCTGGCGGAATACTTGAAGGGAAATTGGGTCGAGGCCGAGGTCCTCGCCCGGCAGTTGCTGAACAATTGCCCCGCGGATGTCGAAGCGGCGTTGCTCCTGGCGGCGGTCTTGCGGCACACGTGGCGGATCGACGAGGCCCGCGCCACCCTGGACGAGCTCGTGTGTTGGGACCGGGCCGCCGGCTGGCAAACCGAGATCGACGTAGAATACCAGCAGCTTGCCCAAAAAGAGCGGGCTTTAGAGGAAGAGGAAAAGGAACGCAAAGTGCATGAGATTGACCCGGCCGGCGCCGCCCTGCCAAATAGGCGCAAGGCGGCGTGAGGCGCCGCGCGCGACAGCAGGCCGGCAAGAGCGTACAATTCAGACCGAGCACGGCATACCGCCTGAGGCGGCGATTGCCGCCTCAACAGCGCAAGTGCCCCACGGAGACCTCGCATGTACGAACGATTTACCGACCGCGCACGGAAAGTCATGCAACTGGCGAACCAGGAAGCGCAGCGGTTCAACCACGAATACATCGGCACCGAGCACGTGCTGTTGGGCCTCATCAAGGAAGGCAGCGGCGTCGCCGCCAACGTGCTCAAGAACCTCGACGTCGACCTGCGGAAAATCCGCCTCGAAGTCGAGAAGCTCGTCCAGAGCGGGCCCGACATGGTCACCATGGGCAAGCTGCCGCAGACGCCGCGGGCCAAAAAGGTCATCGAGTATTCGATGGAAGAGGCCCGCAATCTGAACCACAACTACGTCGGCACCGAGCACATTCTGCTGGGGCTGTTGCGCGAGCAGGAGGGAGTGGCCGCGCAGGTGCTGATGAACCTGGGCCTGAAACTGGAAGAGGTCCGCGAAGAGGTCCTCAACCTGCTGGGCCACGGCATCGAGGGGAGCGAAGGGGGCGAGCGCAATCCCTCGGGCGGTGGTGGCGGCGGCGGGGCCGAGACATCGGCCAAGAGCTCGAAATCCAAGACACCGGCGCTCGACAGCTTCGGCCGCGACCTCACGGAACTGGCGCGGCAGGGCAAGCTCGACCCGGTGATCGGCCGCGAGAAGGAGATCGAGCGGGCCATCCAAATCCTCAGCCGGCGGACCAAGAACAACCCGGTGCTGTTGGGCGAGGCGGGCGTCGGCAAGACGGCCATCGTCGAAGGCTTCGCGCAGCGGGTCGTGGACGGCAACGTGCCGGAGCTATTGTGCGACCGGCGGATCGTCGTGCTGGACCTGGCCATGATGGTGGCCGGCACCAAGTACCGCGGCCAGTTCGAGGAGCGGATCAAGGCCGTGATGAACGAGGTCCGCCGGGCCAAGAACACGATCCTGTTCATCGACGAATTGCACACCCTGGTGGGGGCGGGCGGAGCGGAAGGGGCGATCGACGCCTCGAACGTCCTCAAGCCGGCCCTGGCCCGCGGCGAAATCCAGTGCATCGGCGCCACCACGCTCGACGAGTACCGCAAGTACATCGAGAAGGATAGCGCCCTGGACCGCCGCTTCCAGTTGATCATGGTCGAGCCGTCGACCAAGTCCGAGACCGTGGAGATCCTCCGCGGCCTGCGCGACCGGTACGAACAGCATCACCGCGTGCAAATCACCGACGACGCGCTGGCGTCGGCCGTCGAACTGTCCAGCCGGTACATCACCGCCCGCTGCCTGCCGGACAAGGCGATCGACGTGATCGACGAGGCGGGTGCCCGCGTCCGTCTGAAGGCCATGACCCGTCCGCCCGACTTGAAGGAGATCGACGACGAGGTCGAGCGGCTGAACAAGGAAAAGGAAGAAGCGGTCGCCAACCAGGACTTCGAGAAGGCCGCGGCGCTGCGCGACCAGGCCGACAAGCTGAAGAAAAAGAAGCAATCGATCACCCGCGACTGGCGCGAAAAATCGCGCGAGACCGACGGCGTGGTCGACGAGGACGTGATCGCCGAGGTGGTCTCGAAGATGACCGGCATCCCGCTCACGCGGATGACGACCGAGGATTCGTTGCGGCTGATGGAAATGGAAAAGGACCTGCACAAGCGGGTCATCAGCCAGGACGAGGCCATCAAGTCGATCTCGAAGGCCGTCCGCCGCAGCCGCAGCGGGCTGAAGGACCCGAAGCGGCCCACCGGCTGCTTCATTTTCGCCGGGCCGACGGGCGTCGGTAAGACGCTATTGGCCAAGGCGCTCGCCGAGTTCATGTTCGGCGACGAGGACGCGCTCATTCAGATCGACATGAGCGAGTACATGGAGAAGCACAACGTCAGCCGGCTGATCGGGGCGCCGCCGGGGTACGTGGGCTTCGAGGAAGGCGGCCAACTGACCGAGAAGATCCGCCGCCGGCCGTACGCCGTGGTCCTCTTGGACGAGATCGAGAAGGCGCACCCCGACGTCTTCAACATGCTCCTGCAGGTGATGGAGGAAGGCCGCCTGACGGACAGCTTCGGCCGCAACGTCGACTTCCGCAATACGATCGTCATCATGACCACCAACGCGGGGGCCGAGGCCATCAAGAACGAGTCGTCTTTCGGCTTCCAATCGCCGGACGATGACGCTTCGTACGAGAGCATGAAGACCCGCGTCACCGAGCGGATCGAGAAGGTGTTCCGGCCCGAGTTCCTCAACCGCGTGGACGACGTGATCGTTTTCCGGCACCTCGACGCCGAGGACCTGAAGCTGGTCGTCGAACTGGAGCTGGGCAAGGTCCGCGAACGCTTGAGCGAACGCGGGCTGAAGCTCGTTTTGACCGACGAAGCCAAGACCTTCCTGATCAAGAAGGGCTCGAACACCGACTTCGGCGCTCGCCCCTTGCGTCGCGCGATCGAGAACTTTGTCGAGGACCCGCTCTCCGAGGAATTATTGAAGGGCGAGTTCCAGGGCAAGGACACGATCACCGTCGAGGTGAAAAAGGTCGGCGAGACGAAGCAACTGGTGTTCGAGGGCTCGGTCTCCGAGCCGGAGGCATCAGCCGTCGGCGCCGGCGCCGGCGGCGAAACGCCGCCGAAACCGCAGTAGTCCGGATTATTCATGGCCCTATGAATAATGCGGGCTAGACCGCCTTCCGCACCGGCGCGCACTCGCCTGGCGCCGCTGGTATCGCGGATTCCGCTGACCATTCAGCCGCGCGCGATGTGTGTTCGCCCCGAAGGGGCGGCGGCGTAGAGCTCGTGGGTGTCAACCCACGGTGCTTTGGGCCTCCGTTTCATCGACAGCCCCGACGGGGCGACATCGGGGCGCGCAAATCACCGGCGATTGGAGGGACCGACGTCGCCCCTGCGGGGCTTTCAGCCATCGGGCCGCGCTTCCCCACGGGCTCGCCGCCCGTGGCTACACGCCGTCGCCGCTTGCGCGGCTGGACCAGCGCCGGACGAGGGCCGTGCCTACGATCCACGCCCCCACGGTCGGCAGGGACCACAGGATTCCTCGTGCGGCCGCCTCGCGCGCCCTTGGCGGCCGGCTGCCGACCGACACATCCACGACGGCAATCGTGCCCGCGAAAACGTTGGCCGTTCTCAGCCCAGCGGAGCTCGTCCTCACCGGCCAGCGGGACGCAAGCGACCACACGACCGCGAGCATCGCGACGAGCACCAGAATCTCGGCGACGCTGAACTGGAAACTATGTAGGGGGCGGAAGCCTGGTGGCTTCCGCTGGGTAACATCTGGTTGACGTTCCACGATGTCCCTTACCCCTACATAAAGGATCGACGTATGTGTGGCACTACGCTTCCGCACCGATGGTCTGTGGGGATCGATTTGCACAAGGAGACGCTGACCGCGTGCGTTTATTGTAGCTGCTGCGGAGAGATTCGGTTCCAAAAGTTGGCTTGCCGCTGCCGGAAGCAGATCGCGGAATTCTTCGGCAGTCTACCGCGTCCGCACGTGGTGGCGATCGAGGCGGTGGGATTCTACCGTTGGCTGTGGGAGATGCTGGAACCGCTCGTGGACAAGCTGGTGCTGGCCGATGCCGCGCAAGCCCGAGCGTTGGCAGGCCGGCGCATCAAAACCGACCGCGAGGACGCCCAGAATGTCGCCGAATTGTTGGCGTGTGGCCGCTTGCCCGTCGCCTACGCGCCCCCGTCGGAGGTGCAGGTGCTGCGCGATTGTTCGCGGCAACGCAATGCTTTCGCGCGTCAACGCGCCCAGGTCCTGATCCGCGTGAAAAGCGTGATGAATGCCAACAACCGTCCTGGGCCGGCACGGATGGGCAGCAGCGGGTTGGTTCGCTACCTGGAGACGTGTCAGCAAAAGCTCCCCGAGCGACATAGCCGTTATCTCTGGCAGTGCGTCGACCAACTGCTGCTCTTCGAACGGCAAATCGGGCAACTCGAACGTGAGCTGGAACGGTTGCTCACTCAGCCGACGTTTGGCCCATCCGCGGCGATCCTCAATAGCTTCCCCGGCGTCGGCCTGGTGACGTGCGCGACTGTGCTGGCCGAAATCGGCGACTTCCATCGCTTCACGTACCGCAAGGCCATCGCCCGCTATAGCGGCTTGGATCCGCGCACGTTCGATTCGGCGGGCAAGCAACGCACGGGACACATCTCAAAACGTGGGCCCAGCGACTTGCGATGGGTGCTAGGACAGGCGGCCTGGACCGCCGTGCGCCTCGATCCCCAGGTGAAACGCATCTGGTTACGGATCTGTCGCAAAGCCGGCAAGAAAGCAGCGCTCATCGCCATTGCGCGACGATTGCTGCTGTGGATGTGGCGAGCCGTTTGCAGCGGTCAGTCTTACCGCCCGCCGGCGATCGCTTGAAGAAATCAACGAACCTCGAAGGGGACCTCGGGAACGACTGCTCGACGTCTGGTTTTGGGCCACGGCCTCAACCGCCATTGAGCTCGCGAACTGGAATGGGCGTCGATCCCGTCGCACGTGATCTCATGGGCCAGGAGCCTGTCTCCTCGAGCTCGAATAGCGGATTGACACCCTCGAGTGTTCGGCAAGAAGAGCCCGCCACGCGCAAAGCCGCCGGGCACGCTGCGCTCCGGCTGGGCTAGGGCCTACGCTCCGCGAGCCCGGCTCGCCAACTGCTTCGCCGACGCGAAGCTTGACAAAACCCTACATAGCGGAACCAGCGGCGGCGGGGTGGCTTGGCAGGTGAGGACATGGGCGGCGACGCAAAAGAAACCGACCCTAGAGCAGGACTCGAACCTGCATTTACCCGACCCATCGACCAGGGCCGTTCACAGATTCAAGCTTGCCGGCGGCGCACCGGCGGGAAAGTGGGACAGGCACCGAGACGAAACGTTGGTCTGAAAGGACTTGCCCTGTTTATGCTCGGAGCCAGTCCCATTTTCCCGCCTCGCCATTTTGAAAAACAAAATGACCCTGACGCATTGTTGCAACCGCGACGGCGACCGGGTTACATTGGCAAGCACGCCACAGAGGCCTCCCGGCACCCACCCCAATTTGTTCCTCCCGAGTGTCCCCGTGGATCGCTTCCCAACGCCCTCCGCGCCTCGGCCCCAGCGCCGCGAGTTCTTGCGCGTCGGCCTGGCCGGGGCGTTGGCTGCTGGCGGCGGGTTGACGCTGCCGGGGCTTGTGCGGGCTCGCGAGGTAGCCGCGGGCAATCCAGACCAGCCACTGCAGAAACCGGGTGGCGAGCGGACCGCGCTCGTCGTCGTCTGGCTGCACGGCGGCGCCAGTCACTTTGAGACGTACGACCCCAAGCCGCTTGCCCCTTTGGAAATCCGCGGGCCGTACCAGCCGATCGCCACGCGGACGCCGGGCCTGTCGATCTGCGAGCTCTTGCCGCGGCACGCCGCCCTGTCGCACCGCTACACGATCCTGCGGTCGATGGCCCACACTGGCTTCTGTCACCAGCAGGGCCTGCAGCAGCTTTTCACCGGGCACGACGTCCGCGAGCTGCGCAACAAGCCCGACCACCCCGATTGCTTCACGATCGCCAACAAGATCCGTTTCCGGCACGACAGGACGCTGCCCAACTACGTGGGCGCGCCGCCGGTGCCATATGCCGGCGCCGCGTACCTGGGGGCGAACTACGAGCCGTTCGTGGTCTATGGCAACCCGAACGCGCCGGAATTTACGGTGCCGAACGTTTCGCTGGCCGACGCCCGGCAGACGTCGCGCGTCGAGTCGCGCCGCTCGCTGCGACAAGAATTTGACCGGCTACGGCATGACGCGGACCGCACGCATAGCATGGACGCGCTCGACACGTTCGAGGAGCAGGCCTGGCACATGCTCACCAGCTCCGACGCACGGCGGGCATTTGACCTCTCGCAGGAAGACCCACGCACGCGCGATCGCTACGGCCGCACGCAGTGGGGGCAGCAATGCCTGCTCGCGCGGCGGTTGGTCGAGGCGGGCGTCGACCTGGTCACCACGACCTTGGCCGGGCCCGAGGCGGGGCCGGTCCACAACTGGGACGACCACGCCGTCAACTGCCACGTGTTCGACACGATGCGCTTTCGGGCCGCGAATCTCGACCGGGCCGTCACCACGCTCATCGAGGAGCTGTACGAGCGCGGACTCGATCGGCGGGTGATGGTCGTCGTGACCGGTGAGTTCGGCCGCACGCCCACCATCACCTACTCGGCCGGCCGGCCCGGGCGCGACCACTGGCCCAGCGCCTGCTCGATGCTCGTCGCCGGCGGCGGTATCGCTGGGGGCCAGGTGATCGGCGCCACCGACTCGCGTGGGGGGCAGGTCGTCGAGCGACGCGTCGGCCCGAAGGATTTTCTGGCCACCATCTATCGCCACCTGGGGATCGAGACGGCAGGCCTCCGGTTCAACGACTTCGCCGGCCGCCCGGTGGCCGCGCTCGACGAAGGGACGCCGATCCCGGAACTGGTGGCAAGCCGCGCCTAGGGTGCGTTTGCGCGCTGGATGCAAGTGCGGCTGGGTGCCATGCCCACGCTGGCCGTGGGCATGCGTGAATCGCGATTGTCAACGCCCCCACGGCATGGCCACGTCGGCGTACCTCCGTGGCCATGGCACCCTACATCTTGCGACGGCCGGTCCGTTTGTAGGGGCATCCGGTCAAAGCGATTCTGGCTTTGGCCGTCGCGTTCCCGTCACACCGGCCGGGGCGGCCATGTATCGGCGCTGGGACATGGCATCGACGGCCACGTCGCGTTACGACCCCCCCTCACATGTGGCGCGAATCCGGCACTTGGCCGGGAAACCCGGCGCCAAGCCCGACGCGCAGGGGCGTGGGCTAACTTTGCAAAACGGAGCTAAACGAGAAGGGGGACAGTGCAATGTGCCGCGGAAATATGCCGAACGTGTCGATTCGCTTCCGCGCGAGGCGGGCGATCGTATTCTCAATAGTCGCTGTCGCGATTGTCTTTCCGGCAATCGGCGCGCGCAGTGCGGCACCTGCCGCTTTGCAGGCGGCTGACGGAACGCCGGCGGCCGACACTTGCATTTTGGAGCTGATCTTGCCGGCCGGCGCGTCCGCGACGGTCGACGGGCGCAAGCAGGGCACGAAGCGAACCGTCACGTATCGAGGTCTCAAGCCCGAATCGATCGCGCCCGCGATGGTCGTGGTCCGCTTCAAGGGGGGCCAGTCGGTCGAGCGCCAAGTGTGGGTGCAGCCCGGTCGGCGCGTGCGGCTGGCGCTGGGCGAACCGAACGCCACCCGTCCCGAGCTGGTCGCGCAGACGGGCCACCCCGGGGGCGCTGCGCTCTACGCGGCCATGAGCCACGACGGCCGCTTTCTGCTGACCTCCCATGGGCCGCAGGCCATCCTGTGGGACGTGGCCACGGGCCGGCAGCTCCGTGCGTACCCGGGAGGCGCCGACGCGCTGCACAGCGTCGCCTTTATGGCGGACAATCAACGCCTGATGGCGGCGTCGTACGGCGGACAAGTGGCCGTCTACGACGCGGCAACGGGCCGCGAGACCGTGTCGTTCCGCGTCGACGGCTGCTTCCGCGCCGCGCTGGCTCCGGATGGAGCGACTATCGCGGTTGACGGACCCGAGGGCGCCATACTCCTCTACGATACGGCCTCCGGACGGCGGCTTCGCGAGTTCCAGGGTGCCCACAAGAACACCGTCGAATGGCTGGCGTACTCGCCCGACGGCAAGAGAGTCGTCAGCGCCTCGGCCGACGAAACGGCGATCGTATGGGACGCCAAGACGGGCCGCAAACTTCTGGAGCTGGCGAGTCCCGCGGGAGGTTTCGAGCGGGCCCTGTTTTCGCCCGACGGGCGGCGGATCGTCACGACCGCCTATGACGACGATCCCGAGACGCGTGCCGTCAGGACCACCGAATTGACCCTGTGGGACGCCGCCACGGGCACGCGCTTGGCCGCCTGGCAGTCGCATAGCGAGCAAGTCGGGCAATGGACCTTTTCCCGCGACGGGCGGTGGCTGATCGTGCCGGTGTTTCGCCGGATGCCGAGCCGCGAGCACCCCGCGCGGGTGGACGTGCTGGACGCCGAGACGCTTAAAACCGAGCGAACGCTGGCGGAGAACCCGGGGGGCGCGCTGGGCATTGCCGCGCCCGACGGCCGGACCGTGTTCGACGGCCGGTATCTTTGGAGCCTGGAGTCGGGCGACAAGGTGCGGACCTTCGGCGGGCAGATCTCGCACGCCACGGTGCGCGACTTGCAGCCGGGGGACGGTGGCTACGCCTTGCTCTCTTCGGGCGTCGCGGTCGATGTGTTCGATCTCGCGCAGGCGGCGATCGTGCGGCGCATCAAGCCGGTCGTGGCGGGGTCGGGCGAGTGGATGCGGAATGCGCGATTCTTTGCCGAAGGGCAACGCATTCTGGCGCTCGTGGGTTCGGAACAGGGAACGCGCTGCGCGGTGTACGACGCCGTGACGGGAGACGAATTGGAAAAGTTGTCCCTCGGTCCCGGCCTTCAGTTCAACCACAGGCTAACGCCCGACGGGCAGTTTCTCTTCGTCGGCACCCAGAAGACGGCCACCTTGTGGGACCTGACGGCGAAGCGCGCGATCCGCACCTTCCGACCTGATCGATACAACACTGTCGCGATCGCCATCGCACCCGATGGACGCCGACTGGCGCTTGCGCCCGCGGAGCGAGACCGTTTCGACGCGCTCCGGATCGAACACGACCTGGCCACGATTGTCGACGCGCGGTCCGGGCGCGAGCTGCGGACCTTTCAAACTTCGTCCGAAATCAAGGAAGACCGGCCGTACGTCTCCTGGTACGACACGGCCGCGCTCGACTTCTCGCCCGACGGCAAGTATCTGGCCACCGGGGGCGCGGAGTTCACGAGCAATCCCGACTCGAACTGTGGCGTGGTGCTCCTGTGGGACGCGGAGAATGGCGACCTCATCCGCGCGCTGCACATCCCCGACCACGTCGAAAAAGTGGGCTTCAGCCAGCGGGGCGATTACTTGCTCGCCCGCTCGGCCGGCAACACCGTGTCGGTATGGCATCTGGCAAGTGGACAGAAGCTTCTGACGGTCCCGCACTTCGAGATCAACCTCCCGCAACTGACGCCGGACGGGCGATATCTGCTCACAACGGCCAGCGAGAATGCCATCGTCGTTTGGGACGTGGCCACCGGCACGCGGTTGGCCAGCCACTTGCTACTGCACGATGGCGAAGATTGGCTCACCGTCACGCCCGAGGGCCTGTTCGACGGCTCGGCGCGGGCCCGGCAGCAAGTGATGTTCCGCGTGGGCGGGGGGTTGAACCTGGTGTCGGTGGACCGGTTCTTTCAGGACTTTTATCGGCCAGGGCTCATGGCCGACTTGCTGCACGCCGAGCGGCCACTGCCGGAGGTGACGCTGGGGCACGCCCAGCCGCCGCGGGTGAAGATCGTCTCGCCCGAATCAGGCGCGGTCACCTCGGCCGAAGCGACGATCACGGCCGAGGCCGTCGATCAAGGGGGCGGCATCTCCGGCCTGTCGGTGCGGCAAAACGGCGTGCGCGTGGTGGCGGACGGCGAAAGCCACCAGGAAGGCAAGACTGTCTACCGGACGTTCAAGCTGCAACTGATCGAGGGCGCCAACGAGATTCGCGTCACGGCCGCCAGCGGCGACGGTTCCTGGGAGAGCGAGCCGGCGCGGGTGGTGCTGCTCTACGATCGGCCGCTTGAGAGGAAAAGCCAACTGCACGTCGTTGCCATCGGCATCAACCGGTACGCCGACGGCGCCTTGAATCTCAGCTACGCCGCCAGCGACGCCGAGGCCATGGCCGATCTGTTCCGCCGCCGCGGCGGCGCCCTCTACGGGGACGTACACGTCACGACCGTGCTCGACGAGCAGGCCACGAAAGCGGGCATCAAGGAGACACTCCAAGCCGTCGCCGCGCAAACGCGCCCCCAGGATACGCTCGTGCTGTTTTTGTCGGGGCACGGAGCGATGGTCGGGCAGCGCTATTATTTCGTCCCGCACGAGCTCGCGCGGACGGCCGACCGGTTGGAAGACGACTTGCGCGCCCAAGGGCTCCCGGCCGATGAGCTCTCCGAATACCTGGGCGCGGCCAAGGCGCTCAAGCGGGTGCTGATCCTGGACACGTGCGCCTCGGGCGGGGCCCTCGGCGTGGCGCTCAAGACGCGCTCGGGCTTTGCGCTGCGAGGAGCCGTCGAGCGGCTGTCGCGGTCGCAGGGCGTGTTCACGATCGCCGCCGCGGCTGCCGGCGCCGAGGCCCAGGAATCGCCTCAGCTTCGCCACGGAGTGCTCAGCTACGCCCTCTTGGCAGCGCTGGGCGGCGTCAGCGGCGGACCGCTCGATGGGCAAGAGGTGCAGCCGTCGGGCAAGGATCGCGTGGTGGACGTCATGGAGTGGTTCACGTTCGCCGCCGGGCAGGTGCCGCGATTGACCGAGCTCTTGTTCGGCGCGCCGCAAGACGTGCAAACGAGCACGCAGGGAAACAGTTTTCCCGTGCTGCCGCTCGACGACTGACAATGCGGTGACGGTGGGGCCGCGTCGGCGTCGTCCGCCAACGCCGTTTTCTTGCGATTCCTGCCCGGAAATCTGTTTGCGCGTGGAAGCCAAGTCGCATTCTCTACCGCTGGAAGACTTGGGGTCGCGCGAGTACAACAAGGGGTCGGTGCCTGCCAGCAGACGGTCCCTAGGATCGCTCGACGGTCCGATCAAGCGGACGGCGATTGACCGACGCTGCCACACGAGAGCGACCGATCCTCACGGCGCGCGACGCCGACGCGGCCAGCGATTCCTGAAAACGCCTGATGAAACCGATACGGAAACTGTTGGTCGCCAACCGCGGCGAGATCGCCATCCGCGTGTTTCGCACCGCGCACGAGCGGGGCATCCGCACGGTGGCGATCTACTCGCACGAAGACCGCTTCGCCCTGCACCGCCTCAAGGCGGACGAGGCATACCCGATCGGGCGGGCCGGCGAGCCCTTGCGGTCCTACCTGGACATCGACGGCGTCATCGAAATCGCCACCCGGCACGAGGTCGACGCGATCCATCCGGGTTATGGCTTTCTGGCCGAGAACCCGGAGATCGCGCGGGCGTGCGAGCGGGCAGGGATCATCTTTGTCGGCCCGCCGGCCGAGGTGCTCGAGCAATTGGGGGACAAGGTCGTCGCGCGGCGGATCGCGGCGGCAGCGGGCGTGCCGACCCTGGCCGGCAGCGAGCAGCCGCTGGCCGACGCCGTCGAGGGCGCGAGACTGGCCGAACAACTCGGCTACCCGGTGCTGCTCAAGGCCGCCAAGGGAGGCGGCGGACGCGGGATGCGCGTGGTCACCGGCGCCGCGGAGATGCCGGCAGCCCTTGAGCAGGCGCAGCGCGAATCGCGGGCCGCCTTTGGCAGCGACGAGGTGTTCCTCGAGAAGTACATCGAGCGGCCCCGGCACATCGAAGTGCAATTGCTGGGGGATCAGCACGGTGGCCTGGTGCACTTGTACGAGCGCGATTGCTCGCTGCAGCGGCGGCACCAGAAGGTGGTCGAGGTCGCGCCGGCACTGCGGCTGGATCCCCGGCTGCGCGAGGCAATCTGCCAGGCGGCGCTCGACATCGGCCGGGCTGTCAACTACCAGAACGCGGGCACGGTCGAGTTCCTGGTCGACACCGACACGGAAAACTTCTATTTCATCGAGGTCAATCCGCGCATCCAGGTCGAGCACACGGTGACCGAGGCGGTGACCGGCATCGACCTGGTGCAATGCCAGCTCATGGTCGCCCAAGGCAAGCGGTTGGCCGATCCGGAGATCGATCTGGGCTCCCAAGAGGCCATCCGCACGCGCGGCTTCGCCATCCAATGCCGCGTCACGACCGAAGACCCCGAGAATCGCTTCCTGCCAGACTACGGGCGGCTCACGCATTACCGTTCGGCCGGCGGCATGGGCATCCGACTGGATGGGGGGACCGCGTTCTCCGGAGCACTCGTCACGCCGTTTTACGATTCGCTGTTGGTGAAGGTGACGGCCTGGGCGCGGCATTTTCCGGACGCCGCGCGACGGATGGAGCGGAGCTTGCAGGAATTTCGCGTTCGGGGCGTGAAAACGAACCTGCCGTTTTTGATCCACCTGGTCACGAGCAAGCAGTTCCTGGCCGGGGGCTATACGACGCGGTTGTTGGACGACACTCCGGAACTGTTCCAGTTCGCCGTCCCGCGCGACCGCGCGACGAAGCTCTTCAACTACCTGGCCGACGTGATCGTGAACGGCCATCCGGCCGTGAAGAAGCGGCCCGCCGACGTCCGCCGCGCGCCGGCCCCCGTGCCGGCGGTCAACGGCGATCAGCCGATTCCGCCTGGCATGCGCGACCGGCTGAAGCAACTGGGCCCGGAGCGATTCAGCAAGTGGATCCTCGACCAGAAGCCGCTTTTGTTGACGGACACGACATTCCGCGACGCGCATCAGTCGCTCTTGGCCACGCGGCTGCGGACTTTCGACATGATGGCCGTGGCCGACGCCTACGCCCGCCTGCTGCCGCGGTTGTTCTCGATCGAGATGTGGGGCGGGGCCACGTTCGACACCGCCATGCGGTTCCTGGGCGAATGCCCCTGGCAGCGGTTGGCCGACTTGCGCGAGCGGATCCCCAATATCCTTTTCCAGATGCTGTTCCGCGCCTCCAACGCATTGGGCTATGCCAACTACCCGGACAACGTGGTGCGGGCCTTCGTGAAGGAAACCGCGCAGGCCGGCATGGACGTATTCCGCATCTTCGACTCGCTCAACTGGGTCGAGAACATGCGGGTGGCGATGGAGGCCGTGATCGAGTCGGGTGCGATTTGCGAGGCGGCCATCTGCTACACGGGCGATCTGCTCGATCCCGCCCGTCCGAAATACGACCTCAAGTACTACGTCGCGATGGCCAAGGAGCTGGAGAAGCTCGGCGCCCACACGCTGGCGATCAAGGACATGGCCGGCCTGTGCAAGCCGTACGCGGCGCAGAAGCTGGTGAAGGCGCTCAAGGAGGAGATCGGCATCCCGATCCACTTCCACACGCACGATACGGCCGGCGTGCAGGCCGCGGCCGTGCTCGAGGCGGCCGAAGTCGGACTGGACATCGCCGACGGCGCGATGGCCCCCTTCTCCGGCCTCACGTCGCAGCCCAATCTCAACTCGATCGTCGAGGCCCTAAGGTTCACCGAACGCGAGCCGGGCATCGCTTTCGAGCCGTTGCAGCAGATCGCCGACTACTCGGCCGCCGTCCGCGAGTTCTACACGCCGTTCGAGACCGGAATGTTGGCCAGCACCGCCGACGTCTATCGCGATGAGATGCCCGGCGGGCAGTATACGAACTTGTATCAGCAGGCGAAAGCGATCGGGCTGGCGCACCGCTGGCGCGACATCTGCCGCATGTACGCCGAGGTGAACCAGCTTTTCGGCGACATCGTGAAAGTCACGCCTAGCTCGAAGGCGGTGGGCGATATGGCGCTCTTCCTTGTGACGGGCGACTTGAAAATCGCCGACGTGCTCGACCCGCAGCGCGAGCTGGCGTTTCCGGAATCGGTGGTGGACCTGATGGCGGGGCGCATGGGACGCCCGCCCGATGGGTTCCCGGCCGCGGTGCAGAAGCGCATCCTGCGCGGCGGCAAGCCGCTGGCCGGGCGTCCGGGGGCGGACCTGCCGCCGGCCGACTTTGACGCGGCCGGCGCGGAAATCGAAAAGTTTCTCGGCCGCAAGCCGAATGCCCGCGACGTGCTGTCGCATTTCATGTACCCGCGCGTGCTGCGCGATTTCGCGGCGCATCAGGAAAAATATGCCGACACGAGCGTTCTCTCCACGCCCATCTTCTTCTACGGGCCCGAGCCGGGAGAGGAGTTCAACGTCGACATCGAGCCGGGGAAGACGCTGGTCGTCAAGTACCTCACCGTGGGCGATCCACACGCCGACGGACGGCGCACGGTGTTCTTCGAGCTCAACGGACAATCGCGCAACGTCACGATCGAGGACCGCTCGCTCGAATCGCTGGTGGCACACCATCCCAAGGCCGACGCCGCCGACCCCGCGCAAGTCGGCGCGCCCATGCCCGGCTCGGTCGTCACCGTGGCCGTGCGGGCGGGCGACAGCGTGGCCAAAGGGCAGAAGCTCCTGTCGCTCGAAGCGATGAAAATGGAAACGACCCTCTACGCCGAGCGGGACGGCAAGATCGCTGAAGTGCTCGTGCAGCCCGGCGTGCAGGTCGACACCGGCGACCTGGTGGTTCGGTTTGAGTGAAGCGGGACCCGGGCGGGCACTTTTACAGGTGTTGATCTCTTACCGCTGCCCCCCAGACCGAGGGTCCCAAGGCATTTTTCGCTTTGAGACTCAGCCGCCGTGACATATAAATCCGCTTGGATGCAATGACGCTCGCAAAGGCGGGCGGAGGTGCTCATGGAAACGGCCACCATCAGTCGCCGGCGCATGTTGCAGGTGGGCAGCTTGGGGCTGGCGGGCATTTCCTTGCCCAAGCTGCTGTGGGCGGACGAGCGGCGAAGTGAAACGGGCCTTCGCGCCCAGGCCGACGCTTGCGTGCTGGTTTTTCTCAACGGTGGGCCCAGCCACCTCGACATGTGGGATATGAAGCCGGACGCGCCGCAGGATATCCGCGGCGAGTTTAAGCCGATCGCCACTTCGCTACCGGGCGTGCAGTTGTCCGAGCACCTTCCGCGACTGGCGCGGCACATGCACCGCAGCGCGCTGGTGCGCTCGGTGCACCACGCAATCGGTTTCGCGCATGGTGCGGCCGTGTATACTGCGCTCACCGGCCACGATCGCGGCGATACGACGATGATCACGCCGACCGGTCCGAACGATTACCCAGCCATCGGATCGGTCGCGGCGCTAGTACGGCCGCCCGAACATCTGACCGTGCCGTTCGTTTCGTTGCCGTATATCTCGACCGAGGGCATTGGCGGACCGCCGCAGGCCGGGTTTTTCGGCGGCCTGTTGGGCAAGGGACAAGACCCGCTGTTCGTGACCAAGGACCCCAACAAGCCCGACTTTTCCGTTCCCGAGCTGACCTTGCAATCCGACGTGGGGACCGACCGCTTGTCGCGTCGTAAATCGCTCGAAGGAACGATCGACGCGCGATTCGCGGAATGCATGTCGCACCGCGCAGCCAGCATGGACACGTTCCGCGAGCGGGCGTTCAGTCTGCTCACTTCCCCGGCAACGCAACGCGCCTTTCAAATCTCGCAAGAGCCCGACCGCGTCCGCGACGCCTATGGCCGCAACATCTACGGGCAGAGCTTCCTGTTGGCGCGGCGGTTGATCGAAGCGGGGACGCGCGTGGTGACCATCGCCTGGTCGCCCGACGCGAACGCGACTTGGGACACGCATTGGGACCACGTCAACCGGCTGAAGAACGAACTCCTGCCGCCCTTGGATATGGGCTTGGCGAGCCTGCTCGACGACCTGGTCGAGCGCGGCATGTTCGAGCGGACACTGGTCGTGGTGATGGGAGAATTCGGCCGCACCCCCAAGATCATGACGGTGAACGATCCCTCGATGCCGATCACCTCGATCCCGGGGCGCAGCCATTGGCCGTTTTGCTACAGCCTGTTCATGGCGGGCGGCGGGATCAAGCCGGGCTTCGTGTACGGCGCGAGCGACAAGACTGGCTCCTTTCCCGCCGACAAACCGGTCATTCCCGCCGCGATTATTGCCACGATCTATGGCGCCCTGGGAATCCCCAACACGTTTGAATTCCGCGACCCGCTTAAGCGGCCGTACACGCTCGTGCCGTGGGGCGAGCCGATAGTGGAGATGTTCGCGTAGGACTGGCTTCTGAGAGATCGGCTGCGGCACCGCACAATTGCCGCGGTGAGAAGCGACGATGAAGTTCAGCTTTATCCTGTGCGATCCGGTGCCTGAGCTGGCGGAACTGTCCGTCCGCATGAATCGCGTTGCCGCGCTCGGATATCAAGGCATCGAGTTGGTGGCGACCCATCCCCTGGGCTTCCCCGTCGAGGCCCTCGCGTCCGCCGCCGAGCGCGCTGGGCTGCCGGTTGTTTCCTTGCTTTCGGGCTGGTCCTACGCGAACGAGGGACTGTGCCTGGCCAGTCCCGATGAAGTGATCCGCGATCGTGCCGTGGCACGGCTGGTCGACTACGTCAAGCTGGCAGCCCGGCTGGGTTCGCTCGTGGTGGTCGGGCTGATGCAAGGACTTCGCCAGGATGAGCCCGATCCGGCGAAAGCGAACGAGCGGATCGCGGCTGCGCTAGCGCGGGTGGCGCGTGTCGCGGAGGACGTGCGGGTGCCGATCGTCATCGAGCCGGTGAATCACTTGCAAGTCGGCTTCAATCATACGGCCGCGGAAGTGGCTGAGTTGGTCGATCGCATCGGCTCGTCCGCGGTCGGCCTGATGCTCGATACGTTGCACATGAACATCGAGGAACGTTCGGTCGTCGACACGATTCGCCGCTATGGCGCGCAGATCGGTCACTTCCATCTATGCGAATCCAATGGCGGGCCGTTCGGCAGCGGGAACGTTGACTTCCCCGCCGTGCTGGGCGCGCTTGCTGAAGTAGGCTACGACCAATTCGTTTCGGTCAAAATTTACCGTCACGCCGGTTGGGAAGAAGCGGGTTGCTCGGCCATGGAGTTTCTGCGGGCGATTTGTCCCCGCGAGGCGCCGCGATCGACGACCGTTTCGAATCGAAGCTGACGCATTCAGGAACGGCTTCGTCACCGCGAAGATCGCACGGCCAGCGGCTGGCCGTTGTCTTTCGCGGAGAGCGACAAAAGGAACGGCACCGCGCTTTTCGCCCACGCCTCGGGCGTTTGGTAGCTCGTGGCTTCTCGGCCCCACGCCGTGCGCAGCATGTCGGTGTTGATGACGCCCGGGTTGAGCGGCACGGCGGCCATGCCTTTGGGCAGTTCTTGCGCGAGCGACCGCGTGAGCCCTTCGATGGCCCATTTCGTCGCGCAGTAGGGGGCCACGTCCCTATCGGTCGAGCGGCCCCAGCCGGAGCTGAAGTTCACGATCACGCCGCGTCGTCGTTTCACCATCGCCGGCACGAAGTGGCGAATGACGTGATAAACGCCGCGGATATTCACGTCCATGAGGCGTGCAAACTCGTCGGGCGGAACTTTCCACAATGGCGCCGGCTCGTTCATGAGCGCGGCGTTGTTCAGGAGCAAGTCGGGCGCGCCGACCGCCTCGCGCACGTCGGCCGCCCAATCGCGGACGGCCTTGTCGTCGGCCACGTCGACGGCGCGGAAGCGATGTGGCGACGGCCAGCGTTTGCGCAAGGCGGCGATCGCCGCCTTATCGCGCGCCGATCCGCACACGACGTGCCCGCGCTCGATAAGGCCCTCGGCCATCGCCAGGCCCAGCCCGCGGCTGACGCCGGTGAGAACGATCGTCTTTGCATCGGTGGGCATGATGCGTCTGTGGGGTAACGCGCAAGGCGTTCCAGGGGAGGACGAGGCTCCTGCTAAGCCGCCCGCTGCGTGGTCGCCACGGCTCGGCGGGAGCCTCGCCCTCCCGACCGCCTACTTCGGCGGCATGACGTCCGCGCCCGGGGCTGCTTCCTTGATGTTCGAGGGCACGTCGAAGTCCACGTTGCCGCACGCCCAGGCCAGACCGCCCAGCAGGATCTGCTGGAACTTGGGATTGGTCCACACGTCCTCGCGATGTCCCATCGACGTGTAGAACACGCGCCCTTTGCCGTGGCGGCGGGCCCAGGTGGCTGGGTAGGGGGGCCGCTCGTAGTCCTTGCCGTTCATCCCCTGCGTGTCCTGCACCAGGATCACGTGCAGGTCGGGGGCGAAGTTCTTGAGCGAGTACCATTCGTCGTTGAGCTTGAAAGCCGTGCCCGACCCGTCCGCCGCGCCGGCCAGGCCCGGGAACTTCGGGCTGGCGATCACCTGGCGGGACTTCTGTTGCGGGCCGTGACTGATGAACTCGCCGCCGAGCATGGCGATATAGGGATCGACGTCGGTCTGCCGCTCGCGCGCCGGGCCGGCGGAGTGGAAGGTGTCGGCGCCGCAGTGCGAGGCAAGAAAGCCCTTGCCGGCGGCAATCGTGTCGAAGAGCCGTTTCTTGCCATCGGCCGACATGGGAGGATTCTTGTCGCTGCCCTCGGTGGTAAGGTCGCCCGTGGTGTAGAAAAAGATCGCGTCGTAGCCGGCCAGGTCGCTGTCGAAGACGCGGCCGTCCTTGGTGCAGTTGACCTCGAAATTGTGGTCCTTGCCCATGTCCGTCAGGGTTTGTTCGGCGTGGGACAGATTGTCGCCGTTGCGGCGGATGGAGGAATGCTCGAAGCCGGCACTCTTAGTGAAAAAGAGGACCTTGCGCTTTTGCTGGTTGGCAGCGCCGGCCCAGCCGAGGGGGAATTGAGACAGGCCGATCGCCGCGGCGGTCGAGAGGAGCATCTCGCGTCGTTTCATCGGGATTAATCTCCGGAATAGGCGTGCAAAGCGGTGGGAATCGATTGGGGAAGCTGTAGCTTACCCTCGCCGGTGGGGGAATCCAAGCGTGTGCGGACGCGATGCAGGGCCATTCTGTTTTTCAAAATGGCGAGGCGGGAAAATGGGACTGGCTCCGAGCATAAAGAGCGCAAGCCCTTTCAGACCAACGTTTCGTCTCGGTGCCTGTCCCACTTTCCCGCCGGTGCGCCGCCGGCAAGCTTGAATCTGTGAACGGCCCTGGGACGCGATGATTTTGCTCGCCGGCGCTGTGGGAGGCGACGGCCGTCGCCGACCGCGACGAATTCTAAGCGGTACGAGCGGTCGGTCGGCGACTGGAGTCGCCTCCTACAATCGCGTTGGCGGGCCCGGCCGATTCGGCCAGTTGACGAGCCAATGCGCCGGTTTGTAGGCTAGCGAACCCGGTCCGATTTGTCCGCGAAGGCGGGCGGGATGCCGGACCGCGATTCACGGAGAATGCCCTGTGTTGCTCTTCAAGAAGAAGTACCTGGATGCAATCCGCGCCGGCGAGAAGACGCAGACGGTGCGGCTGTGGAAGCACCGGCGGATGAAGCCGGGACAGCGCAGCTACATCCCCGGCGCCGGCTACATTCACGTCGATACGGTCGACGAGGTCGAGCTGGCGAACCTGACCGACGACGACGCGCGACGCGACGGGTTCGCGACCGCGGAGCTCTTGCGCTGCGAGATCGTGCAGCTCTATCGCGAACAGCTCACCGACGGCTACCGCGCCTACCGCGTGACGTTCCACACCGTCGACCGATGCGACGTCGCGGCTGATCCCATGCTGGGGCCTTCCACGGGCAGTTCCGTCGCTGTGTAGCGAACGATTCAGTGCGCGAACGGATTTACCAACGCAGCACCGCAGTAACGGTAGTCCGACGTGTTGCGAGTGGCCACCGTCAAATCGTGTTGCAGCGCGGTGGCGGCAAGTGCCTGGCCGCGCTATCCCTCCTCCTCTTCTTGCAGCACCGCCTTCTCGATGATTTCCTTCTGCGCGTGGCCGGGCACCACGTCGTAGTGGCTGAACTCCATCGCGTAGCTGCCTTGTCCGCCAGTCATGCTCGAGAGGCTGCGAGCGTAGGTCGTCACCTCGGCCAATGGCACCTCGGCCGTCACGGTCTGCAAGTCGCCGCCGGCCGAGTCCATTCCCAGCACGCGGCCGCGCCGGCCTGACATGTCGCTATTGATGTCGCCCAGCTTCTCGCCGGGCACGGTGACGTGCAGCTTGACGATCGGTTCCATCAACGTCGGCCGCGCTTCGCGAAAGACGTTGCGGAAGGCCATCGAGCCGGCCGTCTTGAAGGCGGCTTCCGAGCTGTCGACCGGATGGTGCTTGCCGAAGTGCACCTCGACGGCAACGTTTTGCACCTTGAAGCCGGCGATGACCCCTTTTTCCAGCCGCTCGCGAAAGCCTTTTTCCACCGCCGGCAGGAAGTTGTTGGGAATCGTTCCGCCCACGATCGAGTCAATCCACAAAAAGTTGCGCTCCGGATCGTAGTGATGCTCGCGCATCGACGGGAAGCGGGCCTTGACGGCGTATTCCTCGATGTTGGTCCCCTCCGGCAGCGGGTACATGCGGATGTGCACCTCGCCGAACTGGCCGCGGCCGCCGGTTTGCTTCTTGTGGCGGTAGCTTCCCTCGGCGTTGGCCTGGATCGTCTCGCGGTAAGGGATTTTCGGCTCCTTCACGTCGACCTCGACCTTGTCGCGGCGCTTGAGCCGCTCGCGAAGTACCTGCAGGTGCAGCTCGCTCATGCCGGTCATCACCAGTTCCTTGGTCTGCGAGTCGCGATCCAGCCGCAGCGTGGAGTCCTCCTCGACGACCTTGTGTAGCGCGCCAGACAACTTGCCCTCGTCGCCGCGGCTCCTGGGCGTGACGGCCAAGCCGGCCATCGGCGTGGGGAATTCGATGGGCGGCATCACCAGTTCGCCCAGGGTCGTGCCGGTGTGCAACTCCTCTTGCTTGGCAATGGCCACGAGGTCGCCCGGTTGGCCCGCGTCGATCAGTTCGGTGGCGCTTCCCTGCACGCGCAAGAGCTGGTGGACCTTGATCGGCTTGCGGGCCGTCGAAGCCGACACCGCATCGTCCTTCTTCAGCGTGCCGGAGAAGATCCGCAGATAGTTCAGCTTCTGCACGAAGGGGTCGATCCGCGTCTTGAAGACTTGTGCGACGAGCGGGCCGGCCGGGTCGCATTTCACGGCCACCTCGGTGCCGTCGGCCTTTTTGGCCGTGCGGGCGATCTTGCCCGGCGCGAGCGCGCACAGCGCGAGCGCATCGAGGAGCTCCGGCACGCCCGCGCCCGTCTTGGCCGAGACGCACACCATGGGAATCAACGTGCCGCCGGCCACGGCTTCGACGATCAGCCGCGAGATTTCATCGGGGGTCGGCTGCTGGCCCTCGAAGTACCTCTCGGTCACGGCTTCGTCGATTTCGATGATCGACTCGATCAGCGACTCATTGATGGAAGCGGGGTCGACGAGCGCGCCGGCCTTGTCGGCGGGGGGCGAAAGCGTGCTGGCCACGCCGCGGAATTCGGCGCCGCTCCCCAGCGGCACGTTCAGCGGCACGCAAGCATTGCCGAACAGGGCGCGGATGTTCTTTACCAGTTCCGGGAAGTCGATATTGTCCAGGTCCATCTTGGTGATAACGATCATCCGCCCCAGCCCCGCCTTGCCGGCCTCTTGAAACACGCGGCGGGTGTTCACCTCGATGCCCGAGTGGGCGTTGATCGCCACCGCGGCCGTGTCGACGCCGCGCAGGGCGGCGATCGTCTGCCCGATGAAGTCCGGGTAGCCGGGCGTGTCGATAATGTTGAAGAACTTGTCGCCGTGCGTGAAGTGCACCAGGCTCGACTCGATCGTGTACTTGTGGTGCTTTTCCTCCTCGTCGAAGTCGCAAACGCTGGTCCCGGCATCGACGCTGGCCGGGTGCGTGATCGCGCCGGTCTTGGCAAGCAGGGTGTCGGCCAGCGTCGTCTTGCCGGCCGACCCATGCCCGCAAAAGGCGATGTTGCGGATGTCCTCGACTTTATGCTGAGCCATGAGACGGTCCTTTGATCATTGCTTTGTTAGCTCGGAGAGCTCGGACGTTGAATCCCGGTTGCGCCGGACCTCCGGGATAAACCCGGAGGCTCGCGGAAACAATCGCCGGACGCCGCGGCAATGGCCTCGGCCAGCGTAAATCGCCCATCGTACAGGGCGCGGCCGATGATCGCCCCGTCCAATCGGAGTGAAGCTAGTTGGCGAACGTCGTCCAGCGCGTGTACGCCCCCGGATGCCACCACCGGCACGTCGACCGCGGCGCACATGGCGCGGATCGAGGCCAGGTTCGGCCCACACAGCATGCCGTCGGCCGCGATGTCGGTATAGATGACAGCCGCCAGGGGTTCACCGGCGAATTGCCGCGCCAGATCGGTGGCCGCCACGGTGCTGGTGACGAGCCAACCGTCGGTGGCCACGCGGCCGTCGCGGGCGTCGATCCCTAGCGCTAAACGGCCGGGGAACCGCCGGCACGCCGCGCGGAACCAGTCGGGCTCGCGGAGGGCCTTGGTGCCGATCACCAGCCGCGCCAGCCCGGCGTCCAGGAGCTCGCGGATCGCGTCCTCATCGCGGATGCCGCCCCCCAATTCACAAGGGACACCGGCCGAGTCGACGATCGCGCGGACACTTGCCAGGTTGACGAGCCGCCCGTCGCGCGCGCCGTCCAAGTCCACCAGGTGCAGGCACTGCGCTCCGTCGGCAACCCACTTGCGGGCCATGGCGGCCGGGTCGTCGCCAAACACCGTCTCGCGGCCGTAATCACCCTGCTGGAGACGGACGCACTTGCCGCCGCGCAAATCAATGGCCGGCCAGATCTGCATACCGCCTGCGTTCCCGGTCGAACAGGTGAGGGCAAGAGAAACCACGAATATCGCACACCCCTTGCCGGCCGGCAAGTGTCGGGAAGCCGGGCGCAGGGCCTTTCACATATTCACACTGAGCGGCAGCGCGCCGGCGGGAAAGTGGGACAGGCACCGAGACGCAACCTTCGTTTGAAAGGGCTTGCGCTCTGTCGGCTCGGAGCCAGTCCCATTTTCCGGCCTCGCCATCTTGAAAAACAAAATGGCCCTGAAGCCGGGCGGGAGCACCGGCGCCAGACAACCAGGACGCGTGGCGCGCGGTAACGCACCGGGCCGATCGTCGGGCGTTGCTGAGCCGCATCGAACGCTCCAAGCGGGCCACGGGGGCGCGTCGCTTGCTCGCGGAGCTATTGGCCGCGGACGGGCGTGTTGCGGAATTGCAGCACGTCGAGGCGATAGAGCGCGCCTTTGAACGGCTGCACGGCCGTGGCCTGGCCACGGTTCCAGGGAATCGCGTAGGCGGCGACTTTGCCGCTACCCACTTCGGCCACGTAGACGACCGAGGTGCCAGGCTGCAACCCCGCGCCGCTTCGCCGCAATCCGGCGACGCCCGTGATCATCAAGTATCTGGGGTTTTGCCCCTGAGTGATGCCCAGGTCGTTCAACACGGAAGTCTCGAAAAGCGCCGTGAACTTGCCGGTCGAGGTGCTGATCACCGCGGCCTTCAACGTCCCGGTGAGGAAGTCGAGGAAGAAGATCGCCTCGAGCTCGTCATCCACGGGCCCCGTGGCGATCGTGAAATTGTCGGTGTGATCCGTGGCCACGGCGTGCAGTTGCGCGTGGGGCCAGAAGCCGGCGGCGACGATGCCGATCAACACGCCCGCTGCCAACCAAACCACGGGCCGACGGTACCATGATGGCGACATAGAGGGCCTCCCGAAAAAGAGCTTTGGGCCGCCGTGGGAAAGGGGCACGAGCCGCTGGCCGGCGCTGTCGCGCGCGAAGAGAAATCGACGCGCGGACCACCCGAGTCCGAGGACCATTCCTGGCTCGTCGCGCCTCTCCCGCACGCGCCAATCGTACCGCGCCTGGCGTTGGGCCACCAGATTATGTTTCTCGGCTAACAAGGCGCATACGCCCCTACAATCCCGGCGGCAGGACGGTAAACTGTGCGGCAGTGGCCGTGCGAGTCCATGACCTCCTTTGGCGAGGGCGCGCAGCCGGTTCGGGGATCCAGGGCGAAGGGAGAGCTTACGATGGCGACCAACGGCCCCTTGAATCGCAAGCTGCGCATGGCGCTCGTGGGCGGAGGGCAGGGCGCTTTCATCGGCCGGGTGCACGCCACGGCGGCCGTGCTGGACAATCGGGCCGCGCTCGTGGCCGGAGCGCTGTCGAGCGACCCGGCCAAGGCCAAGGCCTCCGCCCCCGACTACGACATCCCGTCCGAGCGGGCCTACGGGTCGTACCGGGAATTGATCGATTCCGAAAAGAAGCTGCCCGCCGACCGGCGCATCGACTTCGTCTCGGTCGCCACGCCCAACTACACGCACTTCGAGATCGCCAAGGCCGCCGTCGAAGCCGGCTTCAACGTCATCTGCGACAAGCCCATGACCTTCGATCTGGCGCAGGCCGAGGAATTGGCCGAGGCCGTCGACGCCGCGGGCGTCGTCTTCGCCGTGTCGCACAACTACACCGGCTACCCACTGGTGCGGCAAGCCCGCCACATGGTGCTTGGCGGCGAGTTGGGCGAGATCAACGCCATTCGCTCGAATTACATTCAAGGCTGGCTGCGGACGCGGCTGGAGAACGAGTCGCAAAAGCAGGCTTCCTGGCGCACCGACCCGGCCAAGAGCGGCGCGGCCGGAAGCTTCGGCGACATCGGCACGCACGCCTACAACCTGGCGCGGTACATGACGGGGTTGCTGCCGGAATCGATCAGTTGCCACCTGAAGACGTTCAACGAGGGGCGCAAGCTCGACGACTACGGCACCGCCATCGTTCGCTTCGAGAATGGGGCGGTCGGCACGGTGACCGCGTCGCAAATCAGCCACGGCCGCGAGAACGACTTGTTCATCGAGATCGACGGCACGAAGGGCTCGCTCGAATGGCACCAGGAGGAGCCCAACAAAATGCTGTACCGCCGCAACGGTCAACCGATGGCGGTCTACACGCGCGACCCTAACGCGCCGCACACGAACGCCGCCGGAGCGGCCGCTTGCCGGTTGCCCAGCGGCCATCCCGAGGCCTTCTTCGAGGCCTTCGCCAACGTGTACCGCTTCGCCTACGACGACATGGCGCTGCGGGCAACGGGCAAGGACTTCGAACGGCGCGACACGATCTACCCCAACGTCAACGACGGCGTCGAAGGGATGTTCTTTATCCAGCAGAGCGTCGCCAGCAGCCGGCAGAACGGCGCCTGGCTGCCGCTTAAGCACCCCCGCGCCAGACGGTAGCACGCTGACGCGAATCCATGTCGTCAGGAAGGGTTCACGGTGGAACCGATAGGCGCGATGCCAGAGACCTCAACCGCGCCGCCTGCGACGCGCGTCGCCGTCGCCGTCGTCGAGGACCACGGGCGATTCCTGATCGGGCAGCGACCGCCGGGCATTCCGCTGGCCGGCCTGTGGGAGTTTCCTGGCGGCAAGATCCGCCCGGGGGAGACGCCCGAAGAGGCCGCCGAGAGAGAATGCCTCGAGGAGACGGGCGTGGCGGTCCGCGCCTGCGGCGCCTACCCGACCGTCGTCGAGCAGTACGCGCACGGCCGGGTCGAGGTCTCATTCATCGCGTGCCGGATGGAACGCGATCCCGCGCCGCCGGTGTGCCCGCCCTTTCTCTGGGTCGCGGCCGCGGACTTGAGACGCTACGAGTTTCCGAGCGCGAACACGGCACTCCTCAGGCGGCTCACGGGCGCCGGCGCCAATGCGGACGGTTGCTAGCAAACGGGCGACTGAAACCGCTATAGGAGTCGAGCGGCAATTTGGGTAGATTTTGCAAACTTTACCACGTGGTGCGCCGGGCGGAACGCCCCGACCTCATCGCGTCTAGTCACGTCTAACCTGCCAACGTCGTAACGCTTTCCATCGAAACCGCACCCCGTCACGATCGGTCGATCCGAGTTTCCGGCTCAGAAGTTGCTTTGTCGGCCGACCGCCTTTGCCGCAGGGACCCGCCGATGCGCGGCAAAGTGGAACGTGACCATTGAGGAGAGAGAGCATGGATGCTCGTCTGGCCCGCGCGGCCGTTCTGTTTTTGGCCGCCTACTGCCTGCCGCCTACTGCCTACTGCGCAGCCGCCGGCTACCGCACGCGCAATTTCATCGTCAACGCCCCCACCCCTGAGCTGGCCACGCGGATCGGCAAGCAGGCCGAGCAGTATCGACACGACTTGGCCGTCTTGTGGCTCGGCAAGCCACTGGCCGACTGGCCGCAGCCGTGCCCCATCACGGCACAAGTTGGTGAACGAATCGGCGCGGGCGGGGCCACTAGCTTCATGTTCGACGCCGGCACGGTGTACGGCTGGCAGATGCAGATCCAGGGATCGCAAGAGCGAGTTCTCGATTCCGTGCTGCCCCATGAAGTCACGCACACCGTCTTCGCAACGTACTTCCGCCGGCCGCTGCCCCGCTGGGCCGACGAAGGCGCTTGCACGACGGTGGAACATGCCAGCGAACGGAATAAGCAGCAGCAGATGCTGATTTCGTTCTTGCGCACGGGGCGCGGCATTCCCTTTCAGTCGATGTTCGCGATGAAGGAGTATCCGCACGACGTGCTGCCGCTGTACGCGCAGGGTCACTCGCTGGCGTCGTTTCTGATTCAGCAGGGAGGACGCCAGAAATTCCTGAACTTTGTCGCCGCAGGCCTGCAGGGGGAGCAATGGCCGCAGGCCACGAAGCAGAGCTACGGCTACGCCAGCCTTGGCGAACTGCAAAACTCATGGCTGGACTGGGTGAAGAAGGGAAGCCCGGCGATCCAATCGCCGACCGCCGATCCCAAGCCATCCACGCTACTGGCGCAGGGTCCCCGGCGCGAGCGACCGCAACCGAACTTGATCTACCGCGGCCAGAGCGCCGACGAGCCGACGAACCTGGCGGGCAACCTGGTGCCGGTAACACCCAAGCCACGTCGCGAGCAACTAGGAGCGGAGGGCGCGCTGGCGATGGCAGCCGATTCGTCGAGCCCGCCGGCGGCCTGGCAGCCACCGACCGCGCGGGAGCGGCAGGTCTTGCCGGGACCTGAATCGGACGATCCGCCGTCGGCCCATGGCGCCGTGGCTTCGTCGCCCACCGGCGATGCCGCGCCACAGTCGGCTTCGACCGATCCATCGCGGCAGGTCCTCCTCGAGTGGGATCGCGCCAACCCGCCGGCCACGGCCGCGCCCCCCGCACAGGCACAGGATCGTCGCGCGGCGGAGGGCTCGGTCTACGCCGTGCGCAACGGGCAACCGGCTGCGGCCGAGTGAAACGTCGCCCCACGGCCTCACAGATACTGAAGCACGTACTGTGTGACGTGGAAAAACACGGGCGCTGCGAAGCAGACCGAGTCGATACGATCGAGCACGCCCCCGTGCCCTACGACCAGCGTGCCGTAGTCTTGCACGCCGCGATCGCGCTTGATGGCCGACATCACCAGGCCGCCGCAAAAGCCCATCGTTGTGATCAAAAGCGACATTCCGGCGGCCGCCCACGGGTTGAAGGGCGTGGCCCACCACAGGGCGGCGCCGAATAGGGTCCCGCAGCCGACGGCCGCCAGAAAACCCTCCCACGTCCGGTTGGCGCTGATGGCCGGCGCGATGATCCGCCGGCCGACAAGCTGCTCGGCCGCGTAGTGAAACGCGTCTCCCATCGTCACCACGACGATGAAGAACAATAGCAGCCCGGCGTTTTGTGCCGACACGTCCGCGGCGGTGGCGCCACTGGGGACGGGCCGCGCCAGATTCAATAGGGCCGGGGCGTGACTCAAGCAGTACACGCAGATCATCAGGCCAGACTGAATCTTGGCGCAGCGCTCTAAATATCGCTTGTAGTCGCCCGCTAGCGCCACTCGCACCGGAACGAAGAGAAACGCGTACACCGGGATGAGGATCGTGTACAGCCCATACCAATTCATCCCCACCAGCACGTATTGCAAGGGCGTAAACAGGACGAACACCCAGAACAGCGCCCGGTGGTCGGCGGCGCGGGTGGGCGTGAGCGTGATGAACTCGCGAAGCGCCCAGAACGACAAGAGGCCGAACAACACCACCGTGGCCGTCTGACCGAGCAGGAAGGCGGCAGCCAGCACCGAGAGCAATAGCCACCAGGCCCGGACCCGGTGGTTGAATTGCTCGATGACGGCCGGATCGAACCGCGGATCGGTCTGGCGCTTCAAAATCTGGCCGGTGCCGGTGGCCAGCCCCAAAAGGCCCACGATGGCGCCGATGAGCCCGAGCGTGCTGGGATCGTTGATCAGGCTCATACGTCCTTCAAGCGGCGGACGGCGTCTCGCGCACGGCGCAGAAAATCGACCTTGGGCTCCTGAGCCTCCAACCACATCGGCTGACCGAAGGTGATACAGCTCAACAGCGGCACGGGCAGGAACTCACCGCGAGGCAACACGCGATTCACGTTGTCGATGTGCACCGGCACAAGCTCCAGGTCGGGGCGCTTTTTGGCCAGATAGTAGAGGCCGCTTTTGAACTCGTCCAAGTCCGAGCCCGTGTTGCGGTGTCCCTCGGGGAAGACAATGAGCGATTGCCGGTCGCCGATCGCCTTGAGCATCAGGTCCACGGGGCTTTGATGCACCTTGATTTCCTTGCGATCGATCAGCAGGGCGTCGAACACTTGCATGGCCAGGTAGCGGCGGACCCAGCCCTTCTCCCAATAGTCCTTGGCCGCCACGGGGCGCGTCAGGTTGCGGACCCGCGCCGGCAGCGAGGCCCACAGGATCAAAGCGTCGAGATGGCTGGTGTGATTGGCAAAGTACACGCGCTGACAGGTGTCGGGCTGGCAGTCGACCCAGCGAACGCTGGCGCCGGTGATCAACCGCGCAAGCGCCGCCAGGAACGTCCGCATCGCTTGCTTCTGCAAGCTGACGGGCCACTGGTTCCAAGCGGCCACGTCGCCGACGCGGTCTCGCCAGGCGCTTTGGGGTTCGCGGTGCAACATCGAGCTCACTCTTGCTCGCGGGGCTCAGGACAACTGCAAAGTCCTGGGAGAGGGGGTCAGGCACATTTTTCGGGCCAACGTCCTGCGGAGGAATTGAAAATCGTGTAACTCTTTAGCCGTGTGAAGTTGATCTTGGTGAAATTGGGCTGGTGTTTTATGACGATGGGCATTGATCAGTGGCATGGATGCCGAACGCATGTCTGTCGCTACGTTGCCGGATTTGGGACCGCGGCTGACCGCCGAA
>JACPPG010000029.1 GCA_016191115.1 Planctomycetia bacterium | reverse complement strand
TTCGGCGGTCAGCCGCGGTCCCAAATCCGGCAACGTAGCGACAGACATGCGTTCGGCATCCATGCCACTGATCAATGCCCATCGTCATAAAACACCAGCCCAATTTCACCAAGATCAACTTCACACGGCTAAAGAGTTACCTAAATCCGAATGTCAAAAGAAGCACGAAATTCAAGTGCCGAAATCCGAGACCTCGACATTCGGATTTCGTCCTTCAGATTTCTTTAGACATTTGAATTTAGACATTCGACATTCTCTCTCCGTTCAGTACCTGGCCAGGCCCTTGTCGCCGGCCGATGGATTCACGGCCGCGGCCACTTCTTGCGCGCGCTGCGTCATCATCCGCAGCTCGCTTCCGACCGCGATGAACTGCATCCCTTGCTTCGCCCGCTCGAGCGCCACGCCCGGCTCCATCGTGTGCATGCCGGTGGCGGTGCCGGTCTTCTTGCCGGCCGCGATCACCCGCTGGATCATCGCCTCGAACTCCGCGTCGCTCGCTTCCCGGCCGTCGGCGGAGCGCATGTTCGCCCGCAGGTCCACCGGGCCGACGAAGATGGCATCGACGCCGGGCAGGGCGTAGATCTGCTCGGCATTGGCCACGCCCGTGGGGCTTTCGGTTTGCAGGACGACCAGGATTTCGTCGTTGGCGCGGCTGAAGTATTCGCCGACCGACGCGTCGAAGTTCAGGTTGTGCATGCCACCCCCCAGGCTGCGATTGCCCACCGGCGGATACTTGGCCGCGCGGATCGCGATCTGCGCCTGCTCGACCGTGTCGACCATCGGCACGACGATCCCCCAGGCCCCGCCGTCGAGCACCCGCTTGATGTAGTCGTGGTTTCCCTTGGGGACGCGGGCCAAGGGGACGCAGCCCGCGTCGGCGATCGCGGCGAAGATCATGGCCGCCTGCGACCAGTCGATCGGCGAATGCTCCAGGTCCAAGGTCAGCCAGTCGAAGCCGGTACGGGCCATGATCCGCGTGGCGAAAAGGTCCCCCAGCGACAGCCACGTGCCGAAGCTGGGTTTCCCCTCGCGAAGCTTGCGTTTAACAGGGTTGGTTTTCATCGGTCCCTTTGGTGTGTGTTCCTCTCACTTGTGCCGGATGCCATGCCCACGCTCGCCGTGGGCATGCAGACCCACAGAGAACATGGCCACGTCGGAGTACCTCCGTGGGCCATGGCACCCAGGGTCGTGCCGCGGCCCCTACGCGCCGCTGACCGGCTAGAATAAACTGCTCACGGCCGATTGGGAAATGGTTTGTCGCACCCTCGCGCGCGGATGCCTCGATGCCGGAATTCGTGACCGTCGCCAAAGTGGGCGCCATCCCCGAGGGGAAGGGAGACACGTTCGCCGTCAATGGACGCCTGGTGGCCATATTCAACGCGGGCGGCGAATACTTCGCGATCGACGATCTCTGCCCGCACATGGGCGCATCGCTGGGGGCGGGCGCGGTGCACGAGGGGGTGGTGACTTGCCCTTGGCATGCCTGGCGCTTTCGCGTGTGCGACGGCACGTGGTGCGACAATCCCAAGCTGAAGATCGATCGATTCGAAGTCCGCGTCGTGGGCGACGACATTCAGGTGGCCCTGCCTGAGCCGAAAACGAAACGCGCCTCCCTCTCCCCTGGCGGGAGTGGGCCGGGGTGAGGGGGGCGATCGCGACACGCATATGGCTACGCCTGAACTGCCCGATATCGACGCGATCCGCCAGGCTGCAGCGCGGATCGCGCCGGTGGCCCATCGCACGCCGGTTCTGCGATCGAAGTTCTTCGACGAACGGACCGGGGCGCAAGTGTATTTCAAGTGTGAGAACTTTCAAAAGGCCGGCGCTTTCAAGTTCCGCGGGGCCGCCAACGCCGTCCTGTCGCTTCCGGAAGAAGAAGCCCGGCGCGGCGTCGTGACCCACTCATCTGGCAATCACGCCCAGGCGCTCGCGCTCGCGGCGCGGATGCGCTCGATCAAAGCGACGATCGTCATGCCCGAGGGCGCCCCGGCGGTGAAGCGGGCGGCCGTGGCCGGCTACGGTGCCGAGATCGTGACCTGCGCGCCGACGGTCCGGGCGCGGGAACAGACGGCCGCGGAAGTCGTCGCGCGAACCGGCGGCGTTTTCATTCATCCTTACGACGACGCACGGATTATCGCCGGCCAGGGCACGGCGGCACTCGAGCTATTGGCTGACGTGCCGGACCTGGACGTGGTGCTTACGCCGGTTGGCGGCGGCGGGCTCACAAGCGGCACGGCCATCGCCGCGCGGGCCCTTTCCACGCGGGCTCGCGTCCTGGCGGCTGAGCCGGCCGGGGCCGACGACGCCCGCCGCTCGATCGGCGCCGGTCGCATCCTGCCCAGCGAGAACCCGCAAACGATCGCCGACGGGCTGCGGACGTCGCTTGGCGAACTGACCTTCGCCATCATCCGGCGCTTGGTGGAGGAGATCATCACCGTGGACGACGCGAGCACGCTGATGGCAATGCGGCACGTCTGGGAGCGGATGAAGATCATTATCGAGCCCTCGGCCGCGGTGCCGGTGGCCGTGCTCCTGGCCGGCGGCGCGCGCTTCGCCGGCCGTAACGTGGGGGTGATCCTCAGCGGCGGGAACGTGGACCTGGACGCGCTAGTGTGGTCGGCGGCCAACGGATAATGGGCGCGGCACGACCACGCAGGATCGTACGCATCATTGCCTGCACCGGGGCGGCAGCGTAGGCTACAGGCGCGGCTGGAAGTCCGCGGGGGGGCGCCGGGGCACCACATCTACTGTCTACTCCGTCAACCCATTGAGCGCTTCCGATGATCCCTCGCCTGTGCGCCCTGGTCCTTGTGGGCTCTGTTCTGTCCTTGGCCGGTGTGGCTAAAGCCGACCCGATCGCCGGCTACGCCGCTATGGGCGCCAGTGAAAGTGCGGGCGACACATACACAGGCAGTTGGGTGCCGTACCTGGCCACCGATCGTAGCCTTAATTTCGGCGGCGCCGGCAATCCTTACAACGTCGCGGTCGGCGGCGCCACGAGCGTTACCCTGTTGCAGCAGGGCCAGCACACCCAAGTAGCCAGCCTGGTGACGGCCGGCAACGTCGACCTGGCGTATCTGTTCATCGGCGCCAATGACTTCAACGCCAAGGCCACGAGCATCGCCAATGGCAACCTCACCGGCCAGCCGCTCACCGACTTCATTAACGGCGTCGTGGCCAACATTCAAACCGCCACCGACACCGTGCTCGCCGCCCGCCCGACCGGTATGATCGTCTCCGGTTTGCCGGATCTGCTGCTGACGCCCGGCGGCCGCGCGCTTTTCGACATGCCCATCGAGCAGCAGCGTGGAACTGCCGCCGTCAACCAGATGAACGCGACCCAGCAGCCCATGGTCCTCTCGCGCTGGCTGCCCTTCGTCGACGTATCGACGTCGTTGCGCGACTTGAACGCCGGTGCCCCATTTGTCGTGGGCGGCGTCACGATCGATCTCGTGACTCCCAGTTCCGACCCGACGCACTTTTTTCAGGATGCGATCCACCCCGGCGCGGTCGGCAACGGCTTTTTCGCGAACTTGATGATCGAGGCCGTCAATCTCGGCTACGGCGCCAACATCCCGCTCTTGAGCGATCAGCAGATCCTGACCGACGCGGGGGTGGCCGGCTACACGGGCGAAACGTCGAACTTGAACTACGCGAAGTACATCATCCTGCCCCTGGCGGGTGACGCCAACGGCGACCGCATCGTCGATATTAGCGACGTCCAGATGGTCGCCTCCCACTGGCTGGCGGCCGGACCCTTGGGCGACACGAACCAGGACGGGCTGGTGGACATCTCGGACGTGCAGAAGATCGCCGCCAATTGGCTCCTTACGGGCGGCAACGGCGCAGGGGGCGTAGCCGTGCCCGAGCCTTCGGCGCTGCTCTTGGCGCTTGCCGGCTCCCTGGCGTGCCTGGCAGGCGCGCGACGAAGCCGAGGGTGATCGGGTGGCGCGCCTTGTTGACTTCCATCATGAGCGACCCGCGCCGTTCGATCATCACGCTGCTCACCGATTTCGGGACCGATAGCCCGTACGTCGCCGAGATGAAGGGCGTGATCCTGTCGCTCAACGCGGCGGCGGTGATCGTCGATATCACGCACGCGGTTCCGCCCCAGGACGTGGCGCGCGGCGCGTGGGTGTTGGCCGAGGTCGCGGACAGTTTTCCCGCCGGCTCGATCCACGTCGCCGTGGTCGATCCCGGCGTGGGGACGGAGCGCACGATCGTCTATGCCGAGATCGCCGGACGGCACTACATCGCGCCCGACAACGGGCTTTTGAGTCGCTTGGCGGCCCGTACGCCTCCCTCTAGAATAGTGGCCTTGACCGAGCCGAAGTTCTGGCAGCCGCGCGTCTCAAGCACGTTTCACGGTCGCGACATCATGGCGCCCGTGGCCGCGCGGATCAGCCTCGGGCTCGATACGGACGAATTGGGCACGAGACGGTTCGGGCTGGTGCAACTGGCGACGGCGGAGGTGCGGATCTTGCCCAACAGAATCGAAGGAACGGTCCGCTCGATCGATTCGTTCGGCAACCTGGTGACCGACGTCACGGCCGCCATGCTCGCGGGCGCGCCGACCGACGAGCGCGTGCAAATCCTGTGCGACGAGCACGAGACACAGGGCATCTTCCGCGCCTACGGCGACCAGCCGGACATGACCCTGATGGCGCTCGTCGGCTCGAGCGGCTATTTGGAATTGGCCATCGTCGGCGATAGCGCCGCGGCCATGCTGGGCGTTCGCGTCGGAACCCAGGTGACGATCGAGTGGTAGGCGGCCTGTGGCCGAACGCGCGCGTGACTGACAGTCAAACCACCACGCCGTCGCGGCAAGAGCTCGAGCGGTGGGACCGCGAGCACGTCTGGCACGCCTTCACCCAGATGGCTGAGTACGAACCGCTCTTGATCGAGCGGGCCCACGGCTGCACGCTGGTCGATGTCGATGGACGCGCATACCTCGACGGTGTAAGCAGCCTGTGGTGCAACATCCACGGTCACTGCCATCCACGGATCGACGCCGCGATTCGCGAGCAATTGGCGCTCGTGGCGCACACGACGTCGCTGGGCGCGTCGAACCCGACCACCGTTCGGCTGGCCCGGCGGCTCGTCGAGCTGGCGCCGGCTAGCTTGAATCACGTGTTCTTCTCCGGCGATGGATCGTCGAGCGTGGAAGTGGCGCTGAAGATGGCCTTTCAATACTACCGGCAGCGCAAAGACCCGCGGCCCGATAAGACCAAATACCTGGCCCTGGCCGACGCGTACCACGGCGACACGCTAGGAAGCGTCAGCGTGGGGGGCGTCGAGCGATTCCACGCGATGTTCGAGCCGCTACTGTTCGACGTGGTTCGCGTGCCGGCGCCGCTCGTTTATCGCGGGCCCGCCGGCGTGCCGCCGGACCGGCTGGCCGATCATTATCTAGCACTCGTTGAACGGGTCCTTGAACAGCATCATGACGAGATCGCGGCGCTGGTCATGGAGCCCTTGGTGCAGGCGGCGGCCGGCATGCTCGTGCACCCCCGCGGCTATTTGCGCGGCCTGCGCGAGCTGACGCGGCGGTACGACGTGCTCTTAATCGCCGACGAGGTGGCGGTCGGCTGCGGCCGCACGGGCCGGATGTTCGCCTGCGAGCATGAAGACGTGGCGCCCGATTTCCTGTGCCTGGGCAAGGGGCTCACCGGCGGCTACTTGCCGCTGGCGGCCACCTTGGCCACGACCGAAGTGTGGCGGGCGTTTCTGGGCACTTACGCCGAGAACCGGCAGTTCTTTCACGGCCACACGTACGGCGGGAACCCGCTCGCGGCCGCCGCGGCGCTCGCTTCGCTGGCGGTGTTTGACGAAGAGCACGTGCTCGCGAACATGCGTCCCAAGATCGACCGCCTCGCCGAACATTTGGCACGGATCGCCGACTATCCGCACGTGGGCGACGTCCGGCAGTGCGGCTTGATCGCCGGCATCGAGCTGGTGCAAGATCCCGCGACGAAAGAGCCATATCCGTGGCACCAGCAGCGCGGCGCGCAAGTGTGCCGCGTCGCGCGGGACGAAGGAGTGCTGCTGCGGCCTCTAGGCAACGTGATCGTGATCATGCCCCCCCTAGCGATCACGCTGGCGGAATTGGATCGCATCCTGGCCGCGGTCGAACACGGGATCGCGGAAGCAACGCGCGACGCATGAAGCAACTGCGGCTCGCCCCCCTCGCTACTGCGCGGCCGACTTGCTGCCGTGGGGCGATCCGCCGATGGGCTGCCCGTCCTCCAGCGGCCGCCCGGCCACGCTGTAACCCTGCCGGTGCAGCTCTTTGCGCAGCTCGCGAAACAAGGGGAAACTGTCAGGGTACGTCCACAAAGTAACGGTCGTCCGCTTGGGGTCGCGCCCGACGAGCGTGGTGCGGAAGCGCGACTGCTCGGAGAGCGCCTCGGCGGCCGGCTCGCCCAGATCGCTCGTCATCGGGATGACGGTGAATTGCCGCAACTGCGCGTAGCTGCCGCCCTGGCCCGTCTGCATCTGCGTTTCCACCGACACATCGACCCGCTCGACGACGTACCGCAGGCGGAAGCCGTCGACTGGCCCGACCGCGTCGGAGAACTCCGGTTGATCGCGGAGGCGATAGACCTTCTGTTGCGCCTGATGCTTGAACTTCTCCAACAGCTCGTCGAGCGGGATGGGCGCGGCCCGGCCCCCCTTCAATTGAAAGTGCACTTCTTTGCCGTAGACCGTCGAGCTGATGGGAGTCGGGTAGGCGGTGACTTCGATTCGCTCGGAGCCGCCGGAATCGAGTTCGGTCTTCTCGCGCGCGAGTCGGTCGAGACTCTCCTTGGCCGTGGCGACGGCCCGCTCCAGATCGAATTGCTCGCGCGAGGCGGCGGTCATCGACCGCCGTTTCTTGTCGAGTTCGTGCTGCCGCTGGGCGACGTCTTGGGCGAGGACCGCCCGCTCCTCGTAGCGTCCGGCGGCGGTGGCCGCGACGCGCTGCATCTCGGCCTCGATCGCCAGCACGTCGCGGTGGAGAGCCCCGGTCGTGCTTTGCGCCTGCGCAAGCGCCGCTTTGGCTTCCTTCGTGGCGGCGGATTCCTCCCGCGGCGCGTGCTGGCTGCGCAAACCTGTGACCACGACGAGCACGATCAGGATGCCGACGATGTTGGCAATGACGTCCAGAAAGGAGTCACTGCCAAAGGCGTCTTCTTCGCTTTGCGCTTGGCGTGGCATTCGAGCTGGTCTTCGGTTGCGATTGCGTTCATCGAGCCACCGGGCGCGGCGCCGATGAATGGTCTTTGAAAGCGGGCGAAAACTACCTGAGCCCCGATTTGCGCTTCGGCGCGGCCTGGGTCGGCGGCGTGACGAGCCGCACGTCGAGCCCGCTATCGGCCATGAGCGTCTGCAGATCGGCGAACCGCCCGGCGCCTCCTGGGGCGACCTGCACCGACAGGGTCGGCTGCCAATACATGCCGCGTCCGGCGGGGCCCCACGTTTCGACCTGGTCCCGGACCGCTCCAACCAGTTCTTCGACGGAATCTTCCGTTCGCGCAGCGAGCGGGATTTCCTTCGTCTTTTGCGCGCCGCTCTGTTCCGGTCGCAGAACCAACTTGTCCGCGCGGCACTCCACTCGCACGGGCCGCGTAATCGGGACCGAGTGCCGGGCCTCCTCCGGCAGGCTCCAATCCTTCCCACGGCTCCGCGCCAAACTGACCGATGCGGTTGAGACCGACCCTGGCGCGCCGGCGCCTGGATCGCCAAGCTGCACGGAGGCCGATGACCCGCCGGCCGCCCCGTTGGCCGCCATCTGACTCGCGGCCGGTGAGCCGCGGGTAGCGTTCGCGCCTGCGCCGCCGCCACTGGGCGACGCCGACGCGCCCCGCGCCCCGGCAGGACCCGTCGCCGCTTGGCCGCGCGCCTCTCCACCCGCATAGCCCTGGCGTGAATCGCCCTCCGATCCCGTTTGCGCGCCGCCCTCGTTTCGGGATGCACCCGCGTCGCCGGGTCGCAACGAGTTGCCGCCCGGGCCGGCCGTCAACCGTCCGGCAGCGGGCGCGGCTGGCCCGGCCGCAAATTGGCCGGCGGCGTTTCCGCCCGGACTCGCACTGAATTGGCCCGCACTTCCGCCTGGGCTTGCGGCGAATTGGCCGGCTGCAGTCCCGGCCGGGTCGCCACCGCCGGCTGCGAGGACGTGGTCCGCCCGTTGACCGGTCGCGCCGGCCGTGCCGAGTCGGGGATCGGTGGATGAGCCGCCCGGGCCGCCACCTGCGACAGCGTCCGGAATACCCGATTGTCCGGCCGCCGCGCCGTAGACGCTGGCCAGGGCAGCGTCGTCGTCGTCGGCTGCCGCGCCACTCCCCGTCCCGCCGGTGCCACCTGCTGTGCCCGATCCGTAGCCGGTTCTGCCGCGACCTGTGCCGCCCCGTTCCGATCGCCCATTGCCTCCGCGCCCATAGCCACCGTAGCGGTGCTGTCCGTAGCCGCCCCCTTGTGCGAGGGAGCCGCCTGCCGCGTGACCGCCGCGTCGCGGTCCATTTTCACCGCCGTATCCGCCGTCGCCATCGCCGCCGGGGCCCGGGTCGCGAACGACGCCGCCGCCGCGGCGGGGCGTCACGCGATACCACTCGCGCTCGCCAGCCCATCGCGGCGCCGCCAAGGCCAAAAGCTGCTGCCGCTCGCGGGCTTCGGCCACGGCCGTGCGCGTCAGCGCAGCCAGGGCGGGATTGGGAGGCGGGAACTCCAACTTCCAATCCTGATCCACCAGCTCGTACCCGAACTCCGAACCCCACGACGACATCGCCTCGCGCGCGGCGTAGTACGCCTCGATGCCGTCCGGCCGGACCAACAGCAGCGGGTAGGGCTCCCCATCCTCGCCCAAGTTGGTGTTGTGATGGCGCGTCAAATACTCGCGCTGGGCGCGTAGCGCGGCCGCGAGCGGGTTCCCCGGGCCCATCGGCCCGACGAAGTCATCGGCCACGAGTTCAATCTGTTCCGGCTGCAGGATGATGCGATCGCCGCTGCACTCGATGTAGAGCGGGCGGCGCTCGGTCCCGTTGGGCCCGGTGTACGGCACGACGGCGTAAGACGGGCGGCGTGCCTGGGCGGCGACACGCGACTTGACGAGATCCTCTTCCGCGCGCGAGACCTGAGCGGCGAGTCGCTCCACCTCTTGCCGCAGTGAGTCACGTGCCTTGTCGCCCGTCCGATTGGCGAGCGCCTTCTCGGCGGCCTCGACTTCGGCCAATTCGGCCTGCAGACGGCGCGTATGCTCCTCGATGTGCGCCAGCTCGAACCGGCGGTCCTGGAGCTGGGCCCGCGTTTTATCCCGCGACATGGCCAGCAACTTGCCGCGCCATTCGAGCGACGATCGCTGTTCCTCGAGTTCCTCAATGCTAGCGGCCACCTCGGGCGCCTGGGCGGTGCTGCTAAAGCGCGCGCCGCGGGCGATCGCCGTGAGCACGACGATCAGCGCGCCCATCGTGCAAAGCATCCCGTCCAGAAACGAGAAGAGCGAGGAACGCCCTGCTTGCGGTCTCGCGCGCCTGCGTCTCATGCAGCCTTGACCTGTTTCGAGAGTGGCGCCCGGAGCGGTCGCGGGCGGGAAAGTCCCCTGTCGGTAAAATCGACCTAACCGGTAGGGTCGGTTAGCAAAAGTCCCGGGCCAGCGGTTGTGCCCCGGCCAGAGGGGCGGATACCGTACCGGTTCGAGCCGCTAGCGCCAATCGCAAGGACACGGCGGGGTTTGCCGAGGCGGGGAAATCTGGCAAGTTTACAGCGAGAGGATATCCCCAATGGCCAAAACCAAAGATGCCTTGAGAATCATCGATCGCATGATCGGCCATGACCGACAATTGCGCGGCCTCATTGCGGAAGAAGCAATCAACGCTCGCGTCGCAAGAATGATCTACGACGCCAGAAACAAAGCGGAACTGACCCAAAAAGAGCTCGCTCGGCTCGTCGGCACCAAGCAATCGGTGATCGCTCGGCTGGAGAACGCCGACTACGACGGGCACTCGCTGACGATGTTGAACCGCATCGCCGCGGCCTTGAACAAGCGGGTCGACATCCGCCTAGTGGCCGCGAAGGGACCTCGGCAGCACGCGTAGGCCGCCGGCGTCTGTCGCGGAATCATCGCAGCGCCGTCCTATTCAGGCGGCCCGCGACGCGCCGCCGGCCGGCGGCTGCTGCCGCGCGGTGAGCAGGTGGATGGCGGCCGTCAGGCCGTGCAGGGCCTGGTCGATCTGCTGCGTCTCGCGGAGCACGCGCAGGTTGTCCGCCAGCACCGACTGCAGCTCGACGATCTCTTGCTTGGTGCGGACGACGCTGGTGAGCGCCTGCACCATTTCGGCAAAGTTAGCTTGCAAGCCGGCCACTTGCTCCGCGGTCAGTTGCAGTTGCTGTTGATGCTCGCGGCGCTCGGCCTGCATGGCGTTAAGCACGTCGAGGAGCCGGCGCTCGCGCTTTTCGTCATTGGCCTCGAACCGCTCGCCCACCTTTTCCAAAGCGTCCTGCCAAAGCTGCGCTTGCCACCGCTCGCGCTCGTCGGCCTGCCGCTGCAGATCGCCCGCGGCGCCCGCCCAGATTTCCATTTGCCGCTGGATGGTGGCATCCATGGCTTGCAGGTTTGCCTGGCTGGCGGCCTGCAGGGCGTTGAGGAAGGGGGCCAGGCTGACGTCGGCCGCCTCGAACCGGTTCAAGAGCTCGCGCTCGGTGCGCCTGTCGATCGTGTGGACCATGTCGCGCTCGGTCCGCTCGCAGAGAAACAAGCAGAACATCATCGTGGTCGCGGCGGTCAAGGCGACCGTGGTCGTGTTGAAAGCCGTGCCCATCTCGCCGACGACGGTGGGTAGCTTTTCGCCGATTTCCTCGACCGAAAGCCCGCCCAGGGCCGTGCCGAAATGGAGCACGGTCCCCAAAAACCCCAACACCGGCGTCACCCAGCAGATAAACCGGATCAGTCCGTAGTTGGCGTGCGTCCGTTCGTCGTCCTGGTCGGCCAATGAGTGCAGGTAGTCGGCGAACTGGTCGGCCGAGCCTTTTTCCTGCAGGTGCGCGACCGCCTGCAGCAACCGTTGTCCGATCCGCGACTCGCGCAGCCAGGCCGGCTTTTTTTGCAAGTGCACAAGAAGGACGGCGGCGCGGGCGACCGGCTCGCGCGCGGTCCGCGCCGGCAGCCAATCGTGCCGCAGCGCCAGCATCTCGCGGGGGAAGGTCAGGGCGCGGCAGGCCACGTCGCACAGCCCCCAGATGAAAAACGCCACGATCACGTACTCGACCAGGTGCTCGGTCGTGTAGCGATGCAGTAGCGTGCCCTTCATCGCTTCCTGCGTCACCAGCCAATAGAAGGCCGCGGTCAGCAAGGCGGCGATCAAAAACGGCAGATCGATCATCTGCGATAGCGACCGCTTCCGGGCCTTGGGCATAGACTCACCGATGGTGTAAATAATGATGGCCGCTCGTGTTGCCGCTGCGTAGGTCGTGCCGGGCGCCCGCGGACCGTGAAGAGCGGAGAAGCGGAGAATCAGACGCCTGTTGCCGCCTTCTGTCAAGGTCAACCGCGACTCGTTGGCGGCGGCGAGGCTGAGTGGCCGCCATGGGACCATCGACACACCGGGGCCGCCAACCTTCACCAACCCCCAATCCCTAACCCCCAACCCCTTCGCCAGCCGATATCGTCTTCGTTGTCGGCATTCCGTCGGCGGCGGGCGAACCGCCCAGGGCCGCGATAGCAGACCACAGCAAGCGGGCAAACGAACTCCCGGCAAGGCGCGCCTCCGCCCCCCCAACACGTGGCGGTGAAAACAGTCGGTGCGCATTCCCAGGAGGGTACAGTCCGGTGACGGCTCGCCATAGGCGGGCCTCCCGGACTGTTTTTTTGAGCCGCCGCCCCCGGAGCGTGTCGCTGCAAGCTCGCGACGCGCCCAGCGCGGGTCAATTCGAGTGGACCGGCCGGTCAGCCGCTCCCATCCAGTCGGTCAACAGCGCCGCGATGACGATCGCGACCAACAAGCTCGTGGCGGACATGGTCGATCCTTCCGTGACGCCGCAACAGCGCGCGGCAAACATCGAAACCCATCGCTATCCGGCAGGGTCATTCTGTTTTTCAAAATGGCGAGGCGGGAAAATGGGACTGGCTCCGAGCATAAACAGCGCAAGCCCTTTCAGACCAACGTTGCGTCTCGGTGCCTGTCCCACTTTCCCGCCGGTGCGCCGACGTCCAGCTTAAATCTATGAACGGCCCTGCGCTATCCGGCTCCGCCATTGGCGCCACACAAACGGCGCCTAATGGTGCCCTCCGTGTCCGTGGTGGCCGTGGTAGCTGTGGTGGCCATACCCGGCGTGGCCATAGAAGCCACCGTAGTACGCGCCGCGAGGATACGGACCGACGCTGTACGGGTAGGCGCCGTAGACGTACGGCTGCGGCACCACGGGCACGCCATATCCGTAGGGCACTCCACCGAAGGCCGTCGAGCCATAGTAGCCCGGCCCACCGACTGAGAAGCTGAAGTAGCCTGGGTCGGCCTGGGCTTTGCTGGGTGCGGCAAAACTGGCGGCGGCGAAAATCACGCTCGCCGCGACGAGGGTCAGCACGACGCGTTTCATGGGTCCTCTCTCCTTCAAGCGGGGCTGCGACGGGAATTGTTAAGTGGTCCCGTCTTCCTGCGTGCCCATATACGCAGCCGCCGTGCCATGTTTTCTCGTGCATCGCGGTCGCGCCGTAACCCCTGCGGCCGCAAAGGGAAAGGACTGTTCTGGCCACTAGGGAGCGAAATCGAGATCGCGCCAACGCCGTCTCATTCTCGCGACAGTCTCGCTCAAGGTGATGACACGCTGCGAACCGGAGACTGGTGGCACGAGGGCAGCATCCTCAAGCGCCACACCAGGGGGTTGCGAGGAACATGACCGCAAGCGCTTGCCGGCCATTAGCTTCTGATGCCTCCTGCGTGCGGCGTCAAAAGGCGCGTCGCCGAAAGCCGCGTCGTAACTCTTTCGCGCCGTTGACATTGCATCGCCGCGCGTCCGCCTCACTCAAAAAGCGCACGAGCATGCACGTAGGCGCTTTGTCCGAGGATTCAGCGGCAGAATCACCATTTGCCGCCTTTCGTGTGCCCGTGTCGCGCCCCAAGTCGCGCCGCGGTTCCCCCGTGCTGTCGTCAGCCGCCAACTGCGCTTTGCGAGGGCGAGTTCTCCGGCCCAGCCGTTACCGAGTTTTGACAGGCTGCGCATCTTGTCTCGGTGGTGCTCGACCGCAGCGCACGCTTGGCGCGAGCACCGCGTTGGTGGCGCGAAGCGACGCGACCGCGGGCCGCACCGAGTATACCAAGTGGCCAAAAACCGCGCGGGCCTGGTCGCGTGCAAAAACGTGCAAAAAGGTGTCAGGAACAGTTCCTGACACGAATGGCACTGTCGGGTCGTGGCGGGTTGAGTTGGGCGCAGGGTGCGATAGGCGCGAAGCCGGGATGTTGGTACATTTGCGGCTCGCTGCGAGTGATCTTGTGGCGATAGCCGCCCTTGGCTATTTAGTT